>NZ_CAJYBT010000010.1 GCF_913064665.1 uncultured Thioclava sp.
TCAGCTGCGGGCGCGCCATAGCGGCTTCGTGGCAGACCTGCGCAAGCCCATCGCCGACCGCCTCGAGCCCATGATATTTCACAACGAAACTGCGGCCAAATTCACCCAGCGCATGGCGCGTTTCGCTGGACTGGCACAGGGTGTCCAGCGCCTCTTCCATCTCTAGGTTTTCAGCGCCGCCATCCCCAATGCCAAACATTCCGCTTTGCAAAAAATCGTCGGTGCTTTTGGGCGTGAAGAGGCGCGCAAACCCACGCTCGCCGATCACCACAAGCGGTTTGGCAAAGGCCAGACCACGCAGCGCCGAACCGCCCATGCCCAGCACGATATCGCTTGCGTCATAGGCCGGGCGCGGGTCGTTCATCGCGCCGATCAAAATCACCGCATCGCGTCCAAGCCGGGCATTGACCACATCGGCCATGTGCTGCAATTCAGCGCGCGCTTCACCATCGCCCACGATCACCAGTTTCAACGGCAGCCGAGCCCCCAATTCGCCGACCACCTTGATCGCGCGCACCAGACCTTCGGATTTCATCACCTTCGCAAGGCGCGACACCGAGACCAGCGCGATCTCGTCTGCGCGCACGCCATGGCGCGCCCGAAACGCCGCCGCCCCATCGCCAATGCCGGGCGCATTGGCGTGCACATCGACCGGGGGTAACAGCAGATGCGTGTGTCGCCAGCCCGCGCGCACCGCGCGATCACGCTGCTCGACAAAGCCAAAAGTCGTGGGCACCTCGCGCGGCATCGCGCGTGTGAGGCTCATCATCATGTCGGAAATCACCAGCGGCACCCCCATCGGAAGATGTACACCGCTATAGGCCTCAAGCCCCTGCCACCAATCCCACGCATGGATCAGATCAGGCTGCTCGCGCTGCACCAGCGCACGCAACGCCTTGATTCGCGCCATCGAGGGATGCAAACGCACATCCGGCGCGGGCGAGTAGATCAGTTTATGCGCCGCAACCAAGTCCAATGCTGGACCTGGCGCGGCGTGGAAGACGATATCGAACCCGTGCCGATCGCGAAGATCGGCAGCAAGTTCGATCGCATTCACCTGCGTTCCTCCGAGTTCCAGCCGGTGGCCGAACACGATGAGTTTCACAGATGCGCTCCGTTTGACATCATGCCGCGAGCCAAAGCCTCGGTATGGGGTTCCACGGGACGGGTCCGACGCAGCAGCGGCGCTTTGCGTTGCGGAGCACTCGAAGGGGCGGAAAGCTCGCCTTCGAAATAGGTGATCGTGCGCATCAGACCTTCGCGCAGCTCGATCGTGGGCGACCATCCCAGATACTCGCGTGCGCGCGAGATATCGGGCTTGCGCTGGGTCGGGTCGTCTTGGGGCAACGGCCGGGTCGTCAGGATCGAACGCGAGCCGGTCAGCTCCAGGATGGTTTCAGCCAACTGTCGCATCGTGAACTCAACCGGATTGCCCAGATTGCACGGCATCGGCACGGTATCTGGCGCATTCATCAGCCCCATGATGCCGCGAATGAGATCATCGACATAGCAGAACGAGCGTGTCTGCATCCCGTCGCCATACAGCGTGATCGGTTCGCCTTTCAGCGCCTGCATAATGAAGTTCGACACCACGCGACCGTCATCGGGGCGCATCCGCGGCCCGTAGGTGTTAAAGATCCGCGCCATCCGGATATCGACACCATATTGGCGGTGATAATCAAAGAACAGCGTCTCGGCACAGCGCTTGCCCTCGTCATAGCAGGCGCGCGGACCGATCGGATTGACGTTGCCGAAATAGCCCTCGACCTGCGGATGCATCGCCGGATCGCCGTAAACTTCGCTGGTGGAGGCCTGAAAGATCTTGGCATTGGCGCGCATCGCCAGATCCAGCATGTTGATCGCGCCATGCACATTGGTGCGCACGGTCTGCACCGGATCGATCTGGTAATGCACCGGCGAGGCAGGACAGGCGAGGTTGTAAATCTCGTCAATCTCGGCGCAGATCGGCACCGTTACGTCATGGCGGATCAGCTCAAAGCGGTAGTCATCCAGCAGATGCAGAATGTTGCTCCTGCTGCCGGTATGGAAATTGTCGAGGCACAGCACATCATTGCCATCCTCCAGCAGGCGTTCACACAAGTAAGAGCCGAGAAACCCCGCACCCCCCGTTACGAGAATTGTCTTATCCGCGCACATATTTCTGTCTCCTAATCATAAAACCAGCACGCCCAACCACGCGCATTTAGTAAGCTCCCTTGCGCCCGAGCAGAGCCGCAAAGGTTCCCAGAACGATCCACAGGTCGAGCCAGATGGACCGGTTATCGATGTAATGTTCGTCAAGCTGTTGCTGCAGCGCGAGATCGGCATCGCTGCGCGCCGTGATCTGCCAAAGCCCGGTGATCCCCGGCGCGACAGAGCCCCGCTTGATCCGAAACTCCGGGGGCATCGCAGCCAAGTGATAATCGGGAAACGGGCGCGGGCCGACGATGCTCATCTCGCCGCTGATCACATGCAGCAACTGAGGCAACTCATCACAGCTTGAGGCGCGCAGGAACTTCCCGATCACGGGCAAGATGCGCGGATCGTTATGCAGTTTGAAATGGGTTTCCCACTCGGCGCGCGCGACAGGATCATCGCGCAGCAAAGCTTGCAAACGCGCATCGGCATCGCGATACATCGTGCGCAGCTTGAGCATGCGCAACACGCGGCCATTATGGCCATCGCGCGCCTGACGGTAGAACACCGGGCCGGGATCGACCATCCAGATCGCCGCGCTCGCCAGCGCAAGAATTGGTGCCGCCACGATCATCGCAGGGATCGCAATCGCCAAATCAAAGGCGCGTTTGCGCGCGCTGATCGGAACGTAGGACAGATCGACAATCTTTTCGCCCACCGCGCCGCGCAACGCGCGCGGACCAATTCCCGAAATGCGCATCTGGGGAAGATCGGCCAGAACCAGCACCTGCGCATAACGGCGATGCAGATCGGCGGCGGCCTCGGGGCTGGGGGTGCGGTCCAGCGCGGCGATAGCGCCGGGCGCTTGGGTCGGGATCAAGCCATAGCGCCAATTAAGCGCGAAAAAGCTCTCAAGACGGCGCGCCATATCGGGCGCGGTGAGAAAATGGGTCGGCGTGCCCCATAGCCCTAACTGATGCAGCAAACGCTGTACGAGATAGCGCGCAGGCATCTGCAAGACCGTCGCGATCACCAAGAAAAACTCGGACATCGCAACGCCGCTCCAGCCGCGGGAATCAAATCCGCCAATCCCCGCCACCAGCACCGCTGCACCAAGAAACGCCAGCAGATCGCGACGCAGAATTTCTTGCGGCTGCAAGCGATCTCCGGGATAGAACCCGACCAGCCAATGCAGGGCCAAAACTGCGATCACGATCGCTACAGGCACCCACCCCAGCACACTGGCATCTACCACGAAGCTCAGGTGAAGATAGGCCGCGCCAAACGCCACGATATCGGCCAACGCAACCGCCCCGGCGCAAAGCGCGCGCCGCGTTGTCAGCGGCAGGGTGCGTTGCCATGGCATCGTTACCCCTGAGGGGGCTTCAGACACCGAACCGCTGCTCAAAACGGGGCTCGCCCCGGCCAAGGGGTCAGGCGCAATGGTGCTGTTGCTTGGGTTCGCAGAGGGCCACGAAAGCGAGGCGCGATGAATGTCACCAATAGGTTTTGTCATGATTGTGACCTTCCAGAATTTGAAACGTCGATAGCGGGCACAATCGGAAAGGCCCGCAGCCCGGTCTTTTGCAAAAACCGCAGCCAGATATAGGCGGGCACACACTTGGCGTAGCGCCGCCACAGCCGACGCGGTTCTGTCATCAGACGAAACGCCCATTCCAGCCCGGCGCGTTGCAAAAACGCGGGCGCGCTTCGCTTATTGCCTCCGATGAAGTCGAACGCGGCGCCAACGCCAATCAAGACCGGAGCTTCCAGCTTGTCGCGCATCGCGGCCATCCAACGCTCTTGCTTGGGCGCGCTTAGCCCGACCCAAACGACATCGGGCTTGACGGCATTGATCACAGCGCTCACCTCGCGCTCTTCCTGCGCACTCAGCGGGCGGAAGGGTGGCGCATGAACGCCGACGATTTCGGCCCCGGGATATTGGCTTTGCAACGCCACACTCAGCCGCTCCAGCGACTCGGGTGTGGTGCCATACAGGAAATGCCGCATCCCGCTGGAGACGCCTTTGGCAAACAACAGGCGCATCAGATCGGGGCCATAAACCCGCCCCGCGCTGTCATGCCCGTCGCCATGCAGTGCCCAAACCAGCGGCATGCCATCGGGCGTCACTGCCATCGCCGCATTATAAGCATCACGCAGACTGGGATCGGTTTGGCATTCGACAAGCCCATGCGCCCCTGCCACGCAGATATAGCCCCGCCGGCGCGTTCGCACCGCATCCTGAACCAAGCTCACCGCCTGATCCATATTCAGCGCCGACACCGCCACGCCCAACACATTGGTTGTTCCAAGAGGCTGCACTGGCGCTGCATGGCGCGCGGCCATCCCCTCGTTCAGCGGCACATCGATTGGCGTCGCGTCCCAGGTCTGATCTTGCAGGCTTTCACTACGCAGGGTCATCGCAAGCTCCGAGATGTTTGCACCCCTCGACGGTAGGCGCGCGCCAATCCACGGAAAACTTGGATGAATGACACAACGCTGCGCTTTCTGGCTGGGTGGCCCCCTTCATTGGAAGCAAGCCCACTGCACCAGGGGGATAGCCCTACGCCAAAAGGAGGTGTCCCCGCTCCTCCGGAGGATACCGCGCGCAACGATCGGTGGGATTTACTTGCGCCTCACAATGACCGTCGATGGAAAGAGACTTTGACTGAGGCTCGGGCGCGCGACTGCCGTGCGAGTGCACGCGCCATTCGCACGAGCGAGCCTTGGGGTCAGATGTGAAACAGCGCCGCATTGGCTCGGCTGCACAGCTTTGCAAAGGATGATCGACCATGGCAAACGGTATCGAAATGACTCATGCAGAGGCCCGCGGGCGCGTGCAAGACACGCCTGCCTCAGCGGCCGAAACACGTCGCGACAGTCGCCCCGGATCAGAGCCGAGACGCCCCAAGGGCGCGGCAACGATCACCCCTGCCCTTTTGTGCGGCGGCTCTGGAACCCGGCTTTGGCCGCTCTCGCGCAAAAGCTATCCCAAGCAGTTCGCGCCCTTGATGGATGACCAGACCCTGTTTCAGGCTGCGGCACGGCGGATGTCAGGCGCGGGGTTTCACGCCCCGATCATCCTGACCCATACCGATTTCCGCTTTATCGTGACCGAGCAGCTCGCCGCGGCCGGGATCACCCCGTCTGCCGTGCTGATCGAACCGCTGGCACGAAACACCGCACCAAGCGTTCTGGCCGCCGCCGTGCATCTAGAGCGCACATCGCCCGACGGTCTGTTATTGATCGCGCCCTCGGATCATGTCGTCACGGACAGCACGCGATTTCTGGCCGCCATCGAGGCGGGCCGAAGTGCTGCAATGGCGGGTAAGATTGTCACCTTCGGCGTATCCCCAACCCGACCTGAAACCGGCTATGGCTATATCGAACCCGCCCCGTCGAGCGATCCCGAAACGGACAGCCAGCAGCCACGCGACATCGTGCGTTTCATCGAAAAACCCGATGCGGCGCACGCGGCTGATATGCTGGCCCAAGGCGGCTATCTTTGGAACACCGGGATCGTGCTGGCCTCGGCGCGCACGATCATCGCAGCCTTTGCCGAGCACGCGCCAGACTTGCTGGATCCGGTCACGTCTGCTGTTGAATCGGCACGTCCAGATCTGGATTTTATCCGTTTGGATTCCGCCTCTTGGGCCGAAGCGACCGAGATTTCCTTTGACTACGCCATCATGGAGCGCGCGCGCAATCTTGCGGTGGTGACATTGGACACCGACTGGTCGGATCTGGGCGATTGGGCCGCGGTCTTGCGCGCCTCGAACCCGGATGCGCGCGGCGTTGCGCTGTCAGGGGCCGCCACGGCGATTGATTGCGATATGAGCTTGCTGCGATCTGAAGATGAGGGGCTGCAACTGGTTGGCCTTGGCCTGCACGGCGTGATCGCCGTGGCGATGCCTGATGCGGTGCTTGTCGCGGATGCCTCACGCGCCCAAGAGGTCAAAGAAGTGGTCGCAAAACTGCGCGCCCAAAAGGCCAAACAGGCGACGGAATTCCCCAAGGATCACCGGCCTTGGGGCTGGTTTGAAAGCCTCGCCACCGGCAGCCGGTTTCAGGTCAAGCGCATCGTGGTGCATCCCGGCGCGGCGCTATCGCTGCAATCGCATCACCACCGCTCGGAACATTGGATCGTGGTGGCAGGAACCGCCCGTGTGACGGTCAACGACAAGGTGAGCCTGATCAGCGAAAACGAGTCGGTCTATATCCCGCTTGGGGCGACCCATCGCATGGAAAACCCCGGCAAGTTTCCGATGGTGCTGATCGAGGTGCAAACCGGCGCGTACTTGGGCGAAGACGATATCGTGCGCTACGAAGATGTGTATGCGCGCAAGTAACCGCCCTGCGCGCGCCCGCTGAAACTAGTGCGGCGCGCGCAGCCCAAACATTGCGACAACGGTCATCATCATCAGGGATTGAATGTCGTTTTGCGCCAGAAAGTTGCTCTCCGACAGGTTGAGCACGACCATCACCCCGATGCTCACATTCATCCACGCCCAGCCCGCTTCGGGTTGCGCACACAGCAACACGCCCCCCCGCCGGATCGCGCGCACAATCGTCAGCACCAGCAGCACAAGCCCCGGAATCCCGAAGTTCAGCAACATATCGCGATAGCCATTATGGGCATGCGGCGGAATCCATTGCAGCGCCTCTTCGATGACAAATTTGGCCGGGTTGCTCTGGCTCCAGAACGCCCCATAGCCATAGCCCCGCCAAGGGCGCTCAGCGATATAACCATCCACCAAATGCCACAACGGCACACGACCCGTCAGCGTCGCATCCTTCCCCAGAGATTCCAGAACAGGCACCAGAAACTCGCTTAAAAACAGCAACAACAGCGCTGCCAGTTGCAACACAACCAACACCAAAAGCGCGCGCGCGAGGCCGCGCTTACGGTGCAACAGCGTGTAAACCCAAAACAGCACCAATCCCGTGACCGCCGCCAACAGGCTGGTCGAGGATTGCGACAGCACGAGGCACGCAATGCTGGCCAACAACAAGACGACGCCACGACGAAACAACCGCCCTCCGGCATCCGCCATCAAACCCAGGGCTAGAATGAAGCCCAGACAGGCCGCCCAGCCCAGAACATTCTTATGGGTATAGATGCCGCGCAATCCGGTATCATCGGGCATGAAGGCGATCTGCGGCGCGATCACCCCAACAATCAGGCTCAGGCCCAGACAACCGCCCAAGATGGATGAGAACAGCACCAAAAGCTGGCGCGGAGTGAACCGGATCGCCAAAAGATAGGCCAGCAACATCGCCGCTATCAACGCAATCGCGCGGCGCAACGTGATCGACGGAGAAATCGACCAGAACGCCGACGCAAACGCCAGCAAAGATAGCGAAAACATCGGCAGCGTGCGGCGAATGGCCAGCAGAAGCTCGCCCAGATGGCGGCTCAAAAGGATCAACGTGATCGCGATCACCGGCAATTGCATCAGGCGCAAAACGCCGCGCTCTGAATCGCCAAGACTGCCTGACTGCACCATCAAGAGCAGTGGAAACACCGCCCCCGATAACAAGAACAGCGAAATCGCAACGCCCCACCATTCCAGCAATCGCCAGCTTACATGCAGGCTTTGCCTGCGATAGCGGCGCGCCGATCGGGCTGCGGGCGTCACGACGGCCAAGGGCAAACCTCCAGTTCCAGACTCAAGACGGCTCCCCCCGCCCGGATGCGTCCACGCATCATCCTCACGGCAAGGGCGCTCGCCTTCGACTGTGACGGTGCGCAGAAGCTCAGGAAAGCCCCCTTTCCGCATGGGGGCGCATCAACTGGATGAGGGCTCATGCCCCCTTACGGCGTCAAAAGAGGTAGAGTGGCACGCAACTTACGCCTGATAGGCATGTTAGGTCTTGGGCAAGAACCCGCTAGTCTGACCTATGTGGCCACTATTGCCTCTGGAGGGAACCGTGGGGATATCTTCGCAAATGAGACGGATCATGCGTGGCGCGCGGGTTGTCTGCGCCCTTGGCGCGATCTGGCTGGCGCAGGGGATCGGCGCTCCGGTCCTCGCCGAGACCTTGGTTGAGCGCGGCGATGTGCTGTATGTCGCGGTCGTGGGAACGCCCGAGATGACGCGCGATGCACGGGTCGACGCCGATGGCCGCGTCCGCCTGCCGCTTGTCGGGGGCATTCCCGTGGCCGGCAGCGACCTTGATGAGATCAGCGCGCGGATCAAAGAGGCGCTGGTCAAGGCTAACATTCTGCTCGATCCGGTGGTGCTTGTCGAAATCTCGACCTACCGCCCGATCTATATCGGCGGCGCGGTGAAACGCAGCGGTGCTGTTCCCTATGAACCCGGATTGACGGTGCGCCATGCGCTGATCGCGGCGGGTGGGCTGGAGACCGCAACAAGCGTCGAGCCCGTGGGCATTGGTCAGGTTCTGGAATTGCTGGCGCGCCAGCGCGCAGCTTCGCTGTCGCTGGCACAGACCGATAGCGAGATCGCGCGCCTCAAGGCCCAGCTAGCCCAAGCCGATGCACCCGCTCAAGACCCGCCCGAGATGGCCCAAAACGCCGCTCCAGACGCCCCCGCCGAGGCCCGCGCGATCCAGAAAATCGACAGTGACCTGTTGCGGGATCTCTCGTTTCAGCGGTCCTCGAATCTGGCCTATGCCAAGACTGCGGTAAAGCTTGCCGAGGTCGAAATCGACGTGCTGGAACAACAGGCGACCTTTCAAAAACACGAACAGCAGTTGCAGCACGATGAGGTGGAGCGCACCCGCACCCTTGTGGAGCGCGGTCTGGTGCCGCTGCCTCAGTTGATGGAATTGCAACGTGAGGATTCGCGTCTGTCGCGCGACCTGCTTGAGAATTACGCCTTCGCCGCGCGCGCCCGCCAATCGATGGAGCGCATCCGTCACGAAACCAGCGTCGAGGCGACCCAGAACCGCATCAAGAACCGTGAATCCTATCGCGCAGCATTGCGCGAACGTGCGGCCCTGCAATCTGAACTGGATATCATCGCCGGGCATCTTTTGGCGGCAGGGCAAAAAAGCGATCCGCAGGCAGGGATCGCCGCTGTGGAGCCCAATGTGGTGATCTATCGCCGCGCCTCCAATGAAACCCGCAAGGTGCCCGCCACGATGGAGACCCCCCTTGAGCCCGGCGATATCGTCGAGCTGAACCTGCCCGATCTGGTGCGTGGCTAACGTGGCGCGTCCAATCGGATCTGGCGTTTCGCCCCCCCTTGCGTCTTGGCAAACCGGTCAAGGCGGCAAGGCAATCTGTCACGCCGAGCGGAGCATTGCTGCATGACCTCTCCTTTGATCAGCGTCATCATCAACAATTACAATTACGGCGCGTTTCTGGCGCGCGCCGTGCAAAGCGCGCTGGATCAACGCGACGTGCACGCCGAGGTGATTGTGGTGGATGACGGCTCTAGCGATGACAGCCGCGCCGTGATCAACAGCTTTGGCGATCAGATCGTGGCGGTGTTTCAGGCCAATGCCGGACAGGCGGCCGCGATCAATACCGGCGTGCGCTACAGCAAAGGCGAGATCCTGTGTTTTCTGGATGCCGATGACTGGTTTCCCCCGACCAGCTGGCCGCCACCGCCGCCGCTTTTGCGCGCGATCCGCGCATCGGGCTTGTGTATAACCGCCTGCAACCCGTGCACCCCGATGGCAGCGACGCTTTTGCGCCCATTCCGCGCAGCCTGTGTCAGGGCGATCTGGCGGCGCTGATGGCGCGCTCGGGCGGGCGCTGGCCGTTTCCAATGACCTCAGCCGTCTCGGTGCGCCGCAGTCTGTGGCAGCGCATCGGCGATATTCCCGACAGCTTTCGTATTTCTGCCGATGCCTGGCTGGTCGGGATCTATCCGTTTTTCGCGCGCGTCGCGGCCCTGCCCGAGGTCTTGGGGTTTTATCTTATTCACGCCAACAATTGGTATCGCGCGCAAGATGACGCCGAGATGCTGCAAAAACGCATGGTGCATTGGGCTGCGACTGTCGCGGCGAGCAATGAGTTTCTGATCACGCACGACCTGCCCCATCGCCTTGAATTAGATGATCATTTTCCCTACCAGGTCGCGCGCGCGCGTCTGGAAGGGGCCGCACCCAGCGCCCGGCTTGACCTGCTTTGGAACGGCTTGCGCGACCCCGGAGAGCCGAACCTTGCGCGCCGTATCCTCGACTGTTTGCGCGCGATGCAACAGGTGTCGAGCGCGGGCATTGGGGGCGCTGATCCGGTGCGCGCGCGATGAACCTGCTGTTGATCGGATCCGAGCCGGTCGATTACACCATTGCTTTCGCCAATGGGGTGGCGGCCAATATGCCCGTCACATTGGTGGCCCCGCGGGCGCGGTTCGCCGCGCTGACCGAGGCGCTTGATCCGGCGATTGAACTTATCTTGATGGATTGGCCACGCCATCGCAGCCTTGCCAACCCGGCCTTTCTGGCGCGCCTGACACGGCTGATCCATCAGCGCAAACCCGATCTTGTCCACCTGCTCTCCAACACCGCGCTTTGGCTCAATCTGGCGGTGCCGTTTTGGCGCCCAATCCCGCTTCTGACGACGATCCATGACACGCGCCTGCATCCCGGAGATCGCGACACCGCGACCCTGCCAGCTTGGGCGCCGCGCCTGATGGTGCGCCAGTCGCGCGATGTCGTGGTGCATGGCGAAAGCCTGCGCGACAGCGCCGCTGCGACCTTTCACAAGCCCGCCGAACGCATCCATGTGCTGCCCCATCCCGCGATGCCGCGCTACGCTGATCTGGCGCGCGCCAAGGGGTTGGCGCGGCGCGCCCCTGACGACAGTTTCACGGTTTTGCTGTTTGGCCGGGTCTTTGCCTATAAGGGGTTAGATACGCTTTTGCGCGCCGAGGCACTGCTGGGCGAACGCGTGCCGGGCCTGCGTATCGTGGTGGCTGGGCGGGGCGATGATCCGATGGCGCTGCGCGATCTGATGGGCCGCCCCGAGCGCTATGACATCCGCCACCGCTTTATCGAAGATCCCGAGGTGGCGCAGCTGTTTCTCGACGCGGATCTGGTGGTGCTGCCCTATCACGAAGCCTCGCAAAGCGGCGTGCTGCCAGTTGCCGCCACCTTTGGCAAGCCGGTGGTGGTCACCGATGTCGGAGAGTTGCGCGCCAGTGTCGAACCCCATGGAACCGGGCTGGTCGTTGCCCCCAATGACCCGGCGCAACTGGCGGATGCGATCGCACAGATGGCGCAAGATCGCGATCTGCTGGCGCGCTGCGGCGAACGCGCGCGCGCATGGGCTGACGGCGTGGTTGGCCCCGAAATTGTCGGCGCGCAGGCCCATCAACTTTACGCCCGCATCCTCCAAAGGGTCTAGGCAGTCCACCGAACAGATGGGCGCGATATCGGGAAGTCACGTTGTTTGGTGCCAAGGCCTGCCGGACAGTAAAAGCAGTATTGGACAGGTTTCAGGTAGGTTCACGTGCACAACAATACCCATAAACTTCCAGAGCCGATGCCAGAGCCGAGCGTTCGTCACTACGTCGCTGGCGGCACCGAACATGGCGGCGGCATCGGGCGGCTGATTGGCTATATTCTGGCCTCGCACCCGCAAAACAGCCATGACCACCGCGTCACCGACACGCGCGGCCCGCGCTGGGACAAGCTGCGCTCGCCGTTCATTCTATGGGGTGCGATGGCGCTGATGATCAAAGACCGGCTGGTCGCACCGGGGCGCGTGCATCATCTGCATATCGCGGGACGCGGCAGCACGGCGCGCAAGCTGGTTCTGGGGGCGTGCGCGCGCACGTTGGGCTGCACCCATGTGCTGCATCTGCATGACTTCGATTACGCCGCCGATTTCCTACGCCGCCCGATCTGGCAAAGACGCGCGATCCGCGCCTTGTTTCGCGGGGCCGACCGCGTCATCGTTCTGGGAGAGCGCGACCGCGCCACCGCCACCGAATTGCTGGGCGTGCCTCCGCGCAGCATCGGCGTGCTGCACAACGCCGTCCCCGACCCGCAGCAAGGGCGGGATGCGCCGGCCAAGACACAGGCCACAGCGCCACAGGCCGATCCGCAAGGCACACCCTGCAAAATCGTCTTTCTTGGCCAGCTTGGGCCGCGCAAAGGCGTGCCCGAACTGCTGAGCGCCTTGGCCCATCCGAACATGCAATCGCTGAACTGGTCAGCGGTTTTGGCGGGCGATGGCCCCGTCGATGAGTATCACGCCGAGGCAGAGCGTTTGAGTCTGCTGGACCGGGTAAGCCTGCCCGGCTGGCTGGGCAGCGCAGAGACCCGCGCGCTATGTGAGCGCTCGGATATTCTGGTGCTGCCGTCGCATGGCGAGGGCATGGCAATGGCAGTGCTGGAAGGTCTCGCGCATGGGCTGGCCGTCGTGACCACACGAGTGGGCGCACATGAGGAAATCCTGCGCGATTGGGAAACCTGTCTGTTCGTCCCTGTCGGCGATGTCGAGGCCCTGGCCAACGCGCTTGGCAATCTGATCGCCCACCCCGAGATGCGCGCAAAACTCGCGCAGGCAGGGCGGGCGCATTACCTGAACGCGCTGAGCATTGATGCCTATGTTGGCAAGCTCGACGCGCTGCACCGCTCTGTTTCCCAAGGTGCCCTGCAACGCGTGCCCACCCAGCGAGGGGCGGCATGAACCAGCTTCAACACAACCGCCATGCGCCGCTAACCTTTGCTGCGCCAGATCCCGCAATGCCGCGCGAGGCCGATTTCGACCTTAGCGCGATGCTGCGCATGATCCGGCGCAATGTGCGTTTTATCGGGGCAATCACCGCCCTGCTGACGCTTGCGGCACTGCCCTTTATCATCGCAATTGACCCGGTCTATCGCGCGCAGGCACGGTTTCTCATTCACCCCACGCTTGCGGTCGAAACAAACAAAGATGCGGCCGCGCCCGATCTGAGCGATGAGGTTGAACGCTTGCGCTCACGCGTGATCGCCGATCAGGTCATCGCGCGTTTCGATCTTGCAGCGCTACCCGCCTTCAACCCGAAAGCCAAACCGCCCAGCGCGATCCAGAGCACCGTCACAGAGCTGAAATCAGCCCTCAGCGTCACCGCAACACCCAATAGCCAACCCCTTGGCACCCAAGAGCGCATCTTGGCGTCGTATTATCAGCACCTCTCGGTCTGGCACGAAACCAAAAGCCAGGTCGTGCAAATCAGCTTTAGCGCGCCCACTCCAGAATTGGCAGCCGAGGTGCCCAACGCGATGATCGGCATCTATCTCGCCGATCGCGAAGCCAAGCATCGACAGCGCGTCTCAGCCGCATTGGAGCTGCTGGACGGGCAGATTGCCGAGCAAAAAGACAATGTCGCCAAGGCTGCCGCCGAAGTGCAGGCCTATCAGGTCGAAAGCGGCGTCACCTCGGTTGGGCGCGCGGAAACGCTGGAACAAAGCCGCATCATTCTGGTCAATGAACAGCTGTCCGATATTCAGCGTCAATCCTCGGAACTGCATGGCAAGCTGCGCTCGGTCGAGGCGGCACTGGCAGGGGACGGGGGCATTTCGCCCGACGAGCCCGAGGTCATCAGCGATCTGCGCAAGGCGTTGCAACTGCGCAAACGCGCACTCGCGCAGCTTACGGCCAGCTATGGCGATGCCTATGGCGGTGTCTTGACCGAACGCGCCCATGTCATCGAAATCGAGAACTCGATCCGCGATGAATTGACAGCCTGGGCGGCTTCGATGCGCGCCCAAATCGGCCAGCTTAACGACGACGAAGCGACCCTCACGAAAAACCGCAACACCTTGGAGGGCACGCTGTCAAAGACGACCGTTGCAGAGTTGAACCTGATCAACCTGATCCGGCGCGCCGATGCCCAGCGTGAAATTCTCGATGGCTATGAGGGCCAGCGCCGCCAGCTTGCCGCCCGTCTGGCGCAGCCCGCGCTGGATCTTGAAATGATCGCCCCCGCGACCCCGCCCCTCTGGCCAGAAGGGCGCGGGCGCAAGGTCTATCTTCTTTTCACGATGCTCGCCGCGGGGCTGTTTGCATTAACCCTTGCCGGGGCGCGCGATCTGACCGATCGCAGTGCCCGCTCGCATCTGCAATTTGAAGATGACCCCGATATTATTGACGCGGGAATGCTGCCGATATTGCGCCGCCGGGGCAAAACCCGCACTGCGGATCGACACCTCAAGATGGCGCTGAACGCGACGATCCGGGTAATTGCCACACAGGAAGGCGGGGCATTGCCGCGCAGCTTGATGGTCACGCCGGTGCAGGCCAATGACGGCGCGCGCTTTGTGGGCTATGAGCTGGCGCGCGAACTGGTTGCCAGCGGTCAGGGCGTTTTGGTGATCGACACGCTTGGCCCTAAGCAGCCATGGTTTGCCAAATGGCTGCCGCGAAAGCTTCGCCTTCGTCTGAAATCGGCCAAGCCGGGCCGAAAGGGCTTTGCCGAGCATCTGCGCGAGGGCACGGATCTGACCGAGTTGGTGGTCACCGGACGCGCCACCGGGCTTCGGGTTTTACAGCGTGGCAATGGGGTCATTCCGCCGCTTGACGATGCGTTGGCCATTCGATCGATCCTGAAATATGCCTCAACCTATCGCTTGATGGCGATCTTCATCTGCCCGCCTGCCCTAAGCAGCGCATCCACGACCAAGATCGCCTCGGTGATGGAGCAGGTTTTGGTGGTGATCGGTTGGGGGCATTCCCCCCAAGAGGCCGTGCGCGCTACGGCGGATCATTTGCAGATGGCGGGGGTGGATCGTGTGCTTACAGTGCTGAACCGCGTCGATGCGCGGCGCCAAGCGCTGTATCCGTTTGGCGACGGCACGGCCTTCGCCCATGCCGCGCGCGCGGATGCCTGGTAGACGCAAGGTCGTGGCCCGCAGAGGCGCGCAGCCACATCTTTTAGGCAAGTTCCATAGCTACGCGCGCGCCCTTTCGTGGCGCGCGCAAGTCCTTTTGCGCGGGGCAATTGATGATAGCCGAGCGAACCCCACCACTGCGCATCTCATCGCCTAAAGCTGAGAGACGCAGCGTGCATTGCGCCCTTTGGCACAGCCGCACTGAGCCGTGCGGCACGCGATCACTCATATTGTCAAACGGGGGGATGGGCGATGCACAGCCTGCGCATCGCCCGCAAGTCAGCCGCGGAAGGCGCGGGCGAAATAGTCGCTGAGCGGCTTGATCAGATAGGCCAGCGGGGTGCGATCCTGGGTGCGGATAAACACCTCGACCGGCATGCCGGGGATCAGGGTCACATCGTCGGGCAAACGGTCGCGCTCGGTTTCACTCAGGGTGATTTCAACGCGGTAATAGCTGGCCTTCGATCCCTCATCCTGAAACGCATCCGCCGAGATTTGCACAACTTTGCCGGTCAATTCCGGCGTGGTGCGCCGATCCAGCGCCGAAAAGCGCACGCGCACGTCCTGACCGATCCGGATCTGGTCGATATGGCTTGGCACGACCTGCGCGTGAATAACCAAGGGGCGATCCTGCGGCACGATGTACAAGATCGGCTCGGCGGGCTTCAACACTGAGCGCGGCGCGAACACCTGCAGGCCATAGACCACCCCCGAAACCGGCGCGACGATGTCGAGCCGGTCAATCTGTTCCAACAGCGACGAGCGTTGCTCGCGCAGCTCCAACTCACGATATTGCAGGTCTTGCAACGTCGTGTTGGTCTCTTCGCGCAGCCCCGATTGTAGCTTCAGCAGTTCGATGTCGATTTCGGTCATGCGGCCCTCGGACTGCGCTTTTTGCGCCGTCAAATCGCCCAGACTGCCCTGCAACCCGGCCTGTTCGCGCCGCAATGACAGCACGCGCGAGGCCTGCGCCAGCCCCTTGTCGAGAAGGGATTGCTGATCGCTCAATTCGCTGCCGATCAGGTCGGTCTGTTCGCGCAGCGCGTCTTGCTGCGCCACGATCCCTTTGATCTGATCTGCGATCTGGGATTTGCGTTTCGTGAGCTGGGCGATCTCGTTGGTCAAATTCCCCGCGCGCGCGGCCAGCAGCCGCTTTTGGCCCTCGATCAGACCGCGCACATCGGCGTTGTCACGCGCCGCCTGCACCAGCAGCGGATCAAAGCTGGCCTGCGCATTGCCATCGCGTTCGGCTTCCAGCCGGCCCCGGCGCGCCATCAGCTCATACAGCTCGTTCTCGGTGATCACGAGCTTGGATTTCAGCGTTGTCGCATCCAGACGCAGCAAGGGCTGGTCAGCGGCGACCATCTCGCCCTCATCGACCAAAATCTCAGAGACGACCCCGCCATCGGGATGCTGCACCACTTGGCGATTCTGATCGACCTCGATGCGTCCGTTGGCAATGACCGCGCCTGCGATATTGGTGAACGCCGCCCAGCTGCCAAAGCCGCCCAGCAGCAGAACAAGGCCCAACACCCCGATCGAAATCGGCCAGCGTGCCGACCATGCGGATTTCTGTGCGAGAGTCATTAGCGGATACCTCCCGTGCCGACGGATTGCACGATCTTGGTGCGGTTTTGCACGACTTCGCGCAACACATCATCTTTTGGACCAAAGGCACGGACTGCGCCGTTTTCGAGCATCAGCAAGATGTTACATTCCTTGATTGCAGCGGGGCGGTGGGCCATGATCAGCACCGACTTTCCCGCCTCCTTGAAGCCCCGGATCGCCCGGTTCACCGCCGCGCTGCCCTCGCTATCAAGATTTGAATTGGGCTCATCGAGCACCAAGATCACCGGATCACCATACATCGCGCGCGCCAGACCGATGCGCTGCATTTGCCCCCCTGACAAGCGCCCGCCATTGGCTGAAACCGGGGTGTCATAGCCTTGCGGCAGTTTGAGGATCATCTCATGGGCATCGGCCTTGGTGGCCGCAGCGACCACCGCCGCCGGATCCGGCGCATGTGAAAGCCGGGCGATATTCTCGGCAATCGTGCCGTCAAATAGCTGCACGCGTTGGGGCAGATAGCCGATATGGCGCCCCAGGACATGGGGCGCAAACTGATCCAGCGTCGCGCCATCCAGCCGGATGGTTCCCGAACGCGGCCGCCACACCCCGGTGATCGCGCGCGCCAGCGTGGATTTGCCAGACCCCGAGGTGCCGATCACGCCGATAGCCTGCCCCGGCTCGACCGTGAAGCTGACCGCTTTCAACACCGGATCGCTTTCGCCCGGCGCCAAGATCGTGAGGTTTTGCACCTCAAGTCGCGCCTTGGGGCGGGGCAATTCGGTGCGTGCGCTTTCAGGGGGAACCTGTTCGAGCAGCACTTCCAGACTGCTCCAGCCCTTGCGGGCGCGCTGGATCATCGCCCATTGGCCAACGATCTGTTCCACCGGCGCCAAAGCGCGCCCCAGAAGAATTGAGGAGGCGATCATCGCCCCGGCCGTCATCTCGCCGCGCAGCACCAGATAGGCCCCAAGCCCCAGCATGGCCGATTGCAAAAACAGCCGGAACGTCTTGGTGGTAACGCTGAACGTGCCCCCCAGATCAGAGGCGCGGATCTGCGCCCCCAGCGCACGCCCACGCGCCTTGTGCCAGCGGTCAAACGCCGCGTCGCGCATGCCCATCGCCTGAACCATCTCAGCCTCAGAGCGGATCTGATTGGCCATCACCCCGGCCTGAACCGCAGCTTGGTTGGCATTCGTCAGCGAGTTGCGCGTGGCGAACTGGTTGGCCAGCGCCACCAGCACCAGCAGCCCGCCCCCCGTCAGCGCCAGCGTTCCCAGGAACGGGTGGAAGATCCAGATCCCGGCGAGAAAAAGCGGCGTCCAGGGCAGGTCGAACACGGCGGTCAGCACTGGCGATGCGATCAACCGCTGCACCGATTCCAGATCGGCAAGCCCGGTCGTTGTGCGCTCATCCGGTGCAATCGCGGATTTGCGCACCACCGCATCAAAGACGCGACGATCAAGGCGGGATTGAAACCGCGCCCCCACCCGCCCCATGACGCGCCCACGTGCATAATCCAGAATCCCCATCATGCCATAAAGAAACGCTACCAGCGCTGTCAGCGCGACCAGCGTTTCTACTGATCGGCTACCCAACACCCGGTCATAGACCTGCAGCATGTAAAGCGGCCCCGTCAGCATCAGCAGGTTCACGAAAACGCTGAACACCGCGACAAAGACGTACAGGCCCCACGAGGCCCTGCGGGCCGCGCGCAGCTCGGCTCGGCCATGAGAGGGGACTTGCTGGGTCATCTTGGGATCATCCTTGCTGAGCGGCGGGTTGAACAGATGCGCATGAACCAGAGCGCGACGCATCCTGGATCGGGAGCTGGATCGGGGCTGCGCGCCGTGGTTGCTTGGGCTGCGGTCTTTGATCATGCAACGCGGCATTGAACCATTGCGGCCTTGCGTGGCAGGCTATTTCCCGCCACCCGTTCGGCAAGAAGCAAGCCGATGACCGCAAAACTCGAATCGTGCTAAGGTGATCGGGCCGTCGAGCAAACCGCCCACTGCGGCCCAACCCAGCTGAATGAAACGGGATTTTTCGGTGACACGACCTAAAGTAGTTCTGATCGGCCTGAGCGGAAATACGCGCGAAATTTTCGAAGCGGTGCAGGCGCAATTCACAATCATGGCGATCTTGTCGGATGATCCCGCGCATGCCTCCGGGTTTGAGGGCATTCCGGTGGCCCCGCTGGCGCAGGCCCATCGCTTTGCCGACTCGCAATTCCTGTTCCTGATCGGCTCGCAAGCGTCCTATCTGCACCGGCGCGAGTTGATCGCGCGCCTCGGCGTCCCGCAGGATCGCTACACTCAAATCATTCATCCGCGCGCAACCGTGTCGCGCTTTGCCCGGCTTGGCGCAGGGTGCGTGCTGCATTGCGGTGTGACGCTGACCTCGAACGCGGTTTTGGGCGCGCATGTGATGGTGTTGCCCCATACGGTCATTCATCACGATGTCACGGTCGGGGACTATTCGCTGATCGGCTCGAATGTGACCATCGCGGGGTCGGTCGAGATCGGCGAGAGCTGCTATATCAGTAGCGCCTCTTCGATCCGCAACGGCGTGCGGATCGGGGATGGCGCGTTGATCGGCATGGGCGCGAATGTGTTGAACGATGTCGCGCCCGGAGCCGTGATGGTGGGCAATCCGGCGCGCGCAATCCCACGCCGCAGCTAGGGATTTGCTTCTCTTGCGGCGTGGCGTGTGCCCCCGATCAAGGCCCGGTATCATCACCCCGGCTCGCGCATCGCGACCGCGTCAGAGGCAGTGTGCATCGACGCCGCTGGCACCGCCACCGGTTCGCGTCTGGGTTTGGCCGGACGGACGCCCCGGCGCGCCTTTGCCATCTCATCGCGCAGCCTGTCGGCGACGATACCGACCTCGCCATCGCTCATCTGCACATATAGCGGCAACAGGATCGCGTGATCGCGCGCCTCCTCAGAGCGCTTGAGCGAATGACGCAACTCGACATCAGCCTGCGCGGGTTCCAGATGCATGCACATGATGCCACGCCGCGTGGTCACGCCCCGATCCAGCAAGCCTTGCATCAAGGCGCGCTGATCAATCGCGCTGTCCAGTCGCACCGCATAGCTTTGCCAGTTCGAGCGCGCCCAATCGGGCTCGACCGGCGTGGACAGCCCCTCGATCCCGGACAGCATCTCGCCATAAAGCGCGGCAATCTCGCGACGGCGGCGCACGATTTCATCAAGCCGCCCAAGTTGCACCCGCCCGACAGACGCCTGAATATCGGTCATGCGATAGTTATAGCCGCGCTCGATATAGCTTTCGAACACGACACTTGCGGCGGCGTGACGCGCGGTGTCGGAAATCGACATCCCATGCTGACGCCACAGCCGGAATTTCGCATCATATTCGGCGTTGCGCGTGGTCAGCATCCCGCCCTCGCCGGTGGTGATGACCTTGCGCGGATGAAACGAGAAGCAGGCGATATCGCCATGCGGCGCGCCGATCTTGCCCCATTTCCCGTCAACGCGGATTTCCGAGCCGATGGCGCAGGCTGCATCCTCGATCAGCGGCAGATCATGGGCGCGCGCAATCGCGAGCAGCGCCGTCAAATCGCAGGGCATCCCGATCTGATGCACACACAAGATCGCCTTGCTGCGCGGCGTGATCGCCTGCGCGACCGCCTCGGGATCAATGTTATAGCCGTCCGCCTCGATATCAACGAACACAGGCATCGCGCCGCATTGCCGGATCGCGTTGCCGCTGGCGATGAAGGAATGGCTGACGGTGATCACCTCATCGCCAGGGCCCACGCCCAGCGCCTGACAGGCCAAATGCAGCGCAGTGGTGCAGTTGGACACAGCCACCGCATGGGGCGCGCCTACGAGGGCGGCGAAATCGGACTCGAACGCGGCGACCTGCGGCCCTTGTGAGACCCAGCCCGACAGGACGGCGGCATGGGCGGCATTGGCCTCGGCCTCGCCCAGAAACGGTTTTGCAATCGGTATCATGCGAACATCTCCCGTGCTTGCGTGGCCATGGTTTCCCCCTGCCACCATGCGATCAGATCGTGCAGCCCGATGTCGACGGGGATCTGAGCCGTAAAGCCAAGCTGTTTGGCGGCCAACGCGCCCGAGGCAAGACGCCGCGGCACCGGGTTGACGTTGCGCTCGGGCGCATGGGTTGGCACCAAATCGGGGCGCCCCATCCCGGCCGACAGCAGTTTCGCCAGTTCCAGCAGCGAGGTTTCGGTTTCGCTGCCGACGTTGAACACCGCATCCGACACCGGCACGCTGGCCGCCAGAATATTGGCCCGCGCCACGTCGCGCACGTCGATCATATCCATCGTCTGAAGCCCGTCGCCGAACACGATCGGGGGTTCGCCATTGGCGATCCGCTCCATCCAGCGCACCATGACCTCGGTGTAGCGACCATGCAGGTCCATACGCGGGCCATAGACGTTGAAATAGCGCAGCGCGACATAGTCCAGCCCATACATATCGTTGAACGAGCGCAGCATCCCCTCGCCAAAAGCCTTGGCTGCACCGTAAAGCGTGCGATTGGGATAGGGCGGTTCGGATTCGGTGGTCGGGAAATTCTCGGCCAAGCCATAGATCGAGGCCGAAGACGCCATCACCACCTTACGGGTGCCTGCACGCTGACACATCTGCAACAGATCAAAGGTCGCCTGCACCATCACCGACATCGCCTCATCGGGTTCGGCAGCGCAATGGGTGATGCGCAAAGCGGCCTGATGAAACACGGTATCGGTCCCCGCAACAAGGCGCTCCATCAGATCGCTGTCGCGAATATCGCCCTCGATCAGCTTGACCCGCTTGTCGCCCAGCGCCGTTGCAAGATTTTCGCGCCGACCCCGCACCATGTTATCAACCACGATGATCTCGCTGCAATTCTCGGCCAGCAGAAGATCGACGATATGCGACCCGACAAAGCCACTTCCGCCGGTCACCAAAACGCGCTTGTTCGCCAGAATACCTTGAGTGCTCATGGGACTATCCTTGCATTTCCATTGGCGCCATCGCGCCGGCAAATCGGTTCACCGACTCCACGATATGATCGACATGCTTGTCCGTGAGATCGGGATGGATCGGCAGCGAGACGGTGGTGTCGGCATAGGCCTCGGCCACCGGGAAATCGCCGCGCGAATAGCCCATGCGGGCATAGGCGGGTTGCAGATGCACCGGCAACGGGTAGTGCACACTGGTGGGCACGCTGGCGGTTTCCAGATTGGCTTGGAACTCGGCGCGATTGGCGACACGAATGGCATAGACATGACCGACATGATCCTCGCCAAACGGCCCCTTGGCGCGTGAAATGTCAGGCGCGAGCCCCTCGTGATACATATTGGCGATCCGGCGCCGCGCAGCATTCCACGCATCCAGATGGCGCAGCTTTACGTCAAGGATCGCGCCCTGCACCGCATCCATGCGGAAATTGTAGCCCTCGACCACATGGTTGCCTTTGCCTTTTTGGCCCCAGTCGCGCAGGCAGCGCACCTTCTCATCTAACTCTGCCGAGCTGGTGACAATCGCGCCACCCTCACCACATGCGCCAAGGTTCTTGCCGGGATAAAAGCTGAAACAGCCGATATCGCCGAATGTACCCGCACGCTGCGTGCCCCGCTGCGCGCCATGCGCCTGCGCGGCGTCTTCGATCACCAGCAAGCCATGACGGCGCGCAATCGCGACGATGGCCTCCATATCGGCCAACCGACCGTGCAAATGCACCGGCAAGATCGCGCGGGTGCGTGGCGAAATCGCGGCTTTGATCCCGCTTGGGTCCATGTTCCAGGTCTCGGGATCGATATCGACCAGCACCGGGGTTGCACCCGTATAAAGAATGGCCGCGATCGTGGCGACGAAGGTGGAGGGCGTGGTGATGACCTCATCGCCCGGCCCGATCCCGGCAGCCAACAACGCCAGATGCAGCGCCGAGGTGCCACTGCTGACACCAATCGCAGACCCCGCGCCACAATAGAGCGCGAAGTTCTCTTCAAAGGACTCGACCGGCTCGCCCAGCACATAATTCCCGCTGCGCAAGACCTGCAGCACGGCCTCTTCGAGCTCGGGGGCGATGGCGCGATACTGGGCGCGAAGGTTCAGGAACGGGATCATGACGCCTCTCTTTTCTGGCCAAGTTCGACGGGAAAGCCCCGACGCGTTGTGGAAAGGGTTGCCGCCGCGAGCAGTTCGACCACCCGCAGCCCGCCGACCCCATCGGTCAGAGGCGTGGCTTTGGTGTCGATGCAGCGTGCGAATTCCTGAACTTCGGTGACCAGCGCCTCCTTCGAGGACAGCGCGGGCGCACGCATGTCACCCAAGCGATACGAGACCAGCGGCTCATAGCGATCAACCCCGGGGGCAGCGCCGCGGTCATAGACCTTGACCTTCTCGCTGGTCTGCATGTCGTCATAGATCACCATACGCTGGCTGCCACCGATCACGGTCTGGCGGATCTTGACCGGAGCCAGCCAGTTCACGTTGAGATAGGCCATCACCCCGTCGTCATAATAGATCGACAGATGCGCCATATTGGCCGGGCTGCCCGCGATGCAGGTCGCCGCACTGGCCGAAACCGCAATCGGGCTGGCCCCGAGAAGGTGGTCGAGGATAGCAATGTCATGCACCGCGAGATCCCAGATCACATCGACATCGCGCTGGAAAATCCCAAGGTTCACCCGCGTGGAGTCGTAATAATACATCTTGCCGAGTTCGCCCGATGACATCAGCTCTGAAATCTTCTGCACCGCTCCGGTATAGATGAAGGTGTGATCGACCATCAGGATCACGCCTTTATGGGCGGCCGCTTCGACCAGTTTTGCCGCGCGCAAGGGCGTGTCGGCCATCGGCTTTTCGACCAGCACATGCTTGCCCGCCTGAATGGCCGCCATTGCCAGATCGTAATGGCTGGCGACGGGCGTGGCGATCATCACCGCATCGACTTTGGGATCCGCGATCATCTCATAGATATCGGTGCTCAGGCGGGCCGCCGGGTGGCGCTGTGCTGCGCGCCCCAAGGCCTTGCTGTCACGATCCGCGATCATCTCGACGCGCGCACAGCCCGATTCCGAGACCGCACGGGCGAGGTTGGGGCCCCAATAGCCGTATCCTGCGACTCCTACGTTGATCATGTCCGGTCCTCCGGTTGCTGTGACGAATGTGTCTTTGAAGGGGATTGGCCGCTGCCTTGCGCAGATGGCACATCCCCGATGATGCGCGCGGGCACGCCCGCCACGACGGTGCGCGCGGGCACGTTGCGCGTGACCACGGCCCCCGCGCCGATCAAAGCTCCCGGGCCAATCGAGATGCCGCAAAGAATGGTCGCATTGGACCCGATGGACGCGCCGCGCCCGATCACAGTCTCAAGGCATTCCCAATCCTGCGCACCTTTCAGCGAGCCGTCGGGATTGGTGCTGGCGGGATACATATCATTGGTGAACATCACGCCGTGGCCGACGAAGACCTCATCTTCAAGGATGACGCCG
This sequence comes from uncultured Thioclava sp., assembly GCF_913064665.1. Lineage (GTDB taxonomy): Bacteria > Pseudomonadota > Alphaproteobacteria > Rhodobacterales > Rhodobacteraceae > Thioclava > Thioclava arctica. The sequence continues at coordinate 23,972 of NZ_CAJYBT010000010.1, forward strand.
CTACAGATGAAACTGTGCGAAGACACCTTGCAGCGCGCTCCGATCCGGGTGCCTGACTGGATCTCTACGAACGGGCCAATCTGGGTGTGACTGCCAATGCTACAGCCATAGATGTTCACAAGATCAGGGTGCGTGATCTTTACGTCTTTGCCGAGAGAACAATTCACGATTGGCACATCACTGATCCGTTGCTGGGCCGCAGGGTCTGACGAGAGAGCCACTGGCAGCATTTATCCCTAGGACAAAGCTGACAAATCACGCGCCGATAAAGAACCGCGCTATTGGGCGTAGCGCGTTGCGGATCGGGGGAAATGGGCTGTGCTGTGCCACCGCCAAACGCCGCGCAGGCACCGCTGATTTGCGTCATGGCGCGCCAAAAGGCACAGGCGCATCTGCAAGCGCGCGCCCTTTTGACACCCGCGCTTCCGCCAAATGCGCCCCAGCATGACCATTCGGAGGAGCCCGCAAATCTTGCCCAGGCAGCCCAAGCAAGCGCGCCTTCGCAAGCACGAAAACGAGTCGCGTTTCGCTCTGTCAGGCAACCAGATATCGCCGTCGACAAGCGGATGATCGCCAAATAGCGGCATATTTTGCGGATTTAGCCCTGTCGCAAGGCCTTAATCGGCAACAATCCGCGCATCAGATTCGCAAGACCTCTCTCGGGCCAAGTTGCTGAGGACGGGGTGAAAATTTCGACGCGTTTGGGGCCGAAGACTCGGATCGGCATAAAATGCACCCATCCTTTGTAAGTTGCCGCTTATGCGCCCAGCCCTGTCTGACGTTTAAGGATTCCCAATGCTATCAATCCCTCGCAATATGCAATTGATCGAAGCAAAAGATCTTTCGGCCGATGCCACTACTTCAAAAGAAGTAGCCCCACAGAACGCAAGGCCGAAAGCCCATTGGAGGCGAACATGACTGTTTACTATGTCGACACGAACGGCAACGACAACGCGAACGGCAGCTCAGGCTCTCCGTTTCGCACCATCAACCAGGCGCTCAATGCCAATCTCAACCCTGGAGATGAGATTGTTGTGCGCCCTGGAACCTATAACGAAGCGCTCAATATCGACCAAGGTGGCTCGGCGGCAGGCGACGTCACCATTCGCGCAGAAACCCCCGGCACAGCCCTGATCCGTCCCCCCTCAGGGTCGTGGAACGCGATCAGCGTGAATGCGAACTATGTGAAGATCGAGGGCTTTGACATCGCCAACGCCAATGGCGACGGGATCGAGGCCAACAGCGTCCATCACATCACCATTGCCGACAATATCGTGCACAACAACGCCGAGTCGGGCATCCAGTTCAACTACTCGGAATTCATCACCGTCGTCGGCAACGAGACCTATGGCAACGCCTCGTCGGGTTGGTTTTCGGGTATCTCGATCTATCAAAACCGCAATGTCAGCGGCGATACGACGACGCCCGGATATCGCACGATCATCAAAGACAACATCACCCATGACAACGTAACGCAAAGCGGTGCGCATACCGATGGCAACGGCATCATCATCGATGATTTCCAAAGCACCCAAACCTCCGGTTATCCGAATTACACCTACCCCACGCTGGTCGAGAACAACGTCTCTTACGGCAATGGCGGCAAGGGTATTCAGGTCACCTGGAGCGACTATGTGACGGTGAGCAACAACACCGCCTATCACAACAATGTCGATCTGCAGAATGACGGCACCTGGCGTGGCGAAATCTCGAATGCGCAGTCGAGCAACAACACCTTCGTCAACAACATCGCCGTGGCCGATCCCAGCATCAATGGCAATAACACCGCGATCGATAACAACTCGTATGGTGGCTATTCCAACGACAATGTCGTCTGGCAAGACAACGTGCTGTATAATGGCACGGACGGAAAGCTCTCGGTCTCGACGGATGGCGGCAATGCCGCCCCAAGCGCGGCTGATGGCAACCTAATCGGCGTCGATCCGCAATTCGTCGATCCCGAGAATGGCGATTTCAGCCTTGCCTCGGGCTCGGCCGCGATTGATCTTGGCGCCTCTGTAGGGGGCTCTGACTCGGTTGTTTCGCCCCCCAGCACCCCAGACCCTGTCGTCACCCCCGACCCCGTCGTGACACCCGACCCGGTACCAGCGCCTGGTACACCCGCAGTCGAAAACACGGCCCCCGTGGCGCATGACGATATCAACTTTGAGACCACGCCAACCACGCCCTTGGTCTTGAAAGAGGCGCAACTGCTGTCCAATGACACGGATGCGGATGGCGATGTTCTGGTGTTGACCAATATCGTCGGCACCACGAAGGGCAGCGCGGTGATGAACGATCAGCACGAGATCACCTTCACGCCCGACAGCACGGCCAGTGGCACGGCAAGCGTGACCTATCGTGTGTCTGATCAGCAAGGCGGCACGGATACCGCAACGGCCTTTATCGACATCACCGCAGCTTCGGCACCCACGACGCCCGATACCACCTCCCCTGCCGCCGATGACGCGCTTTACAGCGTCTGGTCGGCGTCGGACACACCTGCTGTCACCGCAGAGAACGACCATAACTCGGTCGAGCTGGGGATGCGCTTTGAGGTCACTGCCGATGGCGAGATCGATGCCGTGCGCGTCTATCGCGGCGAGGGCAACACCTCGACGATGCCCGCCACGCTATGGGACGCCGATGGCAACAAGATCGCCACGGCAACCCTGTCGGATACCGGAACAGCGGGCTGGCAACAGGTCGCCTTTGACACCCCGGTGCAGGTCTCGGCGGGCGATAGCTATGTGATCTCGTATCACGCCCCGCAAGGCCAATACGCGGTGAGCCAGAACTACTTCGACGATACCATGTCGACGGGTCCGATCTCGACCGAGGCCAATGCGGGCGTCTATAGCTACGGCTCACAATCCGCACTGCCGACCCAAAGCTACCACGCCAGCAACTACTGGGTGGATGTGGTCTTTGACGCCGGCAACGGAGTGGACGCCAACGCCGATGAGTTTGTGTTCACGCCGGACACGCAAAGCGCTGTGGCTTCCAACCTGTCCGCCGCACCTTTGGACGTGGCAGCACCCGCAACGGATGTCGCGGCTGCGACCCATGATGCTTCATCCGTCGACCCGGCCACGATTGACCCCGCCGCAGCAGATAGCCTGCCTGCGCTTGAGACCTCTCATGTCTTTGGGCACCATTCTGGCTGGTCGTTCTGGGGCGACATGGCAAGCTGATCGACGCCACGCCCAAGGCGTAGCACGCAATCCCGACGCGTCCGGCTTTTGCCGGGCGCGTTTTTCGTTCTGGCCCCCCTCGCCTTTTGACGCCCTGAGCCGGCTCCCAACCCGCCCTTTGATCCGCGCAATCGTCAATCCGAAGATCGGCGCGCGCGCCCACCCCCATTTGCATAATGCAACGATCAATCGGTGAGGAAGAATCAGCCGTTCGGTGAGTATTCCCACGACGCGATCGCGCGCAGACTGTGGCTCGATAGGGCTGATTTCCGGCCAGACGCAGAAAAAGGGCGACACGTCATGGCAGACAACCCGATTGTTATCGAAAATCAGAAACCCGGCACCGCGCGCGCGATCTGGGATGCGCCTGCAAGCAACCAGATCGAAGGGTTCGCGACCGATATCAGCGTCGATACGGGCGATGAAATCTCGTTCAAGATCAACGTGAACGCCGCTGACGGGGTCGATGTGCCCTATCACATCGAGATTTATCGCCTGGGCTATTATGGCGGCGATGGCGCGACGCTGGTCACCACGATCAACGGCCTTGTCGGCAACGCACAACCCGACCCGATCACCGATGATCGCGGGCTGGTCGATGCCGGAAACTGGAGCGAATCGGCCTCGTGGCTGACGCCAGAGACCGCCGTGTCGGGCGTCTATCTGGCCAAGCTGGTGCGCGACGATACCGGAGACACCAACCAGATTCCGTTCATCCTGCGTGAGGATGATCTGCGTGCAGATGGCAGCCGCAGCGATATCGTGCTGCAGACCTCGGACACGACATGGCAGGCCTATAACGGTTGGGGCGGCAACAATGGCGAGGTCGCGGGCAATTTCTATGGCGGCTATGCGGACGCACCCCCGCCGCCCGAAGATGCTGGCCCGTTCGGTGCCGATCGCGCCTTTGCGCTCTCTTATAATCGCCCGATCATCACACGTGACGGTGGCGGCTATGCATCGGGTCCGCAGGACTATCTGTTTGGCGCCGATTACGCGGCGATCTACTGGCTTGAAGAGAATGGCTATGATGTCAGCTATATCTCGGGGGTCGACACGGATCGGCTTGGCCCGGGCGCGTTGCTGGGGCATGAGGCCTATATCTCGGTCGGGCACGACGAATACTGGTCGGGCGATCAGCGCGACAATGTCGAGGCAGCACGCGATGCGGGGGTGAACCTGCTCTTCTGGGGCGGCAATGACGTTTACTGGAAAACCCGCTACGAGCCCAGCATCGACGGCACGGACACCGATTACCGCACGCTGATCACCTATAAGGAAACCTGGGCGAATTATTCGCTTGCGGCGGGCCCGGATGACTACGCCAATATCGACCCCTCCAACGAGTGGACGGGAACTTGGCGCGATCTGCGCTTTGTTGATGCGGTGGATGCGCAGGGCAATCCGACGGCCGAGGGCGCGATCCCTGAAAACGCGCTGACGGGCCAGTTGTTCATCGGTGATGGCGGCGTGTCTGATGTGGGCCTTGATGTGCCGCAGGAATTGTCCGGGCTTCGGCTGTGGCGCGATACCTCGGTTGCGGGGGTAGGCGCGCAAGACCTTTCGCCTGCGATTATCGGCTATGAATGGAACACCGTGCCCGCAGATGAATATCGCCCCGCCGGGCTGATCTTGCTGTCGAGCACCGAGGTGGCGTGGGATGAAATCCTTGTCGATCAGGGCAGCCGGACGGCTCCGGGCACTGGCACGCACAGCCTGTCGCTGTATCGCGCGCCAAGCGGGGCGCTGGTCTTTGGCGCAGGCACCGTATTCTGGACCTGGGGTCTGAGCGACGAGCATGACTCCTCGCCCTATGGCGGCAATATCGAAAACGCAGCGCTGCAACAATTCACCGTCAACCTGTTTGCCGATATGGGCATCCAGCCCGGTGTGTCCGATCTGGTGCTCGCCTCGCAAGGTTTGGTGCGCGCAACGGCCTCGACCGACACGGTGGCGGCCACCGCCACGCTTGACGATTTGCCCAATGAGGTCGTTGCCCTCTCGCCCTACCTCATCACCGGCACGGCGACCGATGACGACGGCAATCCGCTGACCGATGACGGGCAAGTCGCGATGGTCGAAGTCTCGTTTGACAACGGCGTGACGTGGCGACCCGCCTCGGGGTTCAGCACGTGGAGCTATGAATGGACGCCCCAGCAAGAGGGCAGTTTCCAGATCGTGGCGCGCGCGATTGATGACAGCTTGAACATCCCCTCATCGGTCGGGTTGGCCTCGGATGTGGTCACGGTGACCCCGGCCCCCTTGCCCGAGACGTTCTCGTTGTTTGAGGGCGCGCCGATCACCCCGCAGGCGCAGAACGATGGCGCATCACTGGAACTTGGCATGCGCTTTGCGCCAAGCCAAAGCGGGATCATCACCGAGCTGCATTATTTCCGCGCCCTCAGCGATTCCGATGATACCGACCTGCGCGATGGCCATTTGTGGGACGCGAATGGCAACCTGCTGGCGACCGTAAGCTTCACCTCGGTGCCCGGCCAAAGCGGTTGGCAAACGGCCGCGCTGTCGGCCCCCGTCACCGTGATCGCGGGCACGACCTATACCGCCTCCTATCACACCGAAAATTTCTATGTCGGAACGGCGGGGTTCTTTACCAGCGATTTCAGCGATCCCTATGATCTGTTGACCGCGCCCTCTGGCTCGAACGGTGTCTATGCCTATAGCGTCACGCCCGTTGTGCCCGAAGGGTCGTATGAGGCGACGAATTACTGGGTCGATGTGACCTATCAGGTCGGTGTTCCGGGCAATGCGGCCCCGGTATTTACCTCTGATAGCGGGTTCAACATGATCGAGAACCAGATCCTTGCTGCGATCTTGGGCGCAGACGATCCCGATGATGATCCGCTGACGTTCTCGATAGCGGGCGGAGCCGATGCGGCCCTGTTCTCGATTGGCTCAAGCAACGGCGCGCTGTCTTTCCTGACAGCCCCCGATTTTGAGGCCCCGGGCGATGTGGGCGGGGACAATGTCTATGACCTGCTGGTCAGCGTCACCGATGGCATCACGGACCCGGTCATCCAGGCCATCCAGATTGCGGTGGGCGATCAAGTCAACGAATCGCCATCATCCAATCTGTATTCCCTGTTCAACGAGGGGGTGGTGTCGGCCACTACGATCAACGATTCCTCAACGGTCGAGTTGGGAATGCGGTTCACCCCGACCCAGACTGGCACGATCACCGAATTGCGCTATTTCCGCTCGGTTGGGGATTCCAACGATACCGACCTGCGCGATGGGCATTTGTGGGACGCGAATGGCAATCTGTTGGCCAGCGTGCAATTTGACTCCGCCCCCGGAGACAGCGGCTGGCAAACAGTGGCCCTGTCCTCTCCCATCCTTGTGAGCGCGGGGCAGACCTATACCGCCTCGTATCGCACAGCGGATAACTATGTCGCATCGCAGGGCTATTTCACCACCGATGTGACCGATGCGTCTGGCAATCTGACCGCGCCCGGGGTGGTCAATGGCGTTTATTCCTATGGCAGCGCGCTCAGCGTGCCAACGGCAAGCTATAACTCAAGCAATTATTGGGTGGATGTCGGGTTTGATCTGAACGTTCCGGCCAATGAGGCGCCTGTCATCACCTCGCAAGCGGCCTTTGATGCGGCGGAAAACCAGACCAGTGCCGGGGTAATCACCGCGACAGATCTTGATGGCAATACGCTGAGCTTTGCGATTGCGGGGGGAGCGGATGCGGCGCGCTTTGGTATCGACGCGCAAAGCGGTGCGCTCAGCTTCCTGTCCAAGCCCAATTTCGAACTTCCCTCCGATGCCGGGGCCGACAATATCTATGATGTGACCGTCAGCGTGTCTGACGGGATCGCGCCTGCCGTGACGCAAGCGGTGCAGGTCACGGTGACCGATGTCGAACCCGAAACCGCCCCGACATTTGCAACCCTCTTTGAGGCAAGCGACGCCCCCGCCGCGACGATCACAAGCGAGGCAACCGATTACGAGCTGGGGGTGAAATTCACCGCCAATTCAGCGGGCGAAGTGACCGAGCTGCGCTATTTCCGAGGTGCAGCAGATGCGGGCGACACCGATCTGCGCACGCTCAATCTTTGGGATAACAACGGGGTCAATCTGGGCTCTGTCACGGTGCAATCCGATCCGGGTGACTCGGGCTGGCAGGTCGGCGCGCTGGCGACGCCCATCGCCTTGACGCCGGGGGCCAGCTATGTGGCGTCTTACGGCACGACGCAGAACTATGTCGCGACCAACAACTATTTCGACACGGGCCATGACGGGACCGATGGGCTTCTCAGCGCTCCGGGCGGAAGCAACGGGGTGTTTGCAGCCAATACCACCGGGATCTTCCCGACCCAAAGCTGGGCGTCGTCGAATTACTGGGTGGACGTCGGGTTCACACCGGATTTGCCCGAGGATGAGTTCATCTTTGCCCTCGATCCGGCCCCGGCTTCGGGTGACTTGCTGTTCTAAACAACACAGGCCCGCAGTCCGATACGTGACTGCGGCCTGTAGCCATGGCTAGAACACCGTCTTGGCCCTGAGATAGCCCGGATCGAACCCGGCCAGCTTGCTGAGCTGGTCGTAGTCGTCGATGAACACCTCGCCCTTGCGAAAGGTCAAAAGCCCGTCTTCACGCAGCTCGCGCAGGACGCGATTGATGTGGATCGCGCTAAGACCCAGCGCATCGGCCATGTGATATTGCGTCAGCGGGCAGGCGTAATTGTCTTTGCGCCCCTGCCCGGCCTCCTCCAGCCGCGCGCCCAGTTCCAAGAAGAAATGCGCAGTGCGTTCGGGCGCACCACGCCGCCCGATACTGACCAGATGCTCGACCGTAATCGCTTGATCGCGTGCAATTCCCGCTAGGATGGCCGACATCAAACGTGGCACTTTTGTGCCCGCGCCCAGCAACTCGCCAATCTGGAACTCGGTGACCTCGACATCCGTAAGCGGCTCGATGAACAGATCCGACATTGGTGACAGCAACCCGCGCAGGCCCAGAAAATCCCCCGCCACGCGAAAATCCACGATCTGGCGCGACCCGTCATGCAGCAAAATATACGAAAACGCCCAGCCCCGCGTCAGGATAAACGCCGCGCTATTGGCCTGCCCTTGCTGGGACAGCCCCTGATCCGTGCTCAGCGTCAACTTGCGTTGCGCCACCCCCGCCAGCGTTTCTATTTCGGCTGCGGTCAGAGCCATAAACTTGCTCAGTTTTTGCGTCAGAGCATTGGAATGCATTTGGTCCATTTGAGCGGGCTCACCGAAATACTCTGTTGCGAGAACAATCCCTTAATCTGACACAGAGCGGACAACATAAGCCAGTTAATCATTTGGCCAGCTTTGCCCAAAATATAGGCAAAGCTGAATCCGCCACCCGCCCCGACTGCAACAAGGCGGGGTTGGCTAGGTTCCAGACCAGTTTGGCGGACGCTTTTCAAAGAACGCAGCAATCCCCTCGGCCACGTCCTGGCTGCGCGACAACGCCTGCAAAGAGCGGTCATTGGACTGCCAAAGAGAGGCCTCTTCACTGCGAAACATCTGATCTGAAAGCGCAAGACTTTCGGTGATGCTTTGCGGCGCGTTTTGCGCGATCTCGCGTGCCAATCCCAGTGCGGTTTCAACCAAGTCCTGCGCGGCCACCACTTGGTTGATCAGCCCCCAGCGCAGCATTTCTGAGGCCGGATAGGTCTTGCCCGTCAGCAGCAACTCATTGGCCAGCACGCGCGGGATGCGCTGCGCGAGCCGGATCGCCCCGCCCCCGCCTGCAATCAGCCCCAGCTTCACCTCGGGCAGACCAAACACCGCCTCTTGCGTGGCCACAACCAGATCGCAGGCCAGCATGATCTCAAACCCGCCCGCAAGGGCCGCGCCATGCACAGCGGCGATCACCGGCTTGCGCCGTTCACGCGCCACGAACCCGGCAAAGCGATGCGGGCCATTCAGGATCGCATCGGCCTCACCCTTGGTGAAACTTTTCAGATCCATCCCGGCGCAAAATACCGGCCCTGCGCCGCTAAGGACCGTGACGCGCACGTCCGGGTCCGCCTCGATACGGTCGAACGTGGCGCGCAGGGCGGTGACCATCTCGGGGTTGATCGCATTGCGCTGCTCGGGGCGGTTGAGCACGACCGAGGCCACCCCGTCCGACACCTCGACACGCACCAAATCACTGCTGTTCATTGTCTGCCTCCTCCTGCGCCAAAGCGCGCAATTGCGCGCGGATAATCTTGCCCGTCGTGGTGGCGGGCATCACCTCGATGAACCGAACCACGCGCGGAAATTCATAGGCGGCAAGCTTGTCTTTCACATGCAGCGCAATTTCATCTGCCAGCTCCGGGCTTGGCGTAAAACCTTGGGAAAGCTGGATATAGGCGGCCACGATTGACCCGCGCACCGGGTCGGGCTTACCCACGACCCCAGCCAGATGCACCGCGGGATGCGTTAGCAGACAATCCTCAATCTCGGCGGGGCCGATGCGATAGCCTGACGAGCCGATCACATCGTCATCGCGCCCGATAAAGGCGATCCGCCCCGAGGGCGTCACCCGCCCCTTATCCCCCGTCAGCAGCCATTTCTGATCGCCCACGCTCAGGAATTTCGCCGCCGTGGCCTCGGGGTTGTTCCAATAGCGCAGGAACATCACCGGATCAGGGGCAAGCACGGCGATAGCACCCTCAGCCCCCGGCTCGGCCTGCGTGCCGGTTTCCTCGTCCAGAATAGCCAACGTGTGACCGGGCACCGCAAAGCCCATCACGCCCGGCTCGGCGGGCTCAAGCGCGGCGCAAGACGACACGATCATGTTGCATTCGGTCTGGCCGTAGAACTCGTTGATCGTGCAGCCAAACACCCGCTGCCCCCAAGCGATCAGCTCTTTGCCTAAGGTCTCGCCGCCGCTGGCAACCGAGCGCAGATCAAGGCGCTGCGTCTCGGCTTCGGGCCAAAGCCGCATCATCTTAAGCGCGGTGGGCGGCAAAAACGCATTGCGGATTTTCTGGGCACGCATCAGATCAAACGCCGCCTGCGCACTGAATTTGCGAAACCGGCAGGCGACCACCGTCACCCCGTGATGCAGCGCGGGCATCATCACATCCAGCAAGCCGCCGATCCACGCCCAGTCGGCGGGCGTCCAGATGCGATCGCCCGGTTGGGGAAAGAAATCATGGCTCATCTCGACACCGGGCAGATGCCCCAGCAACACCCGATGCGCATGCAGCGCGCCTTTGGGATTGCCCGTCGTGCCCGAGGTGTAAATCAGGATCGCCGGGTCTTCGGCCAGAGTTGGGGTAAACGCGAACTCAGCGCTTTGCGCAGCACAGATGGTTGCGAAATCAAGCACTGGCGCAGGCGCGGGATCGACGCAAATGACATGGCGCAGATCGGGCAGTTGGTCGCGGATCTGGGCGATCTTGGCGACCCCATCGGCATTGGTGATCACCACGCTGGCCCCGGAATCGCGCAGCCGATGCAGCAGCGCATCGGGGCCAAACAGCGTGAACAGCGGCAGCGCGATACGTGCGGATTTGGTGATCGCGATATGGGCCTGTGCGGTCTCGATGGATTGCGGCAGCAAGACGCCGATCCGGTCGCCCTTGGCGCTGATCTCGCCCAGCGCATTGGCCAAACGGTTCGAACTTTGGCGCAAGGCCTCGAAACTGCACTGCCGGGTGGAGCCATCTTCGGCTACGTCGATGATCGCAATCGCTTCGGGGCGCTGCGCCGCATGGCGGTCGCAGATATCCACGCCGATATTATAGTGCTGTGGGATATCCCAAGCGAACTGATCGCGCGTCTGCGCATAAGTTGGCTGTTGTCCTAACATCGGCCCTCCCCTCCGAATAATTGAACTTACGTTCAATTAAACGCTAGCGCCTGACGGAAGACCATTCAAGGCTTTGTCATCGCGAGTTACAGGGCGCGATGCGAATAGGCGCTTCGCGCTGTGCCCCGATCACCGTGCAGCCCACCGAACACAGCGTCCAACCCGACACCGTCGCCCCCGAGGCCGCCAGTTCGAGATTGGGCACCTCGGGGCCGGTCGTGCTCCAGACCCACCAGCCGTCTTCGAAATGTCCGCCCGGCCCCGGCTCCATCCCCGCACCCGAGCCCTTGACCGCCGCCCCGACCAGCCGCAGCGTTTGGTGATCGGTGAGCTGCCAATGCTCGCGCCAGCCCTCATGTTCGACCGAATGGGTCCATTCGAGACTGAACTGGCCCGAGGGCGCCAGCGCGATCATCATGGCACCGACCATCAGGCACGCGCTCATGCGGTGGCCGCGCCTTTGCGCATCCACAACACGGCGGCAAAGCCCGCAACCAGCGCAAAGCCGATCTCATCGGTGAGCGGCAGCGCGGCGATCAGCGTAAAGGCCGCGACCATCGCAAGGCCGCGCTCCCATAATGCCAGCGGACGGCCCAACCAGCCGATCACTGCCACACCCCAAAGCGCAATCGCGATCACCGCCTTGAGAATAACGTAGGCGACCGCAGGCCAATAGCCGATTGCCACCGCCAAAGGCCCGCCATCTTGCAGCATCAAAGCGGGCGTGTAGACCGCCATGAAAGGCACCACGAATCCAGCAGCAGCAACCTTGATCGCCTCAAAACTGATCTTGAGCCCACTTTCCTTGGCGATGGGCGCGGCGGCAAAACAGGCCAGCGCCACGGGCGGTGTCAGATCGGCGAGAATGCCGAAATAGAACACGAACATATGGCTCACGATCAGCGGCACGCCCAGCGCCAGCAGCGCAGGCCCGGCAATCGACGAGGTGATGATGTAATTCGGGATCGTCGGAATCCCCATGCCCAGCACGATACAGGTGATCATCGTCAAGATCAGCGACAGGAACAACGAGGATTTGCCAACCCCCACGATGAACTGTCCGAATGTCGTAGCCGCCCCGGTCAGCGTCATCACCCCGATGATCGTACCCACCAGCGCGCAGGCGATCCCCACCGGCAGCGCGGTTTTCGCGCCTTCGGCCAGACTGTCGCGGCACAGCGCCAGCGTCGCATGACCGCCCTTGATGAAGGCGTTGATCGCGATCAGCACCGCCACGGCAGCCAGCACCGCCCAGATGCCGACCTCAAAAAACGCACCCGCCACCAGCGCGATGATGATCCAGAAAATCACCCGCAACACCTGATTGGGCAGCCCCAGCGCGACCGAACCGCCCAAGATCAAAAGCCCGGTCAGCGACAGTCCTACGGTGCCGGCAAATAGCGGCGTGTAGCCCGAAAACAGCAGGTAAACGAGCACGCCCAGCGGCAGCAGCAGATACCAGCCCTCGCGCAGCGCCTTACGCGGGCTGGGCAATTCAGATTTCGCCAAGCCGCGCAGATTGCGCTTGCCCGCCTCAAGATGCACCATCCAGAATGCGCCCAAGAAATACAGGATCGCGGGGATCAGCGCGGCCTTGACGACCTCGACATAATCGACACCCAAGGTCTCGGCCATGATGAAGGCCACAGCCCCCATCACCGGCGGCATGATCTGCCCGCCCATCGAGGCCGTGGCCTCGACCCCGCCCGCAAAAGCCGAGCGATAGCCAAAGCTTTTCATCAGCGGAATCGTGAATTGCCCGGTGGTCACGACATTGGCCACGCCCGAGCCCGAGATTGTGCCCATCAGCCCCGAAGACAGCACCGAGACCTTGGCCGCCCCGCCCATCTTGTCGCCCACCAGCCCCAGCGAAACATCGGTGAAAAGTTTGATCATCCCGGCCTTTTCAAGGAACGAGCCGAACAGGATAAACAGGAAAATATAGGTCGCCGAGACATAGGTCGGGATACCGTAAATCCCCTCGGTGCCATAGCTCATCTGCTCGATCACCTGTTCAAACGCATAGCCGCGATGGTTGAACGGTGAGGGGAGATATTGGCCAAACATCGCATAGGCCAGAAACGAGCCCGAGATGATCGGCAGCGCAGGCCCCATCAGCAGCCACGCTGCGGTAAAGACGGTGACCAACAGGATCACCCCGAACACCAGATCGACGCTGGTGGGGTCGCCTGCGCGCATCAAAAGCGGCGTATATTCCACCCATTGATAGGCCGCTACAGCGACACCACAGGCGGCCAGAACATAGGCGATCGACTTGCCCAACGGCCCGTAGCCCTTGGCGATCGACAGCAGCGGAAAGCCCAGCGCCAGCAGAAATCCAACATGCACCGCGCGCGCGATCTGGCTGGAGGGCGTCACGATATGCGCGGCAAAGGCGATCTGCCAGACCGAGAAGGCCACGGCCAGCCAGAACAGCGCCCGCCCCTCGAAACTGGCGGGAAACCCTCCGGCCAGCGGATCGTGCTGCACCAATTCGGCTTCTGCGGTTTGTGTCGTCACGCCCATGCATCCCTCCCTCATGGATCAGGGGCGACCCGTCTGCGCGCGCCGCCCCTGCTTGTGTTAGCTCTGACCTTACTTGATCAGGCCTTTTTCTTTGTAATATTTCTCGGCACCCGGATGCAGCGGGATCGGCAGCCCTTGGATTGCTGCCTCAAGCGAAATACCGCCCGCAGCCGCATGCGCCGCCTTGAGCGTATCGAGGTTTTCAAACAACAGCTTGGTCATCTGATAGGCCTCTTCGTCGGACACATCCGACTGCGTGACAAGAATATTGGTGATCGCCACGGTGGGCACATCCGCGTCCTGACCCGGATAGGTACCCGCCGGAATGACGCCCGGCTTGTAGGGCGCGCCCAGCTTGTCAGCAATGTCGGCCGGGATCGCCACAAAGGTTACGTCCTGCGTCGTCGACAGATCCTTGAGCGCGGCATTGCCCAGACCCGAGGATTGGAAGGTCGCATCCAACTGGCGGTTCTTCATCAACTCGACCGATTCCGAGAAGGGCAGATATTCCACCTTGCCCAGATCGTCATAGCTCATCCCGGCTGCGTCAAAAATCTTGCGCGCGTTCAGCTCGGTGCCCGACTTCGCGGCCCCGACCGAGATGCTTTTGCCCTTCAGATCGGTGATCGTGGTGGCATTCGCGTCCTTCAAAGCGGCGATCTGGATGAAGTTGGGATAGATCGCTGCGATGGCGCGCAGCTTGCTCAGCGGTGCCTTGAAGCCCGCATCGGCATTGCCTTCCCAGGCGTCTTTAACCGAGTCACCCAGCGCAAAGGCCAGCTCACCCCGTCCCTGTTGCAGCAGGTTCAGGTTCTCAACCGAGGCCTTGGTCGATTGCACCTGAACGCGGGTATCGGCCATGTTCTGGCCGTAGATTTCCGACAGCGCCACGCCCAGCGGGTAATACACCCCCGAGGTGCCCCCGGTCAGAATGTTAATGAATGTCTCGGCCTTGGCGACCGGAGCCGACAGCGCGATAATCCCGGCGACCAGCGCGCCGAGCTTGATGTTGTGAAACATCATCTCCTCCCGTTTTATCATTGCCCGCATTGACTTGCAGGACTGCGCCTAGCCTTAACATATTCGCGCGCAGATCAAATCAATTCACACAGTTGCGACAAGAAAACGCGTTTGCAGCGATATGATTGCCTAAGCGCTGTGCAGGCATGGCTTTTGGCCCATTGCTGCACATTTCGCGCGGCTCAATCCAGCGTCTGGTGATAGCGGCGCAGCGCGACAAACACGATCACCGCCATGATCACGGCGATCCCAAGCATGTTGCCTGAGATATCGCCAACCCCTGCGCCTTTAAGCATGACCTTGCGCACGAGGCGCAGAAAATGGGTCGTGGGGATCGCGCTTCCGATCGCCTGCGCCCATGAGGGCATCGCGGCGAAGGGAAACATGAACCCCGACAGCAAGATCGAGGGCAGCAAGGTAAAGAACGACAGTTGCATCGCCTGCATCTGGCTGCGCGCCACCGTCGAGATCAAAAATCCCAGTGCCAGATTGGTCACGATGAACAGGTTGAACCCCAGAAAGAACGCCAGCGCAGAGCCGGTGAACGGCACATTGAACAGCGCCCGCGCGGCCAGCAGAAACACCCCCGTCTGCACATAGCCCACCAGCACATAGGGCGCGATCTTGCCCAGCATCACCTCAAACGGGCGCACGGGGGTGGCGATCAACGTCTCCATCGTGCCGCGCTCGGTTTCGCGCACGATGGCGACGGCGGTGATCATCACCATCGTCATCGAGAGAATGACACCCAAAAGCCCCGGCACGATATTGATCGAGGTTGAGCCTTCGGGATTATAGGCGCGATGCACAACCACCGAAAACGGCGATTTGCCTTGCGCGGCAAAGGCCAGCGGCCCGCTCAGCGTTTGTGCCATCGCGGTGTCCACGATGCCAGAAATCGCGCTGGCAGCCCCACCCACAGCGGTTGGATCGGAGGCATCGGCCGATAGCAGAATTTGCGGTGCTAACCCACGCATCACGTCGCGCTCAAAATCGGGCGGAATCACCACGACGAAATTCGCGCTGCCATCGCGCAGCGCCGCCTCGCCCTGCGCAGGGCTGGTCACCACGCCTTCGAAATCGAAATAGCTTGAGGTCTTCATGCCCATCAGCACCGCGCGGCTCACCGGGCCCTCATCGGCCATCTCAACCAGCGTCGGCAAATGGCGCGGATCGGAATTGATCGCGTAGCCAAAGATCATCAGCTGCATGATCGGCACCCCGATCATCATCACAAAGGTGATCCGGTCGCGCCGCATCTGGATGAATTCCTTGGACAGCACCGCAAGAAACCGTCGCCAGGAGAAGCGAAAGAAGGGGAATCTTGCGCTCATTTCAGATCCCCGCGAAAGTTGTCCGCAGCTCCGGTCATCAAATAGATAAAAGCTTCTTCCAGCTCTGCGGGCTTCTGCTCCCAGTTATGGGTGCCCTTGGCACGGTAGCGATCCGCCAGCGCGCTAAGCGCCGCCTCATCGGTGCCCGATACATGCAACACCGCGCCGAACCGTGCGACCTGCACCACGGCAGGTTCGGATTTCAACGCCACCTCAAGGGACGTTATATCGGGCCCGGTGACGCGGTAAGTATGCAGCCCGATCATTTTCGGGATGTCCTGCGCCACGCCCGAAATCAGCTTTTTGCCATAGGCGATGTAGGCGATGAAATCGCATTGCACCGCCTCGTCCATGTAATGGGTCGAGACCAGCACCGTCACGCCTTGCGCCGAGAGTTTGCGGATCTCATCCCAGAAATCGCGCCGCGCCTTGGGATCGACGCCCGCAGTCGGCTCATCCAGCAACAACAACGCGGGGCCGTGGATCATGCAGGCGGCCAGCGCGAGGCGCTGCTTCCACCCACCCGACAAGTTGCCCGCAAGTTGCGCGGCGCGATCGGCCAGCCCCAGATCCTCAAGCGCCGCCTGAACCCGTTTCTTGCGCCCCTTCACGCCAAACATCTGCGCGATGAAATCAAGGTTTTCGCGGATCGTCAGATCCTCATATAGCGAGAATTTCTGCGTCATATAGCCGACATTGGCCTTGATCCGGTCCTGCTCGCGCAGGATGTCAAAGCCCAGACAGGTGCCCGTGCCCTCATCGGGCGTGAGCAACCCGCACATCATGCGAATGGTGGTCGTCTTGCCCGAGCCGTTGGGCCCCAAGAAACCGTAAATCGCGCCTTTGGGGACATCCATATCAAAGTGATCGACCACTGTGCGCCCCGAAAACCGCTTGGTCAGGCCAGACACGGAAATGGCGGGCGCGTCACTCATGGTTTTGCGCTCAACGTGAGGGGTTGGCCGGGCAGCAGCCCTTGGGCGTTGTTCACCCGCGCCTCAACGCGAAACACGAGGCGCGCACGCTCCTCGCGGCTATAGATGATCGGCGGGGTGTATTGTGGGCTTGAGGCCATGCGCGTGACCTTGGCTGTGATGCCGCTGGCACATCCGGTGCAGCTGACGTTGAATACCTCGCCCAGCTTGATCTGCGCGCGATCCGGTTCGGGCACGAAAAACAGCGCCTTGAGCGCATTGGGCGGCAAGATCGCCACCACTGGCGCGCCTGCGCCTGCCACCTCGCCCAGATCGTAATAGACCTTGTCCACCAAACCGCCCACTGGCGCGTCAACCGTGCGATCACTCAGCGCCGATTGCGCCCCCGCCTCTTGCGCAAGTGCGGCGGTGTGGCTGGCCTCGGCGGCGACACGTTGGGCATTGCGCGCAGGCAACTCGGCCACCTTGAGCTGTGCTTCAAGCTGGGCGACATGCGCCGTGGCGCTGTCATAGCTGGCCTGATCGACATCGACCTTGGCCTGCGAGACCGCCCCGCTTGCGCGCAGCTGTTGGGTGCGCGCAAGGGTCGAGGCGGC
The DNA here is from genome assembly GCF_913064665.1 of uncultured Thioclava sp. Taxonomy (GTDB): domain Bacteria; phylum Pseudomonadota; class Alphaproteobacteria; order Rhodobacterales; family Rhodobacteraceae; genus Thioclava; species Thioclava arctica. The sequence continues at coordinate 41,384 of NZ_CAJYBT010000010.1, forward strand.
CAGCGTCTGATCGGCGCGCGCTTGATCCAGCGTGGCGCGGATCACGTCAATCTCGGGCAACCGACTGCCCGTCGAGAGGTTTTCCAGATTGGCCTGCGCCACCGCCGCATTCGCCTTGGCCGCGTTGAGCGCTGCCACTTGTTGGGAATTCTCAAGGCGAAACAGCAGATCCCCTTTGTGCACCTGCATGCCCTCAACCGCGTCAAGCTGCGCAATCCGGCCAGCGGCAGCGGGCGCGGCATAGACGTAATCACCCTCGGCATACCCGTTGTAGCTTGGCACTCCATCGCCGCCAAAGCCCGGAAAAATCGCCGCCGCAAAGGTCGCAATCCAATCGACAAAAGCGCTCATGGCGTTTCTCCCACAGGGGGGTCGAGCCCCGCAAAAATCAGGGTCAGATGGTTTTCAACCAACCGATCCATCTGCAACCCGCCCTCGGGGCGAATGGCGAAAACCTCGGACAGCAAGAGATGCGCAATCATCGGGCCAATCACGCTGCGCGCGGTCAGCTCCGGGTCGATTGCGCGGATATGCCCGCCCGCCACGCCCTGCGCCAAAAGCGCGATCATCGCAGGCAGCGCACGTTCCAGAACCGATTTGCGATAAAGCGCTGCGATATTGGGCGCGACGGGCGCTTCTTGCAGGATGATCATCACCACGGCGCGGGTTTTGGGCACCGCAAGCGCCTGCGCCATCGCGCGCAGGAATTGCGCCAGCACGGGGCGCGGATCGCCGCGAAAATCGGCCATCGTCTCGAAAGCCGCCTCTGCGACCGGCTCAACCGTGCGCCGCACCAATCCTTCAAGGATCGCCTCTTTCGAGGCGAAATACAGATAGACCGTGCCCTTGGAGAACCCCGCCCGCTTGGCCACCTGATCGACGGTGGTGCGCGCATAGCCCTTTTCGGTGAACAGGCTCAGTGCAGCATCCAACACCTCATCCGGGCGCGCCTCGGCACGTCTGCGGAACTTTGGTTCTTTGGGGGTATTTTGCGTCATGTCAAAATAAATAACTGACCGGTCAGTTATCAGCAAGAGGCTTTCGATATCCGCGTCCAATCCGCTTCTTCCCTTGCAGCATTGCGCAAAATTGAGTAGCCGCGCAGGTTCCGCTTTTCCTGATGAGGCCGCCGCAGATGACCGCCCCAACCCTTGCAATCGACTTTGGGACCTCCAATTCCGCCGCCGCGATTCTTGAGAATGGCACCGTGCGCCACCTGCCGATCGAGGCAGAGGCACTGACCTTGCCCACGGCCGTGTTTTTCCCCGCAGACGAGGCCGAGATGCTGATCGGCACGGCCGCGGCACAGGCGCTGATGGCGGGCGATGAGGGGCGCTATATGCGCGCACTCAAAAGCGTTCTGGGCCTGCCGTTGCTGCATGAAACGCGTCTGATCGGGGGCAAGCGGCGCACGCTGTCCTCGATCATCACAGCCTTTCTGGGCCAGATCAAAGCGCGCGCCGAGGCGCAGACCGGACAGCCCTTCACCCACGCGCTGTCAGGCCGCCCCGTGCATTTCCACTCCAACGATCCCGAGCGCGACGCGCGTGCCGAGACCGACCTGCGCGCCTGTTATCTGGCAGCTGGGTTCGAAACGGTCGACTTCCTGTTCGAACCCGAGGCCGCAGCCCTTACCTATCAAAGTCGCGGTGCGGCGGGCGAGATCGGGTTGATTGTCGATATCGGCGGCGGCACCTCGGATTTCACCGTCTTTCGCAGCCACGGCCCGCGCATCGAAGTGCTGGCAAGCCACGGCATTCGCCTTGGCGGCACCGATTTTGATCAGGCCGTGTCGATGGCGCATGTGATGGCGCATCTCGGGCATGGCGGCACGCTAAAACGCAGCTTTGGCACCGGGCTGCTTCCCGTTCCAAACGCGATCTATGTTGACCTTTCCACCTGGGCCAAAATCCCGTTCCTTTACACACGCGACACCGAACGCGCGGTCGAGGATATGGTCAAACACGCCAGCGATCCGCGCAAAATGCGCCGTCTGGAAAAGGTGATTGAGGATCATTTGGGCCACACGCTGGCGTTCGCGGTCGAGCGCGGCAAGATCGAGGCCAATGGCGCGACCGCAAGCGAGATCGCGATGGGCTTTATCGAACCCCGATTGAACGCACCAATCACGCCGGACTCTCTGAACGCGGCGCTGCAGGGGTTTCGCCCCGATCTGCGCGCGGCGATGGCCGAAACGCTCTCGCTCGCGGGAGTTGACGCACGCCAGATTGACGCGGTGATCCTTGTGGGTGGCTCCAGCCTGATGGGGATGATTTCGCAAGAGGCGCAGGCGCTGTTCCCACTCGCCACACAGGACCGCGCCGATGCCTTTACCGCCGTGGTCGATGGGCTGGCACGCGCGACCGCCCTGCGCGGATAGATCAGCGCGCGTCTTTACGCTATGGCTAGGGCGCAGCCAGCCGGAGGAGACATGCGCGAGGCCGATCTATACCCGCCGATCAAGACCTATCTTGAAGCTCAAGGCTATGAGGTGAAAGCGGAAATCGGTGCCTGCGATGTGATGGCGCGGCGTGGCGATGAACCGTCCCTCGTGGTCGAGTTGAAGACGACATTCTCGCTGGCGCTGATCTTTCAGGGGATTGAACGCCAGACCCATAGCGACCTCGTGTATCTTGCCGTTCCGGTGTCGTCCGAACGTGGCTGGAAGCTGCGCTACAAGGATATTGCGCGGCTGTGTCGACGGCTGGGGCTGGGGCTGCTGGCGGTGGATGTGAGCCGCGCCAAGGTCGAGGCGCATCTTGATCCCGGCGATCATACGCCGCGCAAAAACCGCAAGGCCGCCACGCGGTTGCTGCGCGAGTTTGAGCGCCGGGTGGGCGATCCGAATGTCGCGGGCACAACACGCACAAAACGCATGACCGCCTATCGCCAAGACGCGCTGCGCTGCGCGGCTTACTTGGGCACGCATGGCATATCGAAACCCGCGACGATTGCCCGCGCCACCGGAGTCACGCGGGCTGCAACCCTGATGCGCGCCGATCATTACGGATGGTTCGAGCACCCCGAGCGCGGGCTTTACGCGCTGTCTCCGACTGGTCAGGCGGCGGTGCTTGAGCATGCCGCAGAATTGGACATCATTGCAGCCGCAACCCCGCCAGAGACGCCTTAAGCGTGCTGTCCGTGTCATCGCTATCAGCCGAAACAGCCAGACCAACGAGCGTCGTTTTCGCCCCGCCAAATGCCTTGGTATAATCCGTCGCCAGATCGACGTTTTCGCGATGATCGCCCGTGCCCGCCTTGCGCATGATCAGCGTCTTGCCGCGCGCGCCCAAATATGGCGAGGACAACACCGAGCCGCGCGCATGCTCGCCACCCCAGACATACATCAGCACCCGCGCCTCCTTGACGCTCAGCAACTTGCGGATCGAGGCGTTGCGGTTTTGTGCGGCCACGTTTTCGGGCATGAACACGAAATAGAGCGACAGATCGCGGTCATCCCCACCCTTTTGCGTCAGATCGGTCGCGGGCACGCTTTGCGCCACCGACCAGCGCCATGACGCCTTGCGCACATTCCCCTGCGCAGGCGATAGCGCCGTCCAGATCAGCGACACCGCCCCATCAGAAACCACCGATACGCCATCCGCCGATTGCTGCCAGTCATTGCCGGAAAACAGCGAAAAGCGCTGTTCCTTCCAATTCCCGAAAGGCTGCGCCAGTGCCAGCCCCGGCACCAGGATTGCCAGCGTGAGGGCCAGAATACGTTTCATCGCGATCTCCTTGAGTGTCGGAAAAGGTTACGTCATCACGCGACATCGCAATCACTTTCATACGGCGCGTCTAGCCGACAACCGGTGCCAGAAGCAGACAGCTTTCGCTATTCTGCACCCCGGGAATTTCGCGGATCTCGCGCAGCGCACGGTCAAAACTGGCCAAGGAATCCGTGCGGATTTCGGCCACCAAATCCCAGTTGCCATTGGTGGCATAAACGGTCGAAACATCAGCGATACGATGCAGCGCGCGGATCACGGTGCGCGACATGCGCCCTTGCAACTGCACCAACGTAATCGCGCGCACCTGCCCCTCAACATCGATATCGGTCTCAATGGTGAAGCGCCGGATCCGTCCGCTCTCCATCAGTGATTGCAACCGCACCCGCGCAGTGGTGCGCGAGATCCCGGCCTTATGCGCCAGTTCGGTCACCGAGACCCGCGAATCTTGACGCAAGGCGGCGATGATTGCGCGGTCGATGGTGCTAGGCAGGTCGCTCACTGATCACTTCGCACAAATAATTGCTCTATTCGATTAATTATACCTTCATTTCGCGCAAATTGACAATCGAAACCGCAAGAAAATTCCCCCATCTTGGCGCTTAACTAGGGAGATCATGATGAAAAAGACCTGTTCGCTTTTGGGCGCACCGATTCAGACGGGCGCATCTCAGCCGGGCTGTGTGATGGGGCCTGCGGCCTTGCGCACAGCGGGACTGGCGCGCGTGCTTGCTGATCTGGACTGGACCGTCACCGATCTGGGCGATCTGGCGATTGGCCCGCAAACACCCCTGCCCCATGCCAACCCCGCGATCCACGATCTGGCCGAGACCCGCGCCTGGATCACGATCCTTGCACAAGCCGCGCAGGAGGCCGCGCGCACCCACGACCTGCCCGTCTTCATGGGTGGCGATCACGCGATGGCGGCAGGAACGGTCAGCGGCATTGCGGCACATGCGGCCAGCCTGAACCGCCCGCTTTTCGTGCTGTGGCTGGATGCCCATCCCGATCTGCACACGCTCGACACCACAACCAGCGGCAATCTGCACGGCACGCCGGTCGCCTATTTCACCGCCCAGCCGGGGTTTGAGGCCTATCCGCCGCTCAAACATGCCGTGGAGCCAGCCAATATTTGTATGATGGGCATCCGCTCGGTCGATCCGGCAGAGCGTGACCGCATCACCGCGACGGGCATTGAGGTGCATGACATGCGCGCACTCGATGAGACCGGCGTGCTGGCCCCGTTGCGTGCGTTTCTGGCCCGTGTGCGCGCCGCCAATGGACTGCTGCATGTCAGCTTCGACGTTGATTTTCTCGACCCTGCAATCGCGCCTGCCGTGGGCACAACCGTGCCCGGTGGGGCGACCTTCCGCGAGGCGCATCTGATCATGGAGGAGCTGTGTGACAGCACCCTCGTAACCTCGCTTGATCTGGTCGAGCTGAACCCGTTTCTCGATGAGCGCGGGCGCACTGCAAAACTGATCCGCGACCTCACCGCCAGCCTGTTTGGCCGACGCGTTCTTGACCGCATGACCCGGAGCTATTGATGACCTCGCAGGCCCCTACCCCTTCGGCGCTCGCCTTTGTGCCCTTCGTCTCTGTCGCCAACATGATGCGGCTGGTGAACTCCATCGGCCCCGAGCAGGTACTGCGCGACTTGGCCGCATATATCGAGCAGGATTTCCGCCGCTGGCCGGAATTCGACAAGACCCCGCGCGTGGCGAGCCATTCGCAAGAGGGCGTGATCGAGCTGATGCCCACGGCAGACGCCGAAAATTACGGCTTCAAATATGTCAACGGCCACCCCAAGAACGGGCGCACCGGGCATCAGACGGTGACGGCCTTTGGCGTGCTGTCCTCGGTCGCGACGGGCTATCCGCTGCTGCTGTCGGAAATGACGGTACTGACGGCGCTGCGCACGGCGGCGACCTCGGCTTTGGTGGGTAAATACCTCGCCCCGAAAGGCGCAACCGTGATGGCGATGATCGGCAATGGCGCGCAATGCGAATTTCAGGCGCTGGCCTTTCGCGCGATCTGCGGCATCAACCGCTTGCGCCTGTATGACATCGACCCTGCGGCCACCGCGAAAGCCATGCGCAACCTCAGCGCGCAGGGCTTTGGCGTGACGGCCTGCACATCGGGCGCGCAGGCCGTGGAGGGCGCGCAGATCATCACCACCTGCACCGCCGACAAGCAATGCGCGACGATCCTGAGCGATAACATGGTCGGCGCGGGCGTGCATATCAACGCGATTGGCGGCGATTGCCCCGGCAAGACTGAGCTGCATCGCGATATCCTCACCCGCTCGGATATTTTCGTGGAATACCCGCCGCAAACCCGGATCGAGGGCGAGATCCAGCAGCTTGACGCCGATCACCCCGTGACCGAGCTGTGGCAGGTGATGCGCGGCGAGGCCGAGGGGCGGCGCGATGCGCGCCAGATCACGCTATTTGACTCTGTGGGTTTCGCAATCGAGGATTTCAGCGCCCTGCGCTACATTCACGACCAGATCGCGGGCAGCGATTTTTACCAGCCGCTTGATCTGCTGGCCGATCCCGATGACACGCGCGATCTGTTTGGCATGCTTATCCGCGCGGCGTGAACGCCCCTCGCGGTCTTGGGGGCGCGGCAGGTCTGCCCTGCCCCCTTTGGCCTGCCAAAAGCGAAGTCAACCGATCTTAGCCCCTCGCGAAAGCGCAGCGTCTTGCAAGCTGCGGCAAATCTCGGCGATGATCTGTTCTGGCGGCTGCGCAATATCACAGATCAGCGCGCCTTCCTCTTCGCTGGGCGCCTCAAGATCGGCCAACTGACAGTCAAGCAACGTGGCTGGTTTCAAATGGTCTGTCCGCTGCGCCAAACGCGCCTTGATCAAAGCGCGCGTACCGCTCAGATACACAATCGGAATCTTGCCGAGCTTACTGCGCAAGCGGTCGCGATAGGCATGTTTGAGCGCGGAGCAGGCGAAAATCACACGTTGCCGACTGAGCATACCCACGCGCAGTACCTCATAGGAAACCCGGTCAAGCCACTCCGATTGCATCGCATCATCCAGCGCCTTGCCCGATGCGATTTGCGCTTCATTCGCAGGCAGATGATAGTCATCGGCGTCAAGAAACCGCCCACCCAAGGCCTGCGCGACACCTTTGGCAATCGTACTTTTGCCGGTGCCACTCACGCCCATCACAAGCACTGATTCAATAGGATCTCTTGAGTTTACAGCCATTTCGCCCAACCAGAGTTAACGATATTTTCTGTCATTGCTTGGCTTTTTAGTCCGATCTTATCTTTAACAGGATAGGCTGATTTCCCTAATGGGAAAGAACGCAAAAGAATATGCAAAACCGAAAGTGGGGAAACAAAGCGTCGGACAATCGCCAAGCGTGCCGATTTCGCCACAACCGCAGTTGCGTGCCCGCGCCTTGCGGTGTCGCGCCGGTACCAAGGTTCGCAAATGACGCGGGGGCCTGCCCCCAAGCGACAGTTTCAACTGATGAACTCAGGGGAAATTCAGCCCCCAGCACGGCCCAATGCGCCAGCTTCCAAAGTGCTCGCCCCAAATATCGCGTGACAGCTTTCAGCCATTGGCGTGGGGCATAACTGTGCTATCTGACAGGCATAACAACAAGATGACGGCACCAATATGCTTGCCTCTTTGCTGACCCTCCCCGCGAAATGGCCCACACCGCTGCGCTGGGGTGTCTTGATCTTGGGCTCAAGCCTTTTGGCGCTGCTGCTGGGACAGGCACATCTGTCTGCGGCGCTGCTTTTGGGACCGATGATCGTCGCGATTGCGATGGCCGGGCTGGGCTCTGGCGTGGCGATCCCGCGGGTTGTTTTCATCATCGCGCAAAGCGTGGTCGGCATGATGATGGCCTCAAAACTGCCCCCCGAGCTGTTTCCTGAAATTGCGCGCGACTGGCCAATCTTTGCGGCGGGAATCCTGTCGACCGTGTTGGGCGCGATCAGTCTGGGCTGGTTGCTTTCGCGCACGGGCATGCTGCCCGGTAGCACGGCGATCTGGGGATCGTCGCCCGGGGCCGCGACGGTAATGACGCTGATGTCGGAAAGCTACGGCGCCGATATGCGGCTGGTCGCGATGATGCAATATCTGCGCGTGGCGTGCTGCGCGATCGCGGCCACGGTGGTGGTGAAACTCTTTGGGATCGCGCCGAGCCACACCGTGAGTTTAGCGCCAAGCGTCGTGCCCCATAGCGCGCTGGAGATTGCCAAGACCCTGACATTGGCGATTGGCGCGGGGTTGATCGGTTGGCGCTTGAAAGTGCCCGGTGGCGGGTTGCTGACACCGCTGATCGCAGGGGTGATCTACAATCTCGGCGGTCTGGGCGTGATCGCATTGCCCCAGCCCGTGCTGGCGCTGAGCTATGCTATCGTCGGCTGGGGGATTGGCATGCGGTTCTCTCACGAGGTGTTGCGCCATGCCGCGCGGGTGTTGCCGCTGGTGCTGGGCATGATCGTGACGCTAATTGCGCTTTGCGCGGGCTTTGCCGCCCTTTTGGTGCATTTTGCCGGCATCGAGCCGGTGACCGCCTATCTGGCGACCAGCCCCGGTGGCGCCGATTCCGTGGCAATCATCGCGGCGGGCACGCAGGTGGATATCCCCTTTGTGATGGCGATGCAGATCGGGCGATTCCTGCTGGTGCTGATCGCGGGTCCGGCAATGGCGCGCTACCTGTCACGCGGGGCACGGAGCTAACATTTGCCGCCAAATCAGGCGCGCCAAAAGCAAAAGGCCGCGCCCAACGGCACGGCCCTTCAACCAATCCAAAGCGGCGATCTTATTTGATCTTGCCTTCTTTGTATTCAACATGCTTGCGCACGACCGGATCGTATTTGTTCACGGCCATTTTTTCCGTCATGGTGCGGGCATTCTTCTTGGTCACATAGAAGTGCCCGGTGCCCGCCGTCGAGTTCAGACGGATCTTGATCGTCGTCGGCTTCGCCATTTTAATTCTCCTAGCTCCGGGCACATCGGCGCGCCCGCGGAATCCTTGAAGCCCGCCTTTTAGCTATACCCCATGCGGAGTCAACACCAAAACCCAGGCCGCACCCCAGATTTCCCGCGCGGCTTGGCGCAGAAAATAAAATAGACGCCCGTTTTTCGACAGTCCCACGCGCAAGCGGGTGCTAAGTTGGCGTCATGCTATTTGATTTGCCAGATCACGCCACCCTGTATCGCGCCCTGCTAGAGCGCGACTCGCGTTATGACGGGCAGGCCTTTGTCTGCGTAGCCACCACAGGCATTTTTTGCCGCCTGACCTGCCCTGCGCGCAAACCGCTGGCTCAAAACTGCACCTTTCACGACTCGATCGGGGCCTGCTTTGAGGCCGGGTTTCGTCCCTGTAAACGCTGCCATCCGATGCAAGCCGCCGCCAAAGCCGAGCCAGTCATCGCCACACTTCTTGACGCACTCGAGGCCGATCCGGCGCGGCGCTGGCGGGAAGGCGATCTCGCGCAGATGGGCTATGATCTGTCCACCGTGCGGCGGGCTTTCAGGCGTCATTTCGGGATGACTTTTCTGGACATGGCCCGGCTGCGTCGCTTGCGCGAGGGGTTTGAGACGCTGGCCGAGGGCGGCAAGGTGATCACCGCGCAGCATCAGGCCAGCTTTGATTCGCCCAGCGCCTTTCGTGCGGCCTTTGCCCGACTGATGGGATGCGCGCCGGGCGCCTTTCGGGCAGATGCCGCGCTGCGCGCCAGCTGGATCGCCACGCCTTTGGGCGACATGATCGCGCTGAGCAGCGCGACCCATCTGCATCTTTTGGAATTTCTCGACCGCAAGGCGCTGCCCGCGGAGTTGAAAAAGCTGCGCGAAACCACGCCCGGCGGAATCGGTATCGGGCGGTTTACCCCCACCGATCAGGCCGAGGCGGAACTGACCGAATATTTCGCGGGCCGCAGCGCGCAGTTCGCCACGCCGCTGGCCCAGCACGGATCAGAGTTCTCCCGCGCCGTCTGGGCCGCGTTGCGCACCATCCCCGCAGGCCAAACCCGCAGCTATGCCCAGATCGCCCAAGCCATCAATCGCCCCAGTGCGACCCGTGCCGTCGCGCGTGCCAACGGGGCCAATCAGATCGCGCTGATGGTGCCCTGCCATCGGGTGATCGGCGCGGATGGGTCGCTGACGGGCTATGGTGGCGGGCTGTGGCGCAAGCAACGCCTGATCGAGATCGGGCGCGGCTTCAAGTCTGCCACCCCCTGAAATGCAAGATGCGGGCCACGGCGCTTGGCCCCGACCCGCATCCCAATGTCCAAGCCCAGATCAGACCAGCGGCTTGCCCATCGTCTGATGGATTATCGCCACTTTCTCTGTCTGCAAGCCAAGCGCTGCCGCCAGATTCGCAAGATATTGCTTTTCGGCCTCGGTATCGACGGTAATCGCCATCAGCGCGGCGGAATAGACCTGCGCTTTCATGCTTTCAGCCGTATCACGGGCGAGGCCCGTCACGTCGATCTCGGCGTCGAGTTCGGATTTCACGAAGGCGATTTCCTCATCGGAGGCATCCGAAAGGTGATCAAGAATGGTCGTGCGTTCCTGATCGTCGATCGACCCGTCGGCCTTGGCCGCCTGAATCATCGCGCGGATCATCAGTTTCGCCTGATCCTCCATCGCGGGTTCTGCCGCCGTGCCGCCCGTAACCGCGCTAAGCATGCCGCCCAGACCGCCTGCGCCCGTCTTGGCCGCACTTGTCAGCGCGCCCATCAACGACCCAAGCCCCGCCTCAGCCGCTCCCGTCGCCGAGGCTGCCTGATCACCAAATTTGGCGAACATATCGCGCACGCTGTCCTTGCCGCCGGGGACGCCCATTTTTTCCGCCATATCGCCGATCTGATCGGCTACGCCGCCGGGTTGACCGGCACTTCCGAGGGCGTCTTTCATGCCCTGCAAGCCACCCATTTTCGAAAACTTCTGCGCCCCTTTGGCAGCAGCAAACCCCACCGCCAAAGTTGCCAATGTCTTGACGAAGCTCATGTCAGCCTCCCGAGTTGAGTTAAATCCACGCCAGTCTTGCGCGTGATCCCCCGGAAGGCCAGCAAAAACGCTATATCAGGTCAAAGCGCCGCGATGACGTCCTTGAGCATTGCGCGCACCTTGGTTGCGACTTCGGCTAGCCCGTCACTTTTCACCGCCTGCATCGAGACCACCGGATCGACGGCTGACACCTCGACCCCACCTTCGACTTCGCGCAGGATCACGTTGCAGGGCAACATCGCGCCAATTTTGGGCTCGTGCTGGATCGCTCTAAAGGCCAGTTTCGGATTGCACGCGCCAAGGATCTTGTAGCGCGGCATGTCTTCATCCAGCTTGGCCTTCATCGTGGCCGAGACATTGATCTCCGTCAGCACGCCAAACCCCGCCGCGCCCAAAGCCGCGCGCACCTGCGCCTCAACGGCGTCAAAATCTCCGTCCAATGTCTTGTCGATCGTATAAGTCATCTTCGCTCCTCCTGAAGGTCGTATAAGTCTACCTTCTAAGCTTGGGGTCTGGCGCGAAAAAGAAAGGTCCACTCGCGCAGAGGTGCGATTGCAATTTCGCACAGTGCGGCGCCACTGCGGCCAAGACCCCGAGGGAACCCCCTCCCTCAAAGCCATGAAAAATTTGCGCGGATGGCCTGTAAGCCGGATTCTGTCCAAGGGTTGCCCCTCTGGATGACCATTCCTCTCGCCCTGTCGTTGCCAACAGGGTCCAGCCGCCAACCCGGATCGCTCGGGGCGAAGTTCCCCTGCCGTCACCCGTTGCCGGGGCGGCGCACGATCCCTATTCGGCGTTGCTCCCGGTGGGGCTTGCCATGCCAGGACTGTTACCAGCCCCGCGGTGGGCTCTTACCCCACCGTTTCACCCTTACCCACAAGATCCGCCGAGGCGAACCGATTGGGCGGTATCTTTTCTGTGGCGCTTTCCGTCGGGTTGCCCCGCCCGGGCGTTACCCGGCACCGTTACTTCATGGAGTCCGGACTTTCCTCGGGCACCCAGCTGTCCGCAGAAACGGAGCTATGGGCACTCGCGGTCATCCGGCCATCCGCGCATCGTTGCAGATAGGCAATCACATGCGGCGGGTCAATCGCCTAGGCGCGCGCCGCCCGTGCTTCACGTGCCAACAGGACCAGCGTGATCAGGCACAACAGCGCCACGACGGCGGCAAAGCCGATCGCGCTGGCGTAAAGCCCAAAGACCGCGCTGGCCAAGCCAACCCCGACCACCGGCAGTGACAGCGCAACATAGGACACCGTGAAAAAGGTCGAGGTGACGGCAGCGCGTTCGTCAACGGGCGCGGCTTGCGCGACCCGGCCCAGCCCGGCACGCAGCACCAACCCGTTCCCCACACCCGCAATCATCGCCCCAACGAAAATCACCGAGAGTTGCGCCAACACAAGCCCGGCGCCCAAGACCAACACCCCCGTCAACAGCAGACCGACCCCGATGGGCAAGCGACGATGCGCCGGAAAGAGCGGCAACAACATCTGTCCCAGCACCGCCATCAGCAGGAAAGAGGCCACATCCAACCCGACCAGAATCTCGCTGTGACGCCCCAAAACCGCGCCTAGAAACGCGGGCGACACGGCCGTGAAGAACCCCGCCACCATGAAACCGGCAAAGGCCGCCGTGGCTGCGGGCACAAAGACCGGACGGACCTCGGGCGGCACTTCGAGACGCTGCATCTGCAGCCGTGGATGCGCGGGTTTGTTGACGGTTTCCGGCGCGATCAAGATCAGCACGGCACCGATCACGGCCAGCCCAAGATGGCTAAGGTAGGGTGTCACCAGCGGGTCAGACACGTCTTGCAAGATAAGCGCCGCAAATAGCGGCCCCAGCCCCAACCCGCCCAGATTGGCCGCAACGGCCACCAGCGGGCCATGCGCGCGCCAACGCTCTGGCATCAGCTCGATCACCGACACCGTCGCAGCACCCGTGTAAATCCCCGCCGACATCCCCGAGATCAACCGCCCCAGTAACAGCCAGCTCAGCCCGTCGGCCTGCGCCAAGATCACGTCGCTCAGCGCCGCACAGCCCAGCCCTGCCAGCAGCATCGGCCGTCGCCCGATCTGATCCGACCAGCGCCCCATGCCCAAAAGCGCCCCGATCACCCCCACCGCATAGACTGCAAAAATCACCGTGATCAGCGGCTCGGAAAACCCAAAACCCTGCCGATAGAGCGGATAAAGCGGGGTTGGCACCGTGGTGCCCAGCATCACCACGAAAAATGCGAATACCGTGCCCGGCAGACCCAAAACATGGCGTAATCTGGAAGCGGCGTGAAACGACGTCATACGAAAGGGTCTCCGGGCAGTTGGGCAATCGGGCAAGCGCGACGCGCGCCGTCACGAGCGCTCCACTTGGCGCGGCGAAGCGGCGCGGCCATTCACGAATGAGTGAGCGCCCTGCGCGGTTTTTGTTGCAATTCGCAAGCGCTTTGCCAAGGCTGTAGGTTCAGAATGTGAAAGGGAGAGTCACATGATTAAGGGAGGAACCCGCCTCGGGCTTGCGCTCGCGGCGACACTATGGGCCTTGCCGGTCTTTGCCGAGCAAAAGGTCGCCATTCAGGTCGATGAAGCCGACCCGAAAGTGATGAATATCGCGCTCAATAACGCCGCGAATATCATCAAATATTATGAGGAGAAGGGTGAGAAGATAAGCGTCGAGATCGTCACCTATGGCCCCGGCCTGAACATGCTGCGCTCGGACACGTCGCCGGTGAAGGCGCGAATCGAGGAAATGGCGATGACCGATCAGCCGATTCATTTCCGCGCCTGCGCCAACACGATTGCGGGAATGACGCGAAAACTGGGCAAGGCGCCGCCGCTGGTTGACGAGGCCGAAGTCGTGCCCTCGGGCGCGGTCTATCTGATGGAGCTTCAAGGTCAGGGCTACGCGTATTTGCGCCCCTGAGCGTCCAAGCGCGAAAATACAAAAGAGAGGGGCGCGCGCGCAGGCTGCGCCCCTTTTCGCGGACCAGAATTCCCAAGTGATGGGCGGACAGCAACGCGTTAACAATTATTAGCGCCTCTTCAACACTTCGTTGATATCAATGGGCATGGCTGCGTAACTTACTGTCAGTGAACAGAAACATCCTTGCATGAGCGATCGAGCAGGATCATCTCAGATGTGTTGCAGCGTCGTCACGACCAAATTTGTAACTGTCGCATCGCTAGCCTGCGCCTTTTCACCCATGTCCGCATTTGCCCAAGATAACGCTTGGCGGCAACCTGATGCGCACCCGTCTTTCGGGGGGCGGCAGTCATATTGATCTCGATATGATTGGCGTCGCTGGAATACGCCCGCACCAAAGCCGATCTGGGCGGTGGAAGCGCCTCGTTGAACACGGTGCGCCTTGGCGTGCCCCTCCCGTTCGGTCAGGCGACGGGAAAAGTGCCGCTGAACAGCGTGGCGGATTCGATCTTGAACCCGACCCATAGCGCGCTGTCCTCAACCGTTCTCAGCGCGTTCTGAGACGGCTGAAACGCAATAGCGAAAGGCCGAAGGCGTCAACCTCCGGCCTTTTTCATTTGAGACATGACTGCCCGGCGGCGCCTAGCTCGCGCGCCACGCCCCACCATCATTGCCAAAACGCATCGCAAGATCCGCGACCAGCGCCATGTCGGTGGCATCGAGCGGCCCCTGATAGCGCGGACGAAAGCGCAGCCGAAAGGCGGGCAGCAGCGTCTCGATCCCCAGATCGCCATAGCCAAAACTTAGCGCCAAGGCGCAAAACGTGTCGGCATTGGGCGCAGGTGCATTGCGCGGCTCGGGCCAGATCGACAGCCCCTGACACGCCAAACGCTGCCAATCGAACCGTGAACCGGGATCGATCTTGCGCCCCGGCGACATATCGGAATGGCCGATGATATTTTCAGGCGGGATCGCCCAGCGCGCCATGATAGCGCCTAGCAAGCCCTCAAGCGCGGCCATTTGTGGTTCGGGAAAAGGGCGTTCGCCAAGATTGTCCAACTCGATCCCGATCGAGCGGGAATTCACATCGTCACAACCGCGCCATTGCCCTGCCCCGGCATGCCAGGCGCGCATCTCTTCGGGCACCAGTTGCTCGGCCTGCCCATCACTGCCGATCAGCCAATGCGCCGAAACTTCGGCCTCGGGCAGGCACAGACGCGTGCGCGCCGAGCCAAAACTGGGCATCGCGGTGTAATGGATCACCACCAGCTCCGGGCGCGCGCCGCCCCGCCGCTCACCGAAATTGGGTGAGGGCAGCGCGCAGATCACTGGCGGGCGGCCTGAAACGGTGTCGGATCCCAGCCACAGGCAAATCCATCCCCGTCGGGATCAAGGTTCAGCTTGTCGCGCTGCGGCCCCCCCGACGACAGAAACGCAATCTGCGCCTGGTCGGCCGAGATATATTTCGCGCAGGCTTTGTCCGTCGAGGTCAGGTGAATTCCGCCGCGTTTATAGACCGACTGGCCCGGGCGGTTGGACACCGACAGCGCATAAGCCGCAAGATTTGGCCCAGACGCATCATTATCCAAGATCGGTTGCGCAGCTACGGGCGCAGGCGTGGCAGGCAGGCTTGACGCCGTTGTGCTGGACCCGCTTGTCGCGTTCATTGTATCGCCGCTCGGCGCGGTCTGTTGCAACGCCGCCATCGCATCCGCACCAATCGTGTCCCCGGCCGTCCCCGACATCGCGGGGGCGGGCACGCTTGGATTATTCCCAATCGTGCCCGTCGCATCAATCGAGGGGGCCGAAAGCGCATCGGTCGTGCCCGGCATCGCCGTGCCCGTTGCATTGAGGGGCGCGCCAGCGGGCGAGGGGTTGGTGCCCGGCTCGCCCGGCATCACGCCTTGGGCAGTAGGCGGCACGATCGGCTGACCACGCAACTGCGCCTCGCGCTGTGACTCGGGGCCAGAATCGGGGATTGAGGACACACAGCCCGCAAGGGCCACAACGCCACCAAGAACAGCCAAAGCACGCATCATATCACCACCATTTTTTCGGTTTCGCGGCAAAGCCTGCCGCCTGTTCCAAAACGTAGGCGTGGTTCAAAAGTTCCCCTTCTTCCCACGGACGTCCGATCAATTGCAGCCCCAGCGGCAAGCCCTTGGCATCCAGCCCACAGGGAACCGAAATGCCCGGCAGGCCAGCAAGGTTCACGGTCACGGTGAACACATCGTTGAGATACATCGCGACCGGATCAGCATCCGCCATCTCGCCCAGACCAAAGGCCGACGAGGGCGTGGCAGGCGTCAGGATCGCGTCGATCCCTTGGGCAAAGACCTGTTCGAAATCGCGTTTGATCAGGGCACGCACCTTGCGGGCGCGGTTGTAATAGGCGTCGTAAAAGCCCGCGCTCAGCACATAGGTGCCGATCATCACGCGGCGCTGAACCTCGGCGCCAAAGCCCTCGGCGCGGGTTTTTTCATACATGTCGGTAATGCCTTCGCCCGCCGCCAGCTTGGCGCGGTGGCCATAGCGCACCCCGTCATAGCGCGCGAGGTTCGAGGAGGCCTCGGCAGGGGCCACGACATAATAGGCGGGCAGCGCGTATTTCGTTTGCGGCAACGAGATATCGACAATCTCGGCGCCGGCATCTTTCAGCATCGCGATCCCGTTTTCCCAGAGCTTTTCGATCTCGGCGGGCATGCCCTCAAGGCGATATTCTTTGGGGATACCGATCTTCTTGCCGCGAATATCGCCCGTCAACATCGCTTCGAAATCAGGAACGGCGATCTCGGTCGAGGTCGAATCCTTGGGGTCATGGCTGCACATCGTGCCCAGCATGATCGCGGCATCGCGCACCGATTTCGTCATCGGCCCGGCCTGATCGAGGCTAGACGCAAACGCCACCACACCCCAGCGCGACACACGCCCATAAGTCGGCTTGATGCCCACGATGCCGGTGAAGGCTGCAGGCTGGCGGATTGAACCGCCAGTATCGGTGCCCGTTGCTGCCAGACACAGATCCGCCGCCACAGCCGCCGCCGAGCCACCCGAAGAGCCGCCCGGCGTCAACTGACGGTCATCGACCTTCCACGGGTTCACAACCGGGCCATAGCAGGCGGATTCGTTGCTCGAGCCCATCGCGAACTCGTCCATGTTGAGCTTGCCCAACATCACCGCGCCCGCATCCCACAGGTTCTGCGTCACGGTCGATTCGTATTCCGGCTTGAACCCTTCGAGGATGTGTGAGGCTGCCTGCGTTGCGACACCCTTGGTCGCGAACAGGTCCTTGATCCCTAGCGGGATGCCGCACATCGCAGGCGCATCGCCCGACTTGATCCGCGCATCGGCGGCCTTGGCCTGCTCCAGCGCGATCTCGGGGGTTTTGTGCACGAACGCATTCAGCGCCCCTGCCCCTTCGATCTCGCCCAGACAGGCCTCGGTCAGCTCCACCGAGGTCAGATCGCCCTTGGCCAGCGCATCGCGCGCTGCGGAAATGGTCAGTTTGTTCAGGCTCATTCGACCACCTTCGGCACGGCAAAGAAACCCTCGCGGGCATCGGGCGCGTTCTTCAGAATTTTCTCGGGATAGCCGCCATCGGTGACCACATCTTCACGCCGCTTCAGGCGCATCGGCGTCACCGAGGTCATCGGCTCCACCCCCTCAACGTCAACTTCGTTGAGCTGCTCCATGAAGGTCAGGATGTTGGACAGCTCGGATGCAAGCGCAGGAAGGTGGTCTTCGGGCACCCGGATTCGGGCCAGATGCGCCACCTTGCGCGCGGTGTCGATATCAATGGACATTGGGTCACTCCGCTACTCTTGGATCGCGGTTTAGCCCGTGCATCAGCCGCTTTCAAGCGCCCCGCCCGATTGTGAGCGTCCCTCCCCCTATCCGGCACAGATTTACGCCCTAGACTTGGGGAAGACACAAAGGAGGACCAATGATGAAACTGACCTGGCTTGGCCATTCCGGCTTTCGTATCGAGACGGGCGACGCGGTGATCCTGCTGGACCCGTTCCTGACCGGCTCGCCCGTCTTTCCCGATGACAAACGCGGCGAGGCGATCAAAGGCGCGACCCATATCTTACTGACCCACGGCCATGGCGATCACGCATCGGATGCGGTGCCAATCGCCAAGGAATTGAGCATCCCGATCTATTGCATCCATGAACTGTCGATCATCCTCGGGGCTGAGGGCGCTGAGGTTGTGGGCTTTGGCAAAGGCGGCACGGTCGATATTGGCGGCGCCAAGGTAACGATGGTGAATGCGACCCATTCGGCCTCGATCGACTATAAGGGCGGCGATCCGATCTATGCCGGACAGCCCGCAGGCTTCATGATCGCGGCGGAAGATCACACGATCTATGTCAGCGGCGACACCGACATCATGGCCGATATGGAATGGATGGGCGAGCTGCACCAACCCGATATCGGCATCCTCGCGGCGGGTGGTCATTACACGATGAACATGGAGCGCGCGGCATGGGCGGCCAAGAAATACTTTGATTTCAAGACCGTGATCCCCTGCCATTACAAGACATTCGGCCTGCTGGAGCAATCAGCCCAGCCGCTGATCGACGGGCTGGCGGGCGTTAACGTGATCGAACCCGAAATCCTCAAACCGATCGAAATCTAAACAAAGGCGCGACCGGGCGGCAAGCGATCGCTTGAAGCCCGCCGCCCGGCGCGCTAGATTTTGGCTCTAGAGGAGGGGCAGTATGTCCGATTTGCTGACGTTCAAGGAAATGTGCGAGCGCTTCGACGTAACGCCGCGCACCTTGCGCTATTACGAGTATATCGAGCTTCTAAGCCCACAAAAGGAAGGCCGCTCGCGCTTTTATGGTCCGCGTGAGATTGCCCGCATGACGCTGATCCTGCGCGGCCGCCGCTTTGGTTTTTCTCTAGAAGAGTCGCGGCAATGGCTGCAAATCTATGATCAAAAGGGCACGCAGGAACAAAATCGCGTCTGGATCGAATTGGCCGATCGCCAGCTCGGCATTCTCCGCGCGCAGCGCGATGAGCTGGACAGCGCGATCGAAGATCTCCGACAATTGCGTGATCAGGGCTCGCCCCCCCTTGATTCTTGACTGCAAAATGCATTCCTTAGCGTCAGCACGCATGAGAAACCTCAAGCGGGCTTAATAATAAGTTTCGCATTCGGCGAAAGAATATTTCTTGGCCGAATGGTTAAAAGTTCCTGACATTACGTCACCAAATTCGTGACGCGACGTTACGGTGACGTACGCGTCAAGAAGTCTTGTAATGTAGGGGCAGTCGTATGATTTGCCCCTGCATTACGCTAAGGAAACACGGGGCTGAGAGCATGACCGAAGACGAAGTTTTGACGATCCGCGAGATGTGTGACGCGTTCAATGTAACGCCGCGCACCCTGCGGTTCTACGAAAGCAAGGAGTTGCTGTTCCCCATCCGTGAGGGTCAGAAACGGCTATTTACGCGGCGTGATCGCGCAAGGCTGAAACTGATCCTGCGCGGCAAGCGTTTTGGCTTTAGCCTGGAGGATATCCGCCAGCTGCTGGATCTTTACGAAATGGGCGATCAGCAAAAGACGCAGCTGCACGAGACGATTAAAGTCGCGCAGCAAAGAATGTCGGAGATGTCGCGCCAACGGGATGAGTTGGGGCAGGCCATTTCCGAACTGGCCGAGCAGATCAGCTGGGCAGAGAAACAACTGGATAAGGCGCGCCACACCGACGCGGCCTGATCCGCGACTGACGAAAAACCGGGAGGACGCCATGCCGAATTTCACCGCCAACACCAAGGACATGCAGTTCGTGCTGCAAGAGGTTCTGAAGATCTCGCAGACCGATATTCCGGGCTATGAGGACATGGAGCCCGATTTCACCGAGGCCGTGCTTGATGCCGCCGGTAAGGTCAGCGCCGAAGTGCTCGCCCCGCTCAATGAAGTTGGCGACAAGGAAGGCTGCGTGCTGGAAAACGGCATGGTGCGCACGCCCAAGGGCTTTGACAAGGCCTTTGCCGCGATGAAAGACGGTGGCTGGACCGCACTGGATTGCGACCCCGAATATGGCGGTCAGGGCATGCCTTATGTGCTCAACTGCGCGGTGGGCGAGATGTTCGTGTCCGCCAACATGGCGTTCAACATGTATCAGGGCCTGACGCATGGCGCCTACTCGGCGATCCACACGCATGGCACGGACGCGCAGAAATCCACCTATCTGCCCAAGATGGTCACCTGTGACTGGACCGGCACGATGAACCTGACCGAGCCCCATTGCGGCACCGATCTGGGTCTCATGCGCACCAAGGCAGAGCCGCAGGACGATGGCTCTTATCTGATCACCGGCACCAAGATCTTCATCTCGGCGGGCGATCATGACCTCTCGGATAACGTGATCCATCTGGTACTGGCCAAGGCACCGGGCGGTGGTGAGGGCACCAAAGGTGTGTCGCTGTTCATCGTGCCGAAGTTCCTCGTGAATGACGATGGTTCCCTGGGCGAGCGCAACGCGGTCTCCGTGGGCAAGCTCGAAGAGAAGATGGGCATCCACGGCAACGCCACTTGCGTGATGAACTACGACAGCGCCAAGGGCTGGCTGCTGGGCGATCTGCACAAGGGCATGCGCGCGATGTTCACGATGATGAACGAGGCGCGTCTGGGCGTGGGCCTGCAAGGCTACGCCGTGGCCGAGGCCGCCTATCAAGAGGCCGTGGCCTATGCCAAGGATCGTCTGCAAGGCCGCGCCGTCACCGGGGCCGAGGCCCCTGACAAGGCCGCCGATCCGATCATCGTGCACCCCGATGTGCGCCGGATGCTGATGGATCAGAAAAGCTTTGTTGAGGGCGCGCGTGCGTTCACCTTCTGGGGCGCGCATCTGATTGACCGCGTGCACAAGGCGGGTGACAAAGACGCTGACGGGCTGATCTCGTTGATGACGCCGGTGATCAAGGGCTTCCTGACCGACAAGGGCTTTGAGACCGCGGTGCAGGCCCAGCAGGTGTTCGGCGGCCACGGCTACACCGAAGATTGGCCGATGTCGCAGCATGTGCGCGACGCCCGCATCGCGATGATCTATGAGGGCGCGAACGGCATTCAGGCGCTCGATCTGGTGGGCCGCAAGCTCGCTCAGGACGGCGGCAAGCATGTCATGGCCTTCTTTGAGATGGTCAAGGCCGAGTGTAAGTCGCATGACGGCGATGAGCGCATGAAACCCTTCACCGATGCGCTGAAAGTGGCCAGCAAACAGCTTCAGGCGGCGGGCATGTTCTTTATGCAAAGCGGCATGAAGAACCCCAACGCGGCGCTGTCGGGCAGCTATGACTTCATGCATCTGATGGGCCATGTCTGCCTTGGCCTGATGTGGACGCGGATGGCAAAAGCCGCCAATGTCGCGCTGGACAATGGAGCGACCGATACCGCGTTCTACGAGGGCAAGATCGCCACCGGCCGCTACTACATGGCGCGCCAACTGCCCGCCTGCGCGATGCACCTGGCCCGCATCGAAACAGGGGCCGAAACGGTGATGGCGCTGGCCGAAGATCAGTTCTGATCCCAAGCGACCCAAGACCTAAGACGGCGGGCTTTGGCCCGCCGTTTTCAAATTGATCACCAGCATGTGCGGTGAAGTGTCCGGCCGGGCGATTGTGTCAGCCCGGGCGCGCGCTACCCTAGCCTCAATTCGACTCATGAGGTTGCCATGTATCTGGGCACAGCTGAAACCAATCGCCGCTATGCGGTCGCGCTGTCTGAATTGCGCGCGCGCGGCGTGATTCACGGCCCCCGCCCGCTGCTTGCGCGGGTGATGGCAGCGCTTGGCCTGGAGCCGCGTCCGGGCCCGTATCTGAGCTGGCGGCAAACCCTGCTGATTTACACCATCGGCTTTGCCATCGCGCGTCTTGTCGTTGATCCGCTGCTAAGCTGGACGACAGGATTGTCCTTCGGTGTGCATATCCTCGGGCTGGTGCTAAGCGCGCTGTTTTTCGGCTCCATCGTGGCGGGTCTGCAAATCTGGCGTCAGCATAAATTGGGCCTGAGCGCCTGGGATCAGCTTTAGACGCGACGGCCCCAAGGCCACGCCCCAAGCCCATGGCCACCCCCCAAGATCATGCTAAACTGTGGCGGCACAGCTTCGGAGCGCCAGATGATGCCTCAAAATCCGACTTTTCCTACAGCACGTGGCGGCTGCCAATGCGGCGCGATCCGATTCACCGTGTCCGAAGGCCCCGCCAAAGCCGGTCTTTGCCATTGCCGGATGTGCCAGCGCGCCACCGGAAATGCCTTTGCGCCGCTTTTCGAGGTGCCCGGTGCGCGGGTCGAATGGCAGGGCGAGACGCCACGCGAATGGGCCTCCTCCAACATCTCTGTGCGCGGGTTTTGCCCGACCTGCGGCACGCCGCTCTATTTGCGGACGGGCGACACGATAGAAATCATGGCGGGCTGCTTTGCCCCCGATTTCCCCTATCAACCGCGCGACCAAGGCGGGATCGAGGCAAAGATGGGCTGGCTCGACCAGCTAAGCCACCTGCCCGCACATGACACTTATCCCGATCTGATCGCACAGGTCGTTTCGAACCAAGCCCCCGAGGAGCGCGGATGACCAAACGCCTGAAACTGACCCGCCGCTTTCCCGTCGCCATGACAAACGATGCTTATCGTCGCCTCAACCGCTTTGCTCAAGAAGCCGAGATCACGCCGGACGAGGCCTTGACCTTCCTCTTTGAACATTTCAATTCGGTGACCCATCAAGAGAACCTCACCCACAGGTTGCGGCTGTTCAAGGCGGAATTGCCAGAGCGCAAAGCCTAGGCGCGAAAGGTCCGATATGCCTCGTCTGCTTCTTGCAACTGCGCTTTGTCTCGCGACCAGCCTGCCTGCCCTTGCCTTCGATGCGTCAGATCGCAATGCGATCACCCAAGAGGCGGCGGGTTTCGTGCGCGCGGTGCAAGACAAGAACTATGACGTGTTTTTTGACACCGTGCCGCCAAAGATGATGCGCGCCCTTGCCTCGCAATCGGGCGTGGGGGTCGATGCGCTGGAAGGCGAGATGGAAACGCAGATCAAAAAGGCGATGGCCCCCGTGGTGATCGACAGTTTCTCCATGGATGTCGCCGCGATGCAAAGCGGGCAAACCAAGGCGGGGCGCGCCTATGCGACAATCCCGACCACCTCGGTTCTGAAACTGCCCGCACGCGGCAAGCTGCGGCGCGACGACACCACTTTGGCCCTGCAAGACAATGCCGAATGGTATCTGATCCGCCTCGATAGCCCCACGCAGCTTCGCCTGTTGCGCAAAACCTATCCGGATTTTCAGGGTATTACCTTTCCCAAAGCCACGGAAGTGGTGGTGCAATAGGTCGGCCAGTTCACCTTCTTTTCACCTTTCGCAAACGGAACGTCTCGCGCGCTCTCGCGTTAGACGCGACGTCGTGATGGAATGACGTTGCGGCGAAACGCCCGCAAGGGGCTTACGTTCGCGTCACTTAATCGCCAGATTATGGGCAGACGAGGGGGAGGTCGCATGACCGCAAAACTGTATTGCTTTGGAGAATCGGGCAACGCCTACAAGGCGGCGCTGACGATGGAGCTGGCCGGCTATGACTGGCAGCCACACTATGTCGACTTCTTCAACGGCGAGTCGCGCAGCCCAGAGTTTCGCGCGCTCAACGAGATGGGCGAGGCCCCTGTTTTCGTCGAGGGCGATCTGACGCTCACACAATCCAGCCTGATCCAGCTACATATCGCGGAAAAAACCGGCAAGTTTCTGGCCGATGACCGCAATGAAATGATGCGCTGGCTGTTTTGGGACGCTCAGAAAGGGTCAGGCCAGCAAGGCAGCTTGCGGTTCTTGATGAACTTCCTGCCCGAGGACAAGCGCCCGACCGAGGCGATCAAATGGCTCAAGGGGCGGGTGCTCGCCGCGCTGGCCACACTTGAAACCCATATTGAAGGCCGCGACTGGATCGTGGGCAATACCCCGTCAATCGCCGATTTCGCCTGCTGCGGCTATCTCTACTACCCCGAGCCTTTCGGCTTCGAGCGTAAAGATTTCCCCAATATCGACCGTTGGTTAGACAGCATCTCTGCCCTGCCCGGTTGGAAACACCCCTATGATTTGATGCCCGGCAATCCGTCTGACCGGGCGTGAGGAGGAACCATGACAGACGCCTATATTTATGACGCAGCACGCACCCCGCGTGGCAAGGGCCGCAAGGATGGATCGCTGCACGAGGTCACCTCGGTGGCGCTTTCGGCGCGGTTGCTGAACGCGGTCAAAGAGCGCAACGGCCTTGAGGGCCACGCGGTCGAAGACGTGATCTGGGGCAATGCCACACAGGTCATGGAACAGGGCGGCTGTCTTGCGCGCTCGGCAGTGTTGCTGAGCGATCTTGATGAACGCATCCCCGGCCTGTCGATCAACCGCTTTTGCGCCTCGGCGACGGAGGCAGTGAACCTCGCTGCCAACCAGATCAAGGGCGGCGCTGGCAATGGCTATATCGCGGGCGGCGTCGAGATGATGAGCCGCGTTGCGATGGGCTCGGACGGGGCGGCGATCGCCGTTGACCCGCAGCTGGCGATGAAAACCTATTTCGTCCCTCAGGGTATTTCGGCTGACATTATCGCCACCGAATACGGATTTAGCCGCGAAGACGTGGACGCGCTGGGTGTTGAAAGCCAGCGTCGCGCCATTGAGGCGATCAAGGACAACCGCTTTGCCAAATCGATCGTGCCAGTTCTCGATCAGAACGGCTTGGTCATTCTTGATCACGACGAGTTCCCGCGTCCGGGCACCACGATGGAAACCTTGGGCGCGCTGAAACCGAGCTTCAAGGATATGGGCGAGGTAATGCCGGGCTTCGATAAAATCGCGATGCTGAAATACCCGCATCTCGATCACATCAACCACGTCCACCATGCGGGCAACTCCTCGGGCATCGTGGATGGTGCCTCGGCGATCCTGATTGGCAACAAGGAATTCGGCGAGGCGCATGGCCTCAAGCCCCGCGCCCGCATCCGCGCCACCGCCAAGATCGGCACCGACCCCACGATCATGCTGACTGGCCCCGTGCCAGTGACCGAGAAGATCCTGAAAGACAGCGGCATGTCGATTTCCGACATCGACCTGTTCGAGGTCAACGAGGCCTTCGCCGCGGTCGTGCTGCGCTTCATGCAGTTCTTCAATGTCGATGCGAGCAAGGTGAACGTGAATGGCGGCGCGATCGCGCTGGGTCATCCGCTGGGCGCGACAGGCGCAATCATCATCGGCACGCTTCTGGATGAACTGGAACGGCGCGACCTGAGCACTGGTCTGGCAACGCTTTGCGTGGCCTCCGGCATGGGTGCGGCCACCATCATCGAGCGCGTGTGAGGGAGGGACAAATGGCTGATTTCAAATACGAACTGGGCAGCGACGGCGTTGCCATCATCACTTGGGACGTGCCCGAGAAATCAATGAACGTGATGAGCATGGAGGGGTTCAAACTCCTCGATAGCTTCATCGACACCGCGCTGGCCGATGACGCCTGCAAGGGCGTGGTCATCACCTCGGGCAAGCCCGATTTCGCGGGCGGGATGGATCTCAACGTCATCGCGCAGATGCGCGAAGGCGGCGCGCAGGCGATCTTTGATGGCGTGATGAGCATGCACCACGTCCTGCGCAAGATTGAGCGCGCCGGGATGGACCCGAAGACCAACAAAGGCGGCAAGCCGATTGCAGCCGCCCTACCCGGCACTGCGCTTGGGATCGGGCTGGAACTGCCGCTCTCGACCCATCGCATCTTTGCCGCCGACAATCCCAAGGCCAAGATCGGCCTGCCCGAAATCATGGTCGGCATCTTCCCCGGCGGTGGCGGCACGACCCGTCTCGCGCGCAAGCTTGGTGCGATGGTCGCGGCCCCCTTCCTGCTGGAAGGCAAGCTGTCTGACCCGAAAAAGGCCAAAGCTGCTGGCCTGATCGACGAAGTGGTCGATGATCCGGTCGCGGCTGCGAAAGACTGGGTGCTTAACGCCAAGGACGCCGATCTGGTGAAACCGTGGGATGCCAAGGGCTACAAAATGCCCGGCGGCGCGCCCTATCACCCGGCGGGTTTCATGACCTTCGTTGGGGCTTCCGCGATGGTGCATGGCAAGACCGCAGGCGTCTACCCTGCCGCCAAGGCGCTGCTGAGCGCGGTTTACGAGGGCGCGCTGGTGCCCTTTGATCAGGCCATCAAGATCGAGGCGCGCTGGTTCACCAATGTGCTGCTCAACCCGTCCTCGACGGCGATGATCCGGTCGCTCTTCATCAACAAGGGCGCGCTGGAAAAAGGCGCGAACCGTCCGGACGCCCCCGATCAGACCGTGAAAAAGGTCGGCATTCTGGGTGCGGGCATGATGGGGGCCGGGATTGCCTATGTCAGCGCCGTGGCCGGGATCGAAGTCGTGCTGATCGACAACGCCCAAGAGGCCGCCGATCGCGGGAAATCCTATTCCGAGGGCATTCTCGACAAGGGGATTTCGCGTAAGAAGGTCACCGAAGAGAAGAAAGCCCAAGTGCTGGGCCGCATCACCGCGACCACCGATTACGCCGCCCTTGAGGGCTGCGATCTGATCGTCGAGGCGGTGTTCGAGGATATGGGCGTCAAGGCCGAGGTCACCAAGAAGACCGAAGCCGTGATCTCGTCGGATGCGATCTTCGCCACCAACACCTCGACCCTGCCGATCACCGAACTGGCCAAGGCCAGCGCGCGTCCCGAGCAGTTCATCGGCATTCACTTCTTCTCGCCGGTGGACAAGATGCTGTTGGTCGAGATCATCAAGGGGGCGAAAACCGGGCCGGTGGCCGTGGCCAAGGCGCTCGATTTCGTGCGCCAGATCCGCAAGACGCCGATCGTCGTGAACGATGCGCGCTTCTTCTATGCCAACCGCTGCATCATTCCCTATATCAACGAAGGTATTCGGATGCTGGCAGAGGGCGTGAACCCGACACTGGTTGAACATGCCGCGACACAGGTGGGTCTGCCGTTGGGGCCGCTGCAACTGGTGGATGAGACCTCGATTGATCTGGGCGTCAAAATCGCCAAGGCGACCAAGGCGGCGATGGGCGATGCCTACCCGGATGGGGCCGTCGACGATGTGCTGTTCTGGATGGCCGATCAGGGCCGGATGGGGCGCAAATCCAATGCGGGCTTTTACGAGTATGACGACAAGGGCAAGCGTCAGGGCCTTTGGTCCGGGCTCGATGCCAAATTCCCGCGCGCCGATGAGCAGCCTGATGTGCATCACGTCCAGCACCGCTTGCTGATGGCGCAGGTTCTCGAGGCCGTGCGCGCGTTTGAACAAGGCGTGCTGGAAGATATCCGCGAGGGAGACGTGGGCGCGATCTTGGGCTGGGGCTTTGCGCCGTGGTCGGGTGGCCCGTTCTCTTGGCTCGATATCCTCGGCGCGGGGAAAGCGGTCGAGATTTGCGACGCGCTGACCGCCCAATACGGTACGCGCTTTGAGGCTCCGGCCCTGCTGCGCGACATCGCCGCCAAGGGCGACACGTTCTATGGCCGCTTTGGCAAAGGTCAGGCTGCGAAAGCCGCCTGATCGCGACACGACAGACCGGGGCAAGGCGCGGTTCCCTGCTATTGCCCGGGTCAATATGAAGCGCCGGGGTCTGCAAAGGCCCCGGCGTTTTCATGCCGCCAAACCCGCAAACGCAAACCGCCGCGCCCATTTCAGGGCGCGGCGGCTTTGACTATCGGAAAAGCGGAGCGCTTATTCAGCGGCGTAAGCGTAGCTTTGGGCAATCATATCTTCGGCGATCATCTCCGCCACGATCGAGCGCGCCATTTCCAACGGCAGCGCCTCATACATTGCGGGGGGCGGCGCGATCATCGCATTCAAGCTGCACGCATCAACCGAGCTGCAATGGATCATGCTGGTGCCATTGGCGTAGATCACCTCGTCGCGGGCAAATTCCAGCACGACAATTTCAACCTTTTGGTGCGGCGTGATGCGGTCAATTCCGCGATAGCCCTCAAGGGCGGCCGCCCGGACTAGCGCAAAGGGGTCGCCAAACACCGCCTCGGCCATATCGCTTTCGACAAGAACGGTTTGCTCGGGCAGCAAAAGCATCGCGTAGGCATTGCCCAACGCGCCGACGGGAACGGCGAGCGGCTGCAAATGACGCGGGCAGGAATTTGAGCCAAGCCAAAACTGCGTGCGCTTGACGGCCACCACCGGGCGCGCACCGTGATCAAATGTCATCACCATGTCGCCCGCCACGATCCCCTCGACCGGGCGCCAGCCCATCTCGGTCGCAATCCGCGTGCCCGCCACAATCCCCCCGCTCTGGTTCACACCCGAGGCATGGCCCGAGGCGTTCGAAAAAATCTCGTCGAATTCGACAGCGTCGTTCCAAGCATTAGCGGCAGATGCGAACATATCCGTCTTCCTTCTGAAAAACCCCGAAGGGGGCGTTTGCCGATGCGTTCAGTCCAAGCGATTCCCGAGATGTTTCGTGGGCGAGAAAACGGCGCAACAAAGGCATTGCGGCGAAGATCTGAACAGTTCAGGCAACATTCGCGTGATTGCTGCTTTAGAGGGTGCAATCAGCCACTTATTCGCTAACGGATTAAAAAGAATACCCAAAGCGCGCGATGTCAGGTGCGCAAAGCCGCGCGACGAGCGCATGATCGGCGTCGCTGTAATAGCGCCGCCAGTCGCGTGCTCGGCTTGATTCATTGGCCCGCGCAAAGGGGGTAATGGCGAAACCCAGATGCGCCTCTAGGGGCGCGGCGTCTTGTTCGACATGCTCAAGGCGGAGGAACAGATCGCATCGCTCGGCCCCGTCCGGCCCGCGCATATAGCTACCATAGGGCGCCGCCCCAATCGACGCCTGCATCTGCGGAGCCGCCAAAAACCCCGAGAAATCCTGCGCCTTGGCCAGCGTCACCGCCGGGTGGTCAAAGCTTTGCACGCGCAGCCAGTGATAATAGCTCACCAACCGATCCCACGGATTGCGCACCAGCGTGAAGGTGAAATAGCTGTGCGCCTCGGACGCGTCATACAGCCCGATCCCATCCGCCAGCGTGCTGTGCTTCCACAACCGCCCCGCCGTTTGCGCCCCCGCCAGCCGCCCCTTGCGGCGGCGCGCCTTGGGCGTATCCCCGATCAGGATATCGTCGGCCATGGCGCGCGCCTCCAGCGCCAGCGCCAGCGCTGTGCCCCCCGTCTTGGGGATATGAACAAAGATATAGCGGCGGCCATGCGAGACGATCATAGGCGCAACTCTAGTGGCAAGTGTGATCGACGAAAAGCGCCACGCCCCCTTCACATTCCTGCGCGAGAGGCGATAAATGCGCAAGGATATTACCGGAGGAGGATTGCATGGGCTGGCTTGCCGACGAAACAGGGCTGGAGAAATGCGCGGCGAACTATGTTGCGCTGACGCCCTTGTCCCATCTGAACCGCGCCCTCGAGGTCTTTCCCGAACGCACCGCGCTGATCTACGGGACACGCCAGCTGTCTTACGTCGATTACCACGCGCGCGTCAGCCAGCTTGCCTCGGCGCTCAGGGCGCGCGGGATTGAGCCGGGCGATGTGGTGGCCACGCTGCTGCCAAACACCCTGCCCCAGGTCGAGGCCCATTTCGGCGTGCCCGCCTGCGGGGCGATCCTAAATGCGATCAACACCCGGCTCGATGTGGCAACCATCGCCTATATCTTTGAACATGGCGGCGCGAAAATCGTGCTGTGCGACACCGCGTTTTTGCCACTTGCCGAAGAGGCGCTCAAGGCGATGTCCGGCCCCGCACCCCAGATCATTGAGGTCGCCGACCCCGAGCACGGGTTCGAGCCGACTGGCCATTATCTGGAATACGAGGATCTGCTGGCCAAAGGCGACCCGCTATTTGACTGGATCATGCCGCAGGATGAATGGGAGAGCATCGCGCTCAACTATACTTCGGGCACGACGGGGCGCCCCAAGGGCGTTGTCTATCACCATCGCGGCGCGCATCTGTCCACCATTGGCAATATGATCGCGTGGCGGATGCAGCTTTACCCGGTGCTGCTGACCATCGTGCCGCTGTTTCACTGCAATAGCTGGACCCATGCCTGGATGGTGCCGATGCTTGGGGGCACGGTGGTATGCTGCCGCGATGTCACCGCCAAAGCGATCTATGACGCGATCGCCGATCATGGCGTGAGCCATTTCGGCGGCGCGCCGATCGTTCTCAACACCATCGTCAACGCCAAGGAATCCGACCGCCGCGCCTTTGATCATACCGTCGAAGTGTTCACCGCAGGCGCACCGCCCCCCGCCTCGACCCTCGCCGCGGTCGAACCGCTCGGCTTCAACGTCACGCAAACCTACGGGCTGACAGAGACCTACGGCCCCTCGGTCGAATGCACGTGGAAACCCGCGTGGGAGAGCGCCGCGGCCGAGGAACGCGCCAGTCTCAAGGCGCGCACCGGCATGATGATGGCGATGATGGAGACCGTGACCGTGCATGATCACGGCAGTGAGGTGGCGCGCGATGCCTCGCATCTGGGCGAGATCGTGATGCGCGGCAATATGGTGATGAAGGGCTATTACAAGAATCCGCAAGCCACCCGCGAAGCGTTTGAGGGCGGCGTGTTCCATTCCGGCGATATCGCGTTTCTACACGAAGACGGCTACATCAAGATCACGGATCGCGCGAAGGACATCATCATTTCGGGGGGCGAAAACGTCTCGTCGGTAGAGGTCGAGGGCGTGATCGCCGCCCATCCGGCCGTGTCGCTGGCCTCGGTCGTGGCCAAGCCGGACGAGAAATGGGGCGAGGTGCCCTGCGCGTTTGTCGAGCTCAAAGACGGGGCCGAGGCCACCGAGGCCGAGATCATCCAGTTCTGCCGCGAACGCCTTGCGGGTTTCAAGACGCCCAAGCGCGTGATCTTTGCCGATCTGCCCAAGACATCGACCGGCAAGATTCAGAAATTCGAACTGCGCGCCGTGGCCAAACTGCTGGATCAGGACCAAGGCTGAGCTTGGGCGCGGCGCGGAGTGGTCTGCGCCGCCAAATCCGGCATCTGGCCAAACCCGGCATCTG
Source organism: uncultured Thioclava sp. (assembly GCF_913064665.1). Classification (GTDB taxonomy): domain Bacteria; phylum Pseudomonadota; class Alphaproteobacteria; order Rhodobacterales; family Rhodobacteraceae; genus Thioclava; species Thioclava arctica. The sequence goes on from NZ_CAJYBT010000010.1 coordinate 72,055, forward strand.
ATTGACGCATCGGCAGGATCGGCTATCCTGCACGTCAACAAGAGCAGTAACAGGTCCCAATGACCGCCCTAAGCGAATATGACCGTCTTGAAGCCGTGGGGCTTTGGCGCGCCGATCCTGAGGCGCAGCGCCGCGAGGTGATTGTATCGCTGGGCGATGCAAGCCTCGTGATTTCTGAAACCAAGGCGGGCGCGGCCCTGGCCCATTGGTCACTGCCTGCGATGATCCGGCGCAACCCGGGCGCGCACCCTGCGATTTACGCGCCATCTGACGAGCCGGGCGAAAGCTTGGAGCTTGAAGATGAGGTGATGATCGCCGCGATCGAAAAGGTCCATGTGATCATCGAGTCCCATCGCCCCCATCCGGGCCGTTTGCGCTCATTCCTGATCGGCGGCGTTGTGCTGTGCGTTGGCGCAGCGGCGCTGTTCTGGCTGCCCGGCGCGCTGGTCGATCATGCCGCGCGCATCACCCCAATGGCCAAACGTATCGAGATCGGGCGCAAACTTTTGGCGGAGCTCTCCACGATGACGGGCCAGCCCTGCGCAAGCCCACCCGGCGAACAGGCCCTCGCTGTCCTGTCCAAGCGCCTGCCCGGCCATGACACAATCGTCGTGCTGCCCGAGGCATTAAAGGGCGCGCGGTTACTGCCCGGCAAGCTGGCCGTGATCGGGCGCAATACCATCGAGGGCCCCGACACCCCCGAGGTCGTTGCTGGCTATCTGATCTCGACAGAAGACGGCGCTGCCGGGCAATCGCCGCTCAAACAGATGCTGGGCGCGCTGGGACCGGCGGCGGCGTTGCGCCTGCTGACCACGGGCAATCTGCCCGATAGCGGCATCACCTCTTACGCTGAACAATTGCTGCGCGAGCAACCGACACCGCCTGCCACCGACGGCTTGTTGCGCGCCTTTCGTACGGCCGGAGTTAGCTCTACCCCGTATGCCTACGCGCTTGATCCGACAGGAGAAACCGTTCTGGGCCTGATTGAGGCTGACCCGTTCAAGGGGGAGCCCTCACCGCGTCCCGTTCTGCCTGATGCACAATGGGTCGCGTTGCAAGACATCTGCACGGGGCGCTAACCCACGCATCCCGGTTACAAAAAGGCGGCCCGCTTGGACCGCCGTTTTCATTTGTGTTGATGCCTGAGCCTAGCGCAGCAGCGCATCCCGAAACCCAGCGCTGCGCGCCGAGTTTAGTGCGTTTTGCAGGGCAGAGGGCGCGCTGAAGGGGCCTGCGTAAACCACCGTCAAACGGCCCGCACGCCCTGTCGCCACCGGAAGCCCAAGCGCGCGCAGCCGTGCCTTTGCAGCCGCAGCATTGCTGGGCACGCCAAAGCTGCCCACCTGCACGAACCGCTTGCCAGACCCTGCCGGCTGGCGCGTCGCGCTGGACGCGGGGGCCACCGTCTTCGCGGACATCCGCGCGCTGGCCACGGGCACATAGATCACCCGCTGCTGGGGCACTGCAACCATTCCCATCGGCGTCTTGGTATTCCAACGCTGCGCCATTTGCGCATCGCCCGACTGCGTGCGCGGCCCGCGATATGGGTTCAGACGCCCGTCTTCGAATGCGGGTTTCCAGCCACCCGGAGGTTCGGGCGAGGTCGTTACGACAGGTGCCACGCCCCCGACGCTGACCTCACGCGGGATTTTTTGCACCACAGGTTGCACCATGGCGACCTGTGCGCGCGTCGCACGCGTTTGCCCCCGAGCCGAGGCGGGTTGCGCCATCGCGCGCGGGGCCAGTGTCTTCACCGGGGAATAGGGCGCGTTTGGCGAGCGCGCCTCGGGCACCATATTCGAGGCAATCGTGGCTATCGGCGCCTTCACGGAGCGCCGACTGAGCGTATTGCCGCGCATCACGGGCGCCGCCATTTTCGGCGCCGGGGCTGCTTTTGCGATCACGGTTTTGGGGGCTACAACCTTCGCAGGGGCCGCAACAGCGACCTTTTCGGCAGGCAAGCTGGGTTTAAAGCCGCAAACCGCCGTGCGATCGCGGTTGATCCGCGGCACCCACTTAGTGGCATCGCCATAGCCCGCGCGCACGAATACGCAGCCCGCGCTATCGACATATTGACGCCCCTTAAACGAAGCGGGTGGCGTTTCTTCGGGCGCATAGCTTTGCGCCATTGCCCCGCTTGCGCCCATCACCGCCCCAAAAAGCGCAGCCGTCAAAACCCCACCAAACCGCATGCATGCCCCCATGTCTAATAAGGCTGGAGGATGGCGGAGTCTTGACGGTGAGTAAAGGAAAAATGGCTTATTTTGTGCCAAACATCCGGTCACCCGCATCCCCTAGACCGGGCACGATATAAGCCTGATCATTCAGCTTTTCGTCAAGCGAGGCGGTGACGATCGGCACATCGGGGTGGGCCTCACGCATCCGCGCAACACCTTCGGGGGCGGCCAGCAGGCATAGGAAGCGAATATTCTTGGCCCCCTTCGCCTTGATCAGATCAATCGCCGCGACTGAGCTATTGCCCGTCGCCAGCATCGGATCGACCACAATCGTCAGGCGGTTTTCCAACTCATTGGGCAGCTTGCAGTAATATTCGACCGGTTGCAGCGTCTCGGGGTCGCGATACAGCCCGACAAAGCCCACCCGCGCCGCCGGGATCAGCTCCAACACACCATCGAGCAACCCGTTGCCTGCGCGCAAGATCGACACCAGCGCCAACTTTTTGCCCTCAAGAATGGGGGCCTCCATTTCGCACAAAGGCGTCTGGATCGTGCGGGTCGTCATCTCCAGCTCGCGGGTGATCTCATAGGCCAGCAACAGGCTGATTTCGCGCAGCAATTGGCGGAAAGAATTGGTCGAAGTATCCTTGTCGCGCATCAAGGTCAGCTTGTGTTGCACCAGCGGGTGGTTCACCACGGTCAGATGATCAGTCATGTCTTGTCCCTCACGAAAAACGATTTGCCCGGACCTTGAGCCGGGATGTTGAGATGATCCGCGATCGACGCGGCAATATCGGTGAAAGCGATCTGACCAATGCCGCGCGCGTCCAGCCCGGGCGCGCAAGCCAGAACCGGGACGCGTTCACGGGTGTGATCGTTGCCAGTCCAGGTCGGGTCATTGCCATGATCGGCGGTAAAGATCGCCAGATCCCCGGGGCGTAGCCGCGCCATGAACGCGTTTGCCACACCATCGAACCATTCCAGCGCGCGCGCATAGCCCGCCACGTCACGGCGATGGCCGAAAAGGCTGTCGAATTCAACGAAATTGGCGAAGGTCAGGCTGCCCTCTTCGGCTGTTTCGGCCAAGGCGATCAGGTGCTTGGCCAGATCGGCATCGCCCTTGCCCTTGTGCAGATGGGTGACGCCGCGATGGCTGAAAATATCGCCGATCTTGCCAATCGCATGGGTCACCCGGCCCGCGTCATAAGCCCAGTCCAGCAGCGTCGGCGCAGGCGCAGCCATGGCAAAATCGCGCCGGTTCGGCGTGCGCGTGAACACACCGTTTTCGCCGATAAAAGGGCGCGCGATTACGCGGCCCACCTTCATACCATGCAGCGTCGGCGCTAGCCCCTCGCACAGCGCCAGAAGCCGGTCGAGACCGAAATGCTCTTCATGGGCGGCGATCTGAAACACGCTATCGGCCGAGGTGTAGCAGATCGGCCAGCCCGTGCGGATATGTTCGTCGCCGAGTTCTTCGATGATATTGGTGCCCGAGGCGTGGCAATTGCCCAAGACCCCCTTGGTTCCCGCAATCTCGCAGGCCTTGGCCACCAGATCGGGTGGGAAGCTGTTGGTCTTGTCAGGGAAATAATGCCAGTCCCACGGCACCGGAACGCCCGCCATTTCCCAATGCCCCGAGGGCGTGTCCTTGCCCGACGAGACCTCGGTTGCCGCGCCCCAAAGCCCCTGCGGCGCAGCGTCCAGACCGGGTGCCGCCACGCCAGAGGCCAGCGTGATCGCAGCCCCCAGACCCAGCGCATCCAGATGAGGCAGCTTCAGCGCCCCTTCCCGGCCCTGATCGGCGCGGCCCTGCGCGCAGGCCTGCGCGATGTGGCCCACGGTATTGGCACCGGTATCGGGCGTGCCGTCATTGAAAAATCGATCCGCATCGGGTGCGCCGCCAATGCCGACGCTGTCCATGACGATCAAAAACGCCCGGCTCATGCCCCGATCCTTTCGTGAATTAGCGGAGGCTCTTCTGGGGGCTCGTCGCTGAAGTGATAGGCGGCGCGCAGGGCGGCTTCGGCGGCATCGGCATGCGCGGCGTCGCTGGCATGGATCAGCATCAGCGGATCGCCCTTCCCCATCGCCTCGCCAATCATGCGGATCTCTGACAGCCCCACCGAGGGGTTGATCTTGTCGCCCCCGACCAGCCGTCCGCCGCCCAGATGCACCACTGCCTCGCCCAGCGCGCGGGTGTCGATGCGCGCGATAAACCCATCCCGCGGCGCGTCCAGCGCGCGCACAACCGGGGCAGAGGGCAACCGGTCGGGGTAACGCTCCACGAAATCTACGGGGCCCCCAAGGGCGGCCACCATTTTGCCGAAGATTTCCGCCGCGCGCCCCGTCTCAAGCGCATCGTCGATCCGCTCCGATCCTTCCTCGGCATCTGCCGCCAAGCCCGCCAGCACCAACGCCTCACCGCCCAGCGCCGCCGTGACATCCCACAACGCGCCGCTGACAGCCGTGCCGGTCAGCGTCTCCATCACCTCGATCACCTCAAGCGCATTGCCCGCGCACAGGCCAAGCGGCTGATTCATATCGGTGATCAGCGCAGTGGTCTTGCAGCCCGCGCCATTGGCGGTCTCAACCAGACTTTTCGCCAAGGCGCGCGCCTCATCTGCCGTGGCCATGAACGCGCCAGAGCCGACTTTGACATCGAGGATCAGCCCCTCCAGCCCGGCGGCGAGTTTTTTCGACAGGATCGAGGCAGTGATCAGATCAATGCTTTCGACCGTGCCCGAGATATCGCGAATGCCGTAAAGGCGCTTGTCGGCGGGCGCGATTTCCTCGGTCGCGCCGACAATAGCGCAGCCGACTTCGCCCACCACTTTGCGCAAGACCTCAATGCCGGGCAGCGCGCGATAGCCGGGGATCGATTCCATCTTGTCCAATGTGCCGCCGGTATGGCCCAGCCCGCGCCCCGAGATCATCGGAACGTAGCAGCCACACGCCGCCAGCGCCGGGGCGAGTAGCAGCGACACGCTATCGCCCACCCCGCCGGTCGAGTGCTTGTCGATCACCGGGCCGGGCATATCCCATTGCAGAACTGAACCGCTGTCGCGCATCGCTTGCGTCAGCGCCACACGGCCGGACGACCCGATCCCCTTGAGCAGCACGGCCATCGCAAAAGCCCCCGCCTGCGCATCCGAAACCGCACCATCGGCCAAGCCACGCGCGAACCATGCCGCGCCCTCAGCCGATAGCCCATTCCCATCGCGCACCGCGCGGATGACCGAACGCGCATCCATCAGACGTTATCCATATGGCTCATGTCGAAACGCCCCGGCAGCAGCGCGCCCACCGAGGTATCCAGCCGCTCGCCCGCAGTTGTCGCCAGCGTCACCGGCGTGTCATGGCGCGCAAATTCCGCCAGTTTCTGGCGACACCCGCCACAGGGCGGCACCGGGCTCGGGCAATCGGCAATCACGGCCACTTCGATAATCTCGGTTTCCCCCGCGGCAATCATCGCGGCAATCGCCCCCGCCTCGGCGCAGGTGCCCTCGGGATAGGCCACATTCTCGACATTGACGCCGCGATAGATCGTGCCCGAGGCGCCGCGCACCGCCGCCCCCACCTTGAATTTGGAATAGGGGGCATAGGCGTTTTCGCGCACCTGACGCGCGGCATCGAGAAGCGACATGGCCGTCTCCGGACTGGGCTGGACGGGCAAATTTGTCCAGCTGGTTGAGTTTTGCCGATCCTGCGCCGGGCGCGCGGATGATGCAAGCGGTGACGCCAGATCAGCCCCCGCTCTCGATCAGTTCATGCCCCTAGGTCAGCGAGAGGCTTGCATTTGTAGCCCTTGTGCTATCTAGAACGAAAGTATGAATCGCGATCAGACGAGATAGTTTAGCACTAAACCAGTTCCGGGAGAGGCACATGGAAGAGGTTCGTCAGGACAATCACCGGCAATCGGCATTGGACTATCACGCCTATCCAAAGCCCGGCAAACTGGAGATTCGCGCCACCAAGCCGCTGGCCAATGGCCGCGATTTGGCGCGCGCCTATTCACCCGGCGTGGCCGAGGCCAGCCTTGAGATAAAGGCCAACCCAGACACCGCACGCGACTACACCGCGCGGGGCAATCTGGTCGGCGTCGTAACCAATGGCACCGCCGTGCTGGGGCTGGGCAATATCGGCGCGCTTGCCGCCAAACCGGTGATGGAAGGCAAGGCGGTTCTGTTCAAGAAATTCGCCGATATCGACGCGTTCGATATCGAACTGAACGAAAGCGACCCCGAGAAACTGGCCGAGATCGTCTGCGCACTAGAGCCGACCTTTGGCGCGATCAACCTTGAAGACATCAAGGCACCCGAATGCTTCATCGTTGAGAAAATCTGTCGTGAGCGGATGAATATCCCGGTCTTTCATGACGATCAGCACGGCACCGCGATTGTTGTGGGGGCGGCTGCCACCAATGCGCTTCATCTGAGCCACAAGAAATTCGAAGACATCAAGATTGTGTCCACCGGCGGCGGGGCGGCGGGGATTGCCTGCCTTAACATGCTGCTCAAGCTTGGCGTGAAGCGTGAAAATGTGTGGCTGTGTGACATTGCCGGGCTGGTTTACAAGGGCCGCGAGGCCGAGATGACGCCGCAAAAGGCCAATTATGCACAAGACAGCGATCTGCGCAGCTTGGACGACGTTATCGACGGGGCGGATATGTTCCTCGGGCTCTCTGGCCCCGGCGTTCTGACGCCCGAAATGGTCGCCAAGATGGCCGACAAGCCGATCATTTTTGCGCTGGCCAACCCGACCCCGGAAATCCTGCCCGATCTGGCGCGCGCGGTCGCGCCCGGTGCAATCATCGCCACGGGACGCAGCGATTTCCCCAATCAAGTCAATAACGTACTGTGTTTCCCCTTCATCTTTCGCGGCGCGCTGGATGTGGGGGCCACAACGATCAACGACGAGATGCAGATCGCCTGTATCGAAGGCATCGCCAAGCTCGCGCGTCAGACCACCAGCGCCGAGGCCGCCGCCGCCTATCGCGGCGAAAAGCTGACCTTTGGCACCGAATATCTGATCCCGAAGCCGTTTGATCCGCGTTTGATGGGCGTCGTAGCCAGCGCCGTGGCCAAGGCCGCGATGGAGACCGGAGTGGCGACCCGTCCGCTGGAAGATCCCGCAGCTTATAAGCTCAAACTTGATGGTTCGGTGTTCAAATCGGCGCTGCTGATGCGCCCGGTCTTCGAGGCTGCGGCCACCGCCTCGCGCCGCATCGTGTTCGCCGAGGGCGAGGATGAACGCGTGCTGCGCGCCGCCAATGCGATGATCGAGGAAACCACCGATACGCCGATTCTGATCGGGCGCCCCGAGGTGATCGAGATGCGCTGCGAGCGCGCCGGTCTGCCGCTGCGCCTGTCGGATCTGGAAATCGTGAACCCACAAGACGACCCGCGCTATCGCGACTACTGGGGCACCTATCACGAGCTGATGGCGCGCCGTGGCATCACGCCTGATCTGGCGCGCGCGATCATGCGCACCAACACCACCGCGATTGCCGCCATCATGGTGCATCGCGAAGAGGCGGATTCCATGATCTGCGGCACCTTTGGGCAGTATTTGTGGCACCTGAAATATGTTCGCGAGATTCTTGCGCGCGGCAAGTTGCGTCCCGTTGGCGCGTTGTCCCTGATGATCCTTGAGGATGAGCCGCTGTTCGTCGCGGACACGCAGGTGCATCACACTCCGACCGCCGAGCAGCTTGTGGAAACCGTGATCGGGGCGGCGCGTCATGTCTGCCGCTTTGGGTTGCGACCCAAAATCGCACTATGCTCGCATAGTCAGTTCGGCAATCTCGACACCGATAGCGGCGAGCGGATGCGCGAGGCGATGAACCTGCTGTTGCTGCGCGAGGTCGATTTCGATTTCGAAGGCGAGATGCATGTCGATGCCGCACTCGACTCCGAAACGCGCGCCCGCCTGATGCCCGAGAGCCGCTTTGAGGGGCCCGCCAATGTACTGGTCTTCGCCAATACCGATGCGGCCTCGGGGGTGCGCAACATCCTCAAGATGAAGGCCGGCGGGCTGGAAGTCGGGCCGATCCTGATGGGGATGGGCAACAAGGTGCATATCGTGACGCCCTCGATCACCTCGCGCGGCTTGCTCAATATGTCCGCGATCGCAGGCACTCCGGTTTCGCATTACAGCTGAGTCGCGCGCGGGTTTGCAAAGCCCGCCCGCCCGTCGCAAAGCATGAACAATCCCGCAGAGTTTGCAAAACTTTGCGGGACCATTTCCGCAGATTCTGCAAAATCCCTCCCCCATCCCTGCAATGTGCGCGGTAACATTCTTGCGCCAATGCCCCCTGCGGCTTAACACAATCTTCATATTCCTGAGGAGGAGGCATTCGCATGGGCTATAAAGAGGTCTATTCCGCGTGGCAGGCAGATCCTGACAAATTTTGGATGCAGGCGGCTGAGAAAATCGATTGGGACAGCAAGCCTTCCAAGGCGCTGTTTGACGGCGATGCCCCTTTCTTTGAGTGGTTCTCGGACGGGATGGTCAACACCTGCTGGAACGCGGTGGACCGCCATGTCGAGGCGGGGCGCGGCGATCAAATCGCGATCATGCATGAAAGCCCGATCACCCATTCGACCAAGGGCATCACCTACCGCGAGTTGCAAACGCGCGTGGCCAGCCTCGCCGGGGCGCTGAAAATGCGCGGCGTCGAAAAGGGCGACCGCGTCATCATCTACATGCCGATGATCCCCGAAGCCTTGGAGGCGATGCTGGCCTGCGCGCGCATCGGTGCGGTCCATTCGGTCGTGTTTGGCGGATTTGCCGCCAATGAGCTTGCCGTGCGGATCGACGATTGCACCCCCAAGGCGATCATCGCGGCGAGTTGCGGGCTCGAACCGGGGCGGGTGGTGCATTATAAGCCGCTGCTCGACGAGGCGATTGAACTGGCCACGCATAAGCCTGAATTCTGCGTCATCTTCCAACGCGAACAGGAAGTCGCCAAGCTGATCGAGGGGCGCGATTTCAGCTGGCACGGCTTCCAATATGGCGTGAAACCTGCGGAATGCGTGCCCGTTGAGGGCAACCACCCCGCCTATATATTGTACACCTCCGGCACGACCGGCCAGCCCAAGGGCGTGGTGCGCCATACCGGCGGCCATCTGGTCGCGCTGCAATGGTCGATGAACAATATTTACAAGATTGAGGAGGGCGACCGGTTCTGGGCGGCCTCGGATGTCGGCTGGGTCGTGGGCCACAGCTATATCTGTTACGGCCCGTTGATTGCCGGTGCCACCACCGTCGTGTTTGAGGGTAAGCCGATTGGCACGCCCCATCCCGGCGTGTTCTGGCGCATCATCCAGAACAACCGGATCAAGTCCTTCTTCACCGCCCCTACCGCCCTGCGCGCCATCAAGCGCGAGGACCCGACCGGCGAATGGATCAAGCGCTACAAGTTGCACGACCTACAGGCGCTGTTTCTGGCGGGTGAGAGGGCCGACCCCGACACCGTGGAATGGGCGCAAAAGCATCTGAACGTGCCAGTCGTCGATCACTGGTGGCAGACCGAAACCGGCTGGGCGATTGCCGCCAACCCGATCGGGATCGAAGAATTGCCAACCAAGGTGGGCAGCCCGTCCGTGCCGATGCCCGGCTATGATGTGCAAGTTCTGGATGAAGGCGGCCACCCGCTTCCCCCCGGCGAATTGGGCGCAATCACGATCAAGCTGCCGCTGCCTCCGGGCACCTTGCCGACGCTGTGGAATGCCGAAGACCGGTTCAAGAAAAGCTATCTCGAACATTTCCCCGGCTATTACGAAACAGGCGATGCGGGCTACATCGACGAGGACGGCTATCTTTACATCATGGCGCGCACCGATGACGTGATCAACGTCGCCGGCCACCGCCTGTCCACTGGCGCGATGGAAGAGGTCTTGGCGGGTCATCCAGATGTTGCGGAATGCGCCGTGATCGGTGTGGCAGATGACCTGAAGGGACAAAGCCCGATGGGATTCTTGTGCCTCAATTCCGGCTGCAACCGCCCCGAGGCCGAAATCGTCCAGGAATGCGTCAAGCGCGTGCGCGACAAGATCGGTCCGGTCGCGGCGTTCAAGCTGGCCTGCATTGTCGACCGCCTGCCCAAGACCCGCTCGGGCAAGATTTTGCGCGCAACGATGGTCAAGATCGCCGACGGGCAAGACTGGAAAATGCCCGCCACGATCGACGACCCGGCGATTCTGGATGAGATCACGCAAGCGTTGAAAGTACTGGGCTATCCCAAAGCCTGACCCACAAACGTCAGGCGCGCCCTGCAAAAAGGCGCGCCTGCATCGGAATTGCGACAGTTTCTAAAGTTTTTTTGCCCTGTCACCTCGCTGACCCTGCTCTGACAAAAAGCGTTACTTGATTTACGTGCACGTCACGCCGATGATCCGTGCAGGGTATTAAACATGAAAACGCCGAGTATATTTCGGAATACAGATCAAGCCTCGTATGAGGACGCCGCCAGACTCGAGCGAATTTCGATGCACGGTCATGATGCGCGCACCGCACTTGCCGACACTCTCGGCAGGCTGAGTTTGATACCCGACACCTCACTTGATCCCCAAACAAGCCTGCAGCTTGATCGCATTCCAAAAGCCAGAAAGTATCTCGCGCAGTTCTTGCAACAGGGTTTAGAACGCACTATGCCCAACGTCGCGCCAGTTGCGGCGGCACGGCTGCAACCGATCGGATCGGGGCGCGAAAGCAGCACTTCGTCCCATTACGCCACCACCGATCTGCGATTGATCGCAAGCGCGTTCGAGCAATGCGGCTACGCCCATTTCATGCGCCAATATCACAAGCGCATCGCGGTGGCCGGGGCCATTGGTAAGAGCATGCCGGTCCGCCAGATCGGTTCCCAACAATGCGCCCTCAATCGTGGGGGCTATATTGAGTTTCACGACCTCGCGCGCGAAGCTCTTGATAGAATGGACAGATTGTTCCATCAGATAATAGTCAATTTTCAATTAAAGAATTTTATCGCTCATGAATAATGCACAGGCCAACTCCGAGCGCAGCCTCGAAGCAGACATCCGCACAGGACGTGCAACCCCCGCTGGAAGCCCCCCGTCCGAGCGCATTCTGGTGGTTGAAAACGGGGCCTCGATATCCGCGAGTTATAAAACACATCTGGGCAATGTCGGGTTTAAGGTGCACACCGCCGCCACGGCAAGCGATGCCATGAGTTTGTTTCGCACCCACCCAATTGAAATCGTGCTGCTGGATCTGATGTTGCCCGACCGTGACGGCGATGATCTGATCCCAGAAATGCTGGCGTTGCGGGCGGGCACCGCGATTGTGGTGCTTACGGCAGACCGCTCGGTTGATCGCGCGGTCAATGCGATGCGCGCCGGAGCGAAGGACGTGCTGATCAAACCGGTGAACGAGCCACGCCTGAGCAGCGCAATCGAGAACGCACGCAGCAGCTATGCGCCGCAAGCCAAGCCACACTACATTGCAGGCGATGCCCTGCCCAGCGGCTCGTTTATTGGCCAATCGTCACGCATGCAAAAAGTCTATGCTCAGATCCGCTCGGCGGCGCTGTCCGTCGCCCCACTTTTCATCTGGGGTGAAAGCGGCACGGGCAAGGAACTGTGTGCGCAGGCGATTCACGCGATGGGCGCGCGTGCCAGTGCACCATTCGTCACCCTTGATTGCGGCGCCTTGCCGGCAGATCGCCTTGATAGCGAATTATTTGGCCATAAACGGGGCGCCTTCCCCGGTGCGCTTTCGGACAAACCCGGCGCCTTGATGAGCGCCAATGGCGGGTCCCTGCTGCTTGACAATGTGTGCGAACTGGCCCCTGCGGTGCAGACCAAATTGCTGCGGTTTCTGCAAAGCAGTCAGATCAGACCCGTTGGCGCGGAAGAGACAATGCATGTCGATGTGCGCGTCCTAAGTGCCGCGGCACTGCCCCCGATGGAGGCCGTAAAGCTAGGCCGAATACGCGAAGATCTGGTCTATCGCCTACATGTTTTGTCCATCGAAATGCCGCCATTGCGAGAGCATCCAGAAGACATCCCAATGATTGCGCGCGCGGTTCTCACGCGGTTCTCGTCTGAAGAGCAGCGCAGTTTCAAAGATATCAGCGCGGCAGCGCTGGACTGGCTCAAGGCGCATCATTGGCCCGGAAATGTGCGTCAGTTGATGAATGTATTGCGCGCTGCGGTGGTGATGCATGATGGCGCAGAATTGCACGTCGATATGCTGCCCAATGGGACCGGCCAATACGCCAAACACACTGAGACGGTGGCTCGCACACCGCGCGACAATGACCGTCCCGCGATGCGAACCCTTGCCGAAATCGAACGCACCGCAATCGAATCTGCCATCGCACGCCATGACGGCTCGATCCCGCGCGCGGCGCAGGAATTGGGCGTGGCCCCTTCAACGATTTATCGCAAGCGTGACAACTGGCTTAGCAAAAATACGCTTTAGGGCAGTCAGGCGAACTGCTCGCGCATCAGGCGTTCTTCCAACCCGTGCCCCGGGTCGAACAGAATGTGATGCGCGATCTCGGGCTCGGAGCGGATCTCGACCCATTTCACCGGCTTGACCGAGCGTGAATCCGCATCCGCCATGACCGGGCGTTTGTCAGATTCCAGCACGTCAAAGCGCACCAAGGCAGACGAGGGCAGGATCGCACCTTGCCAGCGCCGGGGCCGGAAACTGGCGATCCCCGTCAACGCCAGCACATCCGAGCCAATCGGCAGGATCGGCCCGTGCGCCGAGAAATTATACGCAGTCGATCCGGCAGGCGTCGAGACGATCGCCCCGTCGCAGACCAGCTCCTCCAGCCGCACCTTGCCATTGATCGAGATCCGCAGCTTGGCCGCTTGCGGACCCGCGCGCAGCAGCGAGACCTCGTTGATCGCAAGCGCCTCGTGCAGCACGCCATCCTCAGTTTCGGCCTTCATCGAGAGCGGATTGATCACGGCCTCTTCGGCAGCGGCCAGCCGTTCAGGCAGGTCGCTGGGCACATAATCGTTCATCAAGAACCCGACCGTGCCGCGATTCATCCCGTAAACCGGCAGGCCCGTGCCCTCATGCAGGCATTGCAGCATGAACCCATCGCCCCCAAGCGCCACGATCACATCGGCCGCATAGCGCGGCACTTGCCCGTAGCGATCGCTCAGATCAGCAAGCGCGGCTTGCGCCGACTCACTGGATGAAGCGGCAAAATGGATATGCGTCAAAGGGCTCACAGCGCACCGTTTCCTCTCAGTCTTACAAGGTGTTGCAAGCGTATGGGCGAAAGACAAGCACCAATCACCCGGCAAAAAAGCCGATTTGCGCGTTTGCCCGCTTCCGGCTCAACAAAAACTGCGTTAAACGAGCGCCAACACCGGATATTTGCGAGGAGTTCCCTATGACCGAGCAACGCGACGCTGGCTTTTTCACCGAAAGCCTCGCCACCCGTGACCCCGAGCTTTACGCTTCGATCACAGACGAGCTGGGTCGCCAGCGCGACGAGATCGAGCTGATCGCCTCTGAAAACATCGTCTCCGCGGCGGTGATGGAGGCCCAAGGCTCGGTGTTGACGAATAAATATGCCGAAGGCTATCCGGGTCGTCGCTATTACGGCGGCTGCCAATATGTCGACGTGGCGGAAAACCTGGCGATCGACCGGGCCAAGGCGCTGTTCGACTGTGAGTTCGCCAATGTGCAGCCCAATTCTGGATCGCAGGCCAACCAGGGCGTGTTCACCGCCCTTCTCAAGCCCGGCGATACCATTTTGGGCATGAGCCTTGATGCAGGTGGTCACCTGACCCACGGTGCCAAGCCCAACCAATCGGGCAAATGGTTCAACGCGATCCAATACGGTGTGCGCAAGCAAGACAGCCTGCTCGATTACGAACAGGTGCGCGAGTTGGCGCTGGAACATAAGCCCAAGCTGATCATCGCTGGCGGCTCTGCCATCCCACGCCAGATCGACTTTGCCAAATTCCGCGAGATCGCGGATGAGGTGGGCGCCTATCTGATGGTCGACATGGCGCATTTCGCAGGGCTCGTGGCGGGCGGTCAGCACCCCTCGCCCTTCCCCTATGCTGATGTCGCGACCACCACGACGCACAAAACCCTGCGCGGTCCGCGCGGCGGCATGATCCTGACCAATAACGAAGAGATCGCCAAGAAAGTGAACTCGGCGATCTTCCCCGGCATTCAGGGCGGTCCCTTGATGCATGTGATCGCGGCCAAAGCCGTCGCCTTTGGCGAGGCGCAGCGCCCCGAGTTCAAGGTCTATGCCGATCAGGTCGTCAAAAACGCCAAGGCGCTGGCCGATGAGCTGATGAAGGGCGGTCTTGATATCGTCACCGGCGGCACGGACACCCATGTGATGCTGGTCGATCTGCGCCCCAAAGGCGTCAAAGGCAACGCCACCGAAAAAGCCCTCGGGCGCGCCCATATCACCTGCAACAAGAACGGCATCCCGTTTGATCCCGAAAAGCCGATGGTCACCTCGGGCGTGCGGCTGGGCACCCCGGCGGGTACCACGCGCGGCTTTGCCGAAGACGAGTTCCGCGAAATCGGGCGTCTGATCGTTGAAGTGGTCGATGGTCTGGCCGCCAACGGCGAAGACGGCAACACCGAAGTCGAGGCCGAGGTGCGCGCCAAGGTCGCCACACTTTGCGCGCGCTTCCCGCTTTATCCCAATCTGTGATCTGATCCAGATCGCGCAGAAGGCCCCCGGTTTCGGGGGCCTTTTTGTTTGGCCCTAGCTGGTGAGCAACCACATCGCGCCAAAGATCATTCCGCCCACCACGATCACAATGAAGGCGACCGAACTACCAAAGGTCAGGGCGGCGGCGCGAAGACGCTCGTCCGCGCCCAAGGGCTCCAGATAGCGGATGCAGGTCGCAAACGCCGCCTCAAGCGCGCGCGCATCCAGTTGACGCGCCTGCTTGGGGGATTGCGCCAAACGTTCCGCCTGCGCCAGCTCTAGCGCGGCACGGCGCACCTTACGCGGCAGCGCACGGGCACGATGCGCCACCCGCGCCTCAAGCCCCGCCCCTTTCGCCCCCAATCGCAGCGCCAGCAGGCGTGACACCTGCGCGGCCCTTTGGGTGATCTGCTCTGGCCCCATACCCATCCCTCACACTTGCCTGCGCACGCTATCCACGCAGAAAGCACCGCGCAAGCCACCCGCCACGCGAGATTTTCACATTTCCGCACTGGTCGCCCGCCTCTGCGCGCCCTAGGTTAATCAGCATGTTGAACACTCTCATTCATGGCGCTCAAACCGATGCGCCCCCGCTGATCATCGCGCCCGGCCTCTTCGGATCGGCGCGCAACTGGACTGCAATTGCCAAACAGCTTGGCCGGCAGCGCCAAGTCATCGCGCTGGACATGCGCAATCATGGCGACAGCTTCTGGGATGACGATCACAGCTACCCGGCAATGGCTGACGATATTGCCGAGGTGATCAAGGCCCATGGCGGGAAAGCCGATGTGCTGGGTCACTCGATGGGGGGCAAGACAGCGATGATGCTGGCGCTCAACCACCCCGATCTGGTGCGCCGCCTGATCGTGGCCGACATCGCCCCGAAATCCTACGAACATGGCGACAGCCATGGCGCGCTGATCGAGGCGATGCAGGCACTGCCTCTCGACGAGCTCGACACACGCTCCGAGGCGGACAGGCAACTGGGCGTGCAGATCCAAGACCCCGGCACCCGGGCGTTTTTGCTGCAATCGCTAAGCCTGCGCGACGGCCCTGTGCATTGGAAATTCAACCTGCGCGCACTGAAAGACAACCTGCCTGCAATCCTGAACTGGCCCGAGACAGCGCTTGGCGCCACGTTCGACGGCCCTGCGCTGTTCCTGTCTGGGGCGAACTCGCATTATGTTGCGCCAAGCGATCATGAACTGATCCGCGCGCTCTTTCCGCAAGCGGAGTTTGTGGAGCTTGAAAACGCGGGCCACTGGCTTCATGCCGAGCGCCCGCGCGAAGTTGAGGCAGAGGTGGCGCAGTTTCTGAGCTAGGCCGGAAACTGCGCCGCACGCGCGTCAGTCGACCGACTTCATCATCCTGCGCAGCAGGTGATCTTTCAGGTAATACTGGTGATACAGCGCCGCCACGACATGCAATCCCGCGATGATCAAAAGCCCGGTCGTCAGCGCCGAATGCACCTCTGCCATCCAGCGGAGTGTGTAGTAATACGCAATCCCCCCTGTGATCGGCAGCAAGAACAGCGTCGCATAAAGCAGCCAATGGATCACCTTGGCCCCGAACCGCATCAGCTCAGGGTCGTCATGCGGCGGCTCGGGCGCACCATGCGTCGCGCGCAAGACCAGCCGCCACGCTGCGAGGATGAGAATCACGACCCCGATCACGATATGTAGATAGGTCAGGAAATCGGTGGAAACCGGCACCCCCTTCACTTGCGAATAAAACGTGTGCCCCATCCCGTCATTGAGTAAGAATTGCGGGATGAGCAACAAAACGACCAGCCAGTGCAGGCCGATTTGCGTTCTGGAGTAACCGGGTGCGTTGGACATAAAACCTCTCGCGGATGAGTCAGACAAAGCGCGGCGCGCTAAACGTTACAATGAACGAATAGCCGCTGCAGTTCCGTCTGTCACTTTCGCAAGTGAGCGATCACATGTTCTCGTCGATCTGTTTGGACACAAACCAAGCAATTGGCAGCGCTACGATAAAACCAATCACCGCCGAGGCAATAATGGCGCGCGATGTGAACATATTCATGGTCAGCGCGGCAATGATCAAGATTCCTGCAAGTGTCGGTCCAGTGAGCGAATAGATGATGGCGAACAGACGCATGTCGTTTCTCCGTGAGCGATACATTTCATCGCAGACATGACCACGTTCACAGAGTCGTTACCTTGATCCGAGTCAAGTTCCGGGTGCGTTTTCTGCGTCAGGGCGACGCATCAACAACTCAGCTGAAAGCGCGCCTCGCCGGTGTCGCCCGGCAAGGAAGGCGAGCGATGGAGCCCCCCTGCCGGCCCGGCCACCTTGCACCCCGATGCCGTTTCCGCCGCGCGGATCATCAGCGGCGGCACCCGGTCACGCTCGGAGCGCGACAGATAGCCCAGCCGGATCACCTCGGCCTTGTCGGCCTTGACGAAAACGGTGAAATCGATCCCGTCCAGCGTCAGATCGTGGCGGATCGCGCCGAAGAATTGCGGCGCAGGCGAGGCACCACAACCGATCAACAAGAGGCAGCTCAGAAGAAGATGTCTTGACATAAAAAGGCTCCGGGGAGGGACAACCCGGAGCCTTTCAGAGCTTGGTTAACATAGGGTTAACCTACTCGGGTAGTGTCGCGCGCTTCCCACGGGGACGACGCAGGATCACGCGGGGATTCTGACATCCCTAAACGTGAGAGGGAGGCCAGAATGGATCGGATCTTTTGATGGCGCGCTCTGTCCACGTTCCCGCAGGACCGCCCAGAACCACACCGGCAAGCACCGCCAGCGCGAAACCCTGCCAAATAAAGATCCCAAAGCTCAGCGCCGCTATGATCACCACGCCGGCAATGCAAATCCCCCAAATCAGGGACAACAGAATGCGCAGCGGAGTCTTCATCACGTGCCTCTTGAGCTTGTGTTCACCGGCTAAACGTCGATTAATGAATTCGGTTCCGGGGAACCGTAATTTTTTTCGCACGTTCGGCTGTATAGCCTTCAAAGGAGAGCACTATGATGAGTTCGGTTAAACTGTCTGGCGTGATGCTGCTGGCGCTTCTGGGTCTTGCGGCCTGCAACACCGTGCAGGGCGCTGGTCAAGACCTGTCGGTCGCAGGCAATACCATTGCCAGCGAAGCACAGCAGGCGAAGTAACGCCCCAGAAGGCCCCGGGTACACCGGGGCCTTTTTTCATCTGCCGTTATTTCTTTTTGACGAATTCAGTCAGGATCACGATGCGCTGACCCTCGACCCGGCCCTCGATATGGCCCGCATTATCGGCCACCAACGAGATCCCCCGCACCGCCGTGCCACGCTTGGCCGTAAAGCCCGCGCCCTTGACCGGCAGATCCTTGATCAGCACGACCGTATCGCCACGCGCCAGCAACGCCCCGTTGGAATCGCGATGCTCCAACGTGGTTTCGACGTTGTCGACCCAAGCGCGCGTCTCGTCATCAAGATACATCTGATCGGCGAGATCATTCGCCCAAACCTCGTCAATGCGCCCCAGCATCCGTGCCGCGAGCACCTGCACGGCAGGCTCTTCTGACCAGATCGCCCCCGCCAAGCCGCGCCAATGGGCCGGATCGGGCGTGCCCTCGATCTGCTCGGCACAGGTGGCGCAGATCGCCGCCGTTGCGCCCTCGGGGCCGCCGGAGACGGGATAGTCTTGGAGCGGGGCGTCAGAGGCGCAAAGCGGGCAGGTCATGGGCGGTCCTTTGGGTATGGGGTTTGGGGTTGGGGTTGGAGAGGGCAATTAGCTCGATACATGCCCGCAATCAGACATCTTGACTCTGCGGCAACCCCAATCAATCTAGTATGCATGTATTAACCACCGGATATTCAATCATGCAACATAGAGAAAGAGACATCCGTAGAGAGGCTCTTAAGGAACTCCTCGCGAAACCCGGTCACACGCTGACGACTTCCGAGCTTATAGAGCGCCTCCAAAATCGATTGGGTCCATCTGGCCACGATGCAGAAATAGCAATCAATCGCAGTGATACATATTTTTCTCAGAAAGTTCGAAACTTGGTTTGCCATCGAAATCAAGGCACTGGACTGCAAGCTAGAGGATTGGCAGACTATGACTCGAGTAACGAAAGCTGGACGTTGACCAAGCTCGGCCGTCGGGAAGCCGCAAGGCTCTAAGAAAATTTAGCTTTCAATCCGGACGGCAACCAGTCCAATTTCGTTTCCCCGTCAGATGCGCGGTCCCATACAAACCAAGCATATGCGGTCGTACCGGACCCTTTACGACTCGCGCCGGCTGGATAGAAAGTAATGCGTTCACTGAATACCCAAACTCTTGCCGGGGGGTATATCTTAAAAATACTATTCTGCCGCTTCGCGCCCTCGAGAAACGCTAGTCGCAATAGAAGCGCGGTTTTCTTTCGGACTGATGCTTGCGCTTTGTGCACGAAATCTTCCGCGCTATGGAATGGAGGATTGGTGACAATGTTGTCGGCCCGGCGATCTGACAACATAAAATCCGTTCCAGCCTCACCATAACCTCTATCATATAGATCACTACTATACACGCTCTCGCAGTATTCGTTTGCGACCTGAGCCATAGCACCATCACCGCAGGCACATTCCCAAACTTCGCCATCGAACTTCTCAACCTGAAACAACGCGTGGGTGGCCCATTTAGGTGTTGGATAGAAGTCCGGTCCCTCCAAATCTGCTATGCGTTTCATCGTTGGCTGCGGTGCTAGCAAAAATCTTTGGTTCATTTGTTATCCTGCTCTTTTTCAACAGAGTCTTCTATGCAGGCCAATTGCACAAGTCGCTTGTGAATCTAAACAGTTAATCGCCACCCAGCCCTCGGCATAGCCTCGGGCGTTCGACACTCAATTCTTTCCACTGGAAAGAATTGACCCCGCCAGGGGCGGGGTCGTGTCTCACTCATCCATCTTCAACGCCGCAATAAACGCGCTTTGCGGGATTTCCACTTTCCCGAACTGGCGCATCTTTTTCTTACCCGCTTTCTGCTTTTCCAGCAGCTTTTTCTTACGGGTCGCGTCGCCGCCGTAGCATTTGGCGGTCACGTCCTTGCGCATCGCAGACAGGGTTTCGCGTGCGATGACGCGGCCGCCGATGGCGGCTTGGATCGGGATCTTGAACATGTGGCGCGGGATCAGGTCCTTGAGCTTTTCGACCATCGCGCGGCCGCGTGCATCGGCGCGGTCCCGGTGCACCATGATCGACAGCGCATCGACCGGCTCATCGTTCACAAGGATCGACATTTTCACAAGGAAATCCTCGCGATAACCGGTGATCTGATAGTCAAAGCTGGCATAGCCCTTGGTCACTGATTTCAG
This sequence comes from uncultured Thioclava sp., assembly GCF_913064665.1. Lineage (GTDB taxonomy): Bacteria > Pseudomonadota > Alphaproteobacteria > Rhodobacterales > Rhodobacteraceae > Thioclava > Thioclava arctica. The sequence continues at coordinate 92,213 of NZ_CAJYBT010000010.1, forward strand.
GCGGTCGTAGAAATCAAACACCACTTCGGCCAGCGGCAGGTCATAGACCACCATCGCGCGCGAACCCGCATAGGTCAGGTCCATCTGGATGCCGCGCCGGTCTTGGCACAGTTTCAGAACGTCGCCCAAGTATTCGTCAGGCACGAGGATCGTCGCCTTGATGCGCGGCTCTTCGATATGATCAACAAGGGTCAGGTCGGGCATGTCGGCGGGGTTGTGCAGGTCCAGCACTTCACCGCTTTTCATGTGCAGCTTGAACACCACGCTCGGCGCGGTGGTGATCAGATCAAGGTCATATTCGCGCTCCAGCCGGTCGCGGATGACCTCAAGGTGCAACAGCCCGAGGAAGCCGCAGCGAAAGCCAAAGCCCAGCGCCGCAGAGGTTTCCATTTCCGAGCTGAACGACGCGTCGTTAAGTTGCAGCTTTTCGATGGCGTCGCGCAAAGCATCAAAGTCATTGGCATCGACCGGGAAGAGGCCGCAGAACACCACCGGGATCGAGGGTTTAAAGCCCGGCAAAGCAGTGGCGCAGGGCCGTTTCTCATGCGTGATCGTGTCGCCGACCTTGGTGTCGCGCACCTGCTTGATCGAGGCGGTGAACACCCCAATCTCGCCCGGCCCCAGTTCGGCAATCTCGACCATCTGCGGTTTCAGCACGGCCAGACGGTCCAGCTTATAGGCAGCCCCTGTCCGCATCATCTTGATCTGGTCGCCCTTCTTGATCACGCCATCCATGACGCGGATCAAAACGACAACGCCGAGATAACTGTCATACCAGCTATCGACCAGCATCGCCTTGAGCGGCGCATCGCGATCGCCCTTGGGCGCGGGCAGACGGGTGACGATGGCTTCCAGCACTTCGGGAATACCAAGCCCCGTCTTGGCCGAGATCATCACCGAGTTCGACGCGTCGATCCCGATCACATCCTCAATCTGCTCTTTCACCCGCTCGGGTTCGGCAGCGGGCAGGTCGATCTTGTTGAGAACCGGCACGATCTCATGATCGGCATCAATCGCCTGATAGACATTGGCGAGCGTCTGCGCCTCGACCCCTTGGGAGGCATCCACAACCAACAAAGACCCCTCGACCGCCTGCATCGAGCGGCTGACCTCATAGGCGAAGTCGACATGGCCGGGGGTGTCGATCAGGTTCAACACATAGGTGTTGCCGTCCTTGGCCGGATAATCGATGCGCACCGAGTTGGCCTTGATCGTGATGCCACGCTCGCGCTCGATATCCATCGCATCGAGCATTTGCGCCTTCATATCACGTTCGGCCACCGTCCCGGTCAGCTGGATCAGCCGGTCGGCAAGAGTGGATTTACCGTGGTCGATATGGGCCACGATGGAGAAGTTGCGGATGTGCTTGATATCGGTCATGGCGCGCGTATATCGCGGAAAATGGGGGCCGGGAAGAGGGATTGCACGCCCTTTAGGGCAAACCCCGCCCGACAAGGGTCACACCAGCCTTGACCTTCGCTCGCCCCCGCCCCACAGCAAGAGCAGGATAAGGAGAAACGCCATGATCTATTCCGTTCCCAATATGACCTGCGCGCACTGCAAAGCCGCGATCGAGGCTGCCATCGAAGAGGTGGGCGGGCGCGCCGATGTCTATCTTGAAGATCGCGAGGTCGAGGTCTCCGGCCTGCCGCCCGCCACGGTTCTCAGTGCGCTCAAAGCCGCAGGCTATGAGGCGACGCCGTCAGACTAGCCCCCTTTGGCTGCGTCCCTAGCGCTTGCACAGACCACATCTTGGGGCACAAACGGGCGCGCCCCCGACAGGTGGAAAACAGGGTCCATCGGATCGGCTAAATTGACGCAATTCGGCCATCTACATTGCCTTCGCTTTGATTTTCCGTTAGCTTCAAAGCCAATTAAAAAAAGAAGATCGAGCAAAAAATCAGCCGGTCAAAATATGAGGGCAGTGCAAATGAACATCAAAACGACGCTCGGACTCTGTGCATTCGGGGCCACTATCGGCTTTGCCTCAATCGCTGCGGCGGGGCCGATCGACAGCGCCTGCATGAAAGCCGGGCGCACCGATAGCGCGGCCACCTGTGGCTGCATCCAGCAAGTCGCAGACATGACGCTGAGCAATCGCGACCAGCGCCGTGCGGCCAGCTTCTTCAAAGATCCCGACCGCGCACAAAGCGTTCGGATGTCTGACAGCAAATCTGACAATGATTTCTGGGACCGCTACAAAAACTTCGCCTCGACAGCCGAGGGCTATTGCAGCCAGTGAACCGCCGGGCGGCTTACTTTGCCTGATCGGCCAGCAGGTCTGCCACCAACGCTTCGGCGCCCGCCTCGATCAGGTCGAGCGATGTTTCGAAATCGCGCGTAAAATAGGGATCTGGCACGTCTTGCGGGCCTGCCGGACCCTCTAGAAACATCTGCACCTGCGCTTGCATGTCGCGCGGCGCTTGATCGAGCACATCGCGCAAATTGTTTTCATCCATCGCCAGAATCAGATCAAAGCCCGCATAATCTTGTGGGCCGATTTGACGTGCGCGCAGCGTGCTGAGATCATAGCCGCGCGCGCTCGCCGCCTCGATCATCGGGGCGTAGGGCGGCTCTCCAAGATGCCAAGAGCCCGTTCCCGCGCTATCAAAGGTTACATCAAGCCCCGCAGCCACAGCTTTGGCACGGGTGATCGCCTCGGCGGCGGGCGAGCGGCAGATATTGCCAAGACAGAGAAACAGGATACGCATGAGGGCTGTTGTAACGAAAGGAGCGCACATGTCCAGAATCGTGATTTTGACCGGCGCCGGAATTTCAGCCGAAAGCGGGATTCGCACGTTTCGCGCCTCGGACGGGCTGTGGGAGGATCATCGCATCGAAGAGGTCGCCACGCCCGAAGGCTTCCTGCGCGACTCCGCCTTGGTGCATCAATTCTACAACGCCCGACGCGCCGCAGCACGCGCCGCCCAGCCCAATGCCGCCCACCTTGCCTTGGCCGAGCTAGAGGCCGATCCACACCACACCGTGCTGATCGTCACCCAAAACGTCGACGACCTGCACGAACGGGCCGGATCGCAGAACGTGATCCACATGCACGGCTCACTGGTAGGCGCGCTGTGCCATGACTGCGGGCATCGCTGGCCCGCCCCCGAGGTGATGACACAAGCTGATCTTTGCCCCGCCTGCGCGCGCGCTGCGACCCGCCCCGATATCGTCTGGTTTGGCGAAATGCCCTATCAGATGGATCAAATCGTGCGCGCGCTTGAGGCCGCGGATCTGTTTGTCTCGATCGGCACCTCGGGCAATGTCTACCCGGCGGCAGGGTTCGTACGCGATGCCGCGATGGCGGGGGTGCAAACGCTGGAACTGAACCTGGAGCCGTCGGCAGGCACAGACATGTTTGATACCGCCCATCACGGCCCCGCCACGCAAGTCGTGCCAGCCTGGGTGCGCGCGCAACTGGCCCAGAGGCGCTAAGGGCTGAAAAGATTCGTGCAAAGCGCGCCGAAATCCGGGCGAAAACCTGTCTCACCCGCTTGACGCGGCCCCCCATTCCTCGTATCTCCCGCCAACAGATTTCTGGGCGCTGCCTAACGCGGCGCCTTTCTATGTTGGGGCCAAAGCGCGATTCGTTGCGTGGGCCAGGTAAGAAACGAAGGATGAATGCCATGTCGCGCGTTTGCGAACTGACCGGCAAGGGGCCCATCACGGGCAACAAAGTGAGCCACGCGAAGAACAGAACGCGTCGTCGCTTCCTGCCGAACCTCAACGATGTCACCCTGATCTCGGATGCTCTGGGTCAGAGCTTCAAACTGCGCGTGTCGGCCGCTGGCCTGCGCTCGGTTGACCACCGTGGTGGCCTCGATACCTATCTCGCCAAGGCGAAGGACGTTGAACTGTCCACCAAGGCGCTGAAAATCAAAAAAGCGATTGCCAAGTCTCAGGCTGCTGTCTGAACTTTGCCGTGCTGATGCAGTTTAAACCCCGTGCCTTTGGTGCGGGGTTTTTGCACGTCGCCGCATCGGGTGATTGGCTTTTCATCACCCCCCGTGGGCGCTAGGATGCGCGAAACGCACCAGATACACGCTCCAAAGGAGACCGCATGTTTCGCCAGATCTTGATGGCCACCGCGCTGACCGCACTGGCCCTGCCCGCTTTCGCCGATGAGATCGAGATCGTGGATCCCTATATGCGCGTCTCGACCCCGATGTCGAAATCGGGGGCTGCCTTCATGCAAATTAAGAACGTAACCGATCGCGATGACCGTCTGGTCTCGGCCAGTTCGGATGTCGCGGTGCGGGTGGAGCTGCACACCCACAAGGATCTGGGCGGCGGCAAAATGCAGATGGCCAAGGTCGAGGGTGGTTTTGCGATCCCCGCCCATGGCGAGCATGATCTCAAACGTGGCGGCGATCATGTGATGTTCATGGGGCTCAATCACGGGCTCAACCAAGGCGTTTTGGTGCGCGTGACCCTGCATTTCGAGAAGGCCGGCGATATGACCATCGAGATTCCCGTCGACCTCAAGCGCGGTCAGGGCATGGAGATGCCGGCGAACGCAGATCCGGTGACCCATGGCCAGATTGTTCATGGCACCATGAGCCATGGCACGATGACCCATGGCGAGCCCAAGCTGAACAAAACCGAAAGTGATATGTAAGCCGGGGCGGCGCGCCTAGCTGCGCAGCCGCTTGAGCATCTCGCTCGCAGCGACGGAGGGGGGCGTTTCGCCCGCCGCGACCGCTGCCCCAAACTGCGCCATCATCGCGCGCATGTCCGGGTCTTCGCGCAGGCGTGCCAAAAGCCCCTCGCGCACCTCTGCCTCAAACCAATGGCGCGCCTGTTCCGCCCGGCGGCGTTCCAGATGGCCCGTCTCGCGACGCCAATCGGCGAGCGTGGTCATCTCCTCCCACGCTTTGATCAAGCCCTCATCCGCCAGCGCCGACACCGGCAGCGCCTTGGGAAAGCCCGGCGGGTCTTGGGGGCGTTTGCGCAGCAAATGCAACGCACCGGCGTAATCGGCCACGGTGCGCATCGCGGCGGGTTTCAGGTCACCATCGGCCTTATTGACCAAAATCAGATCGGCCATCTCCATGATGCCTCGCTTCACGCCTTGCAACTCATCCCCGCCCGCCGGGGCCATCAGCAACACGAACAGATCGACCATTTCAGCCACCAGCGTTTCCGACTGGCCCACGCCCACGGTCTCGATCAGGACCACGTCGAAATTGGCCGCCTCGCACAGCGCCACCGCCTCGCGGGTGCGCCGGGCCACGCCACCAAGATGGGTTTGCGAAGGCGAGGGGCGAATGAACGCGTTGGGATCACGCGACAGCCGCTCCATCCGGGTTTTGTCGCCCAGAATCGAGCCTCCCGAGCGCGACGAACTGGGATCGACCGCCAGCACCGCCACCTTGTGCCCCTGTGCCGTGAGCATTAGGCCGAACGCCTCGATAAAGGTCGATTTGCCCACACCGGGCGTGCCCGACAGCCCGATCCGCAACGCCTGCCGTCCCGATTTCGCCAGCACCTCAAGCAGCGCGCTTGCCTGTGCGCGATGATCGGCGCGCCCCGATTCCACCAACGTAATCGCGCGCGCCAAGGCACGGCGGTCGCCTTGCAAAAGGCGCGGGGCAAGTTTGGCGGGTGTTCTGTCAGTCATCGGCGGGCTTTCGCTGATTTTCGCGATCGTGTCAGGTTTGATACGAAAGGTGAAGGCTTTGCGGTTACTTGCCCGCTCTGCGCAGGCTATGTCCAGCCTCTAAAGAGTGTCTGCCCCATGAGGAGCGCTATGATCTCCACTTTCCTTCGCGCCCGCCGTGCGACCCTGTTCGCGCTGCTCGCATCACTTGGCGTATTGCAACCCACCCTGCCCGCGCGGGCCGATCAAAGCGATCAGATCGTGTTTGACGTCGTCCTCAAGGGGATTCGCGCCGGCGAATTGGTGATCAATGGCAAGATCGTCGGGACGTCTTACGGGGCAAACGGGGTGCTGCAAACCGCCGGGCTGATCGGGCTACTGCGCAAGATCCGTCACGATGCGACCGTCTCGGGCGGCTATCGCAATGGGCGCTTCACCCCGATGCGGTTTTCTGAGAAATCCGATACGCCCCGGGGCAAGTCCACCCATGAAATCGTGTATAAGAACGGCACGCCCATCGCGGTCAGCCAAGTCCCGCCACGCAAGCCGCGTGACACCGATGTGGACCCAGCCAAACAAGGCGGCACGATCGACCCGCTCACAGCGCTTTATGCCGTGTTGCGCGATGTTGACCGCGATCAAGCCTGCCAGCTTGATGTGAAGATGTATGACGGCGCGAAACGCTCGCAGGTGCGCCTGTTTGATCCGCGACCAGAGGGCAAGGGCGTTGTCTGTTCGGGCGAATACCGCCGTCTCGCCGGGTTTTCCGCCAAGGATATGGCCGAAAAAAGCCGCTTTGCCTTTACGCTGCATTACGACCCGACCACGAATGGCCGCCTGCAAGTCGATGAGATCGAAACCGACACGATCTATGGCAAAGGCCGTTTGAAACGGCAATAAGGGGGTGTGAGCCCGCCGAACGCCCCTCTTCCAATTGACGCGGTGCTGCCCGATCTGCGGGCGGCCTTGAGCGCGCATGGCCGCGCTGTTCTGATGGCCCCGCCCGGTGCGGGCAAAACCACGCGGGTGCCGCTTGCGTTGCTCGACCAGATCAGCGGTCGCATCGTGATGCTGGAACCGCGCCGTCTGGCCGCGCGTGCCGCTGCCGAGCGCATGGCGCAAAGCCTTGGCGAAAGCGTCGGGCAACGTGTGGGCTACCGAATCCGGGGCGAAACCAAGACTTCGAACGCCACCCGGATTGAGGTGGTGACCGAGGGCATTCTTACCCGCATGCTGCAATCTGATCCCGAATTGGCGGGCGTCGGTTGCGTGATTTTCGACGAGTTTCACGAACGTTCGCTGAATGCCGATCTGGGCCTTGCGCTGCTCTGGGAGATGCGCACCGCTTTGCGCCCCGATCTCGCGCTGGTGGTGATGTCGGCTACTTTGGATGCAGACCCCGTAGCCACCCTGCTTGATGATGCGCCTATCATCATCTCGCAGGGGCGCGCCTATCCGGTCGAGACCCGCTGGCTCGCACGCCCGGTGGATCGCACGATGCGCTTTGAGGGCGCGATGGCGGGGCTGATCGAACAGGCGGCGGCGGAAACCGAGGGCTCGCTGCTGGCCTTTTTGCCCGGCGAGGGCGAGATTCGCCGCGTCGAGGGGCTGCTCAAGGGGCGCTTGCCCGCTGACATTGCGATTCGTCCGCTGTTTGGCGCGATGGAGTTTGCCGCCCAGCGCGCTGCGATTGCGCCCTGCACGTCGGGGCGCAAACTGGTGCTGGCGACCTCGATCGCGGAGACCTCGCTCACGATCGAAGATATCCGCGTGGTGATTGATGGCGGGCGCTCGCGCCGGGCGCGGTTTGATTCGGGCTCGGGCATGGCGCGTCTTGTCACCGAACCCGTCAGCCGCGCCGAGGCCGAGCAACGCCGGGGACGTGCGGGCCGTGTGGCCCAGGGCATTTGCTATCGGCTCTGGACCAAAGGGGCCGAGGGCGCGCTGCCCGCCTTTGCGCCCGCCGAGATCGAGGTGGCCGATCTGACGGGCTTGGCGCTGGAGCTTGCGCTTTGGGGCAGCGATGGCAGCGATCTGGCCTTTCTGACGCCGCCCCCCGCCCCTGCCTTGGCCGAAGCGCGCGCGCTACTCGCTGAGCTGGGCGCGATGGACGGGCTGGGGCTGACAGAACACGGTCGCGCCTTGGCCGCGCTGCCGCTGCATCCGCGCCTTGGTCATATGCTGCTGCGCGCCGGGCCCGAGGCCGCGCCGCTGGCCGCGTTGCTGGCAGAACGTGACCCGCTGCGCGGCGCCCCTGCCGATCTAAGCCTGCGATTGGCCGCGATCCGCAGCCCCGGCCCCGAGGCCCATCGCGCCACCATCGAACGCATCCGCACCGAGGCCAAACGTCTGGCGCGCCTTGCGCCCCCCACTCAGCAACGCCTTGCCCCCGAAGCGATGGCGGCGCTGGCCTATCCCGACCGCATCGGGCTGCGGCGCAAGGGCGATGCACCCCGCTATGTGCTGTCGGGCGGCAAAGGGGCCGTGGTGGCCGAGGGCGACCCGCTGGGTGCGCAGCGTCTGATCGTGGCAACCGATCTGGATGGCGACCCGCGTGAGGCCCGCGTCCGTCAGGGCATCGCGATATCCGAGGCGCAGATCCGCGCGCTATTCGCCGACCAGATCGGCTGGCACGATGTTTGCGAATGGTCGCGCCGCGAGGGCCGCGTGCTCGCGCGCAAGCAGGAACGCCTTGGCGCGCTAGTTCTGGATGACCGGATCTGGAAAGACGCCCCGCGTGAGGCGATCGCCTTGGGCGCGCTGGACGGGCTGCGCCAGATCGGGTTGCCGATGACGCCTGCGGCCCAGCGCCTGCAAGCGCGCGTCGAGCTGCTGCGCGGGCAAGGAGCGGATCTGCCCGACTTCACTGACGCGGCCCTTCTGGCGCGCGCCGAGCACTGGCTACTGCCCTATCTGAAGGGCAAGCGATCCGAGGCCGACCTGCGCAAGCTCGACGTCACCGAGGCCCTGCGCGCCAGCCTTGATTGGGAGCAGATGCAGCTGATCGACCGTCTCGCGCCGGGCCATTTCGAAACGCCTTTGGGGCGACGCGTGCCGATTGACTACGCTGGCGACGCGCCCGGCATCGAGATTCGCCTGCAAGAAATGTTTGGCGTCACCACCCACCCCACGGTCGGCCCGAAACGCCTGCCGCTGCGCGTGACGCTGTTGTCGCCGGGGCACAAACCGATTCAGGTCACGATGGATCTGCCGGGGTTTTGGGACGGCTCCTATAGCGATGTGCGCAAGGATATGCGCGGACGCTATCCCAGGCACCCTTGGCCCGAAGACCCACGCGAGGCCGACCCGACCCTGCGCGCCAAACCGCGCGGCAGCTAGACGCCCGCCATCACCCGCGGATAGTCGATTTTCGGGCAGCGGTTCATCACCACCCGGACCCCCTTGGCGCGCGCCTGCTCGGCCGCGCCCTCATGCACCACGCCCAACTGCATCCAGATCGTACGCAGCCCCGGCAAATGGGCCAAAGCGTCTTTGACCACCTCGGGCACCGCCTCGGAGTGGCGGAAGACATCCACCATATCAACGCTCAAATCGGCCGGAACCGCGCCCAGATCGGCATAGACCGTCTCGCCCAGCAGCGTCTGGCCCGCCAAACCCGGATTGACCGGCACGATGCGATAGCCCTTGGTTTGCAAATACTGCGCAACCTCGTGGGATGGGCGTGTGGGTTTGTTCGATATGCCGACCACCGCAATCACGCGGGTCTCGCTAAGGATGTCACGCAGGTCAGAATCGGTCATCAAAGCCTCCGGGTCAGAAAAAAGCGCCCAAACCATAAATGGTCGGGGCGCTGAAGTGGCGGAACGAGGGACAGTGAACTTGAAGCGCGAAGGTTCCGAAATCGCGCTTCCGGTTAGAAACATGGGTATCAATCTGCGCCGTTAAAGAGGCACACCCGTCCGCTCGCATTCTTGTGATCACATCCGGCTTGCAGCGGCATAGAGCGACACCGCCGCCGCGTTGGAAACGTTGAGCGAGCCGAATTCGCCAGAAAACGGAATTCTGACGAGGCGGTCGCAGGTCTCCTGGGTCTTTTCACGCATCCCCGGCCCTTCGGCCCCAAGCACCAGCGCAATCGGATCGGCCCCTGCCTCGGCCAGCCCATCGGCCAGCGTCATCTCGGCCTCACCGGCAAGGCCCAGCAGGCGGAAGCCCATGCCGCGCAGCTCTTCCATCGCGTCCGACAGGTTTTTGACGCGCATATAGGGCTGACGCTCCAGCGCGCCGCTCGCGGTTTTCGCCAAGGCCCCGGTTTCGGGCGCAGAATGACGATGGGGCGCGATCACAGCCGCCGCCCCGAACACCTCGGCCGAGCGCAGCACCGCGCCCACATTATGCGGGTCGGTGACGCGATCCAGCACCACCACAAGGCGCGCATGCGAGCACGCATCGCGCAGCTTGCCCCAATCCAGCGGCTTCACCTCGAGTGCGACGCCTTGATGCACAGAATCAGCCGCGATTGGCACGAGCGAGGCGAATTTGCGCACATCGACGATCTCGGGCTCCATGCCCGAAATCCCGATCGCCTCAGCCAGCTTATCGGCGGCATTCTTGCCACAGACCAGCCGCAGCCGCTCGCGCATCGGGTTTTGCAGCGCGTCGCGCACCGCATGCAGCCCGAAAAGCCACACCGTTTCCGAGGCAGACGCGCGCCGCGCACGTTCTTTATCAATCACCCAGGTCGGTTTTTTCATCGCAGCTCTCCTTTTGCCCTGCAATGGCCGCTCAAAGCCCGCTTTGCAAGCCCGGCGCGCCTCGCGTGGATGCAATCAGGGGATTTTTCGTCAATCTCTCTCTTGACGCCCCCGGCCCCCTTTTGTATCTCCCGCCCAGCGTCGGGTGACGTGCTGCAAGGTGCGGCAGCGGACTGTAACTCCGCCGGGGCGACCCACGCCTGGTTCGATTCCAGGGTCACCCACCAAATTCCCCAATTTGGTAGTGTTTTCAATGAGTATGTGTCCCGCACATGCTTCATTGGGCGTTATATATATCAATGGCTTATCCCATGGGTGTCCCGCAGAACTGCGGATGTTGCCAACCTCAATGCGAATCAACTTGATCGTCACGAGCTCGATCTTGAGCACTCAGTCGACTTTCTCTGAACCACTGAGCGCTATGGTGTAAACAAAGCGGCACTTGGCCAACCTATTGAATTCTGGTCAACGAAACGCTTCGTATAAAGGGCATGTTCTCTGTTTGGCCAATGTTTTCGCGTTTTCTCAGGTTCACTGAACTTTGGCGCACTTCGTAAAATCGAGAGCTTACCCTTCACGCTTTGCTATGATCCTGGCGCCATGTTGAAGCGTCACACTCTGACCCGGCCTGACGACGATCTGATCAAAGGCTGGCTTAGCCGCCGTGAAGCTTTCGTGCGACTCGTCAATGACAATGCGATCATTCTGATCACGAACGACAATTCGATGCTGGACGTAGATCTTACCCAACTGCATCTCCCAAAAACTTGCTGAGCTAGCCCTAGCGTCTCTCTATAGCAGGGGCGTTTTCTAAGTATTAGTAGAAATTATAAGACTGAATTCATAAAGGTGATGCGCAAATAAATGCGCATGCCCATTGACGAACCGAACAAAAGTGTGTAGATAAATACACATGAAAGGGGACGCAATGCAGATCGAGCACAACTCAAAAAAGCTCCGCGTTCTGCTCTTGAAAGAAGGCTTCGAGGAAATTTCGCAAAACGGATCTCACTTGAAGCTGAGGAAAGGCGATCTAACGGTGATCCTACCCCACCCAAAGAAAGACCTCCCAACAGGAACAGTCCGGAGTATCTACAAACAGGCGGGGCTTCTATAGCCCCGCTACCACCGATCACCAAGCTCAATAATTTGCATTGCTATTCGCACACAGGAGCTGAAGGAGACAAAAATGCACTACTATATTGCTGTCGTCCATCAGGATGGCGACAGCGCTTACGGTCTATCCTTTCCTGATCTTCCCGGTTGCTTCGCAGCATCGGACACTTGGGACGGAATTCCGAAGGCCGCAACGGAGGCGCTTGACCTCTGGTTTGAAGACCAGCCGGACATTGAACCCGCCTCGCTTGAGGACGTTCGCGCGCATCAAGAGGTGATTGAAGAGATGAAAGATGGTGCCGTGCTTATGCCGGTACCATACATTCCAGCTGATACTGCAACAGTGCGCGCAAATATCTCTATTGAACGCGGTCTTTTGCGAGCGATCGACGAGGCAGCCAAGGCCCGAGGTATGAGCCGATCAGGGCTGATCTCATCTGCCACAAGGCGAGAGATCGCAGGGGCGGCTTAAGAACACTTTAAGGGGGCGCTATGGCGCCCCCTTTTTCTTCTATAGCAAGGTACAGATATCACGCGGAAGTCAAACGGAGGGACAATCAGCAAGCATAAATTTCAATTTATTATATTTTTACTTGCTGGATTTCTGCAAGCATGGCAATCTACTTTTTCGAAGCAAGCATGGTGCAATTAATTGTCAAAATCCCCTCAGTCCCAAGGCGGCACGACGCGCGCAGAAAAGCTAACTACAGAACAGCGCCGCGAGATAGCTAAAAATGCTGCTGCAGCGCGCTGGAGCAGAATCAAAGATCCACTCCGTGTTCCAGAGGCGGATAGTCAGGGCGTTCTGTTCATCGGCGACGTTGGACTAGAGGTCTACGTTTTAGATGATAAGCGAAGGGTCATCAGTAAGAAGGCTATGGCTAACGCGCTCCGTTTGCAGAGTGAGGGAGGAAACGCCTTCTTGCGCACCATGTCGCGCAAAGGGGTACGATCCGTACTTAGCGAAAATCTGGTAAAAAAGATAGAAAACCCAATATTTTTCAGGCCACTAGGGGGGGATTTGGCAGATGGATTTGAAGCAGAGACCTTGATTGAAGTCTGCGATGCATTGATCGAAGCCAAGAACCAAAAAATGCTTCATAGCTCCCAAGCATTCTTGGCTTTGCAGGCTGAGATCATTGTACGTTCTGCGGCTAAAATCGGCATCATCGCGTTGGTAGATGAAGCCGCCGGCTACATTGACCGAGCTAAGGACGAGTATCGAAAACTCTTTGACAAGTTTATTCGAAAAGAACTCGCAGAGTGGGAGAAGGAGTTCCCTGACAAGTTTTTTGACATGATCTATCGTCTTTATGGATTGAAGAGGCAGAAGCCAGATTCGACACGCCATCCTCAGTTCTTCGGCCATTTTATTCGCCGGTACATCTATCACCCATTGGCAAACTCAAACGGAGCTATCCTTGAGAAGCTCGATGAAAAGAATCCAGTCGTCTATGACAACGGTGGCCGTCGATATAAGTTCACTCAATGGCTTACCGAGCAAGTTGGAAAAGCAGTCTTCCGTCAGCACCTGTGGCAGGTAGTCGGTATCGGCGAGGCGGCGACATCCAAGGAAGGCTTTGTTCGTGGATTCTATCGGGCATTCCCAGAAGCAATCCCAAAGTTTGGAGATGCAGACCAGCTAGACTTTTTGGACAAGCTCAAATAACTCTTGCCCGGAGGCCGCCTACTGCACCACCCCGACCAGCGCACGCACCTGCCCGCTACAAGCCCGTAAAGCGGCGCGGTCCCTGCCCCAGCCAAGCTCTACATCGCGCTCGCTCATTGCCCCCGGCGGGATCGCCACTGGCACAGAGCAAGGTACCAGAAGCGATGGCGGAATCGTTGGCCTGATCTGCGGGCCATTAACGCTGCCGCAGCCGCTCAACGCGGCCAGCAGATAGGCCGCAGCTCTTTGACGTGTCAGCATATGCCCGATCCTCTAGTTTGCGCCCCAGCGTGAAATCTGCGGCCTGCAAGGTGAGGCGAGCAACCTCAGCGGCGGAGTTGGTGGTATTAGTTGCGTTTGCCTTGGCCTGCGCCTTATCCCGCGCAGCGATCTGGCGCTTGAGCGTTGTGGCTTGCAGTGATCGGTCATAGACGCCGCGCGCGATCCAGCCGCCAAGGACAAGCGCCACGGCGAAGCCAGCGATAGCAAAGACGCGCCAGTTCTTGGCGAGCCAGATCATGCACCCACCATGCACATGTCGTAATTGTCGCCGCGCCGGACGACGAGGCCGACCCAGACCATGCCGCCCGCCTTGTTGAACCAGGTCATCGCCTTACAACTGCCCGGGACATTTCCAGCGTTCAGCCGCCGCATCGCGGTCGAGCTACTCGCCGCGCCGATTCCAACGTTAATCGTGAAATCGGTCCATGCTGCCCCGCGCGGCACATTGATCCGTAGCCTCTTCGTTTCCAACGTCATCGCTCGCGAGACACCGCGCCAGTACTCCGTGGCCTCGGATGCGATGAGCCGGTCACAGTCGGCAGCCGACATCGTCATACCCATGCGGACACCTCGGATCGTGCCGGAGCAAATCGTCGTGATGCCTATAGGATCGCGATATGCAGCCAGCCGCACGCCCTCGTGGCGTTTGATCTCGGGCAGTGCCAGCATGACGATCTGATGCTCGGTGACGGATGCGCCGGGCGCGATAGCTGAATGGCTGGGCGTAAGCTGCGGGGCTGAGGGCCGATATGTCTCGGCAGCGGCGAAATGCGCCATTGCGAGGATCATGATGACTGCCATCAGACCGATGCGCCAAAGGTTTGCCAGTAGCCCATCCGGCTGCGAAATGAACCGCCCGATCGCTGAGAAGGCCAGCATGCCGAGCGCGATAAAGAATACGGCGTTCGGGTCGAGCTGACAGTCGAACACTGTCCAACTAACGACGGGCGTCAGCAGTGCGCACAGGGTCAGGATAGTCCCTGCGAACGAGTAGCCGATGCGAGCGCGCTTACGCTCTTCTTTGGAAATCAGTTTCATCATGGGCTCACCTCGAAGATGTTGGAATCGATGCACTCACCCCGCTCTCCGACGAGCGGAATGCCTGTTTTCACAAAAACGCAGGTGGTCAGGACGTATTGACCGGGGATTAGCTCCTGCATGCAGGGCGGCATCGCGCCAGCGGTCCACCAGTCTAGGTCGACGGACTCGCGCAGCTCGGCCCCAGCCCGATACGGCACGGCCTCGCCGCCCGGGCACATGCCCTCATTGTTCGGGACGGAACGAACAGTGGTGACATATCGCCCATTGAAGTCGCGCAGGATAACCCGGCTCGGAGTAACGCGGATCGGGTCGCCATAATCCGCGCCGTCTACTTTGACCTCGCTGAGGACATACTACCGCGATGCAGGAAACAGTGATCGCCAGAGATAGGTCACGCCGATCGTGCAGCCGACGAAGATGCACGCTAGGAGCGCGAGTCCACCGATCTTGTCAACGAGCGTCCACGGCTTGGTTTTTCTCATTTCCAGATACTCCCCTTGAGCGTGCTGATCGTGATCAGGATCGAGCCGAGCGCGAGGAAGATGCGGACACTCCACTTGATACCCCATGACCCGCTCTCGGCAGCATTGACTACGCGCGCGGCCCGCTGGAGAAACGGCGGCGTGCCGTCCGGCTCTGGTAGCAACAGCGCCCGGTTTAGCGATGAAACCTCTTCGCGCAGCTTGGACATTTCAGACCGAAGATCCCTTATCATTGAATGCTCTTCAGGCGTCATCAGCGCCCCCCCTTTCGCGCATAAAAAAGCCCGCCAGCAGCGGGGTGTTTCGTCTCAAATTTGTTGCTTGGTTACTTCACCGGCTCGGTCGGCCACGCGGACCCATTCTCTGGCAGATCACGAAGAGCCTGCCGATAGGTTGCCCATGCCGCCTTATCAGCATCAGTCAGGGGGCTATCTAGCATCTGCGTCCAGTCACAAGCCGCGAGCGCTGCATCGCGCTTTGCGCGCAGGTCTGCGAGCTTAAACTCTGCGCTCGGCCCAGTCCACTTACTGCCGTCCCAAGTATATCCCGGCCCCGGACGATCTTGCGGAACCTCAATTGCACCCGCTGGCGGCTCTGCACCGTCAAACCCACCGAGGTAGTCATGGCTCGCGCTAACGTAAAACTTCATTTCCATGCCCTCACGAAGAATTTCCATGCAGTCGTTCCAGATGCAATTGGAGCTCGCCCACCACTGGTTTTATGGATGATTTGAAGCACATTGCCATTCGCACCGAACCGAACATCTATGTTTGTCGCGTCTGGGACGAGTGCAACACCTGAGTCATATGCACCTGCGACGTTCAGGCTAGGGTTAATCAAAAGCTCGTCCCCGACTGAATATCCGTTGTCTGCCGTTTTGCATTTTAGATATGGCAGGTAGAGCGTTGGCTGCACCCCGAGGCCATGAGCAATCGTTAGCGCACCAGCCGCAGTGATTGAGTATTCGGCGGACTCAAACGGGGTAGATGATGATGCCGCAATCGCAGCCGCAATAGTCTCCCGATCTGCCAGATCATTTGGTGCAACCCCAGTGAAGTCAGGGTCGCCAGACAAGTCCTTCTGCGCGCCAGCCTTGAGTTCAAGGGCCGTTCTCTGTGCTGCTTTATCAGCAGCGGTAAGCAGCGTTTTGCCAGCCGTACTGGCTCCAAGTGCGGACAGCGCCTCAACCCACGCAGTATTCGCATCATTGCGAATTTTAAGCACGGAAGGGCTTATCGATGTGTCACGCCATTTCATTCCAGCGAACGTATTGGTGGGGGCTGTTGCTCCCGAGTAATCCGTTGCAACGGCATTGATCGATGCGTTGAATCCCTGCCTGACCTCAACGCCGGAACCGTCGGGAACGGTCAGGTTAGCTACTTGGCTCATTATACTACCTCATCTGCATTAAGACGTAGCTTCGAAATGAGAGGAACGAAGCTTGTGTCGGTTGTTGAAAGCATTGCGCGGGCCTTGATGTAGCGGACCTCAACTTCACTGGCATCGAGCCGCGACCAATCCGTCCATGTTGCGCCATCATCTGATGCTTGAATCTGGACATAGGCGTCACACTCCGCCCCCGCCGTCGCATCCCAGCTCGGCCATGCATCTGCTTTTCCTGGACGGCTATCGAAGACATCAGACCGATTGTTTGCCTGCATCTCGATCAAAGAGCGCAGCCTGACGCGCTTGATTGATCCAAGGTCCAGATCTGCAGCAAAATCGTATGACCCACTTGCTACGACACCGAATGGATAATCCCAGGATGGCAGCGCATCTACATCAGCCACATCATCAAAGAGGCCATAGGCGCCAAGCGTAAGCTGACCGCCGATAGCCGCAGTGCCAGATTTCGCCCCAGAGAACTCATCATCCTCTTGCAGTACCCCCGTACTGACGAGCCCGATAACCTGTGCGCCAGATGCGTAAAGCATTGTTTCAGGCCCAAGGTTTCCGGTGCTATCGCGTGCCCGCAGAATGTATGTCCCCGGCATCAATGGCATTGCCGCTATTGTCTGATTGCCGCTGATCTGATCGAGGGATCGGGATGCAGACCATGCTGGTGCGCCCAATGTGGAGTGGCGGATCACGATATGACCACCAGCACGCACATCAAGATCTGGGTGCAGCGCCCACTTTATGATCGCCAAGCCGCCAGCAGCTTGCAGTGTTGCGCCCATGATCGCGGCAGGAGCCGCCCCAAGACCGTATATCTCGGTTGCATATACCGACCAATCAGACGACACGCCGATGATCGAAACTGCACGAATGCGGAACGACCAATTGCCCGGCGCTATGTCATCAAGTGTCGCGCTTAGACCAGTGACTGATGCAAGATCGGCATAGTCACCCCCGCTCAAGCTGCCTTGCAGGTCATATCGCGAGACACCCGCAGAGCTGCTTTCAGACCAACTGACCGTGGCACGGGCCTTCACAGCGTTGTCACGCGTCACATAGAGCGATTCAGAGACACCAGAGATACCCGGAGCAGCAATATTAAGCCCACTCGGTAGGTTCGATCTTGGAGCGGCCGCATAAATCTGACCTTCCGTTGCATCCCAATCGTAAACCAGCGGCGAGGTCTCTGACATTTGCAGTGAAGGCACAAGGCCAAGCCCATCTGCAGAGGCGCTGAACGTGAACCCCGTCACAACGAATGGCTTTTGATCGAACCCCCAGCGCGGACGCGTGAGTTGGATTACATCACCGCATCCTGCCTCCATCACGTTGAGCTTTCCCGGCCACTCGACCGACATCTGCCGGCGGGCCATCTCAAGCTGTATCTTGGCAATGCGCT
>NZ_CAJYBT010000011.1 GCF_913064665.1 uncultured Thioclava sp.
CGCGCCGGGAGCGGGGGCGGGCGGCTCTGGGGGGGCGGGGGGCGGGCCGGGGCGCGCGGGCTCGCGGGGTCGCCGAGGGCCTTGGCGGCCGTGGCCCGGGCGTCGGGGGCGGTCTGGGTGGCAGGAGCGGCCGCGGCGCGCGTCCGCGCCGCGGTATCGAGTTCCCGGCGGGCAGTCTCGAGGGCCCGGCGCTCGCCGTCGAGCTGCTGGCGCATCTCGCGCGCGATGCGGATCAGGGCGTCGTCGGCCTCCACGGGATGGGTCTGCGATCCGCAGACCGGGCACGGCGCGTCCGGCTCGAGGGACCGCCGCAGCTCGCTCGCCATGTCCGACGCGGCCGCCTCGGCGCGGTCGACCGGCGCCTGCAGCGCCGCGATCGCCGCATCGGCGCGGGCGATCTCGGTCTCGGCCTTTCCATGGGCCTTTGCGGCGGCGCCCTGTTTTGTGGTCTCTTCGGAGATGCGGGTAGCTGCGCCCGTCTTGCGCGTCATCGCCTCGTCATGGGCCCCGGCGGCCCGGGTCATATCCTTCAGTCCTTGCTCTCCTTTCGCAAGCCGGTCCATCCGGGCCTGAGGATCGTCCTTCGAGATCTCGTCGAGACGGGCCTGGGCCGCCTGCCGCCCGGTCTCCAGCTCGGCA
This sequence comes from uncultured Thioclava sp., assembly GCF_913064665.1. Lineage (GTDB taxonomy): Bacteria > Pseudomonadota > Alphaproteobacteria > Rhodobacterales > Rhodobacteraceae > Thioclava > Thioclava arctica. The sequence goes on from NZ_CAJYBT010000011.1 coordinate 640, forward strand.
AGCTTGGCACGGTCGGCGCTGTCGGCGGCGGTCAGGGCCGCGCGTCGCGTCTCCGCGTCAGCAGCCTCCTTGCGCGCCCCGATCGCTCGTTTCCGAGCACCGCTTTCAGTCTTCCTTGCCTCTGCGCGCTCATCGAGCAGTGCCTGGAACTGGGCCCAACGGTCGGCCAAGAGATGCGCGTCCGGCGCCCGCTTCATCTGCTCGAGCGCACGCTCGATCGCCTCGGCAGCGGTCTTGTCCTGGCCCTGGATATCCGCAAGAGATTTTGCGGCTCTCTCCTGGAGGGTCGCCATCTCTGCATGGGTCCGGCCGGCCGTCTCGGCCTCGCCCGTGGCCGCGACGATCAGCTCGTCCAGCTTTGTAGCTTTCGTCCATTGCGGCCCAAACGCCTTGAAGACCCGTTCCGACTCCTCGGCGCCGGCGACGGATTTCCGGTGTGCCTCCACGGCTTTCTCGAGGACCCCGGCCAGCCGTGTTTGTTCGTCCGACGCGGCCTTTTCCTCGCGCGCGAGATCGCTCACCGCCCGGTCCGCAGAGAGCGCCCGGGCTTGCTCGCTCTTGAGGCCTAGCGCGGTCTCGAGCCGTCCGAGTGTCGTCCGATCGTCTTTCGCTGCCTCGACGGAGGCGCGCGCCGCGCGCTCGGCGGCTTCCGCCTTCGTCACCCGGGTGCGCGCCTCCGTGACGGCCACGTGGACCCGGATCTTCGTCTCGAGATCGGCGATCTCGGCGAGGGTCGCCGCGATCTGTTTCCCGAGGGTGTCCGCTTCCTCGCGCATGGCCTGACGGGCCTCGTCGGTCAGTGCGTTCGTGGCCGAGCGCTTCGTCTCGAGCGTGGCGAGGGCCGCCTTCGCCTCCTCGTGGCGCGCGTAGATGCGCCGGGAGATGTCTCGGTAGATCCCGGTGCCGGTCACCTTCTCCAGGAGCGCGGCGCGCTCTGGCGTGTTGGCTCGCAGGAAGGCGTCGAAATCGCCCTGCGCCAGCAGGACGGTGCGGCGGAATTCCTCGTAGGCGAGCCCGGTGATCTCCGTGACCCGGTCACGCACGGCGTTGATCTGGCTCTCGATGAGCGTGTCGTCATCGACGCGCGTCAGGGCCCGCTCGACGTTTTGCAGGCGTCCCTCGGCCTTGCCGCGGGCGCGCCGCGCGGTCCAGCTGGCGCGGTAAGTCATCCCGTCGGGCGCTCGGAAGGTGACCTCGGCAAAGCCTTGGGCTGCGCCGCGCCGCAGGATGGCCCGCGGATCGCTTGACTTGATGAACTCGCCGGCGATGTCCGGCACGTCGTCGTTCACGCCCTGGCTCGAAAGCCGCGGGCAGCTGCCGTAGAGCGCCAGGCACAGCGCATCGAGGATCGTCGACTTGCCGGCGCCGGTCTTGCCGGTGATCGCGAAGAGACCCGCCGAGCGTAGCGGCTCTTCCGCGAGATCGATCTTGAACGTGTCGGCGAGGCTGGCGAGATTCGCACCGCGGATGGTCAGGATTTGCATGTCACTCTCCCACCGAGGCTTCGCGGAACGCGGCGATGTGGCGGTCTTCCGGCGCCGTGCCGTTGGCCTTCTCGAAGGCCGGTCGGAACAGCGCCTCGGGATTGGTGTCGCCGAGCGATTGCAACTCGGGCGCCGCATCCTCGTTCGCTGCGTCGCGCCGCACGCGGATCCCCGCGGGCCGCACCGGCGCGGCGGCGAGGAGCTTCTCAGCTTCGCCGAGCAGGACCGCCGCCGGCCCGGTCGCCTCGAGGTTCACGTAGACGAAGGGCTGAAGGCCGCTCGGGGTCTCGGGATCGAGCTCGAGATCGCCCAGCGCCGCTTCGAACTCCGCGAAGGTCATGGTGCCGCGCAGCGGGAAGCGCAGCATCTCCGCGGGCCGCGCGATCGGCACATGCGTGTGTGAAATGATGTTTCCCTCGATATCGAGGATGGTCACGCCGTGATCGTAACCGGCCTCCGCCGCCGAGAGCGGAAAGCACGAGCCCGAGTAGCGGATCCGCCCGCCGAGCGTCTGGTGGCAATGCAGGTGGCCGAGCGCGACATAGTCGAACGCCTCGGGGAAGACGTCCTCGGGCAGTGCGTGCTCGCCGCCGATCAGGATCCGCCGCTCGGCGCCCTCGCTTTCGGTGGCGCCGTGGCAATGCAGGTGCCCCATGGCGATGACAGGCAGGTCTCCGGCGGTCTCGCGGGCCCGTGCCGCCATCATCGCGTGAAAGCGGCGCGCGGCCTCGACGATGGGCGATCCTCGCCCTTCGCCGGCTGCGAAACTGAGGCCGGGAAGGTCCGGCGCGCGCAGGAAAGGGATGGCGCAGACCCAGGCGCGGTGCGTGCCATCCGGGCCCGGGAGCGGGACCATGTGCCGGTCTGCCAGGATCTCCTCTCCCTCGCGGCGGACCGTGGCGAAGACATGGACATCAAGGCTTTCGAGAATGGCCGAAGGCGCTTCCAGGCGGCCCGCAGGATCGTGGTTCCCGCCGGTAATGACGGTGCGCAGCCCGGGGCGCGCATCCTTGAAGCGGCGTAGCGCCGAATAGAGAAGCCGCTGGCTTTCACCCGAGGGATTGATGCCGTCGAAGACGTCGCCCGAGACCAGCAGCACGTCGATCTCTTCGCGGACGAGGATGCCGCAGAGCTCGTCGAGCCACACGCGGTGTTCCTCGTCCCGGGTCCAGCCGTTCAGTGTCTGGCCGATATGCCAGTCTGCCGTGTGAAGAATACGCATACCTGCCCTAGTAACATGATGAATTGACTATGCTCTTTCTAGTTTGACACAAGCAACCCTCGGTAACTATCGCCGAATACAGAATATCTTTAAACTTGAATACCGACTACTCTTCGGGCCTTCGGAAAATCCACCGTTTGTTGCCTGGCGCTTTACGGCACGTATTGCCTGGCCGTTCTTTGCAACGAACTCGGCTGGCGAAGTGTTCTCAAGCCCAAACCGCAACCGACACGCCGATGGCGTGAATTTACCCCGAGATGACAGACTAAAGGTTGATTATCATGCCTAATTGGTGCCTTCTGCACCGCAAAGACCCTTAACCTCTAGCTCTCAGTCCTCACGTGGTGCAACCTTGAAAATCAAGACAGTAAAAATCGTAAACTTTAGATCGATAGTCGACGAAACCATAAACCTCTCAAAATATAATTCGTTTGTCGGCCCAAACGGTGCAGGAAAGTCCACAACATTACATGCGCTGAATGTGTTTTTTGGGGAAATAAATAGCTTCTCAGACGAAGACTTCCACGCGAGAAACACTGAGGAACCGATTAAGATCACGGTCACATTTTGTGAGCTAGGCGAAGAAGCCACGGAAGAGTTCAGGCACTACGCACGTGCAGGTCAGCTTATTGTGCATGCTGAAATTAGTAAAGCCGACGACGGTAGCTTTAAAAGAGTTATTAGAGGGGAGCGGCTGATCTTTCCTCCATTTAGGGAGTATTTTGAGGCCACAACAGCAAAAGATAGAGGGATCGTATTCAAGAATCTTCGAGAAAGATTCGATGGAATCGACGCTGCAACGAATGATGGGGATCGTTCCGCGGCGCTTGTTAAATATGAGGAAGAGCTGCCCGAGAAACAAAAAAAGTTGGTTCCTAGCGGTGACGAATTCTTTGGAACAAGTAAAGGCGTTCATAAATTTCAGCGCCATTTGTGCTGGGTTTACATCCCTGCAGTCAAAGACGCGTCCAGTGAATCCGAGGAAGCCAAAACCTCTCACTTGGGAAAACTAATTCAGCACACCATAAGAAGTCGAATGAACTACGACGCTGAACTTGAGCGCATCAGAACAGAGGCACTAGACGCCTACTCAAAGCTTTTGTCGGACCAGACGTCTCACTTGGGAGACTTGCAAGCTCGATTGTCGGAGAGACTGCAAGCTGCCGTGATGACAGAGGCAGACCTCCAATTGACCTGGAAGACGGACGAGAAGTCTGTTTCCGTGCAGGATCCAATCGCACAGGTGCTTTTGTCCGAGCGTGGCTATGTCGATCGAGTTGATAAGTTCGGGCATGGGTTGCAACGATCGTTTCTACTTGTAATTCTTCAAGAGCTTATGGCCGTTGACAACACAGTTAGCCCAACACTCATCCTCGGCTGCGAAGAACCAGAACTTTATCAGCATCCGCCCCAAGCTCGTCACCTAGCAGAGATACTAATGGAATTGGCGGCTGGAGATTCTCAAGTTCTCCTCACCACCCATAGCCTATATTTCGTCGATGTTGAGTATTTCGACGGAATTAAAGTTTTCCGAAATGTGTTTGGCAAAGCAACTGTTTCGTCATCTTCCTTCTCGGAGGTGATAGTCAATTACAACGCAGCATTCAAAAAGCCTCTGCAAAACGAAGACCAGGCTCGCACCAAGCTCGCAATACAAACCCAGCCGAAGTTCAATGAGATATTCTTTGCTGAACGCGTGGTTGTCGTTGAGGGTGTGTCTGATTTGGCCTGCATCGAGGCTTATATGCGGCTATCCGGAAAAAAGTCAGAATTTCAGAAGTCCGGAGCAACCATCGTTGTTTGCGAAGGTAAAAGCTCACTTGCCCTCATGATTTTAATAATGAAGAGCTTCAAGATTCCGTATCACGCTATCTTTGACTGTGACTCTGAGTATGATGAAAAATTCGCCTCGAATCCTGATAAGTTCAGGGAACCATACAATGAGCACATTAGGGATAACGACGCCATATTAGAGCTATCGGGGCATAAAAAAATCGAAGGCTTTCCAGCCGACCACATTTTCTTATCTAATGTAACAGGATGGCGTTTTAATATCGAGAGGACACTCGAAGTAGAGTTTGGCGAGGACCTCGAGGCATGCCTACAATCTGGCCGTGACGCCGTCGGCAATCTACGGAATTCCAGAAAGCATCCATTATTCATTGCAGCTTCTATGTCATCTGCATGGAAAAAGGGGAAGACCTTTCCCGTCTTGCAAAAATTAGTAGAACGGGTCTTGGCATAGTGTCTCACCTGACAGCCGCTTAACCTATTAGCGCGAGCCTCTTTCTCCCTTCCTTCGCTCTGGCCGCCGCTGTCATCGACTTTGTATGTGTCCTAACCCTAACCCGGGTCCCAAGTTGCAAATTGTGTCGCACCAGACCCTGCTGCGATGTGAAGGGAACGTCCGCTTCCCGCCACCCTTGCCGCAGCCGCGCTCTCGCAGCCAAGGTCCGCTTCCCTCCCGAATTACCCATATAGTCCAAGCGCCCCGAAGCCCCTCGGACCGGATACGCTCACTGGCGGTATTGAACTGGCACCATCCGCTGACTGTGCGGGCCACTCCTCACGCCCCGGCAAGGCAAGCATTGAGATATTTCCGGGTCTCCAGGATCTTTTCCGAGCCTCCTCTGATTGCCACATCAATCGGGCGCGCGCCGAGAAACAGCGGCCCGGTGTTGGGCCGCGTCATCCAAGTGCGCGCGAGCGGCTTGGAGAAATAGAGTTCAAGCGCTTCGTAGATCCCGAGCACAGCAGAAAGGCGAAGGAGTTGATCCTCTGTCAGAGATGGGTCATCGCCCGGCTCCTGTGGGGTGCTCCGAACTAGCTCAGGCATTCCAAGGAGACCAGATGCTTCGCGCTCCGACAGGCCCCATGCGCGCGCAAGGCGCGAATATGCCTTCAGGCACACTTCGATCTCCACCTGAGAAAAGCTGTTACCTTCGATCTCCATCCGCTCTCTCCGCAAGCAGGTTGTTTTCACTTCGACACGACTGGGTCGGTGATCAATTCGCTATCATGTTCGAAGAGCGATTCAATGCGTAACCGTATCTGAAACCCGCATGTGCCGAACCAGATACACAGAGTTCATGACACTCCCGATCGACGCCGTGAATATTGCATAGCTCAATTGCCTGACGCTCCTTGTCTTGAGTTGAAACCGATTGGTCTGCGACCCCAACCAAAATCACGCTAGGCGCGAAAGCAAAGACGACAGAACCAAAAGTTCTGCCGTCTTCACAACTCGAGCAAGAAATCTCAGAACTTCAAAGGGCGCTCAGAGTCGAAGAAGTATCTTGACACGCCCTGCGCAGGCTTATGCTTTCTTTTGCGCACTCATTTGCTTTTTCTGACTCTTCTCCCCAAACCACCCGTCACCCGCATTTGCTATGCCCGCAATCGGCGCAAGTCATGCAGCCTTCGACCATGCGCATCGCGTAGCTGCCGCAGGAGGGGCAGGCTTTGCCGCGCGGGGCTTCTCCGACGATCATCTTCTCAGCCTCGGGATCGGTTTTCAGGCCCATCCCCTCGCCCGCGATAAATCCGGTGGCGATCAGGTGGCGCTCAATCACGCCGCCGATGGCCGCCAGAATCGAGGGCACGTATTTGCCCGACATCCAGGCTCCGCCGCGCGGATCGAAGACGGCCTTGAGCTCTTCAACGACGAAGGACACATCTCCACCGCGCCGGAACACCGCCGAGATCATCCGCGTCAGCGCCACGGTCCAGGCGAAATGCTCCATGTTCTTGGAGTTGATAAACACCTCGAACGGGCGGCGATGACCACCTTGGACGATGTCGTTGATCGTGATGTAGATCGCATGTTCTGAGCCAGGCCACTTGATCTTATAGGTCGCACCTTCGAGTTCCGACGGGCGATCGAGCGGCTCGGTCAGATAGACCACATCGGCCCCCTGATCGGTCTCGGGCGTCTTTTCCGACGCCTCCGACACGCTCAACACAGAGCCTGTCACATCGTTGGGGCGATAGGTCGTGCAGCCTTTGCAGCCGCTATCCCACGCCTCCATATAGACCGATTTGAAATCCTCGAAGGCGATGTCTTCGGGGCAGTTGATGGTCTTGGAAATCGAGCTGTCGATCCATTTCTGCGCCGCCGCTTGCATGCGCACGTGATCAAGCGGGGCCAAAGTCTGAGCGTTGACGAAATAGTCGGGCAAAGGCGCGTCGCCTTTCAGGTCACGCCACATCTGCACCGCGTAATCCACGACCTCTTCCTCGGTGCGCGAACCGTCGGGTTGCAGCACTTTGCGGGTGTAGGCATAGGCAAAGACCGGCTCGATCCCCGAGCTGACATTGCCCGCGTAAAGCGAGATCGTCCCGGTCGGCGCGATCGAGGTCAGTAGCGCATTGCGGATGCCGTGCTTGGCAATCGCTGCGCGCACATCCTCGTCCATTTGCATCATATTGCCCGAAGCGAGGTATTTCTTCGCGACAAACAGCGGGAAGGCGCCCTTTTCTTTGGCCAGATCGACAGAGGCGAGATAAGACGCCCGCGCGATCTGCTTCATCCAAGCCTCGGTCTGCGCGGCCGCCTCGGGCGAGCCATAGCGCAACCCAAGCATCAAAAGCGCATCGGCCAAACCCGTCACACCAAGGCCAATCCGACGCTTGTTGCGCGCCTCTTCTTCTTGTTGGGGCAGCGGGAAGCGCGAGGCATCCACGACATTATCCATCATCCGGATCGCCAAACGCACGATCTCATCAAGCTTGGCGGGGTCGAGTTTCGCCGCGGGCTCGAACGGGTCGCTCACCAGCCGCGCTAGGTTGACCGAGCCCAAAAGACACGCACCATAGGGCGGCAAAGGCTGCTCGCCGCAGGGGTTGGTGGCCGCGATTTGTTCGCAATAGTTGAGGTTATTCATCGTGTTGATACGGTCGATGAAGATCACACCGGGCTCGGCATAATCATAGGTCGCGCGCATGATCTTATTCCACAGATCGCGCGCATTCAGCGTGTGATAGACGCGGTCATTGAACGTCAACTCCCATGGGCCATCGGCCTTGACCGCCTCCATGAAAGCGTCGGTGATCAGCACGGACAAGTTGAACATCCGCAGCCGCGCGGAATCCTGTTTGGCGGTGATGAACTGCTCGATATCGGGGTGATCGCAGCGCATCGTGGCCATCATCGCGCCGCGCCGCGAGCCTGCCGACATGATCGTGCGACACATCGCATCCCACACATCCATGAACGACAGCGGCCCCGAGGCATCTGCCGCCACACCCTTCACCTCGGCGCCCTTGGGCCGGATCGTCGAGAAATCATAGCCGATTCCGCCGCCCTGCTGCATCGTCAGCGCCGCCTCTTTGAGCATGTCGAAAATCCCGCCCATATGATCGGGAATCGTGCCCATGACAAAGCAGTTAAACAAGGTGACCGAGCGCCCCGTCCCTGCCCCGGCGGTGATCCGACCTGCAGGCAGATATTTGAAATCTTCCAGCGCGTTATAGAATTTCTCTTCCCATTCGGCCGGGTCTTTCTCGACCACGGCAAGGGCGCGCGCGATACGCCGCCAGCTATCCTCGACCGTGCCGTCAATCGGCGTGCCGTCTTGCTCTTTGAAACGGTATTTCATGTCCCAAATCTGGCGTGCAATCGGGGCGGCAAAACGGGTCATGGGGCGTCCTTCTGGGTGTTCGCGGATCAGGTGGAAGGCTGACAAGATACGCGCCACGCAATTGCGGGTCAACGCATTGCAAGCCACGTCCCACGCTTTATATTGGGTGTAACCTGGGGGTGACATGGCCGATATGGTGCATCTGATCAAGCTTTGCGTGGGCGCGGAAAAGGTCGAAGACCTGTTGGAATGGCAGGCAAGCCGTTATGGCAACGGCCCGGCCATGCATGTCACGCGGATGTGGCCCAAGCGCGGCGACGAGATCTTGAATGGCGGCTCGCTGTATTGGGTATTCAAGGGCGCGGTGCTGGCGCGCCAACGCGTATTGGAGCTGAGCGAAGTGATGGGCGCGGATGGGATCGTGCGCTGCGCCATCGTGCTGGATCGCGAGGTGGTGCGCACCGAGGCGATGATGCGTCGCCCGTTCCAAGGCTGGCGCTATCTCGCCATCGACGACGCCCCGCGCGACCTGCCCAAGGGGCGCACCCGCGAAGAGGCCTTGCCGCGCGAATTGTCGGTCGCGCTGTCGGAAATCGGGCTGCGCTAGGCGGCCAGCCAGCGCTCCGCCTCTTGCGTTGCGCTAAAGACACGAAAACCCGCGCCCTCGCCCTGCATCGTCGCCTCGGGCATCATGTCATCGGGCACAACCAAGGCGCAGCGCGTGGCCTGACCGTCGCGACAGGCGCGTTGCACGCCGCCCACCAGCTCGGCCATATAGCCATCGAACCGCGACGCCACCCGCACCAAAAGCCGATCCGTCGGGGCAACCATGCGGATCGCCTCGTTCACATCGCGCGACAACACGGTGCCAGAGACGTCCAAACCGGTAATGCCGGCAGGACACGCAGTCATTTTCTCAATCATCACACAACTCCTTGGAACAGCGCGTTCCAAGAGGCAACGCCGTGGGGATCGGCGCGTTCCGTCACGATTGCGAGACGCTTAGCCGCGCAGCGTCTGAATGCGCGCAACTAGCTGGCGGGTGGAGCCGTCTTTATCCGCCCCGGCGCTTTGCCCCTCAAGCACCGGAGACAGCGCCAGCGCCAGTTCCTTGCCCAGCTCGACCCCCCATTGATCAAAGCTGTTGATCCCCAGAATTACACCCTCAACGAACACCCGATGCTCATAAAGCGCGACAATCCCGCCCAACACCTCGGGGGTGAGTTTGGGATAGAGCAGCGTCGTTGAGGGACGCGACCCGGGGAAGACGCGGTGACGTGCCTGACGCTCCAGCTCTGCCCCCTCAAGCCCCTTTTTGCGCATGATTTCCGTCGCTTCTGCAAGCGATCGCCCGCGCATCAACGCCTCGGATTGCGCCAAACAATTGGCCATCAAAAGCATATGCTGATGTGCCAGATCAGGTTCATGGCCCTCAGCGCCCAGCATGAATTCACACGGGATCACCCGCGTGCCCTGATGGATCAGCTGGTAAAACGCATGCTGGCCATTGGTGCCGGGCTCGCCCCAGACGACGGGGCCGGAATGGAATTCGAGATCCTTGCCATCCATGCTGACGCGTTTGCCGTTACTCTCCATCTCAAGCTGCTGAAGATAGGCGGGCAAGCGCGAGAGCCGCTGCTCATAGGGCAGCACCGCGCGGGTCGCGTAGCCGCAAAACTGGTTGTGCCAGATCCCGACCAGAGCCAGCAGAACCGGTAGGTTTTCGGCGTAATCGGTTGTACGGAAATGGGCGTCCATCTCGGCCGCACCGTGCAGGAAATCGGCGAAATCCTCGGGCCCGATGGCAAGCATCAGCGACAGCCCGATCGGCCCCCACATCGAATAGCGCCCGCCCACCCAATCGGCAAAGCCAAAGACGCGTTCAGCGGCGATCCCGAAGGCGGCAGTCTTGTCCGCGGCGGTTGAGACGGCAACGAATTGGGCGGCGGGTTGCGCAACCTTTTCGGCCATCCAACGCTTGGCGGTCTCAGCATTGGTCATCGTCTCGATCGTGGTGAAGGTCTTGGAGGCCACGATCACCAGCGTCGTTTCAGGGTTCAGCCCCTTGAGTGTGTCATGAATATGCGCGCCATCGACGTTCGAGACGAAATGGCAGCGCGGCCCGTCGTGATAAGGCGCCAGCGCCGGGGTCGCCATCGCCGGACCCAGATCAGAGCCGCCGAGGCCGATATTGACCACATCCGTGATCGCCCCGCCCTGCCCCACAAACCGCCCTTCCCGCACGTCGCGGCTGAACGCCACCATCCGGTCATAGGTCGCGCGGACCTCGGGCATCACGTCTTGACCGTCCACGACCACCGACCCGCCAAGATTGCGCAGCGCGGTGTGCAGCACCGCCCGCCCCTCGGTTTCGTTGATCTTGGCTCCAGTGAACATCGCCTCGGCGCGTGCCTGCACATTGCGATCAGCAGCAAGTTTCACAAGTAGATCCAGCGTTTCAGCATCAATGTTCGTCTTGGAGAAATCGAACATAAACGGCCCGGAGTCCCGGGTGAAACTGGCCGCTCGATTGTCATTATCGAACATTTCCGCGATTTTGCGGGATTTCACGGCCTCGGACTTTGCGATCAGATCTTGCCAGATAGTCATGCTTATTCAGCCCAATGAACGGTGGCGTTTTTCAACACGGCGCGCACCGGCGCCTGTGTTTCTGGAAGGAATTGCGCGGCCTCAATTGCGGCGCGCTTTTCCGCTCCTGTAATCAGAATATGGATGTGCATCGCGTCACGCAAAACGGGCGCAGAGAGTGTGATGCGCGGCTCGCCCGCAGTCTCGGCGCGCATCGCCAATACGATTGGCGCATCGTCAGACAGCGCCTCTTCCAGCCGATCAGCGCCGGGAAACAGGCTGGCCGTGTGCATATCAGCGCCCATGCCCAGCAGCAGCACCGAGATCGGCAGATGCGGCGCGATGCCTGCGGCCAACTCATCCATCTTGTCTTCGGGGCGCGGGGCATTGGCATATAGCGGCACCAGCGTGGCCGCTGCGGCCCGCCCCGTCAAAAGCCGTTCGCGGATCAACCGGGTATTCGAGCGCGGTGAGTCCTCATCCACCCAACGCTCGTCATTGAGCAGCACCGCGACCTTGTCCCACTCGAGATCAATATCGCTGAGCGTGTCGAAAATCGGCCCCGGCGTTGTCCCCCCGGGAACCGAAAGCGTGGCGTGCCCATCATTGCGGATCGCTTCGCGCAACTGGGTCGCGATGCGGTCAGCAAGGCCGATCATCATCATGTCGCGATCTGGGTAAGACTTGAAATTCATTCGCGAATCTCCCGCCAGCGACGGCCATCGCGATGCATCAACATCAGCGCATCATCGGGCCCCGAGGTGCCGCTGTCATAAGGTTGCGGGCGGTCACCGCGCGCCTCCCAACCCTCGATGATCGGGTCGGTCCAGGCCCAAGCGGCCTCGACCTCATCGCCGCGCATGAACAAGGTCTGATTTCCCCGGATCACATCCATGATCAGCCGCTCATAAGCGTCGGTGATGTCCGCCTCTTCGCCCAGCGCCTCGGCAAAAGACATATCAAGCGGCACCTGCACAAGGCGCATGCCCCCCGGCCCCGGCTCTTTGATCATCATCTTGAGGTTCATGCCCTCATTGGGTTGCAACCGGATCACCAGCACGTTTTCGCGCCAATCGCCCTCGGCCTCGTCAAAGATCGAATGCGGCGGCTCTTTGAAGGTGATCGCGATTTCCGAGGTGCGCGCGCGCAACCTTTTGCCCGTACGCAGATAAAACGGCGTGCCCGTCCAGCGCCAGTTCGCGATATGACATTTCAGCGCGATATAACTTTCGGTTTTCGACTCCGGGTCTTCGCTATCCGCCAGATAGCCCGGCTCATCCCCCTTGGCGAGGTATTGCCCGCGCACCATGTCATTGGGCGCAACCGATTGCAGCGCACGGATTACCTTGAGCTTTTCATCGCGCACCGCGTCAGGGTCAAAGTGATAGGGCGGCTCCATCGCGATCAGACACAACAGCTGCATCATGTGGTTTTGCACCATGTCGCGCATCGCGCCCGACTTGTCATAATACGACCCTCGGCCGCCCACTCCGACCGTTTCGGCCACTGTAATTTGCACATGATCAACATATTGCGCATTCCACAGGGGTTCGAAAAGGATGTTGGCAAAGCGTACCGCCATCAGGTTTTGAACCGTCTCTTTGCCCAGATAATGGTCGATGCGATAGATTTGCGTCTCATCGAAATGGTCCGCCAGCGCCTTATTCAGCGCCTTCGCCGAGGTCAGGTCACGGCCAAAAGGTTTCTCGACTACGATGCGGGCATCCGGGCCAGCGATGCCGCGCTTGTGCAAGCGTTCGGCCAGATCGCCAAACAGCGAGGGCGCCACGGAAAAGTAAAATGCGTTAATCACATCGGGGCGCACCTTGGCCTTCAGATCGTCCCAGCCACCCTCGCCCTTGGCGTCGATCACGACGTAATCGAGCATCGCGAGGAACTCTGCGACCGACTCGGGCACGATTTTCGCGGGATTGACGTGCTCTTCGATCGCGCCGCGCACCTGAGCGCGAAACGCTTCGGCATCCATATCAGAGCGGGCCGCGCCGATGATCTGCGAGCCTTGCGGAATTTGGCCGGCCAGCACGCGCCGGTAAAGCCCCGGCAAAATCTTGCGATTGGCCAAATCACCTGTGGCCCCGAAAATCACCAGATCAAATTCATCGACAGGAATGACGCGCGAAACCATGGGGTGCTCCATTCTTAGGGTCTGTTAGCGCTAACGACCCACTTCTAGTCGCCTTCGACCCCGAAGTCTAGCATTGCCCGAAATCAAGGCAAAGGCTTGGCGGGTCTTAGCGCTCGCAAGCGGTTAAAAAAGCGACAAGGGCCTCGATATTTGGTGCAACTTCCTGTGCGAACCCTTCGGAGAAGCGCGCAAAATCGGCGCGGGTCTCGGGCGGGACAGACAAGATCACCGGCACATCCGCCGCAATTGCCTGCGCAATCAAATCGCGGCAACCGCGCCCTGCGGCCTCTTGCTTGCCGAATTTGTTAAACAGCGCGACTGTGCCCGCAGGCGTATCGCTCAGGCTGCGCGCCACCTGCGCGACCACCAGTTCAAGCGCCCCGGCATCAAGCGCACAGGCATTCGCACCACGCCCCAGATCTTGGGAAATTTCATGAATGCTGCCCTCGGGAAGCAGGCGCAGATGCATTTCGCACTCAGAGCGCTGTGCGCGCTCGGCACGCACCATGCCAATCACGCCTCGCCCCTCGGCCAAAAGCCGGTCGGCAAGGGCTGCGATCAGCCGATCGGCCTCGCCCCGAACTGAGCAGGTGATAAATCCAAGCATAGGCTGTATTTGGCGAGGCTTCGTGCAACCGTCAAGCCTTCGCGCGTTTGGCGCGCGCGGGAGCCTCCGGCGGGAGTATTTAGCGCTAGATGAAAATCAACCCGCCAGGGCCTTGCCAAACCGTGGCAGGCGCGCGCGTTTCATCAGGGCGCGGATCGGTTGCGGGGTGCCCGAAAGGCGTTCAGCCTGCGCGCGCACGGTTTCGGTCAAAGCGCGCATCTGCTCGGGATACTCGGACAAAAGCTGCCACAAAAAACCGTCAGGATCGCGCCGCTCAAGCCCCTCGCCCGCCAAGGTGCCACGCGGGAAATCGGCCCTGTTCGAAGTTACGATTGCATCCGCATGGCCCGCGATTGCCACCGCCAGAACGTGAATGTCGTTTTCATCCGGCAGGTGCAGTCGCGATTCCAACCCCGGTTGGGCGACGATCTCTGCCTTGGGGAACTCTGCGCGCAGCAACGCGATTTCACCGCGCGCGAAGGCTTCATCAACCGGGTTGCGCCGGGCGGCGGCGCGGGCCCATTCCTCAAGGATGCGCGCCGACCACAACGGGCGATAGAGCCCCGCCCGCGCCGCGCCGATCAGAATTTCGCGCAGCACGGTTGGGTAAAGGACGCAGGCGTCGAGGACCGCCCTCATCCGTCGAGCCGGTAGAACAGGGCCTTCAGATAGCCCGATTCGGCAAGTTGCGGCTGCATCGGGTGATCGGCCCCGGCAAATCCGGTATGGATCAGCTGGCCCGAGCGCTCTGCCTTGCCGATACCGCGCGTGCAGGACGAGCGAAACTGCGCCAGATCCGCCGCGTGCGAGCACGAACACAGTACCAAATAGCCCCCCGGCGCAACCAAAGGTGCCGCCAGTCGCGCAACGCGTTCATAGGCGCGCAGCCCTGAATGCAGGGCCGATTTGGCAGGGGCAAAGGCGGGCGGATCGCAGATCACCAGATCAAATTGCGCGCCCTCGGCGCCCAGTGCTTCGAGTTGATCGAACGCGTCACCCTTACGGATGGTGAATCGATCAGAGGCGCCCATCAAATCCGCGCCCTTTTGTGCCAGAGCCAGCGCGGGGGCCGAACTGTCAACGGCCAGTGCCTGCGACGCCCCACCTGCCAAAGCCGCCAGCGCGAAGCCACCGACATGGGTGAACACATCCAGCACGCGCGCATCTTTCGCAAGCCGTGCCGCAAACGCATGGTTGGGACGCTGATCGTAGAACAGCCCCGTTTTTTGCCCGCCCAGCAGATCGGCCAGATAGGTCGCGCCATTCATCGGCACTTCAATCGGTGCCTCCAGCGATCCGCGCAACAGCACGGTTTCTTCGCTCAATCCCTCAAGGGTGCGTGCGCGCCCCGAGGCATTCTTAAGCACATTCGTGACGCCCGTGACATCACACAGCGCGGCGGCGAGATCGTCGATCATCACCTCGGACCATGCGGCATTGGGCTGAATAACAGCCGCATCGCCAAATCGGTCGATGATCACGCCGGGCAGCCCATCGGCCTCGGCATGCACTAGCCGGTAAAACGGCTGATCAAACAGGCGCGCACGCATCGCCAAGGCTCGCTCCAGCCGCGCCGCGATCCACGCACGATCGATCTGCGCCTCGGGGTCGCGATCCAGCATCCGCGCAATGATCTTGGAGTTCGGATTGACCGTCACCGTCCCTAACGGCACACGTTCCGCATCTTCGAGCGTGGCAATCGTGCCGGGCACAATCGCCTTGGTGCGCCGGTCCACGACCAGCTCATCGGCAAAGACCCAAGGGAAACCATGGCGGATCGCACGGACCTCGGCCTTGGGGCGCAAACGGATGACGGGGCGGGGATCGGTCATGGGAACTCCTTCACTACACGCGCCTCTCTACCCCCTTGCGCTTTGGCGCGAAAGGCTGATCCTTGTGAAAGCGCCAGCACGCCTCAAAGGAAACTTTCTGTGCGTGGGTTGCGCTGTTAGCGCTAACGGCATAAAATACCCCCAAACCGGCGGCCCGGCCGCCTAACGCAATTGCCAGCTTGGAAAGGGCCCGCCCATGACGCTCAATTCCACCATCGCCCGAGTCACCGACCGGATTCGTGCCCGCTCTGAGGGGCCGCGCACCGATTATCTCGCGCGCATCAAGGCCGCCGGTGATGCCGGGCCCTCGCGCGCGCATCTGTCTTGCGGCAATCAGGCCCATGCCTATGCCGCGATGGGACAGGATAAAGACGCGCTGGCAGCGGCGCGCGCGCCCAATGTCGGCATCGTCACGGCCTATAATGACATGCTGTCCGCCCACCAGCCTTATGAAAACTACCCGCAGTTGATCAAAGCCGCGCTGCGCGAGATCGGCGCTACGGCGCAGGTCGCGGGCGGCGTTCCGGCAATGTGCGATGGTGTCACCCAAGGCCAGCCGGGCATGGAGTTATCGCTGTTTTCGCGCGACGTGATCGCGATGGCCGCGGCAGTGTCGCTTAGCCACAATACCTTTGACGCCGCAATTTATATGGGCGTGTGCGACAAGATCGTGCCGGGGTTGGTGATGGCGGCGGCGACCTTTGGTCATATCCCGGCGGTGTTTTTGCCCGCGGGCCCGATGACCACCGGCCTGCCCAATGACGAAAAGGCCAAGGTCCGTCAGCAATTCGCCACCGGCGAGGTCGGTCGCGACAAATTGATGGCGGCCGAGATGGCCTCCTATCATGGTCCCGGCACCTGCACCTTCTACGGCACGGCCAATACCAACCAGATGCTGATGGAATTCATGGGCCTGCACCTGCCCGGCAGCTCGTTTGTGAACCCCAACACCCCCCTGCGCGAGGCGCTGACCGTGGCGGGTGCCAAACGCGCCGCCGAAATCACGGCGCTTGGCAATGACTACCGTCCTGCTGGCGAGATTCTTGATGAGAAAGCCTTTGTGAACGGGCTCGTTGGACTGATGGCGACGGGTGGCTCCACCAACCACATCCTGCACCTGCCCGCGATGGCGCGTGCGGCCGGGATCATCCTTGATCTGGCCGATTTTGACGAGGTCAGCTCGGTCACGCCGCTGATGGCCAAGGTCTATCCCAACGGGCTGGCCGATGTGAACCATTTCCACGCTGCGGGCGGTCTGCAATTCATGATCCGCCACCTGCTCGACGCTGGCCTATTGCACAAGGACGCGAAAACCGTCTCTGGCGAGGGGATGGCGCACTACATCCAAGAGCCCAAAATCACCCCCGAAGGTCTGACCTGGGTCGATGGCCCGGTGGACAGCCAAAACGAGAAAGTGCTGCGCAAAACCGCAGATCCGTTTCAGAAAACCGGCGGTCTCAAGCAGCTCGACGGCAATCTCGGACGCGGCGTGATCAAGCTGTCCGCTGTCGCCGAAGAGCGCCGCCATATCGAGGCCCCCGTGCGGGTCTTCCACGATCAGGACGATGTGAAAGAAGCCTTCAAACGAGGCGAATTCACGCAAGACACCATCGTCGTCGTGCGTTTTCAGGGCCCCAAGGCCAATGGCATGCCCGAATTACACTCGCTCACCCCGACCTTGTCGGTGCTGCAAGATCGCGGCCTCAAGGTCGCACTGGTCACCGATGGCCGTATGTCAGGTGCAAGTGGCAAAGTGCCCGCAGCGATCCATGTCAGCCCCGAGGCGGCCGATGGCGGCCCCTTGGCCAAGCTGCAAGACGGCGACATCGTGCGCCTCGACGCGCTTTCAGGCGAATTGACCTGCCTGACCGAAGGGGTCGCCGAGCGTGCCCCCGTACAACCCGACCTAAGCGCCAACCAGTTTGGACTGGGGCGCGAGCTGTTCGGCGCCTTCCGCACCCATGTCGGCCCATCTACCGAGGGCGCCTCCGTGGTGCTTTGATTTTTCTTGCCTCCGGCGGGAGTATTTCTTGCTAGATGAAACACGCCTCCTTCTTTCATCTAGCCTCAAATACTCCCTCGCCGGAGGCGTTCTGCATCTTCCGCCTACGCGGCGGCCTGAGACTGGAGACCCTAAATGACACCCCAAGACCAATCCAAAGCCGCCCGCAAGGTGTGTGAACTCGCGCCGATCGTGCCCGTCATCGTGGTGCGCGACGTGGCCCATGCCGCCCCTCTCGCCAAAGCGCTGATCGCAGGCGGCTTGCCCGCGCTCGAGGTGACCTTGCGCACGCCCTGCGCGCTCGATGCGATCCGCGCGATGGCCGATATCGAGGGCGGCATGGTCGGCGCGGGCACCTTGCTGACCCCAGCCGATGTGAAAGCCGCCAAGGCGGCGGGCGCGAAATTCGGCGTCTCGCCGGGCGCTACCGAGCGCTTGGTGAAAGCCTGCGAGGATGAAGGCTTGCCACTATTGCCCGGAGCGGCCACCGCATCCGAGGTGATGAAGCTCTATGAATTGGGCTATGACGTGCTGAAATTCTTCCCTGCCGAGGCCTCTGGCGGCGCGCCTGCGATCAAGGCGATCGGGGCGCCGATCCCGCAGGTGTCGTTCTGCCCGACTGGCGGCGTCAGCCTTAAGAACGCCAACGATTACCTCAGCCTGCCGAACGTTCTTTGTGCAGGCGGATCATGGGTTGCGCCCGACTCCATGGTGCAATCGGGCGACTGGGCGGGTATTGAAACGCTGGCCCGCGAGGCCGCAGCTCTGCCGCGATAAACGCCACGCTAAAGCCTGCGCCCGCGCCAGCCCCCGCGGCGCGCGGGCGTCTCGCCTGCGCGGCTCAGCCCCTCGGCCAGAACGACGCTCATCGGGTGATCTTGGGGGGCGTTATAGGCCAGTAACACGGTACGGATCGCCTCTTGGTCATCCGAATTCACCGGCAGGCTCAATGCCCAATCCATGAAAATCGAGCGGCATTCGTCTAGCGAAATCCCCTCAATTTGATAGCTTTCGCGGATCAACCCCTTGGGATCGGCCTGCGTAATATCCATCAGTTTACGCGCCATTTAGCCCTCCAAAACCTGTTCCACGATTTCCGCCACCGCATGCGTTACACTGTCCAGCCGGGCCTGCAGCGCCTCAAGGCTGTCCAGCCCCGTCTCGCACAGAACAAAGGCCCGTCCGCCCGCTCCTATCGCGTCCATATCAAGTGCGCGATCCGACAATAACCGCGCGCCCGACTGCAAATGCCACAAAAGGCGATAGGCCGAGGCCAGCGTGCCCGCCGCCTCCTTGCTGATAAAGCCTTCGCGCGGACCGATACGCAGCTGCGCCTCAACCTTGCGCGCGGGCTGCGCGGCCCGCAGAGCAAAACTCTGCGCCAGAAGTTCAATGTCTTGCAGCCGACCGGGGCCGATCTTGGCCTCCCATGGCCCATCCACGGGCTTGGCCGCAAAGATCCGCGCGCGCATCTGCGCCAGATCGCTCAACACGGTCTCACCACGGCCTTTGGCGGCGAGAACCTGCATCCGGATCGCCTCGACCTCATCGGCCAGATCGGGATTGCCCGCCACGGCGCGCGCCCGCGTCAGCGCGAGATGCTCCCAAGTCCACGCCTCGGTCATCTGGTAATCGGCAAAGCTTTGCAGCGCCGTCGCCACCGGGCCTTGCCGCCCAGACGGGCGCAGCCGCATATCCACCTCATAAAGCGTGCCTTCGGGCATTGGCGCGGTCAATGCCGTGATCAAAGCTTGGGTGAGCTTTGCGTAATAGACCCTTGCTGCCAAAGGTTTCTTCCCTTCGGAATAGTCCCGCCCGGCGGCGTCATAAATCACGATCAAATCAAGATCGGATTGCGCATTGAGCCGCTCAGCACCCAAGCTACCCATCCCCAGAACCACCGCTCCGCGCCCGGGCGGTGGGCCATAGCGACGCGCGAATTCGCCTTGTACGACGGGCCATAATGCGGCCAGGACCGCCCCCGCAATATCGGCATATTGGCGCGCGGCCTGCTCGGCTTCGATCAATGCGCGCAAGTGATGCACGCCCACGCGGAACTTCCATTCCTTCGCCCAGCGCCGCGCCAGATCAAGCGCGCCCTCGTAATCGTCAAGCCGGTCAAGCTTGCGGCCAAGATCTTGCGACAAGCCTTCGCATCCCGGCCAAGGCGCAAAGAACGCGCCCCCCAGCACAGCATCCAGCACGCTGGCATTGCGCGACAGATAGCTCGCCAACGCAGGCGCGGTTGCACAGATATCAACAATCAGATCAATTAGGCTGGGATTGGCCTCAAATAGCGACAAAAGCTGAACGCCAGCAGGAAGGTTTTTCAAAAATCCGTCAAATTGTACAAGCGCCTCATCCGGGTCCGATGCCGCCTGAAAGCGCCCCAGCAATTCCGGCGCAAGACGTTTGAAAATTCCGCGCGCCCGCTCTGATCGCAGCGCCGGATAGCCCGTCCAGCCCTCGACAAGGTCACGCGCCTTCTCGCTGAGATCAGGACGGGGCGCCGCCTCATCGGGCGCAAAAAACGCATTTGTCAGGCTTTCGACTCGTTCCAGTCGCTCTTTGAGCGCCCCCGTCCATGCCACCACATCGCCCTGCCCCATCATTGCAGCGATCCGGGCAAGCCCGTCATCCGTATTGGGCAAAATCTGCGTTTGGGCATCATTAACCATCTGGATGCGATGCTCAATCTCGCGATGGTTGCGGTAATGACCTACCAATTCCTCTGCCACATCCGAAGGCACCCAAGATTTCATCGCCAACGCGCGCAACGCCCCCACGGTCGTGCGATCACGTAGGCTTTCATCGCGCCCGCCCGCAATCAATTGCCGGGTCTGGGCGAAGAACTCGATTTCCCGAATGCCGCCTTGACCGAGCTTGATATTATGCCCCGCCACCTCAATTGGCCCGTGCAACCCTTTATGCTCGCGGATGCGCAACCGCATGTCATGGGCGTCCTGAATGGCGGCAAAATCGAGATGCTTGCGCCACACGAACGGGCGCAGGGTTGCCAAAAACCGCTCGCCCGCCGCGATATCGCCTGCGCAGGGCCGCGCCTTGATATAGGCGGCGCGCTCCCATGTGCGCCCCTCGGCTTCGTAATAGGCCTCGGCCGAGCCCATCGAGATACAGACCGGCGTCACGCTGGCATCTGGGCGCAGCCGCAGATCGGTGCGAAACACATAGCCCTCCGAGGTGCGATCATTCAGCATCGCCGCCATCTTGCGGGTCGCGCGGATCAGGGCCGCGCGCGCCTCCATCCGGTCATCAGGGTCATAGCGCGTCTCGTCAAACAGACAGATCAGGTCGATATCGGAGGAATAATTCAACTCCCCCGCGCCCATCTTACCCATTGCAAGCGCCACCATCCCCGCCGCCGTTTCGCCATCTTCAGGGCGCGCACCGAGAATCTTGCCGCGCCGAATTTCCTCGCCCACCAGCCGCTTGAGCGCCAGATCGACCGCTAGATCGGCTAGCCGCGTCAACGCACCGGTCACCTCTTCAAGACACCAAACCCCGCCCAGATCCGCCAAAGCCGCCAAAAGCGCGACGCGCCGCTTGGCCCGGCGCAATTCAGCCCCCAGATCGCCCAGCGCAACCGGGGCAAGGCGCGCGAACTCCTCGGCCAAGGCAGCTTCGGGGTTGCCAGCCAAAGCCGCACGTAGCCACTCAGTTTCCGCCTCCAGCAGCCCTTTCAGATAGGGGCTGCAACCAGCGGAATTCGCCACCAGATCGCGCAGTTCTGGGGACAGATCGGCGAATAAGTCCCGCGCCTCCTGCGCGCGCTCGGGCTCGAAGGGGATGGGGCAACGGGTAAGGCGTGACGCAAAAGGCATCTGCGCACACTACGCCGCCAAGAACAGCGGTCAATGGGGGTTGGATCGCTCCTTCATCTAGCTCTAAATACTCCCGCCGGAGGCCCCTGTCGCCAACTACGCACGCCACGGACGCAATATATTGGAGCAAAAGCCATGAGCAAATCCTTGAACCGGGTGCGCACCGCGCTCGAGGCGGCGGGGGCCGCGCATGAGATCATCGAACTGGGCGAGGCGCGCACAGCCGAACAGGCGGCGGCCTCGGCGGGCTGCTTGGTGGATCAGATCGCCAAATCCATCATCTTTCGTGGCTTGGACAGCGGTCATGTCGTGCTCTTTATAACCGCAGGCGGCAATCGGGTCAGCGATCGCAAAGCCAGCGCTGTGGCTGGCCAGCCCCTTGGTAAAGCCGATGCCGCGCTAATCCGGGCCGAGACGGGCTTTGCCATTGGCGGCGTGGCACCGTTGGGACACCTGACCCCGGTCACCGCCTATCTGGACCCGCGGCTGATGGAGTTTTCTGAAATCTGGGCGGCAGCGGGCACTCCGC
This sequence comes from uncultured Thioclava sp., assembly GCF_913064665.1. Classification (GTDB taxonomy): domain Bacteria; phylum Pseudomonadota; class Alphaproteobacteria; order Rhodobacterales; family Rhodobacteraceae; genus Thioclava; species Thioclava arctica. Next base: position 22,472 of record NZ_CAJYBT010000011.1, read on the forward strand.
GCCATGTTTTTCGCATCTCACCGCCTGATCTGGAACGGATCAGCGGTGCCAAGCAGGCCGATTTCACCGAATAAAACAAAGCGGATTCAATGTTTTCCGCGATGAATGTAAAAAACATTTACATACCCTCTTGCAAGACGGCTGCCCAAACCCGATCTTGGATGATGTAAAAGACATTCACATCAGACTATCGGAGGTTTCTCATGTCTGCCTATACCACCAACTCCAACATCCCCGTGACCCGGGGCAACTGGTTTACCCGCGCCATCGACTGGATGGACGGGTTCGGGCCGGGCGCATGGATCGCGCTGATGGTCGCAGGGTTCATCTTTGCTGGTCCGTTGGGGCTGGTTCTGTTGGCCTTCATCCTGTTCACCGGCCGATTTGGTCGGCGCTGGCGTGGCGAAGGGGCATCGCGCGCGATGACCTCGGGGCGCGGCTGTGGCTTTGGCGGGCGCGTGCATGTTTCGCGCACCACCGGAAACGCCGCGTTTGACGCCTATAAAAGCGACACCTTGGAACGCCTTGAGCGCGAGCAAAGCGAGTTCGAAGACTTCCTGCGTCGTCTGCGCGAATCCCGCGACAAGGCCGAGTTCGACCAATATATGCAAGACCGCGCCAAAGCGGCCGCCCATAGCGATGTCGAGGACGACGCCCCTAAGGCATAAATTCGCCGAAACGAACCAGATTGAGCGCCCCGGTTGACCTGACCGGGGCGTTTTCTATGCAATGAGATCAGTAGGCTGCGCGGAAACACTTGGCCCGGGCGCGCCGCTTTGCTAGCCTATGGGCAACATTCTCCGAATTCAAACGGCACCCCAATGCGCCATTCTCTTCCGCTTGCCCCGCAGTTCTACGTGACCGCGCCGCAGCCCTGCCCCTATCTCGATGGGCGGGCCGAGAGAAAGCTATTCACGGCCCTGCAAGGGGAAGGCGCTGAAAAACTTAACAATTCCTTATCACGCCAAGGGTTTCGTCGCTCGCAAAACGTCCTGTATCGCCCCTCGTGTGCCGATTGCATGGCCTGCCTGTCCGCGCGCGTGCGCGTCGCTGATTTCACCCTGTCGCGCTCGCAGCGCCGGATTCTCAAACGCAACGCCGATCTGCGCCGCACTGCGACCAGCCCCTGGGCGACGGAGGAACAATACGCGCTTTTCCGCCGCTATCTCGATTTGCGCCACGCCGATGGCGGCATGGCCGACATGGATATCTTTGAATTCGCCGCTATGATCGAAGAAACCCCGGTCAAATCGCGCGTCATCGAATATCGCGAAAGCGCGGCCACCCCCGGTTCGGTGCGCGCACTGATCGCAACCTGCCTGACGGATGTGCTCGATGATGGGCTGTCGATGGTATATTCTTTTTACGAACCCGACCGGGTCAAAGACAGCCTTGGCACCTATTTGATCCTTGATCACATCGAGATCGCGCGCCGCATCGGCCTGCCCTATGTCTATCTGGGCTATTGGGTGCCGGGCTCGCGCAAGATGGGCTATAAGGCGAATTTTGCCGCGCTTGAGATTTTCAAAGGCGGCGAGTGGATTGATATCGGCGACCCCGAAGACCACACGGGCGAGACGCATCCGCTTTCGGTCGACCCGATCTCCGAGCAGGTCGCGCGCATTCAACTGCCCGATACTCGCAGCGGCTGATCCGCCCCCAGCAAAGCGCCTAATCCAAGGGCAATTGCCCAAGCGATAGACAGCGCCCCTTCCCGAAAATCGCAATCAGAAATCTGGCCCTTGCAATGGCTTGCACCGGCTCCGCGCGCGAAATTTGCGGCGAACCTGACCTTTTGGGCAGGTCGCGCGATCGCTCGCACGCTTTAGGGCACAATTGAAGGTGAGAAACCTGCAACAGCATGCAAATCGCGGTTTACAGCCACAATCGGTCAAGTAAGGTGACCGCATGACTGCCCTTTGAGGGGCCCGACGGGGCGGAAGGGGCAGGCCATACAAAAAAAACGACACTCACCGGGAGGAAACCATATGGATCGTCGTTCATTCCTGCGCAAAGGCGCGCTTGGCGGGGCTGCAGCTGCTGCAGGCTCAGCTCTTGCCGCACCTGCCATCGCGCAAGAAACCCCGCAAATCACCTGGCGCATGACCTCGTCATTCCCGAAATCGCTCGACACGATTTACGGCGCGGCCGAAACCATGGCGGAGTACGTCAAGGGTGCGACCGGCGGCAAGTTCAACATCCAAGTGTTCGCCGCTGGCGAAATCGTGCCCGGCCTGCAAGCGCTGGATTCGGTCTCCAACGGCACCGTCGAGGCCTGCCACACCGCGTCTTACTATTACTGGGGCAAAGATCCGACTTTCGCGTTTGCCACGGCTGTGCCGTTCGGCCTGAACGCGCGGATGCAAAACGCCTGGTTCTACTATGGCGGCGGCAACGAGCTGATGAACGAGTTCTATCAGGGCTACAACATCACCGCCTACCCCTGTGGCAACACCGGCGCCCAGATGGGTGGTTGGTTCCGCAAGGAAATCAATACGGTTGACGACCTCAAAGGCGTCAAGATGCGTATCGGTGGCTTTGGCGGCAAGGTCATGGAAAGACTGGGCGTTGTGCCTCAGCAGATCGCGGGTGGCGACATCTACCCCTCGCTTGAAAAAGGCACGATCGACGCGACCGAATGGGTCGGTCCCTATGATGACGAAAAGCTCGGCTTCTACAAAGTTGCGCCCTACTACTACTATCCCGGCTGGTGGGAAGGTGGCGCCTGCTTGCACGCCATGTTCAACAAGAAAGCCTATGATGCGCTGCCCGAGGCCTATCAGATCGCGTTGCAAGCCGGCACTCAGGCCGCCAATTGCGACATGCTGGCCTCGTATGACCATAAGAACCCGACCGCGCTGAAAACTCTGATGGGACAAGGCGCGCAGCTGCGTCCGTTCTCGCAAGACATCATGGATGCCTGCTTCCAGGCGGCGACTGAAGTCTACAGCGAGATCAACGCCTCCAACCCGGCGTTCAAAAAGATCTATGACAGCCAGTTCGCGTTCCGCAATGACGCCTATGGCTGGTGGCAGCTGTCGGAGTTCAACTACGACTACTTCATGATGCGCCAGCAAGCGGCAGGCAAACTCAAGATGTAATCTGCATCTCTTTGAAATCGAAAGGCCCCGGCAATGTCCGGGGCCTTTTGCGTTCCATACAAGGCGGCGAAGCTATTTCTTGGTGACAACACCCACAGTCGCCCCGGCCACGGCGCCAACCGGCCCCGCAACAACAAGTCCGCCAAGCCCGCCGGTAGCAGCACGCTCGGTTACCGTATCGCCACAAGCCGCCAAAGAGACAAGCAGCCCACCCGCAGCCGCCAAAACCAGAATACGCATCCGCAAATCCCTTTCCCATATCGCGCGCCGTATTGGCGCCTATTAAACTAGACGCCAACCACGCGGTTCGGTTCCAGATAAAATGAAACGGCGGCCCCAAGGACCGCCGTTTTTCGTGTTTAGTTGCTGCCGGGCACCGGTAGCGGTGGCAATCCACCCGCGCCCGAGCCTCCGCTTGAACCGCTCGGTCCGGGAAGTCCCGGCAAACCGCCCAAGCCCCCCAGCCCCGGCATCGTGGGCAGCTTCATCTCGACCTTTGAGGGGTCGATCGGCTTGCCCTTGTAATGCATCACCATGCCCGGGAAGGCGATCACGATGGCAATCATCGCGATCTGGATGAACACAAAGGGAATTGCGCCCCAATAGATTTGCGAGGTCTTCACCGGCTCCATCTTGATGCCCGTAACCTTGTCGATATAGGGCACCTTGGCCGCGACCGATCGCAGATAGAACAGCGCAAAACCGAAGGGTGGGTGCATGAACGAGGTCTGCATGTTCACCCCCAAGATCACCCCGAACCAGATCAGGTCGATCCCCAGCTTCTCGGCCGCCGGTGCCAGAAGCGGCACGATGATGAAGGCCAGCTCGAAGAAGTCGAGGAAGAAGGCGAGGAAGAACACCAGAAACGACACCACGATCAGGAAGCCCAACTGGCCGCCCGGAAGCGAGGTCAGCAGATGCTCGACCCAGATTTGCCCGTTCACCCCATAGAAGGTCAGCGAGAACACCCGCGCGCCTAGCAGAATGAACAGCACAAAGGCCGACAGTCGCGTCGTCGCCGCCAGCGCGTCGCGCACCACCGGAAAGCTCAGCCGTCCCTTGATCGCAGACAGCACCAAAGCGCCAACCGCGCCCATTGCGCCGCCTTCGGTCGGGGTCGCCACGCCAAGGAAAATCGTGCCAAGAACAAGGAAGATCAGCGCCAGCGGCGGGATCAGCACCATGATCACCTGCTGCGCCAGACGGCTCATCACGTTGATCTTGAGAAACTTGTCCAGCACCGCCACCGCGTAGATCACGATCACCGCAACCCCGGCGGCGAGGATCTCGGAATTGTTCACGCTGGACCCGGATTTCTCGAAATAGCCCATCGCGAAGTAGAAAATCACCCCGGTAAAGACCAGCGCGACAATCAGAGACATCACACCAGAGCCCAGCGTGCGCGCCTCTTTGGGCAGCGCGGGCATCGAGCCCGGCTTGATGATCGACATCACCATCACATAGCCCAAATAAATGCCGGTCAGCACCATGCCCGGGATCAGCGCGCCCTTATACATATCGCCCACCGAGCGACCCAACTGGTCGGCCAGCACGATCAGCACCAGCGACGGCGGGATGATCTGCGCCAGCGTGCCAGAGGCCGCAATCACGCCCGTGGCCACTTTGCGGTCATAGCCATAGCGCAACATGATCGGCAAGCTGATCAGCCCCATCGCAATCACCGATGCCGCAACAACGCCCGTGGTCGCAGCCAACAGCGCGCCCACGATGATCACCGCATAGGCCAGACCACCGCGCACCGGGCCAAACAACTGCCCGATCGTGTCGAGCAAATCCTCGGCCATGCCAGATTTCTCCAGCACGATGCCCATGAAGGTAAAGAAGGGAATGGCTAAGAGTGTCTCATTCGATAAGACCCCCCAGAACCGTTGCGGCAGCGCATTCAGCAACGGCCAGTCAAGGTTGATCGAGCCGCCCGAATAGCCCGACAGTTCGACGCCAATGACGAAGAACAGCAAGCCATTCGCCGCCAGCGCGAAGGCTGCCGGATAGCCCAGCAGCAGGAAGATAATCAACGAAAGGAACATGATTGGCGCCATGTTCTGCGCAATAAGTTCGAGCATCACAGCGCCTCTTCTTCAACGATAGGATCCATACCGTGATGACCGTTCAGCGAATGCGGGTCTTCGACCAACCCGCGCATCACCGCGATTTTCTTGACGATCTCAGAGATCCCCTGTGCGAAGAGTTGCCAGAACCCGATCAGCAGCAGCATCTTTGCCGGCCACAAGATCAAACCGCCCGCATTGGTAGACATCTCGCCCGAGCGCACCGAAAGCATGACAAACGGCGTCAGCTTGATCAGCATTAGCACCACGAACGGCATCAAGAAGAAGAGATGCCCGAGCAGGTCGATCCAATGCTGCACCTTGCGCGACAAGGCACCGTAAATGATGTCGATGCGGATATGCTCATTTTGTTTGAGCGTGTAGGCGGCAGCCCCCAGAAAAGCCGCACCAAACAGATACCACTGTAGTTCGAGCCACGAGTTCGACGACTTGTCAAACATCTTGCGCACGATGGCATTGGTTGCACTGACAAGGACTGAAACCAGAATAAGCCAGGACACGGACTTGCCGATCCTCTCATTGATGATGTCAATCCAGCGTGACAGGGCTAGCAATTTGCCCATCATACTCCCTCCCTCATTATTGTCCGTCCCAAGGCCTCGCACCTCTGCTTTGATTGACTGTTCGGACTTCGAAGGTCAAGCATTTCCAAGGCTATCTGGTTCGTTCACTTGACCAAAAAGACAAGGCCGCACATCAAGCCCGCGTGATGACCTTACGGCATGGCGTGGATAGTTCCGCCCATATCTCGCCCGCAATTTTACAAAGTTGCGAACGCCTCGCGACACCGCGCAACATTTCACAAGAATAATGTGCCTGCGCGACATTTTATGCAGCCTTTGGGCATTGACGCCCCCTGCCCGCAGCCATAATCTCCGCTCGTTCGCAATCGAAAGGAAGCGCAATGACTGCGATTCTTGTACTTGTCGTAGGAGCCAAGCGCATGGGCCGGTGACGGTTTGACCATGAAGGTTCCCATGCGCCCCCGCCAAAGCCGGGGGCTTTTTATTGGCAAGTCGATTGTGAGACGCGCAGACCGGGGCCACCTGCCCCACGCGAGGATGGAGAAGAGATATGGCACGGCAGATGACCGGCGCGAAAATGGTGGTGCAAGCGCTCAAGGATCAGGGCGTCGATACGGTTTTTGGCTATCCGGGCGGCGCAGTTCTGCCCATCTACGATGAGATTTTTCAGCAAAACGACATTCGCCACATTCTTGTGCGCCATGAACAGGCGGCAGTGCATATGGCCGAAGGCTATGCCCGCTCCACCGGCAAGCCCGGTGTTGTGCTGGTGACCTCGGGTCCGGGGGCGACCAATGCGGTGACCGGGCTGACCGATGCGCTGATGGATTCCATTCCGCTTGTGGTGTTCACGGGTCAGGTGCCGACCTTTATGGTGGGCACCGATGCCTTCCAAGAGGCCGACACCGTGGGCATCACCCGCCCCTGCACGAAACACAACTGGCTGGTCAAAGACACCGCGAAACTGTCGGAAACCATCCATCAGGCGTTCCATGTCGCGACCTCGGGGCGTCCCGGCCCGGTGCTGGTGGACATTCCCAAGGATGTGCAATTCGCCACTGGCGATTACACCGCTCCCAAACAGGCGCGCGTTGATCATTACCAACCCAAAGTGAAGGGCGATCTGGACGCGATCACCGCGCTTGTCGAATTGATCGAAAAAGCCGAGCGCCCGGTGTTTTACACCGGCGGCGGCGTGATCAATTCTGGCCCGGCTGCGTGCCAGTTGATGCGCGAGCTGGTCGATGCGACGGGCTTCCCGATCACTTCGACACTGATGGGCTTGGGTGCCTATCCGGCCTCGGGCAAGCCGTGGCTCGGGATGCTTGGGATGCACGGTCTGTATGAGGCCAATCTGGCAATGCATGGCTGCGATCTGATGATCAATCTGGGCGCGCGCTTTGATGACCGCATCACCGGGCGCATCCCCGATTTCAGCCCGCGCTCGACCAAGGTGCATGTCGATATTGATGCCTCGTCGATCAACAAGATCATCCCGGTCGACCTGCCGATCTTGGGCGATATCGGCCATGTGCTGGAAGATGTTCTCAAGGTGTGGAAATCGCGCGGGCGCAAGGTCAACACGGCCGGGCTGGCGAAATGGTGGACCCAGATTGAAAAATGGCGCGCCGTCAATTGCCTTGATTTCACCAATTCCGACACCACCATCAAGCCGCAATACGCGCTGCAACGCCTTGAGGCGCTGACCAAGGGGCGCGATCGCTACATCACGACCGAAGTGGGTCAACACCAGATGTGGGCGGCGCAATTCTTGGGCTTTGAAGACCCCAACCGCTGGATGACAAGCGGCGGCTTGGGCACGATGGGCTATGGCTTCCCGGCCTCGATCGGGGTGCAGGTGGCCCACCCGGACGCGCTGGTGATCAACGTGGCGGGTGAGGCAAGCTGGCTGATGAACATGCAAGAGCTTGGCACCGCGACCCAGTTCCGCACGCCCGTCAAGCAATTCATCCTCAACAACGAACGCCTCGGCATGGTGCGCCAGTGGCAAGAGCTGCTGCATGGCGAGCGCTACAGCCATTCGTGGTCCGAAAGCCTGCCAGATTTCGTCAAACTGGCGGAAAGTTTCGGCTGGAAAGGGATCCGCTGTGATGACCCCGCCAAGCTGGATGACGCAATCCAAGAGATGCTGGATTACGATGGTCCGGTGCTGTTTGACTGCCGCGTCGAGAAACACGAAAACTGCTTCCCGATGATCCCCTCGGGCAAGCCCCATAATGAGATGCTTCTGGCCGCCGATGCCGAGGCCTTCAAGGAAGGCGCGGGGCTGGTCTGAGGCCGTCCGGGGGCGCGTCTCCCGGACCCTCGCGATGTTTGGGCCAAGTCGCAGGGCTTGGCGATTGAGAAAAGGAGAGAGGCAATGGCCGCTCTGAAAATCAAAAAAGGCGCGTCGAGCCATTCGGCGTATGATCTGCGCGACAGCCACAGCCAGTTGGAGCGCTCGCACACGCTGGCGGTGATCGTGGATAACGAGGCGGGCGTTCTGGCGCGCGTGATCGGGCTGTTCTCGGGGCGCGGCTATAACATCGACAGCCTCACCGTGGCCGAGGTCGATCACAAGGGCCACAAAAGCCGGATCACTGTCGTCACCACCGGCACAGAGTCGGTGATCGAGCAGATCAAGGCGCAGCTGGGCCGCATCGTGCCCGTGCACGAGGTCAAGGATCTGACGGTCGAGGGCCACCCGGTCGAGCGGGAGCTGGCGCTGTTGAAAGTGTCGGGCACGGGGGACAAACGGGTTGAGGCGCTGCGTCTGGCCGATATTTTCCGCGCCAATGTGGTGGATAGCACGCTGGAAAGCTTCGTCTTTGAAATCACCGGAACATCCGAGAAAATCGACGCCTTTGCCGATCTGATGCGTCCCTTGGGGCTGTCAGACGTAGCACGCACCGGCGTGGCTGCCCTGTCACGCGGGGTTTAAACGCCACAGCCCTGCGCGCAATTCGCATTTTGCGCGCAAACACACTGGTCATTGCCGCGCCATTCTGATTTTTTGATCAAAATTTAGCACGGATAACAAAGACCTATGGCAGCGAGCCTCGCCTCGACACCCACCCCGCATCTGGGGGTGGTGATTGTGACCTATAACGCCGCAGACGTCATCGCGGACTGTTTGCGCGCGCTTCAGGCCGCGACGGGCGTGGTGTTGCATGTGGTGGTGGTGGATAACGCCTCGCGCGATCACACAAATGCGGTTGTGCGCGACACCATCGGGCCAACGCTGCTGTCGCCCGCGCAGGCAGGCGCGGCAGGCATCGCGCTGATCAAGGCGGGGGTGAATGGTGGTTTCGCAGCGGGCGTCAATCTGGGGCTTTCGCGGCTGGCGCGCGCCCCCGAGATTGATCGGTTCTGGCTGCTCAATCCCGACTGTATCACGCCCCCCGATACGCCGCGCACATTGGCGATGTATCGCCAAGACGACCCGCAGATCGGGCTGATCGCGCATCGCGTGGTCTATGCCGACAATCCTGAGATGATCCAGATCGACGGTGGCACGATCGACCGGCGCACCGGGATCACGCATAACATCAACCAATTCGCAGATCGCACAGCGCCGGTGCCCAAAGAGGCTCAGATCGAGTTCGTCACCGGGGCCAGCCTGATTGCCACGCGCGCCTTTTACGAGGCCGCAGGCCCGATGGCCGAGGAGTATTTCCTCTATTACGAAGAGGTGGATTGGGCGTTGCGCCGCGGCCCCCTGCGCATCGCCTATTGCCCCGAGGCCGTGGTCTTGCACAAGGCAGGCTCGGCGATCGGCTCGCAGCGCATGGGCTCGGTTGCTTCTCCGTTTTCGCAGTATTTCAAGCACCGCGCCCGCGCGATGTTCCTGCGCAAGAACTTCCCGCCCGGCCTGATCGGGGGCATGTTCTGGTCCCTCGCCAAAGCGGGGCAACTGGTCTTGCAAGGCCATGGCCCCGAGGCACGCGCCCTGTTGCGTGGCTATTTCGGACTGGCGCCCCCTGCCTCGGTTCTGGCCGCTCTCTCGCCCGAAGCGCGCGAGCGGATCGGGCGCTAGCGCCCCAAGGCGCGCTTATAAAGGCCAACAAGCCCCTCGGCCTTCACGGGCCAAAGCCCTTCGGCCAACACCTTGGCTTGTCCGCGCGCACCGAACGTCGCGCGCAACCCCGGATCATCGGCAAGCTTTGCAATCGCGCCCGCCACATCGCGCGCCAAGGCATCAGGCGTGGACACGGCACACTTGAAACCCGTCACCCCCTCGTCAACGATCCAATCGGGACCGCCACGCGCCGCCGCAATCACCGGTAGCCCCCAGCGCATCGCCTCATAGAGAACATTCCCAGCGGGTTCTCGCCAGCTTGGGAACACGAATATGTCCGAACGCGCGTAAAGGTCCTCAACCTGATCGCGCGGGATCGCGCCCAGAAACGCGCACCGATCCGCGACGCCGAGGCGCTCTGCCTCGGCCCGACAAAGCGCGATTTCCTCACCAGCGCCCGCGCTGGTAAGATGCAAATCGGGACGCTCGCGCAAAAGTCCCATCGCGCGCACCACATCGCGCAACCCCTTGGTGCGCACGCCGCGTCCGACATGCAGCAAACGTATCGTGCCGTCAGAGCGCAGCTCGCGCGCTGGCGCCGGGCCTTCGATGCCCAATTCCAACACATTTTCATAATCGCAGATCGCAATCGGTGCGAGGTGGTCGCGAATATAGGGCGCAACGCCAAGCACCATCGCCGCATCGCGATACGAGGCCCGCAGCGCAGGATCAAAGCGCAGCCGCAGATGATCTAGCGCGCGCAGGCGCGTATACCATTTTGCAGCCCCCGATTCCGCGCGAAAGGCCAGCGGGGTCGTCAACGCGCCCCCGAGCGGCCCGACAACATAAGGCACCCCGCCCCCACGCAGCGGCGAGGCATAGCGCATCGCCTGCGGCATGATCTGATGCGCAATGTCAAATTCACCGCCGTGCGCGCGCAAATAGGCCCGGATTTTGCGCATGAAGATCGGCCATTCTGGTTTGAGCATCGCGCGCAGCCGGGGGTTGCGATCCAGCACGGTGGGGCGCGGCCATGTGACGATACGCGCTTGCGGCAATTGCTCGGCCAGCGATGAGTGACGCGGGCTTTGAAAACTCGCAACCGTCAGATCGACCAGCGGCATCAGCGCTTCGGCCCATTTATAAGCAACATAAGCCTCGCCAATCGACTCGCGCGAGAGAGCTGGCGCAATCATCAGAACTCGAAGTTTTTCGCTCATCTCTGGGCCCGCTCGCGCAATGAGGCAAACCGAGTATATCGGCTCGTTGGTGTTGAAGGCTCGTCATTATCGGGGATTTCGTCCTGTTGCTCGGTCGCGCGGATCAGCCAGACGCCCGAACCGAACATGAAAAAGACGAATGAATAGACCGCGCCCCAGACATGCACGGTGCACAGCGCGAAGGACAAGCCGAGAAAGGTGAAAACCCACGCGCGACGAAAGACCAAAAGGCGGAAATCCTGACTGAAGTCGCGCCGCATAATTTGCGCCACGGCCAATGCATACCCCCCCGCGACGAGCAGAAACCCCGGGATTCCATAGCGCACAGCCATCACCAGCCAGAAGTTATCCATACTGCCCGAATGCATGTAGGACGGGCGTACCCAGTCACGCAAACCCAGACCAAAAATCGGGTTTGCCCAGACATTTTTCATGCCCCAATCAAAGATGATTCCGCGCCAATAAGCAGTATGGGCCGAAAACGTGGCATAGGACATGAACACTTTGATAGGCGTCCGGTTCGACAGCAAATCAATGCCGACATAGGCCGTTACAAACAGCCCCACCAGCAGCCACCAGCGCCATGTGATCGAGCGAAACATGATCGACCAGCCAATCAGCCCGATCTGCAGCAGCAGCGCCAAAAGCGCCCCCGAAGAAAGCGCCAACATCCCCGAGCCAACCACGATAGCGCTCATGAGCACCCTCCAGCGCATCGAGCGCACCCCGTCAAACGCCACGAAGGCAAGCGGGAACGCGACCGAGGCATAAATCCCGAAATGGATCGGATGATCGAAGGGGCCTTGCACGCGCTCCAACCCCATACGCGGATCAGCATAAACAATATTGACCGATCCGAGGCCGGGCACTTTGTCGATCAGCGTCGGGATCAGCGGCGTGCCTGTGATGGTCTCATAGGCGGTGAAGGGCAGCATGAGAACGAAGGAAAAGATCAGCGCGCGCGAGAGGGCGGCAAAATCCTCTCGGGTGCGAATATAGGCGCGCCCCATCAGGTATCCGCCCAGAAATTCAAGCCCGACCGAGCCCGCCTGCTGGATCACCCGGTCGGGGTTATTCACCGCAAGCGCGATCGTCAGCCAGAAAAAATGCGCCAGGAAAAGCCAGTCCACCGCCATGAGCCGCCCGTACCGACCCGAAAACAACCCTGCCAGCAATGGCAGGATCATGACGATCAGCACCATGCGCAGCCCCGTCATCGCCAGCGGTCCAAGGTTGAATTCCACTGGCAGCAGGATCGAAATCAACATGATCAGCACGGGAAAAGGCAGCTTGGCCGAAGCCAGGGCAACATCGCCGGGCGCGGCGGTTGGACCCGCCAGAGAAACGCGCCGCATCGCTCCACCCGAACCCGGTCCTGCCGAAACCGGCGCGCGCCTCATCGTTTCAGTGCGCATCCTTACAGCGCTCCTGCAACCGCAGCGCCGCTCGCGTCCAGCTCAAGGCTTTCCACTTCGCCGTGGAAACTGTCTTTCACACCAAACGGATTGCCCAACGCCAATCCCCAATATTCCATCGGGCGGGTTTCACCCGACACCGAGCCCTGCCCGATCAGCGCGCCATCGCCGTGGACTTCGAAATGGCTTTTCGCGGCGTCATATTCAAAGCTCACATCATGCCACTTTCCGTCGTAAAGCGGGATCCGCTTGGTGCGCAAAAGCAGCCGTTGGCCATTGGCAGGCCAGAATTCCACGGTAAACGTGCCGCGCCCCGTCGCCTTGATAATCAAGGATTGATGAATGCGCACAACCTCACCTGCGGATTTGAAATCGCCCATCGCACGCAGCCGCATCGACAGTTTAAAGCTGTCCGCCTCGAAAAACGGCGCAATCATCTCGGCGGGCACATCGATTGCGCCGCCGCCTGCGCCAAATTCCAGCGCGCCGGGAGACACGGCGATGGTGGAAAGCACCTTGGGTTCCGCGCCGACATGCGACACGATCCGACCGATTTCAGGGTCAAACGTGAGCACCCGGCTGTCGCGCACCGCAATCTGGCCCTGTGCCGAGCGGCTTTGCCCATCTGGCAACATGGCCGTCAGGGTGATGCGATAATTGCCGGGGCGTTCAAAGGTAAATGGCACCTTGGCGCCCGCGATCTTGTCGGCCTTGCCGATCTGCCAGTCATAAGTGACTTTGCTTGGGTTAACGCCGTCTGGCAGCACGGTTTTGGCCGCATCAAACAGCAGTTCTTTACCACCTTCCGGCGCAGCCCCGATACGCATCACCGGTTGCAGCGTCCTGTCCTGCGCCAGTCCATCCAATTGCGGCGCCCCGATACCAGCCCCCGCCAGCGCACCGCCGGGAAGATAGTCGAAATTGCGCAGATCATCGGGCAGTCCGGTGCGCGCGGCCACGAACAGCGTGTCATAGAAATTTGGACGACCAGGAGAGACATCCTGAATCAGCAGATTGTCCTTCACGCTCCAGTCGGTCTGCCCGACAGGCCCCGAAATTTCGCCCACAACGTTCTTTTCAATCACCACGTCACGCGCGTCACGCGCCACCCGTATCTGGGGAATCCACAGCTTGGGGTGGCCCTCGACCCCTTGTGAAAATGCGTTATGGATGAGCGTGTTATTGGTAATCTCGACGTGATCGGCTTGCCCCAGCGTGATCCCGTGCAAATGCGCGTTGATGATCACATTGTCGCGGATCGTCACGTTGCGATAAAACATCTCGTCGCCCGCTTCGCCCCGATCCACCAACTCGTTGCGCATCAAAATGGACTGCGTAAACAGCCCCATGCCTGAGTTGAAGATGTTATCCGCAATCAGGATATCGTGGCTGGGTCGGGTGGTACCGGCAGTCCAGAACTGGATCATATCCGCATGATCGGCCAGCTCAGCGGCGCGCAAGAAATCATGCATATGATTGCCCGTGATGGTCACGCGCGCGACCTGCGCAAAGTTCATCCCGTCCATGCGCATGTCGTGAATATCATTGTCCGTCACCGAGACATCGACGCAGTCGCTGACAACCAAGCCCCGGAAAAAGCGTCGAAATTCGTTGTTCTCGATGTGCAGACCGTTGGATGAACGCAGTGCCAGACCGAACGCCGTGGGCAACGGGTTATGTTCGGGCGATCCCGCCGTCGGTGGGGCCAGATCGCCATCAAACACCGAGTTCCTGATCGTCACATCGCGCGCGGTAAACACCTGAAAGGGGCGTAAGTTTGCTTTGTCATCGGGGTGATAGTCGTAGTCGAACAGCAGGTCGTCAAACACCAGATGACTGACTTCGCGCAGGTCCATCCGTTCGATGCGGGCAGGTTGTTTGGGGTCGCTTGAGCGAAACGTGATGGGCTTATCATCATCGCCCGCAAGCTTGGACAGTTTCAGCGCGGGATAATCGCCCGCAGCCAGACGCACCACATCCCCCGGTGCCAGTTGCGGCATGATCTCGGCCAGCGCACTTGGCCCTTGAGCCGTCCAATCGCGCGCCTGTGCCGGGGTCATCAGCGCCAATGCCATCGCGCACGCCAAAGCGCCGCCTTGGAACATCCGCGCCATCAGCCCAAAACTGTGCATCTCATATCGCATAATATATCGCCTGTCGCGGCCGCGTTCAGCGCGGCTCTGCTTACTGCTCGTGCCAATGAGAGTACCCCCTCAACAGAGCGTTAAACAAGAAAAACACGGCAAATTCAGGGCGGCGGAACGGCGATCTGTGGCCAATCGGCACTGAATTACAGATGCCCAAACACCGCTTGGCGCAGCATCCAGCCCATGCGTGCCAGCCGCAGTCGCGCCAATGTCACCAGCGCACGGCCCCGCTCGCCCGCGCCGTTCAGCCCCTTGTGACGCAGCACTTTGGGGCTATGGGCCAAAATTGAAAGCGGCATCAGCAGCGCTTTGCCCGCCCATTTCAGGCGCTCCAGCGGGGCCGATCCGTTCACGCCGAACCCCTCTTCGGTCAATCGCCGCCATTTGCGTGCCAGCGCCGCCCAATCCTGACGCGAAGGGTGACCCACGCGCAGCTCTTCAGCATAGACCAGTCGGTAGCCTTTCGCCGTCGCGCGTCGGCACCAATCGAGGTCTTCGGACAGACCCGCAATGAACGGTCCCGTGCCCTGATACACATCGCGCCGCGTCAGCAGGTTGCCGGTGCCGGAAAAGCCTTTTTCTTCGATATAGCGGCGGAAATCGAAAGCAAAGACCGTCTCGAACGCCTCCGCCCCCGAACGCGGCGGCGGCGTTTCGTCAAACACCGCGACATGCCCGCCCACCAGATCACCGCGCGCCATCACAGCGAACGCGGTCGCGATCCAGTCGGGGTCAGCGACGCAATCGCTGTCGATGAAAAACAACCGCTCAGCCGTGGTTTCAGCCACGCCACGATTGCGCGCCTCGGCGGCCCCCTTTTTCGTCTCGGTCACGATGCGCAGATCGGGAAAGGCCGCGCGCAGCGGGGCCAGATCGACGGTCGAGTTATTGTCGACAACCAGCAGTTCGCAGCGCGCATCAATCTGGGGTGCAAGCCGTTCAAGGCAGCGGATCAGGCGGGCCACATCATTGTAATGCGGGATGATAACGGCAGCCTCAGCCACGGATCCCCTCCATCAGCTTCAAGAGCGCCGTGTCATAGGCCCCCAACCGCACAAGCCCCTTGGCCAGCGCCTCTTTCATCTCGCGCGCCAGCGTGTCGCGCATGACATATCCTTCGGTGATCGCGCCAAACACCTGATCGGCGGAACCGGCGGTGCAATCCACAGTGCGCGGATAGCCCAGCGTGCCAAACAGCCCCGCGAATTTGCGGCTATAGGCCATTGGCACCACTGGCACACCGCTGGAAAACGCCGCGATACAGGCATGCATCCGCGCGCCGGTAAAGAAATCGAGCCCCGCAATATAGGATTTCGCAGCCCCCGGGCTATCAAACGCAGGCGCGCAGATCACGCCATGCGTGCCAGCCAGCGCCTCGCAGGCGCGCAGATCATCCTCGATCACCATCGGCCCGTTTGGCACGATCACATGGGGCACCAGATGCACCTCGGCGCCCTGCCCCTTGAACCACTCAATCAGCCGCGCGATGAGGGCCGGATAATCAAGGCTCATGCCAAAATCATTACCGCCCTGATAGCCCCCCACCATCAACAGCCCCGAGACGTTGATGCCGACGCGCGGCGCACCGCCCTCGGCGCGTTCAGGCGGCTGATAAGGCAGCCGCAGCGCCAAATCCGAAGCCGCCACAATCGGCCCCCGATAGCCCAGTGCGCGCAACGCCTCACCCGAGCGCTCATCGCGCGCCGCCACCAGCGCCGAGCGGTTGAGCGTGATCCGCGCCAGCCATTTCGACCAGCGTTTCGAAAACGGCCCGATCGTCTGCGGGGCCACCACCAAAGGCGTGCCCGCCAGATGCGCGGCGAACTTCATCCAGAACATTCGGATCAGCCGTTTTGCGCCGTAAATATCGGCGAAGCTATCGCCGCCTCCGATATCAATCACCAAATCGTTTGCTTTAAGAGTGGCAAACAAGCCTTTGGGAGACTTCAGAAAAGCGCCATCCACCTCGATCAATGTCAGATCATCGCCAGCCACGTAAGGCGCGCGCGCGTCTTTCCAGTCCAACACCGTGATCGCGATCTCGCGGCCCATCTGCCGCCCCAGTTTGCGCAGCAGCGCAACCTCGGACACGGTCAACGCGCCAACGCCCAGATTGTCCGAGCGGGTCGAGTGAAAAATCAGGCAGATGCGCAACGGGCGACTCATTTTGGCCTCGAAAATGCGCGTCGGATCGTGCCCGCGAAGTTGCGCAAATTCCGTACAATCGGGTTTTGGCGCGCACAGGCACGCAGGTCCATCCCGACATAAACGGGCACCGGGCGCGCCACCAGACGCAGCGCAGCAAGGCGGGCAAACAGCGCACGACGGCGCTCGCGTTGACCCGGCTGGATCGCGGCAAGCTTGGCGACATCGAAAGGCTGCGTTTGCACCGCGCCTGCCGCTTCTGCTTGTGCCAAAATCTCGGCGCCAAGCCGCGTGCGCGCCACGATCAGGCTGACGCCGGGGGCCTCGTCAAAGACCGGATACCCCTTGGCATCGGTCTCCCAGGCATCGGCGCAGACCAGATCGGCGGCCACGCCCGTGCCATCGGCGCAAATCTTGCAGCGATGCTGAACGTGATGCGCCAGCACCCCGCCCCAAGCGGAATGATAGTCGAGATCGCGCGTGCTGCCATCGCCAAGCGTCGCCGTCGCACGCCCCGGCCACCCGTTTCCGCGATAGCGAAAACCGGCAAGCTGATCCTCTGCGACGCCCATTTTCGCAAGCAGTTTTTGCGCGCCCGCAGCACTTGGAACGCCCGCGCAAAAGAATGACAAGATCACCGGGAAGGCGCGAGCCACGGCCGGGTGTTGCAGGCTTAGCGCGCGCAACGCCGAACAATCGCAGGGTTTCCCGATAAAGGCATAGCGCCGCCCCGAGGCCAGATATTGCGCCAGATCCGCAAGCGGGCTGGAGGGCGCATAGCGCGAGCCCGCCGCCTGTGCCACCTGCTCTGGCGTTTCACTGATGCGCGTGCGGTTGGCGGTGGGAGAGGCCGGATCGGCCTCAATCTGGATCACGCCATCCACCCGCCCCGAGGCCAAAAGATGCGCCGCCAGTGCCGACAACGCGCCCCCCGAAGCGCCGGCAAACCGCACGCTTTCATCGCCTGCCCAGCCCGTCACCATCTGCTGATACGGCCCCCAAAGCGGGTCGCGGCCCTCGCCTGCGCGCGCGCTCGATTGTCCCAATCCCGGGCAACTTGCCCAGATCGAGGCCTCTTGCGGCCCGCTCAGATCCGCGACTTGCACCGGGCGGGGAAATCCCGGCGGCGTCATTTCCATTGTAATACGCCCGGGCGCCAAACCGGCACAGAGCCCGCAGCCCGCGCAAAGATCCCCCTTGGCGACGCGCAAGAGCGCCGTGCTGGGGCTTGTGAAGGGCTCAGTCTTTTTGGGTGCCATGCTCTGCCAGTCTCATTTTGCATTGAGTTGAACAGGAAGAGCCTTGGGCTGACAAGCCCAATGCGCCTTACAGCGTTGCGAGCATGTCACAACAGCCACAGCCCACGCTTGACCGCAAGCCAGCAAGCGCCGAAACTTGCTCGAAAGCAAACCCGTCCCTTGCCGTTGCGTCACTCGATGCCTCGCGCAGACGCCGCGAGGCCCGATCCATTCATGCTGCGCACCGCACTGTTTATCCTGAGCGGAAATGCCGCGACCTCGGCTTTGCTGCTGGCGCGCAACCTGTTGTTGGCCCGGTTGATCCCGGTGGCCGATTACGGGGTCGCGGCGACGTTTGCGATGGTGATGGCGGTGCTGGAAATGGCCTCAACGCTGGAGCTGCATCAGCAAATCGTGCAATCGCCGCGCGGCAATGATCCGCGCTTTCAGGCCGCTTTGCAGGGGTTTCAGGTGCTGCGCGGCACTCTTTCGGCGGTGGCGCTGTTGGTGCTGGCGGGGCCGATCGCCGATTTCATGGGCATTCCGCAAGCCACCTCGGCCTATCGCTGGCTGGCGCTGATCCCGCTGCTCAATGCGCTGCAACATTTCGACATTCACCGTGCCCAGCGCAGCGGGCGGTATTTGCCAGTGCTGCTCACGGGCACGCTGCCCGCATTTGGCGCGCTATTGGCGCTATGGCCCTTGGCAAGCATATTTGGCGATTGGCGCGCGGCGCTTTGGGCGATGCTGATTTACACGATCCTTGGGGTAATCACCTCGCATCTTATGGCCGAGCGGCGCTATCAGTTGCGTCTGGACCGGGCAGAGATGCGCCAATCCATGCAGTTTGGCGCGCCGCTATTGGTCAATGCCGCGATGATGTATCTGGTGTTTCAGGGCGACAAGGTGATTGTCGGGCGCTTGGCCGGGATGGAGGCGCTGGCGATTTTCGCGATGGGGGTCACGCTGACGCTGACGCCAACCTTGATCGGGGCCAAGACGATCCAGAATTTCTTTTTGCCCAAGCTGGCCGCCGCTCGCGCAGCAGGTCGGCCCGATGTCCAACGTCATCTGGCCAAGGCCGCGTTCGAAGCCGCTTTGCTGACCGGCTCTGTTCTGGTGCTGGGCGTGTTTTTCCTGGGCACGCCTGTGATCCATCTGCTTTTGGGCGCGAAATACGCCAGCCTGAGCGGGCTGCTCATTCCGTTTGCGGTGTTGCAGGCGGTGCGCGTGGCCAAGACCGGGCCGACGGTGGTCGCGCTGTCGGTCGGGCAAAGCAGCAATGGAATGTGGGGAAACCTGCCGCGCGTGTTGATCTTGCCGGTGAGCTATCTGGTCCTGCGCGAAACCGGATCGTTCGTGTTCGTGATCTGGCTTTCGACGGCGGCCGAGGCAGTGGGGCTGGCGTTGACGCTGTGGCGGCTGCACCGGGTCAGCCCGCTGCCGCGCATCCCCGCGCCCCTACTGACGAGTGCGCTGACCTTGATTTCCATCACCGCTGCAACCCATTTCGCGCCGCTGCAAGGTCTAGGCGTCAAGGTCGACCTGTTGATGGGGCTGGCGCTGATCGGGATGCACGTGCTGTCGATGCGCGGGCTACGCTTCTATTTCGGGCGCAGGCTACCGGACGAAATCTAAGGCCCCGCCGAATATGAAAAGACCCCCTCCGAAAGGGACGGAAGGGGCCAGTCTCGCTGATCAGGCTCGTTGATTCACCGCCCGAGGTGTTATTGGTTTCGCCTGGGCCTTCTCAGCGTCTAGGGCGAGCGCACCCGCCCCGGATCTCAGTCGTCTCTCAGTGCAGCGCCATCGCGCCTTGGCTGCGCAGCGTGACCGTGGTCGCAGCGCCCGCCATGCGGATGTCGATCACATCCATGCGCTGGCGGTTCAGATCACCGCCCAGCATTTCAATCGAGGCATAGCCCCTAAACGTCGCGTCGATCAGCGAAGTCAGCGCCTCACCGGTCAGATCGGCCTCGATCCCGCCGGGGATTTCACGCAGCGCTTCGGGCGTCACCCGCTTATTTCCAACGATCAGTTCCACTTGCGTCCCTTCTCCGTCCCGTCTTCGCGGGCGTATCGTTCAAGGCCCGGCGCCATGGCACCGGACCTTTGTCATTGTCCTCAGCTACAGCCGCTGGTCGCGCCGCAGGTGTTGCACTTCATGCAGGTGCCGTTGCGCACGAGCGTATAGTTGCCGCAATCGCCGCAGGCCTCGCCCTCATAGCCCTGCAGCTTGGCCTTGACGCGCGCGTCCATTGCGACCCCGCCCGACGAGACGGCGGTGGTCGTGGTGACCTTGGCCTGCACGGTCTCACTGGTCAGCACATCGCTGATCTTGCCCCCGGCCAGCGCGCTGAGACCGCCCCCGCCTTGCAGCACCATCAGCTCTTGCGGCATCCGCTTGCGCAGGTAGCCGGTCGAGGAAATCTGGCGCAGCACTTCGAGCGACTTGCTGGCTTTATCCGAGACCGGCTCGACATTGGGCTTGCCCTCGGTCTCGCCGCCACCCAGATCGTCAAAGCTTGCGCCTTGCGGTTTGACATGGGCCAGATCGGTGCGGTCGAGATAGCTCACCGCCAGTTCGCGGAACACATAATCGAGGATCGAGGTCGCGTTCTTGATGCTGTCATTGCCCTGCACCATGCCCGCAGGTTCGAACTTGGTGAAGGTGAAGGCATCGACGAACTCTTCCAGCGGCACGCCATATTGCAGGCCAACCGACACCGCGATGGCGAAGTTGTTCATCATCGCGCGAAAGCCCGCGCCTTCCTTATGCATGTCGATGAAGATCTCACCCAGATCGCCGTCGTCATATTCGCCCGTGCGCAGGTAAACCTTGTGGCCACCGACCACGGCTTTTTGCGTGTAACCCTTGCGGCGCGAGGGCAGTTTTTCGCGGTGGCTGCGCACGACCTCCTTGACGATCACCTTCTCGATGATCTTCTCGGCCAACACGGCGGCCTTTTCCTGCGCCGAGCCGTTTGTGAGGATCTCTTCGGCTTCCTCATCATCCTCGATCAGCGCCGAAGCCAGCGGCTGGCTCAGTTTCGAGCCGTCTCGATAGAGCGCGTTCGCCTTGATCCCCAGCGACCAGCTGAGTTCGTAAGCGGCCAGCGTCTCGTCGATCGAAGCCGAGTTGGGCATGTTGATCGTCTTCGAGATCGCCCCCGAGATGAAGCTTTGCGCCGCCGCCATCATCGTGATGTGGCTGGCCACCGACAGATAGCGCTTGCCGGTCTTGCCGCAGGCATTGGCGCAATCGAACACGCCCAGATGCTCGTCTTTCAGATGCGGCGCCCCTTCCAGCGTCATCGTGCCGCAAACATGGTTATTGGCGGCCTCGATCTGCGCCTTGGTAAAGCCAAGGTGACGCAGCAGGTCAAAGGTCGGATCGTTCAGCTTCTCGGCCGGGATGCCCAGCGTTTTGGTGCAGAACTCTTCGCCCAGCGTCCACTGGTTGAACACGAAGCGGATATCGAAGGCGGTGGGCAGCGCGGCCTCGATCTTCTCGATCTCGCGCGGGCCAAAGCCATGCCCGATCAGCGCGGTGGTGTTGATATCGGGGCAGTTGCCAAGGCTGGCGTGACCCACGGCATGGGCGATCATTTCCTCGACCTGCGCAGACCCATAGCCCAGCTTTTCCAGCGCGGCAGGCACCGAGCGGTTGATGATCTTGAAATAGCCACCGCCTGCGAGTTTCTTGAACTTCACGAGTGCGAAGTCGGGCTCAATGCCGGTGGTGTCACAATCCATCACCAGACCGATCGTGCCGGTCGGTGCGATGACCGAGACTTGCGCGTTGCGATAGCCGTGCTTCTCGCCAAGGCTCAGCGCCTCGTCCCAAGCCTGTTGCGCCAACTCGACCAGACCCTGATCGGGGCAGCCTGCATGATCCAATGCGACCGGCTTGACCGCGAGGCCTTCATAGCCGTCGGTTTTGCCGCGCGCAGCGGTGCGGTGGTTGCGGATCACCCGCAGCATGTGGGCTGCGTTCTTTTCATAGCCGGGGAACGGCCCCAATTCGCCCGCCATCTCGGCCGAAGTCGCATAGGACACGCCCGTCATCACAGCGGTCAAAGCGCCACACAGCGCACGGCCCTCGGTGCTATCATAGCCGTAGCCCATATTCATCAGCAGACCGCCGATATTGGCATAGCCCAGACCCAGCGTGCGGAAATCATACGAGCGCTGCGCGATCTCTTGGCTCGGGAATTGCGCCATCAGCACCGAAATTTCCAGCGTCACGGTCCAAAGGCGGGTCGCGTGGACATAGGCTTGGGCGTCAAATTTGCCGTCCTTGTAGAAGGTCAGCAGGTTCATCGACGCCAAGTTACACGCCGTGTCATCAAGGAACATGTATTCCGAGCACGGGTTGGAGCCACGGATCGCGCCATCTTCGGGGCAGGTGTGCCAGTCATTCACGGTGTCGTGGAACTGGATGCCCGGATCGGCACAGGCCCAAGCGGCGTGACCGACCTGCTCCCACAGCTCACGCGCGCGGATGGTTTTCGCAACTTTGCCATCGGTGCGCCGGATCAGCTCCCACGGGGCGTCATCCTTGACCGCTTGCAGGAAGGCATTGGTCACGCGCACCGAGTTATTCGAGTTCTGACCCGAGACCGAGACATAGGCCTCACTATCCCAATCGGTGTCATAGGTCGGGAATTCGATGCTGGCGTAACCCTGACGGGCATATTGCAACACGCGGTTGATATAGGTTTCCGGGATCATCACGCGCTTGGCGGATTTGATCGCCTCTTTCAGCGCCGGATTGCTGGCTGGATCGACCGAGGTTTCGTCCGAGCCATCACATTCGCGGATCGCCGTGAAAATCTTGTTCAGCTCACGCTCATGCAGCTTCGAGCCGGCAACGAGGCTGGCGACTTTCTGCTCTTCGATCACCTTCCAGTTCACGAATTGCTCGATATCGGGGTGATCCATGTCGCAGATCACCATCTTGGCGGCGCGCCGCGTGGTGCCGCCCGATTTGATCGCGCCCGCAGCCCGGTCACCAATTTTAAGGAAGCCCATCAGCCCCGAGGATTTGCCGCCCCCCGAAAGCGACTCGCCGGCCGCGCGCAGGCTGGAGAAGTTGGTACCCGTGCCCGAGCCGTATTTGAACAGACGCGCCTCACGTACCCAGAGATCCATGATGCCGCCATCGCCCACCAGATCGTCTTTGACCGACTGGATAAAGCAGGCATGGGGCTGGGGATGTTCATAGGCCGAGGCCGATTTCGTCAGCTTGCCGGTTTTGAAATCGACGTAGTAATGACCCTGCGACGGCCCGTCGATGCCATAGGCCCAATGCAGGCCGGTGTTGAACCATTGCGGCGAATTCGGCGCGGCCATCTGTTCGGCCAGCATGAACCGCATCTCGTCATAATAGGCGCGCGCATCGGCCTCGGTGGTGAAATAGCCACCTTTCCAGCCCCAGTAGCACCACGCACCCGCCAGACGGTCGAACACTTGCTTGGCCGAGGATTCGCCCGTGAACCGCGCCTCTTCGGGCAGGCCAGCCAGCGCCTCTTCATCAGGAACCGAGCGCCACAGGAATTCGGGCATGCCCTTTTCCTTGACCTTTTTCAGCGCCGCCGGAACGCCTGCCTTGCGGAAATACTTTTGGGCTAGCACGTCCGAGGCAACTTGGCTCCAGCGCTTGGGCACTTCCACCGAATCGTTGCGAAACACCACCGTGCCATCGGGATTGCGAATCTCGGAAGCGGTTGTCGTGAAGGCCAGTGCCCCATAGGCGCCGGTCTCTTCGGTGGTGAATTTCCGTTCGATCTTCATTTGCCCAAATCCCGTCTGATTATTCAAGAGTGGCTGGGCAGTGGGCAAAGTCAGATCGTGCGCGCGCAACACAACTGTGCGAGTCGCGGCAACACAGACTGCTGCCATCCCAATACCTGTCCCTTAGCCCACCCGCCCCACTACATCTGGTAGTGACGCCGCTGACAAACCACAACCTGCCGTAGGGCTAGCGATCCGTCAACGACTCTTTAATGCTGTTCAGGGCCATTTTTGTGTTGACCAAGCCCATTTGACGAGGTCGACCCGATTCATCCACACCGGGGCTGTGGACAGTCTTGCTTGGGCGCGACAGAAAAATGCCTGTGATCTATAGGACTTGGCGGTAACGACGCCGTGATTGTGGGCAATTGATCCACATTCCCCAATATCTTGTGGACAATGTGACAGGGGGATGACGATTTTTCTCGCGAAATCGGCGGGCGTGGCTCTAGTGCCACAGCGCAGTGCCGCCACAAGATATAGTGGCGCGCGAAGATTTATGACCGAGAGAGAGAGTTATGGTCGGGGCGGCGAGATTCGAACTCACGACCTTCTGTACCCAAAACAGACGCGCTACCAGGCTGCGCTACGCCCCGACTGGGGGTTTCATAGCCGCCCCGCGCGGCCAAGGAAAGGGGTCATGGACAGGGAAATGCCGCGCGCGCCTGATCTATCCTGGGATGAGCCAGCAGAGCGCCCTCTTTGATGCCCAGCCGCGCGGCCAATCCGCCGTTGATTTCAAGAACGAATTGCACCGGCGCACCCGAGGGAAGCGGCGTGTCATCCATCGGCTTGGCGTTGCGCGCAATGTTCACCACCCGGCCCGCCGCATCGATGTAGATAATGTCGAGCCCTAGCAAAGTGTCATGCATCCAGAACGAGACGTCGCGCGCAGTGGGATAGACAAACAACATGCCTGCGCTGCTGGGCATATGGGGGCGCCCCATCAGACCCTGCGCGCGCGCGCCGGGCGTATCGGCGATTTCAACGTTGAATTGCGACAGCTGCCCGCCCTGAGACACGATCGCCAAATCATCGCGGCACTGAGGGGCGCTTTGGTTTTGCGCATGCGCCGATGTAACATCCAGAAACAGCGCCACACTCAGCGCCAGAATCGGGATCATCAGCCGCAACAACGTTGCGCCTAACGCGTCTCGCGCAAAGTTGCGTCCCATGCCAGAACCTGTGCTGCCATCCGACCGCGCTTGCCCTCGATCACACGCAGACACACCGCTTCGCCCGGTGCCAGATCGGCAAAGCCCGAGCGGCGCAACACTTCCATGTGAATGAACACGTCCTCGTCGCGCTCGAACACATTGGCAAAGCCAAAGCCCTTGCCCTTCTCGAACCACTTCACCCGTGCAGGCTCCAGCGGCAGCGCGATGAGTTCTTCGGGGGAGTTCTCGCCCAAATCCTCGATCGGGGCGACCATTTCGCCCTCGGGCGGTGTAATCGCCGTAACCTCGACGGCCTGTGCCCCCCGCGGCGTTGTCTGCACCTTGACCGTGATCTGGGCATGATCGGCTACCGAGCCCTGACCAAAATTGCGCAAGACATTGGCATGCAGCAAAATGTCTGGCCCACCGGTCTGATCCAGAATGAATCCGAACCCTTTGACCGGGTCGAACCACTTCACCTCTCCCGTGATCTCGCTCAGCAATTCGGGGCTCTCGCCTAACATCTTCCATCCCGTCTGCATGTTCGAGCTTTCCTGTTCGCATGTCTTTCGTGCGGACAGTCTGGCGCTTCAAGAGGTGGATCATCAAGAGAATTCCTCGTGATTCAAGTGGCTTCGCATTTCACGAAGCGTGAAATTCAGGGATTCAGCCGAGTAATTTGCCACGCGGCATCGGGCGTTACCCGGGCCCAGCGGAACCGATCATGCAGACGAAACGCGCCATCTGCCCAGAATTCTATCTCCAAGGGCTTGATTCTGAACCCTCCCCAGAACTCGGGGCGTTTTGGGTTCGTGCCATGCGTCGCGGTGATCTTTGCGACATCGGCCATCAGGCTCGCGCGCGATGACAATGGCTCACTTTGTCGCGAGGCCCAGGCACCAAGCCGGGATTTGAGCGAACGCGACGCGTAATAGGCATCCGCCTGCGGCCCATCCTCGCGCGTCACCAGCCCGCGCACCCGAATCTGGCGGCGCAGCGATTTCCAATGCATCACGAAGGCCGCCTTACCCGCGCCCTCGACTTCGCGCGCCTTGACCGAGCCGTAATTGGTATAAAACACAAAAGCCCCGCCCGAGGGCGCGTCCAGCCTCTCGATTTCCTTGAGAAGCACCATGCGCGCATTGGGCAAACCGTCCGCGTCAACACTCGCCAGCGCAATCGCGTTGGGATCGTTGATCTCAGATTGCTGGGCCTCATCAAGCCAGCTTTGTGCAATCGCAAACGGGTCATCGCCCGCAAAAATTCCACTTCTGTCGCTCATATTTCCCCCGATCCTGCGTGTGGCTTTCACCCTGCCCCGCGTCAGAATGCTCTTACCGAGGGTCAGTAGCCTTGATGCCTCTTCACCTTTCGCCTAAAGCATTCAGACTTACCAGACCGAAGCGGGGGAAAACCTGACATGTCGAATAACCTGATGGCGGGCAAACGCGGCCTGATTATGGGCCTCGCGAATGATAAATCCATCGCTTGGGGGATTGCCAAATCGCTGGGCGATGCTGGCGCGGAACTTGCCTTTTCCTACCAAGGCGAAGCGCTGAAAAAGCGCGTGGGGCCGCTGGCCGCCCAATTGGGCGCGGATACGCTGATTGAATGCGATGTCGCCGATGGCGCCTCGATCGACCGGCTGTTCGAGACGCTCAAAGAGAAATGGGGCAAGCTGGATTTCGTCGTCCACGCCATTGGCTTCTCGGACAAAAATGAATTGCGCGGCCGGTACGTCGACACCTCGCGCGACAATTTCACGATGACGATGGACATCTCGGTCTATTCCTTCACCGCCGTCTGCGCACGCGCCTCGGCGCTGATGACTGATGGCGGCTCGCTGCTGACGCTGACCTATTACGGCGCCGAGCAGGTGATGCCGCATTACAACGTGATGGGCGTCGCCAAAGCCGCGCTTGAGGCCTCGGTGAAATACATCGCCGAGGATCTGGGCAAGAACAACATCCGCTGCAACGCGATTTCCGCAGGTCCGATCAAGACGCTGGCCGCCTCGGGCATCGGCGATTTCCGCTACATCATGAAGTGGAATGAGCTGAACTCACCGCTGCGCCGCAACGTGACGCAGGAAGAGGTCGGCAAGGCCGCGCTCTATCTGCTCTCCGATCTGGGCTCTGGCACGACGGGCGAGACGCTGCATGTCGATGCGGGCTATCACGTCGTGGGCATGAAGGCGGTCGATGCGCCCGATATCGACGTGGTCACCGGTCGCAAAGACTGATCTGAAAGAGCGGATATGAGTCTCGCGGCCTTCACAGCGCTGTATTTCGTGCATCTGGCAGCAGCAATGTCGCCGGGGCCTGCGGTGTTGCTGGCGATGCGCACCAGCCTGCGCGAGGGCTTCGTGCGCGGCGTCTGGCTGGCGATTGGAATCGGCCTTGGCGCGTGTATCTGGGCGGCGGCGGCGCTGTTTGGTCTGGCTTTGGTGTTCAAGATTGCGCCCGGCCTGCTGAGCGTGCTGAAATTCGCAGGTGCCGCCTATCTGCTGTGGCTGGCCTTCAAGATGTGGCGCCATGCAAACGATCCGCTCGAGACCGACCTGCCCCGCCTGCCGCAAGACCGCTCGCCTCTGCGGCTGGTCTGGCTGGGCATCTCGACGCAACTCGCCAATCCCAAACCGGCCGTGTTCTTTGGCACGATTTTTCTTACTTTCATTCCCCCCGCTGCCCCGCTTTGGGCCTATGCGGCGATCCTTGGCATCGTGTTTTTCAACGATGCGGGCTGGAATGTGATTGTGGCGCGCGTGTTCTCGCTTGCGAAAACCCGCGCCGCCTATCTAAACCTTAAATCCGTGATCGAGCGTGTCTTTGGCGGCCTTCTCGCCCTGCTCGGCCTCAAACTCGCCCTGACCTAAGGAGAGACCGATGCCCGACTTGCTGCCCCATGAAAAAGGTTTCCATGTCAGCTGGGATCAGCTGCATCGCGACGCCCGCGCTCTGGCGTGGCGGCTGGATGGTAAAGGGCCCGACAGTGGCAGCTGGCGCGGTGTGCTGGGGATCACGCGGGGCGGCCTGGTGCCCGCCGCGATCGTCGCGCGCGAGCTCGACATCCGGATGGTCGATACGATCTCGGTGAAAAGCTATAATCACCAAGAACAACGCGCCCCCGAGGTCATCAAACCCGCGCAAGACTCGTTTCTGCACGATGGCGGCGAAGGCATTCTGATCGTCGATGATCTGGTGGATACCGGCAAAACGCTGCAACTGGTGCGCGATCTGTTCCCCAAGGCGCATTTCGCGACCTGCTACGCCAAACCCCAAGGCGAGCCGCTGGTCGATACCTTCATCACCGAGGTCAGCCAGGACACCTGGATCTTCTTCCCCTGGGACATGGCGCTGCAATACGTTCAGCCCTATCGCGGCACGGATTGAGCCCCAATAAATGCGCCTGACAGACCCTAACACCCGCCTTGGGCGGTTTCTGCACTGGTTGTTTGAGATCAGTCTCGTGCTCAAGGGGCTGTTCGCGACGGCGGAAACGCTGTCGGGGCTGGCGCTGCTGGGCATGCCCGGCAATGCGGTGCTGCGACTGGCGCAATGGCTGACCCATCGAGAATTGACCGAAGACCCCCATGACGCGATTGCTGCGGCGCTGCTTAACGCAGCCCAGCATTTCTCGATCGAAACGCAAAGTTTTTATGGTTTTTACTTCACCAGTCACGGCGCGTTGAAACTGGTCGTGGTGGTCTTGCTGATGCGCGGCGTGCTTTGGGCCTATCCGGGCGCGGTTGCGCTATTGACCGCCTTTGTGGTCTATCAAATGTATCTCTGGAGCCTGCATCATGCGATCTCGATGCTGTTGCTGACGGCGCTTGATCTGGTGGTGATCGCGTTGACGGTGCGCGAATGGTATGTGCGTCACGGCTTTGCGATCCGCCACTCATCGCAGAAATAACCGTTTCATCTGGCCAAAAATACTCCCGCCGGAGGCATCCGCGACTTGCCAATCCCGCCGCCCTCTGGTGATCTCGCGCGATCAGCCAAAGGACACCCGATGCCCCACCCGCTCAATCCCGCAATTGCCGCCACCTTTGCCCCCCCGGTGATGGAGGCGCGGCGCTGGCTGGACGGGGTGCACTTCCCCCCCGAGCGCCCCTTGATCAATGTCAGCCAAGCCGCGCCGCTCGATCTGCCCCCCGAAGGGTTGCGCCAAGCGATTGCGCAGGCCGCGCTGCACGACCCGCAAGCGCATCTGTATGGCCCCGTACTGGGTCTGCCCGAATTGCGCGCCGAGATTGCAGCGCAATGGGTGCCCCATTATGGCGGCACCATCGCGCCTGAACAGGTCGCGATCACGCAGGGCTGCAATCAGGCGTTTTGCGCCGCGATTGCCACGCTGGCAGGGGCGGGTGATGAGGTAATCTTGCCCACGCCATGGTATTTCAATCACAAAATGTGGCTGGATATGACCGGCGTAAAGACCGTGCCGCTTGCCCCCGGTGCCGGCCTGCTACCCGACCCGGACGAGGCGGCCGCCAAGATCACGCCGCGCACCCGCGCGATTGTTCTGGTCAGCCCAAACAATCCGGGCGGAGCGGAATATCCCGCCGATCTGATCCGCGCTTTCGCGGAACTGGCGCGCCGTCATTCCATCGCGCTGATTGTGGATGAAACCTATCGCGATTTTGACAGCCGCGAGGGCGCGCCCCATGATCTGTTCACCGATCCCGATTGGTCGGATTATTTCATCCAGCTCTACAGCTTTTCCAAGGCCTACCGCCTAACCGGTCATCGCGTGGGTGCGATCGTCGCCAGCCAGGCACGCCTCGCCGAGGTTGAAAAATTCCTCGATACGGTCGCGATCTGCCCCAATCAGCTTGGCCAGATGGCCGCACTTTGGGGGATGCGCAATCTTGGGGACTGGCTGGCAGGCAAGCGTCGCGAAATCCTCGCACGCCGCGCTGCGATGGCGCAGGGGCTTGAGGCCCTTGAGGGGTGGGAGTTGCTCGGCTGTGGCGCCTATTTCGCCTATGCCACCCATCCCGACCCGCGCCCCTCGCCCGAATATGCCCGCGCGCTGGTGCGCGAAGCGGGGGTCTTGATGCTGCCGGGCACCATGTTCATGCCCCAAGGCAGCGCCCAAGCCACCCGCCAAATGCGCATCGCATTTGCCAATATCGACACCCCTGCCATCACGGAATTGATGGCACGCCTTGCAGCCCTGCAGCCAAAGCCCTAAACACCGCCAAAAGAGCGTCCGAGGAGGAAAGCCCATGAAGCTGCGCAGTCACGGCAAGAGCGTGGTCGTCTGGATCTTGCTGGCAATGCTAGTGCTGGGGCTTGGGGGCTTTGGCCTGCGCTCCTTTTCGGGCAATGTGAAATCTGTGGGCACCGTGGGTGAGACGCAGATTCCGGTCAGCGAATACGCCCGCGCGCTGCGCCAAGAGATGCAAAGCCGCTCGCAGCAATTGGGCCAAACCGTCACCATGGCACAGATGCAATCGACGGGGCTGGATCAGCAAGTGCTGAGCCGCCTGATCGGCGAGGCGAGCCTTGGCGAAGCGGCACGCCGTCTGGGCGTTTCGGTCGGTGACGCCGAGTTGCAAAAGCAAATCTTGGATGTGCAGGCCTTCCACAATGCTAGCGGCAAATTTGATCGCGAGACCTATAAATTCGCATTGCGCCAGCAGGGCTACAGCGAGCCGCAATTCGAAACCCAACTGCGCGGCGACCTGTCCCGTTCGATTATCCAAAGTGTTGTGGGTGGCGGCGTGAAAGCCCCCGAAGCGGTGACGGATGCCTACACCCAATTCGTGTCTGAAAAGCGTGGCTTTACTTGGGCCGAAATCACCGAGGCCGATCTCGCAACCCCGGTGGCCAAACCCACCGATGCGCAGCTTCAGGCCTATTACAAAGACCACATCGCTGATTTCACCGCACCCGAGACGCGCGACATCACCTATGCGTGGCTGACGCCCGAGATGCTCAAGGACAAGGTCAAAATCGACGATGCGACCCTAAAGCAAGAGTATGACTCGCGCATCTCCGAGTTCAAGCAACCCGAAAAGCGGCTGGTCGAGCGGCTGGTCTATCCCGATATGAAATCGGCCGAGGCCGCCAAGGCCAAGCTCGATGCCGGTAAGGCAAGCTTTGCCGATCTGGCCAAAGAGCGCGGATTGACCCTGCAAGATGCCGATCTGGGCGATGTCAGCCAAGACGAGCTGGGCAAGGCGGGGGCTGCGGTCTTCGCGCTCAAATCCCCTGGTGTGGTTGGTCCGATTGACACCGATCTAGGCCCCGCGCTGCTGTCAATGAATGGCATTATCGCGGCGCAACAGACCTCGTTTGCTGATGCGCGTGAAGAACTCGCCGGAGAGGCCGAGACCGAAAAAGCCCGCCGCGATATTTCGCAGGAAACCGAAAGCCTGTCGGACAAGCTGGCCGGAGGGGCCACGTTGGAAGACATGGCCAAGGAAACCGATATGGAGCTGGGCAAGATTGCCTTCACCGCCGACAGCAAAGACGGCATTGCGGGCTATGACGAGTTCCGCAAAACGGCGCTGGCAGTGACCAAGGAAGACTTCCCCGATCTGGCGAATCTGTCAGATGGCGGCGTCTTTGCGCTGCGTCTTGATGACATCGTGCCCCCGACGCCGATCCCCTTTGACAAGGTGCGCGACAAGGTGGCCGCCGCTTGGCATGCCGATCAGGCAGTGACGGCCCAAGAAGCGCGCGCCAAAGCGGTTCTGGACGAGATCGCTGGCGGCAAAACGCTGGGCGCGACGGGGCTGCTCACTACCGTGGTGCCTAGCATTGCGCGCGGTGGCTTCTCCGATGATCTGCCCCCCGCCGTGATCGGCAAGGTTTTCGCCACCGATCCGGGCAAGGCCGCGCAGGTCAGCGCCAATGGCAAGGTTTATGTGATCGTCACCGACAAGATCATCAAAGCCGATATGACCGATGCTGACGCCAAGCTGATTTCCGGCCAGATTGCCCAGCAGCTTTCGCAGTCGCTGGCCAATGACTTGCTCAATTTCTACGCAACTGCGGTTGAGAGCGAGTCGGGCTTCACGCTTGACAGCCAGGCCGTGACAGCCGTGCAGTCGCAGATCCAATAGGAGGCCGCAGGTGGTCGCTCTTTCGCCATCCTTCGAGGAATTCGAGGCCCGCTGGGCCAAGGGGCAAAACCAGCTGGTTTATGCGCGCCTTGCGGCGGATCTGGACACGCCAGTCTCGCTGATGCTGAAATTGGCCGAGGCGCAGCCCAATTCCTTCATGCTGGAATCGGTGACGGGCGGCGAGGTACGCGGGCGCTATTCGATCATCGGCATGAAGCCCGATGTGATCTGGGAATGTCGCGGCACGCAGGCACGCATCAACCGTGCCGCGCGCTTTGACGAGGCGTGGGAAGACCTGCCCGGCCATCCCTTTGAATCCCTGCGCGCCCTGATTGCCGAAAGCCGCATCGAGATGCCCGAGGGGCTGCCGGCCGCCGCTGCCGGTCTGTTTGGCTATCTGGGCTATGACACGATCCGGCTGGTTGAGAACTTGCCCAATGTGAACCCCGACCCCATCGGCGTGCCCGATGCAATGTTGCTGCGCCCGTCCGTCGTGGCGGTGCTCGATGGGGTGAAGGGGGATGTGATCTTGTGTGCGCCTGCGTTCCAATCCTCGGGGCTGTCGGCGCGCGCGGCTTATGCGCAAGCGGCCGAGCGGGTCTCGGATGCGCTGCGCGATCTGGATCGCTCCCCCGCCGAGGGGCGCAATCTGGGCGAAATGCGTCAGGTCGGCGAGATGCGCTCGAATTTCACCCAGCAGGGCTATATGGACGCGGTCGAGCGCGCCAAGGATTACATTCGCGCAGGCGACATCTTTCAGGTCGTGCCCGCGCAACGCTGGGCCGCCGATTTCCCGCTGCCGCCCTTTGCGCTGTATCGCAGCTTGCGGCGTACCAACCCCTCGCCGTTCATGTTCTTCCTCAACTTCGGTGGCTTCCAGATCGTCGGCGCCAGCCCGGAGATCCTCGTGCGGTTGCGCGAGGGTGAGGTCACGATCCGCCCGATCGCCGGCACCCGCCCGCGCGGCGCGACCCCGGCCGAGGATAAGGCCTTGGAAGAAGATCTGCTGGCGGACAAGAAAGAACTGGCCGAGCATTTGATGCTGCTTGATCTCGGGCGCAACGATGTGGGGCGCGTCGCCAAAATCGGCACCGTGCACCCGACCGAGAAATTCATCATCGAGCGTTATTCCCACGTCATGCATATCGTTTCCAACGTCGTGGGCGAGCTGGCTGATGGGCAGGACGCGCTCTCGGCGCTGCTGGCCGGTCTGCCTGCGGGCACCGTTTCGGGCGCGCCGAAAGTGCGCGCGATGGAGATCATCGACGAGCTGGAGCCCGAAAAGCGCGGCATCTATGGCGGGGCCGTGGGCTATTTCGCCGCCAATGGCGAGATGGACATGTGCATCGCGCTGCGCACCGCGCTGGTGAAGGATGAGACGCTGTATATTCAAGCCGGGGGCGGTGTTGTCTATGACAGCGACCCGCTGGCCGAGTATCAGGAAAGCGTGCACAAATCCAACGCCCTGCGCCGCGCCGCCGAAGATGCGGGCCTGTTCGTGCAGTCGCGCTCTAACAGCTAGGCGGCCGGGTCTTACACGGCTTTTCCCGTTGTACGGGCGCGGTGGCTCAATTGCCCGCCGCAGCACCTTGCGTGTTTTGCAGCGCCACTGCCGACACCGGGGCAAGATCGTATTTTGTCCCCGCGTCGGGGGCCCATTGTGTCAGCGCGCTCACCGTTTCGGGCCAAGCCGACAGCATCACAACGATCTGCCCATTGCGATCTGCCTCAAACCCGGCACGCGACAGCATCCGCTCGACCACCGGGGCTTTTTCGCGCGCGCCATCCAGCACCCGCCAGATTTTCGCGCGCGGCAAATCCACCGTAGACGCGATCTGATCAGCGGAATCAAAGCCACGGTTCTGCGTGACCAGCCCCAGCCCCTCGCGCCCCAATGTCGACACCATCTGGCGCGCCAGATTGCGGGTGTTCTGGAAGACGGGCTTGGGGCGTTCAACTACAGCCACGGCTTCGGGGATCACTTGGCGCCATGCCTCCAGCGCGACCTCAAGGTCTTCGGGCGTGGCATCGGGGGGCAAATCTGCCGCCAAGATCGCGACCTCATGCCCTGCCGCGCGCAACGCCTGCGCATCCTCGGCCGCGTTCGGGCGGGTGGGATCAATCGCGATGGTGACGGGGAAATCAAGCGCGGCAATGGTGGCGGCATCAAGCCCGCCGGCCTCGATTCCCGGATCAATCAATACCACCGAATACAGCGCCTTGGCGTCGTCATGAACGAAGGGCAACGCGTAACGTTCAATCGGCGGGAGATCGGTATTCTCGGCAGCGGGCGCTTGATCTACGCCAGGGTCGCCATCCGCTTCGGGCGCGTCGGCGGGGGGCGCATCTGCGCCGGGCGCGCCGATTTGGGGCAGACGATCCACGATGACATTGGGCGCAGAGCGAAAGCCCTCAACGGGCTGGCCCGGCAGGCGCTGCGGCTCTGAGCCAAGGGTGATGACGCGCGGCTTGGCTGGCGGCATGTCGGGCATGGCTTGCCCGTCAGCATCGGGCTGAGGCACCTCTGCGGGTGCCATATCGGGTTGCGCATCTGGCCGCGGCGCGGGTTGCAATTCTGGCTGCGGCATGTCCGCCGCTGCGATTTTCGGCAAATCGGGCAAGGCAGGCGCTGGGGCTTCACCTGACGGGGCCAGTGCTTCACTGGATGGGGCCGCCGCGCTGTCGGGCAGCGCGGTGATGCCAGCGCCGCTTGGTCTGCCAAGCCCCTGCACATCGGGAAGCGGGGGCAAATCCGCCATCTGCTGATCCGGCGTAACCGATCCCGCAGCCATTCCTTGCGCCGGTTCGAGGCTGCTCGGCGCGGGGCTGGAGGCGGTTTGCGTGCCAGACCCTGCCGGAGCGTCTTGCGGTGCAGCCGGGGCCACGATCGCAGCCGGTGGCGGCGTCATGGCAGGAGGCGCGTCAGGCATCGTAACCTTGGCCTCGGGTTCGGGGCGCGCCTCACTTGCACCCAGAACCGGGGTTCGCACCTCGCCGGGCGGGGGCACGGGAATCGGCTGTTCTGGCGCGGGCGCTTGAACTAGCGCCTGCGAGGCCTCTCCCGCTTGGGGCTGAGGCGTGGGGGCCAACGCATCGGTCACCGGGCGCGTGCCCGGATCGCTGGCCGCGATCTGTGCGCCGACCTGATCGCTATTGGATTGGCTGACAGGCGCGCGCGGTGTCGCACTGGGCGCACTTAGCGGCGCACCTGCGGGATTGGGCATATTGGGCACCTGATCCGAGCGGCCGCGCGCGAAATCCGACCCCGCGGGCACATCAACAGGACCGACGGCAGGCGGAGTGGATCGCGGCAATGGGGCCATGATCGAGGCCGTGCCCAGAACCAGCACGCTCACCCCGGCTCCCAGCGCCGCCCCTTTGAGCACCGATCGCATCATTTGCCCGCCTCCACTGCCCGCGCGCGTCGTTTTACGCGCGCATCCTTTTGCACGAGGCCTTGACCCTACCCCGCCGCTAATTGCATCTATAGCCCGACCCGATCCCCGGTTCACCCCTCTTTTGCTGCATGGCGCAAATTTGCCTGCAACTTTCAGGGCCAGACGGGGGACCCCAAAACGCGAGGCCCGGCCATGCTGCTGCTCATCGATAATTATGACAGCTTCACCTATAATCTGGTGCATTATTTCGGCGAGTTGGGCGCAGATGTGCAGGTCTGGCGCAACGATGCGCTGGATGTGAGCCAAGCGATGGGCATGGGGGCTGAGGCAATCGTGTTGTCGCCCGGACCCTGCGACCCTTCGGCGGCGGGGATTTGTCTGCCGCTGACGCTGGCTGCGGCCGAGGCTGACCTGCCGCTATTGGGGGTATGTCTTGGGCATCAGACCATCGGGCAGGCCTTTGGTGGCAAGGTCGTGCGCCACAGCGAGATCGTACATGGCAAGATGGGCGAGATCCTGCATCAGGGCAAAGGCGTGTTCGCTGGCCTGCCCTCGCCGCTGCATGCGACGCGCTATCATTCGCTGGTGGTCGAACGCGAGAGTCTGCCTGAATGCCTGGAAATCACCGCCGAGTTGGCCGATGGCACGATCATGGGGCTGCGCCACCGCGACAAACGCATCGAGGGCGTGCAGTTTCACCCCGAATCCATCGCCTCCGAACATGGCCATGCGATGCTGAAGAATTTCCTGACAGAGGCAGGCGTTAGCTTGAAGGTGCCCGCATGAGCGACGCAATGAAACCGCTGATCTTTGCGGCTTCCGAAGGTCCGCTGAGCCGTGCGCAGGCCGAATCCGCGTTTGAAATCTTGTTCAACGGCGAGGCCACCCCCGCCCAGATCGCCGGACTGTTGATGGCGATGCGGGCGCGCGGCGAAAGTGTATCGGAATACGCCGCCGCCGCCGCCGCGATGCGCGCCAAATGTGTGCCCATCACCGCGCCCGAAGGTGCGATCGACATCGTAGGCACGGGCGGCGACGGAATGCACACGCTCAACATCTCGACCGCCGCCGCCTTTGTCGTGGCTGGTGCGGGTGTTCCGGTGGCCAAACACGGCAACCGCGCGGCCAGCTCGAAATCGGGCACGGCGGATGTGCAGGGCGAGCTGGGTATCGACGTGATGGCAGGCCCCGCAGCGACCGAGCGGGGTCTGGCCGAGGCGGGGATCGGTTTCATGATGGCGCAGATCCATCACCCCGCGATGAAACATGTGATGCCGGTGCGCCTTGAACTGGGCTGCAAGACGATCTTCAACATCCTCGGGCCGCTGACCAACCCCGCAGGCGTCAAGCGCCAGTTGACCGGGGCTTTCGCGCCCGATCTGATCTGGCCGATGGCCGAGACGTTGCAAATGCTGGGCTCAGAAAAGGCGTGGCTTGTGCATGGCTCGGACGGCACCGATGAAATCACCATCACCGGCGTGACAGACGTGGCCGCGCTGGAAAATGGCAAGGTGCGCGGGATGCAGATTCATCCCGAAGATGCGGGCCTGCCGGTGCATCCGTTCCGCGATATTCTGGGCGGCACGCCGGCCGAGAACGCGACGGCTTTGCGCGCGCTGCTGGACGGGGAGCCTTCGGCCTATCGCGACGCAGTCATCCTGAATGCCGCCGCCGCGCTGGTGGTGGCTGACAAGGTGAGCGATCTGAAATCAGGCGCAGAAATGGCCGCTGAGAGCATCGATTCCGGGCGTGCCAAGACCGCGCTGGAAACGCTGGCCCGGATCACGCAAGAGGTCCGCGCATGAGCACGATCCTCGACAAGATCAAGGCCTACAAGCTTGAGGAAATCGCCGCCGCCAAAGCCGCGCGCCCGCTTGGCGACATCGAGGCCGAAGCGCGCGCCCAAGGCTCCACGCGCGGCTTTGCCAAAGCGCTGAGCGCCAAGGTCGCCACCGGCTACGGGCTGATCGCGGAAATCAAGAAAGCTTCGCCCTCCAAGGGCTTGATCCGCCCCGATTTCGACCCGCCCGCACTGGCGAAAGCCTATGAAGCTGGCGGCGCGGCCTGCCTGTCGGTGTTGACCGATACGCCCTCGTTCCAAGGCGCGCCGGAGTTTCTGAAGGCGGCCCGCGCCGCCTGTGCCCTGCCCGCTTTGCGCAAGGATTTCCTCTATGACACCTACCAAGTTGCCGAGGCGCGCGCTTGGGGGGCTGATTGCATCTTGATCATCATGGCCTCTGTCGAGGATGCGCTGGCGGTCGAGCTGGAAGATGCCGCAATGGGTTGGGGCATGGATGTGTTGATCGAGGTGCATGACGCCGAAGAACTGGAGCGCGCCCTCAAGCACCTGAAATCGCCGCTGCTGGGCGTCAATAACCGCAATCTCAAGACCTTCGAGGTCACGCTGGACGTCACCCGCCAACTCGCCCCCGAAATCCTGTCCGCCGGGCGCGATCTGGTTTGCGAAAGCGGCATTTTTACCCGCGAAGACCTCGCCGCGATGGCTGAGGTCGGCGCGCGCCGCTTCCTGATCGGCGAAAGCCTGATGCGCCAAGACGATGTGGCTGCAGCCACCGCCAACTTGCTGGAGGTCGCATGAGCCTGAGCCATTTCGACGAGGCCGGGCAGGCCCATATGGTTGATGTCTCCGACAAGGAGGTGACCGACCGCATCGCCGTGGCCGAGGGCTGCGTGAAGATGCGCCCTGAAACCCTTGATTACGTTCTCAAAGGCAGTGCGAAAAAGGGCGACGTGCTGGGAATTGCGCGGATCGCAGGGATCATGGCGGCCAAGAAAACCGCCGATCTGATCCCGCTGTGTCATCCGCTGCCGATCACCAAGGTCACGCTGGAATTGACCCCGGATACGGACTTGCCCGGCGTGCGCATCACCGCCACGGTCAAGACCTCGGGGCAGACCGGCGTCGAGATGGAGGCGCTAAGCGCGGTGTCGGTCGCGGCGCTGACCGTCTATGACATGCTCAAGGCGGTGGAAAAGTCGATGACCATTGAAGGCATCCGCGTGGTGCTCAAAGATGGTGGTAAATCCGGACGATACGAGGCGTAGCATATGCTGTCAGTTGAAGAGGCGCTGGAGAAAGTTCTTGCATTGGTCGCCCCGCTGGGGTGCGAAACCGTGGCGCTGCGTGAGGCGCGTGGCCGGGTGATGGCCGCGCCCGCACAGGCGCAGCTGACCCAACCGCCGTTTTCCGCCTCGGCTATGGATGGCTACTGGATTGCCGCCGCCGATCACCGCCCCGGCGCGCGCCTGCGGGTCGAGGGCGAAGCCGCCGCCGGGCGTAGCTATCAGGGGCCGCTGGCCCCCGGTCAGGCCGTGCGCATCTTTACCGGTGCGCCGGTGCCCGGCCCCGATGGCGTCGTCGTGCTGCAAGAACATGTTGTCCGCGAGGATGACACGATCACGCTGGCGCAAGACCTTGAAACCCATGGCAATATCCGCCCCGAGGGACAAGACTTCAAACGCGGCGACAGCTTTCACCCGAAGCGCCCGCTGAGTGCGCGTGATCTGGGGCTGCTGGCCTCGATGAACGTCTCCGAGCTGAGCGTCTATCGCCGCCCCGAAGTCGCGGTGATCGCGACCGGCGACGAACTGGTGATGCCCGGCGAAACGCCTGGCCCTGATCAGATCATCTGCTCCAACAGCTTCATCGTCACTGCCTTGGCCGAGTCTGCCGGCGCGCGCGTGCGTCTGTTGCCGATTGCGCGCGATGATCGCGAGTCTTTGCGCGAGGTGTTTGATCTCGCCAAGGGCGCCGATCTGGTGGTGACCTCGGGCGGGGCCTCGGTTGGCGCGCATGATCTGGTGGGCGAGGTCGCGGGCGAACTGGGGCTGGAGCGTGCCTTCTGGAAGATCGCGATGCGCCCGGGCAAGCCGCTGATGGCAGGCAAGATGGGCGATGCTGCGATGCTGGGCCTGCCGGGAAACCCGGTCTCGGCCACCGTTTGCGCCGAGCTGTTCCTGCGCCCGATGCTGGCAAAATTGCAAGGGCTCGACCCTGCCCCGCGCATCGAGCCCGCTGAACTGGCCACCGATGTTGCCCCCACCGGCGCGCGCACCCATTACATGCGCGCCACGCTGAGCCCCGGTGACCCGCTGCCCCGCGTGACGCCATTCGCGGCTCAAGACTCCGCCCTTCTTGGTGTGCTGGCGACGGCGGATTGCTTGCTTATCCGTCCGAAGGATGATGTGGCGCGCCGTGCCGGTGCGCGGGTCAATATCTTGCGACTCGATTAAGCGCGACAGCTAGAACACGTTGACACGGCGCGCGACCGGGGCTAGAACATAACCTGAACGCTTGCCGAGAGCCATGTCAAAGAGGTGAACATGCTGACGCGTAAACAGTTGGAATTGCTTGAATTCATTCAAAAGCGGATGAACCGCGACGGGGTTCCGCCTTCGTTCGATGAGATGAAGGATGCGCTGGATCTGCGCTCCAAATCCGGCATTCATCGCTTGATTACGGCGCTTGAGGAACGTGGCTTTATCCGGCGTTTGGCACATCGCGCGCGCGCGATTGAAATCGTGAAACTGCCCGATGTGTTAGAGAAAAAGCTCGGCGCACCGTCTGGGTTTAGACCCAAGGTGATTGAGGGCGATAAGGTCGATCCTCCGCGTAATGCGATGACTGTCGAGGCGGTGCATGCGCTGGAATTGCCCGTCATGGGCCGCATTGCAGCCGGTGTCCCGATTGAGGCGATCTCGGAAGTCTCCCATCACGTGGCTGTGCCCGGCGCGATGGTGTCCGGGCGTGGCGAGCATTACGCACTGGAAGTCAAAGGCGATTCGATGATCGAGGCTGGGATCAACGATGGCGACATCGTCGTGATCCGCGAAACCGGAACGGCAGAGAATGGCGATATCGTTGTGGCGCTCGTGGACAGCCATGAGGCGACGCTCAAGCGGTTTTATCGCCGCAACGGGATGATCGCGTTGGAGGCCGCCAACCCGGCCTATGAGACGCGGCTGTTGCGCGACGATCAGGTCAAGGTTCAAGGGCGGCTTGTCGGGCTGATCCGGAGTTACTGATACGCATCGGCACCGGGTTTAGGGGCGTCCTCTGTCGGGCGCCCTTTTTGTATGCTTCGCGCCCGGACTGCGCGGTCGGATCATGAGTATTTATGGCTAGATGAAACCTAGCGGCTCCACAAACGGGGGCCGGGGCGCGCTTGGGCCATCACTTCGCCTTGGCCATCCAATGCGATTGCT
The DNA here is from genome assembly GCF_913064665.1 of uncultured Thioclava sp. GTDB lineage: Bacteria > Pseudomonadota > Alphaproteobacteria > Rhodobacterales > Rhodobacteraceae > Thioclava > Thioclava arctica. Next base: position 63,025 of record NZ_CAJYBT010000011.1, read on the forward strand.
CCCGTTTTGCGCAACCGAATTTGATCCCATAGGTCGCAGCCTTTCGGCGCGGATTTCACGCGCGCGTTGATCACGATCAGCGCGTTATCGCGACAGGCTGTGTCAAGCTTCGAGAGCGCACTTTTCCCACTTAGATGGATCAGTTTTCGCCCGGCGAAACGTGCCTCTCGCGCGTTATTGGGGCCGCTGAAAGCGGCTCTTTTGGCCCCGATCGCAGCAGTCGCGGAATCGCCGTCGGCCTCCAGCCAGCGCGCGCCGACAAATTTGGCCGCAGGCTTGGAGAGGGCGCGGCCTTGCGAGGTCATCAAGCCAACCAGTTCGCCCTCGGGCGCAATCAAAAGCGCGGGTCGGGCTTGGGGGGCGCGCAGCCATAAAACGCCGCTGAGCGCGATGAGAAGGATGGCCAAGCTGCGCCCTGCCCCGCGCATTAAGACCGCCCCGAGCGCCCCCAAACACAGCAACGGGATCACCCATGGCCCGGGCTGCGTGACGGGAACCACCGCGCCCTCAATCGTCGCGAAATAATCGGCCACCGCAAGAATCCAGCGCGTGCCAAGCCCCATCACCCAAAGGGCAGGTGCCGACAGTCCGATAAGCGACAGGATCGCCGCAATGACACCTGCGGGCATCACCACCATGCCCATTGCTGGCACCGCCAGAAGGTTGGCGAAGACGCCATATTCCGACAAGCGGTGGAATTGTGCGGCCACGATGGGCGCGGTGGCGGCCCCTGCGATCACCGAGGTCGCAATCAGCATTGCCAGCGGGCGCAGCAAGCGGGGAATGTGGCGCGCCACACGGGCCCATGGGCTCAGCGCGACAATCAGCGCGGTGGTGGCAGCAAATGACATCTGAAACCCGGGAGCGATCAGGCTTTCGGGGTGCCAGATCAGCAGCACCGTGGCCGCCAGCGCGACCGTGCGCAGGCTGAGCGCACGCCGATCAATCAACACCGCCAGCAGCATCACCGTCACCATGATCCACGCGCGTTGGGTCGACACGGCAGCACCGGACAGCCAAAAATAGCCGGTGGCGGCGAGGAGCGCGACGATAGCGGCGATCTTTTTGACCGGCCAGACCAGCGCGCGATTGCCCCAGAGCGCCAGCCCATAGCGCACCAGCGCAAAGACGAACCCCGCCAACAGCCCCATATGCAGCCCTGAAATCGCGATCAGATGCGCGAGGTTGGAACGCCGCATCGCCTCGCGCGTGGCCTCACTCAGACCCGAGCGATCCCCCGTCAGCAGTGCCGCGGCAATCGCGCCCGGCTGGCCGGGAATACGCGCTTGAATGGCTTGCGATAACGCACGGCGGGCGCGATGCGCGCTAAGGCCAAGATCGCTGCGCGCAGGCGGGGCCGCGCGCAGAACGGGCACGCTGGTATAGCCAATTGCGCCCAGCCCGTTAAACCACGCAGCGCGGCGAAAATCATAGGCACCCGGCGCGGCAGGCGGCGGCGGGGGCATCAGATGGGCGGTGGTCATCACGAAACTGCCGGGCGGGGGCACATCACTGTCCCCCATATCGCCCAGCGCGATGCGCACGCGCTTGGGCTGGGTGCGCGCGTCGATGCGCACCTGATCGAGCGTGATGCGCAGCTTATCCGACGCAGCGCGATCGATCCCGATCACACGCCCCTCGACGGGCCCGTAATAGCGATAGCTTAGAACCGGGGCCGCCACCGCATGCGCGCGCGCCCCCGCCAGCAAGAACCCCGCGCAGGCCAGGGCAATGATTGCTGCGCCAAAGCGCGCCCAGTCTGCCCCGCGCAGCCAAAGCCAACTGGCGATGACCGCGGCAATCGTTGCCACCGCGTAGCTTGATGGGCCGGGCTCTGCGGGGGCAGCGAAATAGGCCCCGATGCCCAGCGACAGCGCCACAGGAACCCATAAGAAAAGCCGCGCACGAGCCCGCGTCAGCGCAAGCGCCGGGTCCGCCAATCCGCCAAGCAGAACTCGCCCCAGCGCCCCGAGCAAACGCCCCGCGCGTGGCCGCGTCATCGCCCCCTCACGGGGGCTCGATCCGATCCCTTGCCAAGCCACGCTTGTCTTGCGCCCCGTCCCTGCTTATGCATCCAACCGAGAAAGCCTAAGCGCTTTATGGTTTCCAAAAAGTTAACGCGCGCCCGAAGCCGCGCGGTAGAAAGGCCCCAGATGTCGGATCAGCTCTCCCCCTCGCAGATCGTCACCCGCTTTGCCCCCTCGCCCACTGGCTATCTGCATATCGGCGGGGCGCGCACGGCATTGTTCAACTGGCTGTTTGCGCGCGGCCATGGCGGAAAATTCCTGCTGCGCATCGAGGACACGGATCGCGAACGCTCCACCCCCGAGGCGACAGCGGCGATTCTGCAGGGGCTCGATTGGCTGGGGCTGGATTACGACGGCGAGGTGGTCAGCCAAGCTGCAGGCGTTGCGCGTCATGCCGAGGTGGCCCATGAGATGCTTGCCACCAGTCGGGCCTATAAATGCTTTGCCAGCCAGGAAGAAATTGCCGAATTTCGGGAGACCGCGCGGGCCGAGGGACGTTCAACCCTGTATCAAAGCCCTTGGCGCGACGCCGATCCCGCCACCTACCCCGACGCGCCCTTCGTGATCCGCCTCAAGGCCCCGCGTGAGGGCGCCACGGTGATCAAGGATGCTGTGCAAGGAGATGTCACGATCCGCAATGATCAGCTCGATGACATGATTTGTTTACGTTCCGATGGCACACCCACCTACATGTTGGCCGTCGTCGTGGATGATCATGATATGGGCGTGACCCATGTGATCCGGGGGGATGACCACCTGACCAATGCCGCACGCCAAATTCAAGTCTATCAGGCAATGGGCTGGGACGTGCCCGTTTTCGCCCATATTCCATTGATCCACGGCCCCGATGGCAAGAAGCTGTCCAAGCGCCACGGCGCGGTGGGCTTGGAGCAGTATCAAGCAATGGGCTACCCGGCATCCGGCATGCGCAACTACCTCGCGCGGCTGGGCTGGAGCCATGGCGATGACGAATTTTTCAGCGACGAACAGGCCAAGCAATGGTTCGATCTGGGCGGGATCGGCAAGTCGCCCTCGCGGCTGGATTTCAAGAAGCTTGAGAATATTTGCGGTCAACACATCGCGATCTCGCCGGATGCCCAATTACTAAGCGAAATCGACAGCTATCTCGCAGCCGCAGAAAAAAAATCCCTCGACCCGACGCAGCGTGAGGCGCTGTTGGCGGCCCTGCCCGTCGTCAAGGGAAGCGCGAAAATCCTGCCGCAACTTCTTGAAAAGGCACATTTTGCGCTGACATCCCGGCCGATCGAGGTTGAGGAGAAAGCCGCGAAAGCGCTTGATGATGTATCCCGTGGTATACTGAGAGAATTGACCTTCGTGCTGCAACGCGCTAATTGGTCGCGGGAAGAACTGGAGGCAGCCGTTGGAGAAGTCGCCAGCGCCCACGGGCTTGGTCTGGGAAAGATCGCAGCCCCGATGCGCGCAGCCCTCGCCGGACGTGCCGCCACCCCCAGCGTATTCGAGATGATGCTTGTTCTTGGCCAAGAGGAGACCTTGGCGAGACTAAGCGACAAGGCGGCCTGAGGCCTGGCCGCCCTACCCGGGCCGATACCCGGACGCCTCAGACCGGCGCGGCCCAGCCGGACGATTGAAAGGGAAGATACATGGCTGAGACCTCAAAGACTGCCACGCTAACGCTGCATGGGGAGACCTATGAACTGCCAGTGTTGTCGCCCTCTGCCGGCCCCGACGTGGTCGACATTCGCAAGCTTTATGCGCAAGCTGACGTGTTCACCTATGACCCCGGCTTCACCTCGACCGCCTCGTGCGAAAGCTCGATCACCTTTATCGACGGTGACAAGGGCGAACTGCTGTATCGTGGCTATCCGATCGACCAACTTGCCGAGAAATCGCATTATCTTGAGGTCTGCTATCTGCTTTTGAACGGCGAATTGCCCAACAAAACCGAGCTTGAAGATTTCGAATATCGCATCACCCGTCACACGATGGTGCACGAGCAGATGCACAATTTCTTCCGCGGGTTCCGCCGTGACAGCCACCCGATGGCCACGATGGTGGGTGTGGTTGGCGCGATGTCGGCCTTCTACCACGACAGCCTTGATATCAACGATCCGTGGCAGCGCGAAGTGGCCTCGATGCGCCTGATCGCAAAACTGCCGACGATCGCCGCAATGGCGTATAAGTATTCGATCGGTCAGCCCTTCGTCTATCCGCGCAACGATCTGGGCTATGCTGAGAACTTCCTCAACATGTGTTTCTCGGTGCCTGCCGAGCCTTACAAAGTTGAACCGGCGCTGGCCAAGGCGATGGACCGGATCTTTACGCTGCATGCCGATCACGAGCAGAACGCCTCGACCTCGACCGTGCGTCTGGCCGGGTCTTCGGGTGCCAACCCGTTTGCCTGTATCGCAGCCGGTATCGCCTGTCTTTGGGGGCCCGCGCATGGCGGCGCAAACCAAGCCTGCCTTGAAATGCTGCGCGAAATCGGCACCGTGGATAAAATCCCCGAATATATCGCACGCGCCAAGGACAAGGATGATCCCTTCCGTCTGATGGGCTTTGGCCACCGGGTGTATAAGAACTTCGACCCGCGCGCCAAGGTGATGAAGGAAAGCGCTGACGAGGTGCTTGATCTGCTGGGCGTGCATGATAACGAGACGCTTCAGGTTGCCAAGGAACTGGAGCGGATCGCGCTGGAAGATCCCTATTTCGTTGAGAAAAAGCTCTATCCCAACGTCGATTTCTACTCGGGGATTATCCTTGAGGCGATGGGCTTCCCGACCTCGATGTTCACCCCGATCTTCGCGCTGTCGCGCACCGTCGGCTGGATCTCGCAGTGGAAAGAGATGATCGAGGATCCGACCAATAAAATCGGTCGCCCGCGTCAGCTTTATACCGGCGCGACGACGCGTGATTATGTGGACGTGTCCAAGCGCTAAGCCGTTGTGACAGGATTTGACGGGCCGAGGGGAAACCTTCGGCCCGTTTTGCGTGTCCAGCACGAAAGGTCCCATCGCAGCGCCCATGCGCGTCGTTGCCTTGCGGGCCACCAATGTCACGCAACTGTCGAGTGATCCGAGGTTGATGCAGCTGTCAAGCGGCGCCGCATATCAGCGCCTGCGCGATCCTTTCACCAAGGCCCTTCGCTCCCCCCTTCTATACGCACCAAGCGCGATCAGGTGCGTGCCGTTGCAGACCATGTGGTCGCCGATCTTCCGCGCGGCGAGGCGTTCGATTGTCTCGACCTGTATGCATCGCGCTTGCCCGCCAAGATGGTTACCACCGTGCTTGGGCTTCCCGTTGATGAACGGCCGCTGGTTTGCCCAGCAGGGTCGATGCGCCGAACCGTTGTCTGAGAATCCTCTATGACCTGACGAGTCACGACGAATTTGAGGCCGCGGCAGAAGCACTGTTGCACTTCACCGAGCAGGCCCTTGAGCGGCGGGCGCGCATCGTTGTCTTGGCGAAATGCTGGGGTTCGGTGGCCTTCTCAGATCGATGCCGATGATTGCACGCATTCCCTGACACAGCGCGCCGCTCTCAAAGCGGACCGTTTCACGCAAGGTTCGCGGCATCGCGAAACACTCGGGCGATCCGTCACATCAAAGACCGACCAAGCCGCCCCTTTGGCGCGTGCCCACCCTCGGCAGATGATGCGTGACAAGAACAGGGCGGATCAGGTAGGTTTATGTCCATGAAACATGTCCCTAAAGAAACCACGGATGATGCGCTTATTCAGGAATTCCTGAACAAGGGCGGTGAGGTCAAGATTGGCAAAACCAAACCCCTTCCAAACGAATTGGGTTTGAGCAACAACGCCTGGAACAACAAACTCACCAAAGAAGAAAAGTCCGCGCGCAACAAGAAATGATGGCGCTTGAGTGCATCCGGTTTTCCTGCGTGTGAGACCTGCCTCGCACGCGCGCAAATTCCCTGTGCGCAAGTGGATTGTCGGTCGCTCCGCCTGCGCAGCAGGCGGGCCCAGACGGCAAAACAGGGATCCGGCATCGCGATCTGCATAAATCTGAGGGTTGGGCGCGGCAGCAGAAAAAGGAGCCGACCCGTGGACCACAAGACTGATCCCTTCGCCCACCATCCCGAATTGCGCGGCAAGATCGAGGACCCGCTGACCTCGTTCTTTCGCGATTTCAGCGTCGACTCCGTGCTCAAAATGCATCCCGAACTGGCGAGCGTTATGGAATGGGTTTATTCCGACGAGGCCCGCGAAGACACACGCCGTCGCTGCCTTGCAGATTACGGCCCCGACGATCTTTGGGTCTTCGCCTATGGTTCGCTGATGTGGGATCCGGCGCTGAGCTTTAGTGATGTGCGCCGCGCCTATGTGCCAGATTTCGCCCGGCGGTTTATCTTGGTCGACGACAATGGCGGGCGGGGCACAAAGGACAGCCCCGGGCTGATGGCGGCACTGGATCAGGGCGATGGCTGCGCGGGGCTGGTCTTTCGCATCTCGGCCCAAGACGTGGAGCGCGAAACGGAAATCTTATGGCGTCGCGAAATGATTGGGCCGGGGTATTTGCCCGTTTTCGTCACCGCGCAGATCGACGGCAAACCCGGGCGCGCGCTGACCTTCGTGGCCGATCATTGCGCCGATGTGATCGACGCCGATCTGAGCCGCTCCGATCAAGTCCGCCTTATCGCGCATGGCGCGGGCTTTCTTGGCACGAGCAAAGCCTATCTGGAAAACATCGTCACCCAGTTCGCGCATCTTGGCATCGTCGACGCAGATTGCTCTGCCCTGCTGCAAGAGGTCGAGGCCTTTTTGATCTCAGAAAGCGCCCCTGTCGCAAGGACACAACCATGACCGACCTGATCCCCTTTTTCGATGGGCATAACGATTTCCTGCTGCGCCTGATGATGTCGCCAGCGCCGCGCGAAGAGACGTGGCTCGGCTCGGGCGGCAAGGGGCATCTTGACCTCAAGCGCATGAAAGCGGGCGGGTTTGCGGGGGGGCTGTTTGCGATTTTCGTGCCACCGCAATCCAAAGGTCCCCCGCCCGATTTCGGGGCTTTGATGGCCAATCCTCCCTATGACTTGCCGATGCCGCCTCTGATGACCCATGATGTGGCCCAGCCGATTGCGCTCAGGATGGCGGGTTTACTGCAGTGGATGGAACGCGCCGCACCGCAAGATTTCAAGCTGTGCCGCTCGATGTCAGATATCGCGGCGGCGATGGCGCAGAATGTGATCGCAGGCGTGATGCACATGGAAGGCGCCGAGGCGATCGGCCCCGATCTTGATGCGCTTTATCTGTTTCACGACATCGGGTTGCGCTCGCTTGGGCCGGTCTGGAGCCGCCCGACGATCTTTGGCCATGGCGTACCAATGGCGTTTCCCGGCACGCCCGACATTGGCCCCGGCCTGACGGAAAAGGGCAAAGATCTTGTGCGTCTGTGCAACGATCTGGGCATCGTGATCGACCTGTCGCACATGAACGCAGCCGGGTTCAACGATGTCGCCGCCCTTTCGAACGCGCCCCTTGTGGCGAGCCATTCCAACGCTTTCGCGCAGGCGGCCTCACCCCGCAATCTGACCGATCGCCAGTTGCACCAAATCCGCGACAGCGGTGGGCTGGTGGGGTTCAATTACGCGACCTTCTATCTCAACGCCGATGGTCGGGCCCGCTCGGACATGGGATGGGACGTATTGCTGCGCCACATGGATTATCTGATCGCGCAGCTTGGCGAAGACCATGTCGCCCTTGGCTCAGACTTTGACGGCTGCATCATTCCCGATCTGATCGGTGATGTGACCGGCGTGCAGGCGTTTTTGTCGGCGTTGGCGCGTCATGGCTATGATGCAGAGCTGCTGGTCAAGCTGGCACGCGGCAACTGGCTGTCGTGCCTCGGGCGCATATTGCATTAACGCACTCCAACCAGACCGAAGGGTCGGAATTTGGGCCTGACCCCGCGTGGCTATCTTATAGCGCGCGCCAGCCAATATCGCGGCGTACAAAGCCCTCGGGCCAGTCAATCGCATCGACCATCGCGTAAGCCCGATCGCGCGCCTCTTGCAGGCTGGTCCCACGCGCGGTGACGTTCAAAACCCGCCCGCCATTGGCCAGAATTTGCCCGTCTTTGCTGCTGGTGCCCGCGTGAAACACCATGTGAAAGCTGTCCCCGGGCAAGGCGTCAAGCCCGCTGATCTCAGAGCCTTTCTGATACGCGCCGGGATAGCCCTGCGCGGCCATCACCACCGTGATCGCGTGATCGGGGGCCCATTGCGCGCGCATCTCTCCCAGCCGCCCCTCGGCGCAGGCTAGCAGCAAATCAAGCACTTGCGCGCCAAGGCGCAGCATCAGCACCTGACATTCCGGATCACCAAAGCGCACGTTATATTCCACCAGCCGCGGCTGGCCGTCCTTGATCATCAGCCCGGCATACAGCACCCCCTGAAACGGCGTGCCCCGTCGCGCCATCTCGGCCACGGTGGGGCGCACGATTTCGGCGAGCGCCTTTTCTTCGATCTCGGGCGTCAGCACGGGGGCGGGCGAATAGGCGCCCATGCCGCCAGTATTGGGGCCGGTATCGCCCTCGCCGACGCGCTTGTGATCTTGCGCGCCGCCAATGGGCAAAATATCGGTGCCATCGCACAGGATGAACAGCGAGGCCTCCTCGCCCTCCATGAATTCCTCGATCACCACCTCGGTGCCCGCATCGCCGAACGCGCCCCCGAAAATCTCGTCGATACCGTCCAGCGCCTCATCAAGCGTCATGCCCATGATCACGCCTTTGCCCGCCGCCAGACCATCGGCCTTGATCACGATGGGCGCGCCTTGCTGGCGCACATATTCCTTAGCCGCTTGCGCATCGCTAAACCGCGCATAACCCGCCGTCGGTGCGTCGCAGGCATCGCAGATTTCCTTGGTGAAGGCCTTGGAGGCCTCAAGTCTGGCAGCCTCGGCCGAAGGGCCGAAGGTCAGATAGCCCTGATCGCGCAACGCATCGGCGACGCCAGCGGCCAGCGGGGCCTCGGGGCCGATCACGACGAAATCGATCGCATTGGCCTCGCACAGTTCCAGAACGGCCGCTGTGTCACTCGGGTCGATCGCCGCGCAATCGGCGATCTGCGCGATGCCCGCATTGCCCGGCGCGACGATCAGCCGATCGCATTTCGGGTTTTGCTTGATCGCCCAAGCCAGCGCATGTTCGCGCCCGCCGCCGCCCAGAACCAAAATGTTCATCACACGCCCCCTTGGCCTTGCCGTTTGCGCCTTCTAAGCTGGGCGCAAGAGTGAGGCAAGGCTGGCGAATGGACCTTTTGGACGACGAGAGCGGCTCGAACGCGCATGATTACACCGTTTCCGAGATTTCGGGGGCGGTCAAACGCGTGATTGAGGGCGAATTTGGCCGTGTGCGGGTGCGCGGCGAGGTCGGGCGGGTTTCGATGCCGCGCTCGGGGCATATGTATTTCGACCTCAAGGATGATCGCTCGGTGATCGCGGCGGTGTCTTGGAAAGGCCAGGTCGCCAAGATGGCCGTGCGTCCCGAAGAGGGCATGGAGGTGATCGCGACAGGCAAGCTGACCACCTTTCCGGGCCAGTCGAAATATCAGCTGATCGTGGATGAGGTCGAACCCGCCGGGGCGGGCGCGCTGATGGCGATGCTAGAGGCGCGGCGCAAGCAACTGGCGGGCGAAGGGCTGTTTGATGCCGCCCATAAACGCGCGATCCCGTGGTTGCCGCAGGTGATTGGCGTCGTGACCTCACCGTCTGGGGCAGTAATCCGCGATATTCTGCACCGGCTGCGCGAGCGGTTTCCGCGCCATGTGCTGATCTGGCCGGTGGCGGTGCAGGGGCAAGCCTGTGCGCCCGAAGTGGCCCGCGCGATCCGTGGGTTTAACGCGATGAAGCCGGGCGGGCCGATCCCGCGACCCGATCTGATCATCGTGGCGCGCGGTGGCGGCTCGATCGAGGATCTCTGGGGGTTCAACGAAGAGGCGGTGGTGCGCGCCGCCTTTGACAGTGAGATTCCGCTGATCTCGGCGGTGGGCCATGAGACCGACACGACGCTGATTGACTATGCCTCGGATCGCCGAGCCCCCACGCCGACGGCAGCCGCCGAGATGGCGGTGCCCGTGCGCGCCGAGCTGGCAAGCTGGCTGGCCGAGGCGCAGGCGCGCATGGGGCGCGCGGCGCGCGGGCGGCTGGAGCAGCGCGATCAACGGCTGCGCGATCTGTCGCGCGGTTTGGGCCGCCCCGAGACGCTAACCCAACCAGCGCGGCAGCGCTTCGATATGTGGGCGGATCGGCTGGGGCCTGCGCTGCGCACGCTGGTGCTGCGCAAGGGCACGCGGTTTGCCCCGCTATCGGCGCGGATCGAGCCGCGCCTTCTGCGTCAGTTCATGGCAAATGAATCGCGCCGCTTGGAGGGGTTTGCGGGCCGCTTGCGGCCCGCCCCGGGCGCGCGGCTGCGCCGCGCGCAAAGTGATCTGGATATGTTGGCGCGTCGGTTGCAGGCAGCAAATGCGCGGATGATAACAGAGGCGCAACGCCGCAATCGCGAGGGGGGCGCGCAACTGACTGCCCTTTCTGCCCGGCTTGATCGTTTGCCGCAAGCAAAGATCGAAGCGCTGCGCGAGCGGCTGGATCGGCTTGACCGGATGCGCCAGACGCTGGGCTATACCGAGACGCTCAAGCGCGGCTATGCCGTGGTGCGTGGACCGGACGGCGTGGTGACCAGCGCAGACGTTGCAGGCAAACAACCCGGCCTTGAGATTGAATTCTCCGATGGCCGTTTGGCGGTCATTCCCGGCGGGGGAGGCACATCAGCGTCGCCCGCCAAACCCAAGCCGACCAAGAAGAAATCCGATCCGGGAGCCGATCAGGGCAGCCTGTTCTAAACGCCCAGATCGGGCCCCTGACAGCTTAGCGGATCATGGCTTTCGCTGAGACTGATGAGCGGCGCGCCCGAGGTATCGCCCTTGAATTTCGCAACCAACCCCTGCGGGCTGTCGTAAAAGGTCCAGCATTGCAGCGGCACGAAGTCACCGTAATCAAAGCAGATATACTCATCGCTTTGAAACCAGTCGCCTTCCTTGCATTCGCTTTGCGTAAAAGCCCAGATAACCTTGTGGCCGGGCTTATATTGCTCGGCCCCGTAGGGCTGGCCCTGCGCGGAATAGGTGATCGTGCGGCCCTGCGTGCGGGCATCAAATTGCTCGGCCGTGAGGGGCGCGCCCAGATCAGCGGGCTGGGCCATCACGGGCAAGGCAGTTAGCGCGGCAAGGCAGGTCAGGACAAGAAATCGGCGCATCGGGTCTCCGGGGTCAGATTGCCTCCAGAGTGTCAGATCGCGCAGCCCTTGCCTAGCCTTGAGCGCGCCTCTCAGCGGCCTTCAGCGCAGCCACGCGCTTGTCCATCACGCGCCGCCAGAGAGGCGGGATCAGCGCCAGCGCGGCCATTGCGGGCAGGCTGCGTGGCAGAACCGGGCGCTGCGGCGCATCCAGATCGCCCAGACGCAGCGCGGGATATTCGCGCCCCGGATGGGCGTGGTGATCGGAATGGCGCGGCGCATTCAGCATCCACAGCGCGGAGACCGGATGGGGCGCGTCCCAGCTATGGCGCAGGCTCACCGGTTCGTAGCTACCATTGCCCCGGCGCGCCCGCTCAAGCCCGTAATGTTGCACATAATCCGACAGCAGCAGCTGCAACTGCGCATAAAGGCACAACAACAGATAGGCGAGCACTCCGCGCAGCCCAAAGATCACCCCAAACAGCAGCACAAACCACAGCGCGCCCAGAACATAAGACGGGTAAGGGCCGAGTGCTGCGATACGCGCGCGCAGCCGCTTGCGCCAATCAGCGCCCTCCGGCAAGGTCCGCCGCTGCGCCAGATTGCGCTCCATCTCTAGCCCCGCAACGAAGCTGCCACTCCAGGCGCGCGGCACGAAAGACCAAAACCCCTCACCCGGCTGGGCGGAATTTGGATCATCTGGCGTGGCGACAAAGCGGTGATGCACATGGCGATGGGCCGAGCTGTGATGACCGTATAGCAGAGAAATGTAAACCCATTTCCCGAGCGTAAACAGACGCTTGTCGCGGCAGTGGATCAACTCATGGGCGTTGGAATTGGACACTTGCCCAAAGAACAGCCCAAAGGCCAGCAGCACCGCGACCCAAGACGGACCTTCCAGCAAGGTATGGCCCGACAGCGCCGCAACCCCAAGGATCAACAGGACGAAATGCGCGCCCGCCAAGGCAATCGACAGCGTATCAGCGGCGGGAAATTCGGATCCCTCGGGCGCATCGGGGGCGGCGCGCGCGACGATCTCATCAAGCGCGAAAATGAACAACGCAATCCAGATCAGCGCCAGCCACGCCGGCCAGCCGCCAAAAATTGCGGCCAAGATCAACAGCGGCACCGGCGCGAAGGTGACGATGGCAAAGGTATCGACCTCGGGGGTGACATTGGTGAGATCAAACAGCGTCGCCAACGGTCCGGGCAAGCGATCGCGCCAGCGCGCACGCTCTTCAGGGATCGCCTCAAGATTTTTTTGCAAATCAGGCTCTTGCGTCATGTTCGCCTCTGCTCTGCCTCTGCGTTTTTTTCGTCATCTTAACGCCGATTTCGGCCATTTTACGGCAAGACTTGCAGGGGCGTAAAAAATCTGTCCCTGTAGCGCGATGACCATATTCCTTCTTTTGCCGTTTGCCGCAGCCCTGATGCTGGCCGTGCTCTACCTGATCTCCTTCGCGGGTGCTACGCCAAGCTGGCGCAAAACCGCGATTAAGACCAGCGCGGTTGCCTGTCTGGTACCGCTGGCGCTGATGTTGCATATGCCCGGCTGGATCGTGATCGGGCTGGCGCTGGGGGCGGTGGGGGATTTTGCGCTTTCGCGCCCCGGACAAGGCGCGTTCCTTGCGGGAATGGTGGCCTTTGCGGCTGGGCATCTGGCCTATCTGGTGGCGTTTATCGGGCTTGGCGCGCAGTGGCCCAACTGGCCCGCGACAGCAGTGATGGTCATGCTTGCCGGTGCGGTCGAGATTTGGGTCGTGCCCCATACCGGCGCGCTGCGTTGGCCGGTGCGCGGCTATATTCTGGTAATCGTTGCGATGGCGATTGCGGCGATGGGGCTGCCACCCGAGGCGACGGCGCTGTCATTGGGTGTGGTACTTTTCGTGACGTCGGATGCAATCCTGTCGGTCGAGACATTTGTGATGCAAGAGGGCGCGCGCAAGCGTCTGGCCTCGCGCGCGCTTTGGCTGTTTTACTGGTCGGGACAAGCGCTGATTGCAATCGGGCTGGCATTGGCCCCTCTTTTCACCGGGCCTGCGATGAATTAGGTGGAAAGCAACGAAAGGCCTGCCACGATGTCGTTTTTCAAAAAGCTCAAATCCCGCCTAACGCGATCCTCCTCCCAGCTTGAACAAGGGCTGGAAGATATCGTGGCTGAAAATGCCGCCGAGGAAGAGGCGACCGCGTCCCCCTCAGACCCCGAGGCGACCCACCCGCAGGCGTCTGAAACCGTAAACCTGCCCGATCCGACCTTTCCCGCGCCGGGCTATGTGCCAGCGCCCGTGACCGAACCGGTTCAAGACAAGAATGCGCAGATCGCCAAAGCGCCACTGGATGTTGAACCCGCCCCCGCGCGTCCTGATCCGAGCCCTAAAAAACCGGGGCTATTGGGGCGCATTTTTGGCGCTGAGCCGACAGTCGATGCGCCACGCCGGGTGCTTGACGATGCGATGTTGGAAAGCCTTGAAGAGTTGCTGATTACCTCGGATATGGGCGTTGATACGGCGTTGCGCGTCACGGCCAACCTCGCCGAGGGGCGGATGGGGCGCAAGCTGTCCGTGCCTGAGATCAAGGGCCTTCTGGCCGCCGAGATCGCGCGCATCATGGAGCCGGTGGCCAAACCGCTACCGATCTATCCCAAAAAACCGCAGGTCGTGCTGGTGGTTGGCGTCAATGGCTCGGGCAAGACCACGACGATCGGCAAGCTGGCCTCGCAATTTCGCGCCGCTGGCAAACAGGTGGTAATCGCGGCGGGCGATACGTTTCGCGCCGCGGCGGTTGAACAGCTACAAGTCTGGGGAGAGCGCGCGGGCGTGCCGGTTCTGACCGCGCCCGAGGGATCTGACCCCGCTTCCCTTGCTTTTGACGCGATGAAAAAGGCCGAAGAAGACGGCGCCGATCTGCTGATGATCGACACCGCCGGACGGCTGCAAAACCGCGCGGATCTGATGGAGGAACTGGCCAAAATCGTGCGCGTGATCCGCAAGCGCGATCCAAGCGCGCCCCATAATACGATCCTCGTTCTGGATGCGACGACGGGGCAAAACGCACTGCAGCAAGTCGATGTGTTTCGCAAGATTTCGGATGTGTCAGGCCTTGTCATGACCAAGCTCGACGGCACCGCCAAGGGCGGCGTGCTGGTGGCTTTGGCAGACCGGTTTGGCCTGCCCATCCATGCCATCGGGGTGGGCGAGCAGATCGACGATCTTGCACCCTTCGATCCCGAAGAGTTCGCTCAGGCACTGGTTGGGCTGGAACGCTGATATCTTGAAAAAAGGGGCGCTGCCCCTCGGGCTACGCCCTCACCCCGGGATATTTGGGTCAAGAGGAAGAGAGGACTCTTGCCTTCCTCTTGACCCAAATATCCCGGGGGTGAATGGCCGACTGGCCAGAGGGGGCAGCGCCCCCTCCCCTGACGCGATGACGATAAGGACGCTGCTGTGAGCGATTGGATCATTTCCGTTTCTGGCACCGAGACGGGCCGCCATCTAGCGCTGGGGTTGGCGCTGCTTGCCGCGTTTTTACACGCCTTGTTTGGCGCGCTACAAAAGGGGCGCCATGACCCGTGGCTTAGCCGGGCGGCGATTGACGCAAGCTATGGGATTATCGCGGCCCCCTTCGCGCTGTTCGTGGTGCCGTGGCCCGAGCCCTATATGTGGGCGATTTTCGCCACCGTTTTCGTGATCCATGTCTGCTACAAGTTGTTGCAGGCGATGACCTATTCGCGCGGGGCCTATACGGTGGTCTATCCTGTGGTGCGCGGCACTGCGCCGCTTTTCGCAGTGATCGGGGCCGGGA
The DNA here is from genome assembly GCF_913064665.1 of uncultured Thioclava sp. GTDB lineage: Bacteria > Pseudomonadota > Alphaproteobacteria > Rhodobacterales > Rhodobacteraceae > Thioclava > Thioclava arctica. The sequence goes on from NZ_CAJYBT010000011.1 coordinate 78,083, forward strand.
TCGTGTTTGGCGAGCATTTCACACTGGGCCAATGGGCGGGTGTGGGCGTGTTGTTGGCCGGGATCTACGGCTTGGCGCTTTATAATCTGCGCACGATCACACTGGACCGTGAAACGATGGTGCCCGCGCTCGGCCTTGCGATTGCGACCGGGGCCTTCGTGGCGCTTTACACCACCTATGACGCCTATGGTATTCGCGCGACGGCCGATCCTTTTACCTTTCTGGCGTGGTTTTTCTTTATCGACGGTTGGTTCATGCCGATCTTTACCGCGCGGCGCTGGCGCAAGATGCCCGGTAGCGAAATCGTGCCTTTGCTGAAAAGGGGTGTTATTGGCGCGATTGTTGCCTATTTCTCCTTTGGCTCGATCATGCTGGCGACGCGGCTGGACAAGGTCGGCGAGGCAGCGGTGTTGCGTGAGACATCGACGGTGTTTGCGGCCCTGATTGGCTGGCTGGTGCTGGGCGAAAAAGTGGGGCCGCGGCGCACGGCGTTGATGGCGCTCATCGCGGTTGGCGCGGTGATTGTGGAAATGGCAGGACGGTAGAAGCAGATGGCAGGCAAAAAGATTTCCCCATGGGTGAAGGGCGCGCTTGATTGGGGGCCGTTGGTGATTTTCTTCTTCGCGTTCAATCGCTTGAAGGACGGCCATTACGAAATTTTGGGCCGGGATTATTCTGGCTTCATCCTCGCCACCGCGCTGTTCGTGCCCCTGATCGCGGTCTCGACGCTGATCTTGTGGCGCCTCACGGGCAAGCTATCGGCGATGCAGATTGCAACGTTGGTGCTGGTTCTGATCTTTGGTGGGCTATCGGTCTGGCTCAATGATCCGACCTTCTTCAAGATGAAACCCACGATCATCTACCTGCTGTTTGCGGGCATCTTGGGCGCGGGTTTGCTGCGCGGCAAAGCGTGGTTGCAGCTTGTCATGGAAGAGGCCCTGCCGATGCAGCACGAGGGCTGGATGATCCTGACCCGCCGCTTCGTTGGGTTGTTTCTGGCGCTGGCGGTGGCCAATGAAATCGTCTGGCGCACGATGTCCGACAGCATCTGGGTTGATTTCAAAACCTTCGGGCTGCCGATCATCCTGATCGGTTTCATCATGGCGCAAGCCAAACTGTTTGAGCGCTACGGCATCGAGAAACCGGAAGAAGACGGCGCGCCCCCGGAATAGGGACGCGCCGCAGCGTTCAGCGTTTGAACAGCACTTTCTGGGCGTCACGGCTGCTATTGTCGCCCCGATTGTCCGCCGCCAAGGCACGACCGACCTGCACCGCTGGACGCGCGCTCAGCTCATCGAGCCAGCGTTTCAGGTTTGGCTTGTCATCAAGCGTTTGCTGCTGACCCTCCCACAGCGAGGCCCAGCCCCAAGCCGCCATATCCGCAATCGAATAGAAATCGCCCGCTAGGTAGCGGTTTTCGGCGAGACGGCGATCCATCACGCCGTAAAGGCGCCCCGTCTCGGTGCGGTAGCGATCCTTGGCATAGGGCAGGTCTTGCGGGGGTTCGAGATTGGGGGCGTATTTCAAGAAATGGTGCGCCTGCCCCGCCATCGGGCCCAGCCCGCCGACCTGCCAGAACAGCCATTCCTCGACCGCGATCTGCTCGCGCACAGTCTCACCGTAGAACTGCCCTGTTTTGCGCGCGAGATATTGCAGGATCGCGCCGGATTCGAAGATCGAGATCGGCGCGCCATCTGGCCCCTCGCGGTCGATGATCGCAGGCATCCGGTTATTGGGCGAGATCTTGAGAAACTCGGGCTTGAACTGATCGCCCGCGCCAATATTGATCAGATGGGTCTCGTAAGGCAGCCCCATCTCTTCCAGCGCGATAGAGATTTTCCAGCCATTGGGGGTGGGCCAATAGTAAAGGTCGATCATGGAGCTCGCTTTCGCAGATTGTGTCTGTGACTTAATCTGCTCTGTGACCCGCCAAAGGCAAGGGCGCAAGGGCTGTGCGTTGGCGCGCAAACAGGCGCGACCAGCGGGGCGCTTGTACCTGCGGCAGGGCTTGGGCGAGATACGGTAGCGGCAGGCGCTCGGGCGCGCGCAGAACGGCGCGATACAAATCAAACAGCCCGTCGCGCATGTAGCACGAGAAATGGCACACGCGCCGATCCGACAGCGCCACGGGATAACCGATATCGGCCAAAGTCGCGATCACGTCGGGGGCGTCGATTTGCAGATCCACCCAGTTGCGCAAAGGGCGGCTGAGCCCGTTGCCAATGCAGCGTTCGCGCCCGCGTCCCACTCCCAATTCCATCAGGAAATCGAATAGATCGTTTTCGCGCGTGGTGACATTGAGCACCTCGCAGGCGCGCCCGGCGGGGCTGGCCATTGCCTCTTCGGCGCGGCTTTGAAATTCCGCTGCTGCGAGCAGCACCATGCGCGAGACGCGTCCCGCATGAAGATAGCGCAGCGCGCGCAACCCGACATGGCAGCCCATCGAATGCCCGATCAGCCCGACGGGTCGGTCCGAAACCTCGCTGAGTTGCGTGATCAGACGCGCCAGACGCTGGGCTGCGATCTCGGCCATGTCATAGATGCGCGCCAGCCGCCCCGTCGATTCCCAGCCAAAGCCGATCGCGAGCCCCTCGCCCGGGTTTTGCCCGCCAAAGCCAAGCGCACGCGGCCAGCTGGTGGCGGTGTGCAGGTCAAAGCTGGGCTCAAGCGCAAAGATATGGGAGTGTGGGTCGCGTTTGGGATCGCTGGGCGAGAACCCGTAGCCATGCACCATCACGATGATCGGCGCGCCCTCGGGCAGCGCATTTGCCTGCGCAATCAGGTCGGCGGGCGGGGCGCCTTCAGCGTTGATGTTAAACAGCGGCATCTGGTTCTGTCCGGGCTTATATTGCGGTTTTGTTAGATCGCAACGCGGCATCTGGCGCTGTGGTTCCGCGTGTCGCTGCGGCGAAATCGCCCGTTAACCTGTGCAATCGGTGTGATCTGGCCGGTCCAAAGCGTTGACCCCGCGGATTGAGGGCGCTATCGCAGCGTTGACGCGACCAACCGTCGCAGGAGAGAGCCATGACCGATCGCAAATTCCGCACAAAGCTCGTTCACGCAGGCATTCGCCGCAGCCAATATGGCGAAATGGCCGAGGCGATGTTTCTCACCCAAGGGTTTGTTTACCCCTCAGCCGAGGCCGCCGAGGCGCGCTTTCTCGATCAGAGCAAGGATGAGTTCATCTATGCGCGCTATGGCAACCCGACCACGCGGATGTTTGAAGATCGCATGGCCGAGATCGAGGGCACACAAGACGCCTTTGCCTGCGCCTCGGGCATGGCTGCGATCAACGGCGCGCTGAGCGCGCTGGTAAAGGCGGGCGACCATATCGTCGCGGCGCGCCAGATGTTTGGCTCGTGCCTGCATGTTCTCAAGGTGTTGGAGCGCTTTGGCGTCGCGGTCACGCTGGTCGATGGCACACAGCTGGACGCGTGGCGCGCGGCGATGCGCCCCGAAACGAAGATTTGCTTTTTCGAGAGCGTGTCCAACCCCGGCCTTGAAGTAATTGACATCGCAGGCGTCGCGCAAATCGCCCATGCGGGGGGCGCGGTGGTGGTTGTGGACAACGTCTTTGCCTCGCCCGTGTTTTCCAACGCGGTCAGCTTAGGCGCCGATATCATCGTCTATTCCGCGACCAAGCATATCGATGGCAGTGGGCGGGTGCTGGGTGGCGTGGTGCTGGGAACGCAGGACTTCATCCGCGGCCCGCTGGAAACCTATGTCAAACATACCGGCGGCGCGATGAGCCCGTTTCATGCTTGGTTGTTGCTATCGGGCTTGCAGACGCTTGATCTGCGGGTGCGCGCGCAGGCGGTCAATGCGGCAGCGGTGGCGACCGCAGTGGCCGGGCACAAGGCGTTAGCGCGCACGATTTATCCCGGCCTGATCGAGCACCCCCAGCACGCGCTGGCGATGGATCAGATGGGATCGGGCGGCACGATGATCGCGCTCGATCTGGCGGGGGGCAAAGCGGCGGCGTTCCGCTTTCTCAACGCACTTGAGATCGTGTTGCTGTCCAACAATCTGGGCGATGCGAAATCCATCGCGACCCACCCAGCCACGACGACGCATAAAAACCTTAGCGAGGAAGAACGCGCGGCGATCAATATCACGCCGGGCTTGGTGCGCATTTCGCTTGGAATCGAGGATGGGCGCGATCTCGTGGCAGATATCCGTGGTGCACTTGATGCGGTTTAAGGGGTGATCCATCCGGCGATCTAGGGCGTATTCTCTTGGACATTCCCCCCGAACTCCCCATATCAAGCGGGACCGGGTCAGCCGGAGGATAGGATATGAACGTGCAGGGCAAGATCGACACTCCTGATCAGCTGGAGGCCAAAGCCGCGCTTGAGACGCTGCGCAGTTGGGCCGCGCAGGCGGATCCGGTAGAGGTGGCGCGGCTAGACCCGGCGATCTCGCGCCTGCTGCCGGGCCATGCCGTGGCAAACTATCCCGATCTCAGCCGTCAGTTTGACCCCGATTTTATAGCCGATGCCGTCTATAAAGCGACCCTGCCCGATTTGCAAAACGGGCCGTCCTCGTTGATCGTGGGGGCCAAGACCCGGATCGAGCATGTCGGCATCTCCAATTTCCGTCTGCCGGTGCGATTTCGCACCCGCGACAATGGCGATCTGACGCTTGAGACCTCGGTCACGGGCACGGTCAGCCTTGAGGCGGAAAAGAAGGGCATCAATATGAGCCGCGTGATGCGCAGCTTTTACAGCCATGCCGAAAAGAGTTTCTCCTTCGAGGTGATGGAAGCCGCGCTAAACGATTATATGGACGATCTCGACAGCTTTGACGCGCGACTGATGATGCGGTTCTCGTTCCCGGTCAAGCGCCCGTCGCTGCGCTCGGGGCTAGAGGGCTGGCAGTATTATGACATCGCACTGGAGCTGACCGAGATGGGCGGTGTGCGCACCAAGGTGATCCATCTCGATTACGTTTATTCCTCAACCTGCCCCTGCTCGCTGGAACTGTCCGAACATGCGCGCACAACGCGCGGCCAGCTTGCCACGCCGCATTCGCAGCGCTCGGTTGCGCGGATTTCGGCGGTGGTCGAGCCGGGTAAATGTCTGTGGTTCGAAGACCTGATCGATCTGGCGCGCGCGGCCGTCCCCACCGAAACCCAGGTCATGGTGAAACGCGAAGACGAACAAGCCTTTGCCGAATTGAATGCCGCCAATCCGATCTTTGTCGAGGACGCGGTGCGCTCGTTTGCCCAACAGCTATTGGCAGAGCCACGGATCGGTGATTTCCGCATTCTCGCCAGCCATCAGGAAAGCCTGCACAGCCATGACGCTATCGCGGTGCTGACCGAGGGCGAAACCTTTGCGCAAGCCAGCCTTGATCCGCAAATCTTTGCCACTCTGGTGCATCGCGGCTAAGGCAATCTGACTTAGAACAGCAAAGACACTCAGCGTCTTCAGGGCCCCAATTTTCGCGCAGAACCGCGCGAGAGTTGGGGCCTTCTTGGCACGGCCATCAGGCCGAGAAATGCGTTACACCAGACGGCTTTGATCCAGCGCCGCCTTGATGAACCCGGCAAACAGCGGGTGGGGCGCGAAGGGTTTGGATTTCAGCTCGGGGTGGAATTGCACGCCGATGAACCACGGGTGATCCTTGTGCTCGACAATCTCGGGCAGACGACCATCGGGCGACATGCCGGAGAATTCCAATCCGCAGGCTTCGAGCGGTTCGCGATACTTGATATCGACTTCGTAACGGTGGCGATGGCGCTCTTCGATATCGGTCGTGCCATAAACCTCGGCCACTTTTGAACCCGCTTGCAAGACGGCCGAATAAGCGCCCAGCCGCATCGTGCCGCCCTTGTCGTCATCAAGCTTGCGTTCGACCCGGTGGTTGCCCTGCACCCATTCCTTGAGGTGATAAACCACTGGCGTAAAACGCTTTTTCCCCGCCTCGTGGTCAAACTCCTCAGAGCCTGCATCGGCAACGCCCGCCAGATTGCGAGCGGCTTCGATCACCGCCATCTGCATACCAAGGCAAATCCCAAGGTAAGGCACGCCCTTTTCACGGGCAAATTGCGCGGCGCGGATCTTGCCTTCGGTGCCGCGTTCGCCAAAGCCGCCGGGGACCAGAATTGCGTGGTAATTTTCCAGATAGGGCGCGGGGTCTTCGGTCTCAAAAATCTCGGCGTCGATCCACTCGGCTTTGACGCGCACCCGGTTGGCCATGCCGCCATGGGTCAGCGCTTCGGCGATGGATTTATACGCATCCTCAAGCTGGACATATTTGCCCACGATCGCCACGCGGACTTCGCCCTCGGCATTGTTGAGACGGTCCATCACGTCTTCCCAACGCGTCAGGTCGGGCTTGGGTGCGGGCGAGATGCCAAACGCATCCAGCACCGCCTGATCCAGCCCCATGCGGTGATAGGCCAGCGGGGCCTCGTAGATCGATTTCAGATCATAGGCCGGAATGACGGAATCGGGGCGAACATTACAGAACAGCGCGATCTTGGCGCGTTCCTTTTCCGGAATCGGATGCTCGGACCGGCACACCAGCACATCGGGCTGCAAACCGATCGAGCGCAATTCCTTGACCGAGTGCTGCGTCGGCTTGGTTTTCAGCTCACCCGAAGCCGCAAGATAGGGCAGCAAGGTCAGGTGCATGAAAATGCACTGGCCGCGCGGGCGATCTTGGGAAAACTGGCGGATCGCCTCGAAGAAGGGCAAGCCTTCGATATCACCGACCGTGCCGCCGATCTCACAAAGCATGAAATCGACCTCATCATCGCCGACATCAAGGAAGTCTTTGATTTCGTTGGTGACATGCGGAATCACCTGAATCGTCTTGCCCAGATATTCACCGCGCCGCTCTTTTTCGAGCACGTTGGAATAGATCCGCCCCGAGGACACGGAATCGGTATTGCGCGCACTCACGCCGGTAAAGCGCTCGTAATGGCCCAGGTCCAGATCGGTCTCGGCCCCGTCATCGGTGACGAAAACTTCGCCATGCTCGAACGGGCTCATCGTGCCGGGATCGACGTTGAGATAGGGATCGAGTTTGCGCAGGCGCACTGAGAACCCGCGTGCCTGCAGCAGTGCCCCCAAAGCGGCCGATGCCAACCCCTTGCCGAGCGACGAAACAACGCCGCCGGTGATGAAGACATATCGTGCCATGGAGACCCCCGTGATCTGCAAAATTCAAAGCTGCTTCCCGGCCCGAAAGGGCACAGGATCACGGGGGGCAATGCTTACACGATTCGCGACCCGCCCGCAACCGGACCGCAAAGTATTGGGCTTATATCTTGCCACCCCCCAAGAGGTAGTGGCGCAAAGACGGTTAGTTTGCAGGCGGCGGCGTCACCGGGCCGGTCGCACCATCGGTTGTGCTTTCCCCCGACGTGCCGCCCGTGGAGGCCGCTGAACCGCTCGGCGCAGGCGGCATCACAACCCCAAGAGAGCCTGCATCCGAAGCCGGATTAACGGGCGCCGCAGGGGCAGTTGCGTCACTTGCAGGCGCGGTCTGCTCAGTCGTGGGGCGATCAAGCACCGATTCGTCCTTGGCCTTCTGCGCGGCCAGCACTGTCAGCGTCACCGAGGTCGCAAGGAACCCCACGGCCAGCAGCCAGGTCAGCCGGGTCAGCGCATTGGCGGCCTGACGACCCGTCATGACACCGCCGACACCGCCGGAACTGGAACTGCCCATGCCAAGCCCACCGCCCTCAGAGCGTTGCAGCAGCACTACGCCAATCAGCAGCAGTGCGAGGATCAGATGGATTGAGAGAACGACGTTTTCCATTGAACGGGTCCGGGCCTTCCTAGTTCGACGCGCCTATCTAGGCGCAAGAGCCAAAAGTCGCAAGGCCGAGTTGCCGGTTTTTCCCAATCGGCAGCGCAAAACCCATCGCGAGCACCGCCACCGAGGGCAGAGCAGAGCGATCCGGCGACACAAATACCAGTTGTCGGGCTTACCCGCATCACAGCAAATCGCAAAACCGGGCTTTCGCTATGTTCCGCCAGCCGCTATATCTCGCGCGGTTTCATACCTGCCAAGGAGAGAGCAATGGCCAATGTCGTCGTCGTCGGCGCCCAATGGGGTGACGAGGGGAAAGGCAAGATCGTGGACTGGCTGAGCGAGCGTGCCGATATTATCGCGCGCTTTCAGGGCGGTCATAACGCGGGCCATACGCTCGTGATCGACGGCAAGGTCTATAAGCTGAACGCGCTGCCCTCGGGCGTGGTGCGCGGCGGCAAGCTATCGGTAATCGGCAATGGCGTGGTGCTGGATCCCTGGCACCTGGTCACAGAGATTGCGAAAATTCGCGAACAAGGTGTGACGATCAATCCCGAAACGCTGATGATCGCAGAAAACACGCCGCTGATTCTACCGATCCATGGTGAATTGGACCGCGCGCGTGAAGAGGCGTCTTCCAAAGGCACCAAAATCGGCACGACCGGGCGCGGCATTGGTCCGGCCTATGAGGATAAAGTCGGGCGGCGCTCGGTGCGCGTGGCTGATTTGGCCGATGAGGCGACGCTGATCGCACGTGTCGACCGGGCGTTGCAGCACCATGACCCGCTACGCAAAGGTCTGGGCATTGCGCCCGTGGATCGCGACGCGCTGATCGCGCAACTCAAGGAAATCGCGCCGGAAATCCTGCAATACGCCGCCCCCGTCTGGAAGGTGCTGGCCGAGAACCGCAAGGCCGGCAAGCGCATCTTGTTTGAGGGTGCGCAGGGCTCGTTGCTCGATATCGACTTTGGCACCTATCCGTTCGTGACCTCCTCAAACGTGGTGGCCGGTCAGGCGGCTGCGGGCACCGGCATGGGTCCGGGGGCGATCGATTTCGTCCTTGGCATCGTCAAAGCCTACACCACCCGCGTCGGCGAGGGCCCCTTCCCCACCGAGCTTGATGATGCAGACGGTCAACGGTTGGGCGAGCGGGGGCGCGAGTTCGGCACCGTCACCGGGCGCAAACGGCGTTGCGGCTGGTTTGACGCGGCGCTGGTGCGCCAGACCTGCGCGGTCTCGGGCGTGTCGGGCATTGCGCTGACCAAGCTGGACGTGCTGGACGGGTTCGAGACGCTGAAAATCTGCGTCGGCTACGATCTCGACGGCAAGCAGCTGGATTATCTACCCACGGCGGCCGATCAGCAGGCGCGCTGCACTCCGATTTATGAGGAAATCGAGGGCTGGAATGCCTCGACCGAGGGCGCGCGCAGCTGGGCCGATCTTCCCGCCGCCGCGATCAAATATGTCCGCCGGATCGAAGAGCTGATCGACTGCCCGGTTGCCATGCTCTCTACCAGCCCCGAGCGCGACGACACGATCCTCGTTACCGATCCGTTCGCGGATTGATCGGATGGCGCTAAGCTATAAGGTCCGCCGTCGCCTCTCGATGCTGGCCCTCGTGATCGGGCTGCCCGCCTATATCATCGTGGCGGTCAGCATCGTGAACTGGGCCGAGGCGCGCTGGGGTATGATGCCGTGGTGGGGCTCGGTGCTGGTCTATATCGTGCTTGGTGTGATCTGGGTTGTGCCGCTCAAGCCGATCTTTCGCGGTGTTGGCAAGGACGACCCCGACGCGCCGCAGTAAGAGCGCTTGCGCGTCGCTTTGGTCCAGCCCAAAATCACGGCAAATCCTGTGATGAGGCCCCAATGGACATGCTCGCCCCGCTTTTGACCTATAGCGCAGCCCTTGCGATTGCCGCCGCCATCCCCGGCCCCGGTGTTGCGGCATTGGTGGGCCAGTCTCTGGGCAGCAATTTGCGCAGCGCGTTTGCATTTTTGGCCGGGCTTGCCTTGGGCGATGTCACCTATCTCGCCGTGGCCGTGGCCGGACTGGCCGCGATTGCCAAGCTGTTTGCGGGCGTCTTCATCGTGATCAAATGCCTTTCGGGGCTATATCTGCTTTATATCGCCTACAGTTTCTGGACGAGCCGCGCAGGCTTGGCCAAGGTGCAAAGCACGCGCGAGCGCACCGGGTTTCGCGCTTTCGCAGCCGGGTATGCGATCACGCTGAGCAATCCCAAAACCGTCGTGTTCTATCTGGCACTGTTGCCAAGCGTGCTTGATCTGGGCCGGGTGAGTGCAACGCAATGGGCCGCGCTTTCGATCCTGACGGTGCTGATCTTGTTCGCCGTTCTCTCACCCTATGCTGTTTTGGCGAATCGCGCGCGCGCAATGATGACACGACCCGCAGCACTCGTGCGCCTCAACCGCGTGGCGGCTGGCATCATCGGGGCTGCGGGTGGGGTGATTTTGGGCGAGGCGGCGCGTCAGATTTTCCGCCGCGCCTGACCCGAAACAGAAAACGGGCGCCCCCTCAGGACCGCCCGTTTTATCAGTAACCTTAACGTCCCCGCGTGATGGCCTAACTTATTGGCCAGACGCCATTTTTGCTTCGTCATAATAGCGCGATGCGGTGGTGATCGCATATTGGCCGCGCTTAACCTTGGCGATTTTTCCCTGACGCAGCAGGCGCCCAAAGACCCGCATCCGCTCTTCGCGCGGCACTTCGGCGGTCTCGCTCATCGCGGTCAGCTTGCGCATGATTTGCGGCGGCGAGAAATGCGGGCGCCCCTCGACAGCCGAGGTATAGGCCGCAGCCGCTTCAAGGAGATCCGACAGGCCCTGCGTGCCAAGGGTTTCGGCAAATTCGGCAAAGCTCGTGGCCTGATTGGGGGCCATCGTTTCGACCTCGTCATCCAGTGCCTCTGCCAGTTGCGCGCTCGAAATGCGGCGCGGGCGGATCACATGGGTCGTGGGCGTACGTGCCCCGGCGACTTCCTCTTCCACCTCGGCCTCGCCAACATCGACGCGCTGTTCTGACACCAGAACCAGCGGTGCCGGGCGCAGCGCATCGGGGCGGCGCGCGATGCGCTCATTACCACTGCTCACCGGACGGCGCGGGCGCACGGCCTGCGTCAGATCCTCGCGATAGGGCTCGATCGCGTGCTCATCCTCAATGCTTCTGCGGGCCGTGTCTTGACCCTTTGAGATACGGTCAGCAACAGTCGCGGCCACGGCGGCCTTGAGATGCGCGATGGCCGAAAAGCGACGGCGCGTTTCCACGACCTTGGACTGTTTGTCGGCCTCTTGCATCAAGCGCGCGGTTTCATCCTCGCGCGTGTCGAAGGCTGCCTGAATGACGGGGGCCTCTGTCTCTTCGGTCTCTTCGGTCTCTGCAGACTCAGCTTCGGCAGGCTCGTCTTGGGCGCGTTCTTTCGCGTCAAACTCCGCTTCTTCCGTTTCGACCGACTCATCGTCTGCATCTTGCGCGTCCAGCTCCGCATCTTGCGTGCCAGCCACGTCTGGCTCATCCGTGTCGACCTCGGCCGTTTCCAATTCGGCTGTCTCGACCTGCGGCTCGCTGGCCTCTTCGGGGGCCTCTTGGATCGCGTTCAGTTCGGCCTCAAACTCAGCATCTTCGTCAAACGCGACCGGTTCAGCCTCGGCCTCAACGTTCTCAGCCTCGGCGACAGCGTCTTCGCGACCTTGTTCCAGGGCGAACTGTTCAAAAATGTCTTCACCCTCGTCATCGGCGTCAAGCATCGCCAGTTCACGCAGCAGATCGGCCTCTTCTTCTTCAGAGAGCGCCCCTTTCGGCGTGTCCTCGGCAGGGGATTCGGTCTGTGCAAGCGGGGCGTTGTCTTCACCCAGCTCGGCGGCAATGCGTGCAGCCAGATCGTCCTCCTGCGCAACATCCTTATGTTGAGCCGCGGCCAGCGCCTCCTCGGCCTGCGAAACTTCATTGTCGGCTTCGGGCGCGTCGCTCAGCTCTTGGGTGATGACCGGGGCGGCGTTGTGATCTGGGCGGCGCACCTTGATGACGCGGGCGCGCACGCGCTGGATCATCGAAGCGGGCGCACTGTCTGCCACGTCGTCTTGGGCTGTATCCGTATCACGCGTCTCACCTTCGACTGGGGGCACTTCGAGCGCCTCGTCACCAGCCACATCATCCTGCGCCAGATCGTCCTGCGCGTCTTGCACGGTCTCAACAGTGTCTTGCGCCCCGTCGTCAGGCGACATCGCTGCTTCGATCGGCGCGGCGTCTTCCGCTTGCGCTGCGTCCTCGATCGCCTCCGCCTCGGGGGCCGACAGATCAGACGCGGCGTCTTGATCCGCTACGTCGAACTGCGTCGCGACTTGCGCAGCGGCCGCTGCTTGCAGGGCCTGCATGCGGCGCGCCCGTTTGGCGGCGCGGCGCGAACGGCGCGCGGCACGGCGGCGAAGGGCTTCTTCATCCGCCTCACCTGCGTCGAGCGAGGTGGTATCTTCTGCATCGTCCTTACCGGCGATGTCATCCGCGTCTGCGTTATCTTCGAACTCAGCCGCAGCAGAGGCATCGACAGCCTCCTCCGCTTCGACGTTTGCCACCTCTGCGTTCGAGATTTCAGCGTCCGCTTGCATGTCCTGCTCGGGCTGAAGCGCCTCGGCAAGGGCTGCGGTGACATTGTCTTCGAGTACTACCTCGGCAGGCTCAGCCGAAGCCGGGGCAGCGTCTAGCGAGGCATCCAGCGCCTCATCAACATCAATTTCATCCGCACCAAGCGGGCCCGAAATATCCAGCGCAAAGCCGAAATCTTCGGAGTCGGCGACCGGTTCAATATCGGCATCCGCCAGCAACGCCTGAGGCATCACATCGGCATGCTCGTCTTCATCATAGGCGTCCGGGCCAGCGCTGCGGGCACGCGCCACGGCGGCACGGATACGCTGCAATTTCGCGGCCACCGATTCGGGTTCAGCCAGTGGAGCGTCGGGCGCGCCTTTGGGTGCAGGCGAAACCTCGGGGGTGGCAGTCTGTTCGGGGGCGGGATCAAGCGCAATCTCCCCCTCGGGTTCGCGCACCTCTGTCGGGGTCGCTACCAGCGCAAGCGGGGCTGCATGGTCCGGCTTAGGCGTCTCGTCTTGCTGGGGCGCGACCGGTTCAGCGGCCGGATTCTCGGCCTCGCCCACATCGTCATGCTGACGCAAAATAACGCCGTTTTTATGGATTTTCGCGTCAACTCGACGATTGATCTCGCGTTCCGCAATCCGATGCAGCATTTCTGCGTCGGGTTGCGGAGGTTCTGCTCCGAAATACCGATCTTCTGCGGCAAGATCACGGAAGTATTCCGCAATCGCCTTCATCGTGTTGAAGGTGTCGTCGAACCCTTCGAGGGTACACGAAAAAGTACCGTAGGAGACGGTCAGGATCTTGTTTGAACCAATCATGGACCACTCGCTTTCATTTGGACCTCATTGTCGCCACCATCCGCCCAAACTGGTGCTTTCCCGTGAACGAAACAGGGCATTTAAAAGGAATTTTATAGGTCTTGATTGTGTTCGCGTGCCATATTCGTCATCAATCATGCCATGTTCCACCCGATTGTAAACTCACCCTGCGGCGTAACACTCCTCGGCGCAGGCGCAGTAAAACCGCAAGATGTTGACGAAGCGTTGACAATCGCCCCCTGCCTAGTGGCGGCGGATGGCGGGGGCGATCACGCGCTTGCGCTGGGATTGCGTCCCGAGGCGGTGATCGGCGATCTCGACAGCCTGTCTCAGACGAATCGCGCCCTGTTGGGGGGGCGCGTGCACCTCATCAACGAACAAGATAGCACGGATTTCGCCAAATGCCTGCGCATGATCGAGGCGCCCTTCGTTTTGGCGCTCGCATTCACGGGGTTGCGGCTGGATCATACTTTGGCCGCGATGAGCGATGTGATCCGCAGCACGCAAATCGTGGTGATGCTGGCCGAGGCCGAGGTGATCATCCGCTGCCCCCCCCAGATTGCGCTGGATCTGGCCCCGGGCACGCGGGTCTCATTGTTTCCATTTGGCCCGGTAACGGCGCGCTCGACGGGGCTGCGCTGGCCGCTCGACGGGATCACCTTTGCGCCCGACAGCCGGGTTGGCACCTCGAACGAGGCGCTAGGCGCGGTCGAGCTGAGCGTAGAGGGATCGGCGCTATTGATGCTACCGCGTGAGAGCTTGGGCGCGGTACTGAACGCATTGGGGTTGAACGTGGGCTGACACGGCGCTGCGCATTCAGCCCGGCTCGATGCGCAAAGCCCCCTCCAACCAAGGAGCCTCTAGCAATGCCGGCGCAACCACGCGCTGCGCCAAAAGCGTGCGCAGCCTAGCGGCGACCTCGCTGGGCCAGTCGCCCAAAACCCCGTCGCGCGCCGTCAAAGTGATGCGGCGCGACAGTGGGGCACCGGGCAGCGGTTTCAGCACCAACCCCGAGCGGCGCGCGTGGCGCACTGCCGAGGGCGTCAGGATCGTCCAGCCCTGCCCCGCAGCAACCAGTGCCAAGATCGCCGGATAGCTATCAAGTTCAAGGCGATGCCCGCCCCCCACGCCCTCACGCTGCAAATGCGCCGCGATCTGGCGCCCCATCAAGGTGCGCTGCGAATAATGGATCAGCGGCAAATCCGCCCCCCCAGCCACCGGGTGCACCGCGATAAAAGGCTCGTGCAGCAGCGCGTGTATCTCGGTTGCATCGGGCGGCGGGCCTTCGGGTTGGGCGGCGACCGCCACATCCAGCCCTCGCGCCTCCAGCTTGGCCAGCAACCGATGGCTTGGCCCGGTTTCCAGCTCAAAGCGGCATTGGCGAAGGTCACTGGCCATGCCCGCCAACAACAGCGGCGTCACCTCGGATTCGAAATCCTCGATCATGCCCAATCGAAAGCTGGTCAGCCCGGCAGGATCGGCCAGCGACACCCCGGCGCGCCCGCGTGCCAGCGCATCCAGCATCGCCTCGGCATGGGGCAGAAACCCGCGCCCGGCAACCGTCAACGCAAAAGGACGCGCCGAGCGATCCACCAATTCCGCGCCCAGCGCCGTTTCCAGCGCCGCAAGCTGCTGGCTGACGGTCGGGGCCGACACACCCAACCGGCGCGCGGCAGCCGTGATCGCGCCTTCCTCGGCGGTGGCGGTAAAGACTTCGACAGCCCAAAGGCTGACGCGGGGGGGCTGGGAGGACATCGCAAGGCTCCATAAATAGAGTGACCCAAGAGTGCCGTGCCCGCCTGCCTGAAGCAAGCGATTAGCCCAGCGCCACGATCGAAGGTTCGCGCCGCCCCGGGCACTGCGCGCGCGGACAGATCCGACAGGACGCACCAATGGCGCGCGCAGGCGCAGCTATAGTGTCATCCGGGGCGGGCAAGATCAGCATCATCGCCTCGCGCAACACCGGCCCGTCAAAGCCAACTGCGCGGGTTTCGCAGATCGCGTAGGTGACGAAGCGCTGCGGCACGCGGCCTGCAACATCCACCAGCGCGCGGATCGGATGCATCGGCTGAGACAGCGCCTCATAAAGCGGCCAAAGCGGACAGGCCCCCCCAAAGCGTGGCAGCGCAAACCCCGGCGCGGCGCGGCGAAAGGTCAAGCTGCCAGAGCCATCGCACATCACCAAACCCAGTGGTGCCAGCCCCGCCAGTCCGGGGGGCAAGGTCGCAAGCCGGCGCAGCACCACGCCGATACTGACCCCGAAAGCCTGCGCCAGCGCGCCGGGATCGGCCCCCAATTCGGCCAAACCGCGCGTAATCTGATCCAACGGCAAGGCCCGAGCATCCCGCGCCACCCGCTCGAGATGCGCCAGCGCCAAGCTGCGCGCCGCAGACGAAGCCAGTTCCGGAACGCCCGAAATCAGCGCTGCCAGATCCTTGGCGCCCGCCTCGATTTCGGGGAAATGCCAATCGCGCGCCTCAAGCCACGCCTCAAGCTGTTCTTGGGGAGACGACAGGCTGGTCTCGGATTCTTCCATCTCATCGAGATATCCGACCAACGCCTCGGCCGCGCTTGAAAGGCGCAGGCTTTCCGACTGAATTGTGGCCAGAAAACGCGCCTGCCATTTGGGTTCGATATCCTCAGTTTCCACCAAGATCGCGGCGCTGGAGCGCAACCCGGTCAGCGCCGAGAGCACCTCATGCAGCGAGGTCGCCAGAAACGGGTCTTGCGCCATGCGTTCGGCATAGCCTTCCAACACGCGCTCGAGGCTGCTGAGTCGCGTTTGCCGCGATGCCAATAGCCCCGCCCAGCCGGGAAAGCGGCCCACGAATTCTTCGATCCGCTCCAGATCGGGGGCGGAAAACGGGCCAGCGCCCTCGGCCTCAACGGCGGCAACCGCCTCGCGCAGACCATCGAAAAGCGCGTTGTCAGCCCCCTCCGAAAGCGCCAGCGGGTCAACGCCCATCGCACGTGAGATACGCTCTATCAAAGCGTCGCTCACGCGGCGGCGGTTGTGTTCGATGAGATTGAGATAGGCTGCGGAAATGCCCGCAGCGCGCGCCAAATCTGCCTGCTTCAGACCCAAAGATGTGCGGCGTTCGCGAATTCGCGTGCCGGTCAGTGCTGATTTGGCCATCGTGCCTCCTGCGCCCAGATTTACAGCTAGACGCAGGAGATACAAAGCATTTTACAAAGCGTTTACAGCATTCGCCATTACATCGGGTTTTCGATCGTGGCGCGCATATTGGGCACGTTCGCAGCGCTTTGCTCATCGTTGCTCATCTTGCCTTGCATGTCGGCACAACCGGCCAGCGCGCTAAGTGCGACAGCGGCAAGCAGCGCCAGAACCGGTTTGTTTGTGAAGGTTTTTTGCATGATCTGTCTCCTGTCAATCGGGCTGGACCGTCCATGCCCTTTAAGTGAACCGCATAGTTCATTATGATGAGCCATGCTTTGATCTCGATCAACAGATTTCGACACGTTCCGGGGAGGTTACCCCACGTCTCACGTCACGTTCCCAAGGCGTGAACGCGCGTCACTCAAAGGCGCGAAAGCGCACGCCATAGATCAGGGCCCGATTAGAACAGGCATCCATCGCATCCATCAACCACACCCGGTCCGGCCCCGGAAACGCCGCGAGATGACGGCCCAACAAAGCCTCGCTTTGCGCAATATTGCCCGCCAGATCACCGCCGAAATCGCGCAAGCGCTGCAACCAGAAGCCGCGCGCCTCATCCAGATAGCCGCCAAAGCTGCCACCGGGGGCGACCTGACGCACCACCGTGAGACAATAGCCTGCCTCAATCGCTTGGGTGGGGGTTTCGAAAACATAGCCTGCGGGCGCTGCGAATTGGCTTTTCCACGTCATCCAGAACAGCGCCACCAACACCAATGACCCGATCAGCGCATATACACCATTGCGCAGCCCAAGACTGTGGTGCCGCCCAAACCGTGCAGAATCTGCCATAGCCCTGCCTTCCTAAGCCCTTCACATCCCATCAAAGCACCAAGGCCTTAACAACCCGTTCAAACCCGCAGCAAAAAGCCCCCCGGATCGCTCCGGAGGGCTGTCATTGCCGAGCAAAAGCGTGGCCCGAGCTTATTTCAAACCGGCCGCATCGGTGACCGCATGGGTCCACGCGCCTTCGGGTTGCTTGGTGATAACCGGATCCGAACCGCCCTCCAGCAACACTTTGACCGTGCGCTCATAATCGGCCGGGTCGAGCACGCCGTCAGTACCTTCGGTCAGCTTGGCGACCTCTTTCATCATGCCTTCCTGATGCTCGATGGTCTGCGCGCCGGTTTCGTCGTTATCCAGCACGATTTTCGCGGCTTCCTCGGGATGCTCTTCGGCGTATTTCCAGCCCTCCATCGAGGCTTTTACGAATTTCGCCATTTTCTCTACGAAGGCCGGGTCCTTGAGCTTGTCTTCCATCACGTAAAGACCGTCTTCAAGCGTCGCCACGCCTTCATCTTCGTATTTGAAGGTCACCAGCTGGTCGGGTTTAATCCCCGCTTCGAGCACCTGAAGATACTCGTTATAGGTCATGGTCGAAATGCAAGCCGCCTGCTTTTGCAGCAGCGGATCGACGTTGAAGCCCTGTTTGAGCACCGTCACACCCTTGTCTCCGCCATCGGTCGGGATGCCCAAATGCGACATCCAGCTTAGGAACGGGTATTCATTTCCAAAGAACCACACGCCCAAAGTATGGCCGGGGAAATCGGCGGGAGTCTTGATGCCGCTTTCCTTCAGACAGGTCAGCATCATGCCCGATTTCTTATAAGGCTGGGCGATATTGACCAGCGCCAGACCCTTTTCGCGCGCCGCGAGTGCGGCCGGCATCCAGTCGACGATGACATCGGCACCACCGCCTGCGATCACCTGCTCGGGGCCGATATCAGGGCCGCCCGGCTTGATCGTGACATCAAGGCCCGCATCGCTGTAAAATCCTTTGTCCTGAGCCACATAATAGCCCGCGAACTGCGCCTGCGTGACCCATTTGAGCTGCAGTGTTACATCTTCATTGGCCCAGGCCGCGCTTGCCATGACTAGGCTTGCACTTACCCCCGCGATCAGTTTTTTCATCGTCTCTCTCCACTGTTGGCCCCGGATCTTTGCCCGGGATTTTTATATTTCTCAGGCGCGCTGCCTAAGCTCGGGCCCGTTGCGACGGGTGCCAGAACGTCACCAGCTTTTCGAGAAGCGCCACCACCCCATAAAAGCCCGAGCCCGCGAGGGCCGCAACGGTAATCTCCGACCAGACGAGCGGCAAATCAAGCTGCCCCACGGCGGTCGATATCCGAAAGCCCATCCCGCGGGTTGGACTGCCGAAAAATTCAGCAACAATCGCCCCGATCAGCGCCAGCGTCGTCGCGATCTTGAGGCCGTTGAACAAAAACGGCATTGCCGCAGGCAGGCGCAGTTTGATCAACCCTTGCCAGTAGCTGGCCGAATAGGTCGCCATCAAATCGCGTTGCAAATGATCGGTCGCGGCAAGCCCCGCGACCATGTTCACCAGCACCGGGAAGAACACCATTACCACGACAACGGCGGCCTTGGACTGCCAGTCAAACCCGAACCACATGACAAGGATCGGCGCGACCCCCACGATCGGCAAAGCGGCCACGAAATTGCCAATCGGCAAAAGCCCGCGCTGCAAATAGGGCGAGCGATCAATCAACACCGCCACCACGATCGCCGCGCCGCAGCCCATCACATAGCCAGACAGCGCCCCCTTCAAGATCGTCTGCACGAAATCCTCGCGCAGGATCGGGCCCGATTGCGCGAAAGTCTGCGCGATCTGGCTGGGCGCGGGCAAGATCACCGGGCTGATACCAAGGCCCAAAACCAGACCTTCCCAGACCAGCAACACCGTGATCCCGAACAGCGCCGGAATGGCAAATTGCGCCCAGCGCTGATGTCCATAGCGCCGCGCCATCCACGCATTGGCACCCCAAGCGCACAGCCAGAAGAGTATCGCGAAAATCGCCCAACCCATTACGCCATCCCCATCCGTTTAAGGGTGATCCGCTCGATCACGCCCACGATCCCGACCAGAATTGCTGCCAGCGCGGCGGCTGTAAACAGCGCCGACCAGATTTGCACCGTCTGCCCGTAATAGCTGCCCGAAAGCAGCCGCGCGCCAAGACCTCGGGTGGCACCCGCAGGCAATTCGGCCACGATGGTGCCCACAAGGCTCGCGGCCACCCCCACTTTGAGCGAGGCAAACAGATAGGGCATCGACGAGGGCATCCGCAGCTTGCGCAACGTCTCGCCCTGACTGGCATTATAGGTCTTGAGCAGATCCAGCTGCATGCTGTCAGGCGCGCGCAAGCCCTTCACCATGCCTACCAACACCGGGAAAAAGCTGAGATACGCCGCGATCAGCGCTTTGGGCAGCAACCCGGTCACGCCAAGGCTCGCCAGCACCACGATCACCATCGGCGCAATCGCAAGGATCGGCACGGTCTGGCTGGCAATCGCCCAAGGCATCACCGACAGATCCATCGCGCGGCTATGGGTGATCCCCACCGCCAGCACGATCCCCAGCCCAGTGCCCAGCGCAAAGCCCAAAAGCGTCGCTGAAAGCGTGATCCAGCCATGATAGACAAGGCTGCGCTTGGAGGTGATGGCTTGACCTGCAAGCCCCTGCCAGAGCCCTTGCGCCACCTGATGGGGCGCGGGCAAAACGGGGCGTTTCTGGTGCATCGTATCGCTCAGAAGCTGCGAGACCGTCACGCTCTCGCCCGCCCGCGCGGCTTGGTCATAGGTCCATTTCGCGTTTAGCGCGACCGAGCCAGCATACCAAAGCAGCACAATCGCGGCGAGAACGGTGAGGATGGGGGCAATCGACTTCATGCGCGCGCCCCCTGCCCGACCTGTTGGATGATCGCATCACTCATCATAAGCATGCCCCGCGCGCAGCCCTTCGCGCACCCGATGCGCGACTTGCAGGAATTCCTCGCTGTCGCGAATATCCAGCGGACGCGCGGAGCGGGGCAGCGGGCTGTCGATCACCTCGTAGATTTGGCCCGGACGGGGCGACATCACCACGATCTTGGTGCTCAGATAGACCGCCTCGGGGATCGAATGGGTCACGAAACCGATGGTTTTTTGCGTACGCTCCCACAGCTTGAGCAGCTCTTCATTCAGCTTGTCACGCACGATCTCATCGAGCGCGCCAAAGGGTTCGTCCATCAGCAAGATATCGGCGTCAAAGGCCAGCGCGCGCGCAATGCTGGCGCGTTGCTGCATCCCGCCCGACAGCTGCCACGGGAACTTCTTGCCAAAGCCGTCAAGATCGACCAACGATAGCACTTTTTCAACACGTTCGACCTGCTCGGCCTTGGAAAACCCCATGATTTCCAGCGGCAGGCGCACATTTCCTGCAATTGTGCGCCACGGATACAAACCCGCTGCCTGAAATACATAGCCGTAAGATCGCTCCTTACGGGCCTCCTCGGCGCTCATGCCATTGACGCTCAGCGTGCCACCCGTGGGGGTTTCCAGCGCCGCGATGCAGCGCAGGAAAGTGGTCTTGCCACAGCCCGATGGGCCGATGAAACTGACGAACTCGCCGCGCTCAATATCAAGGTTGATATCCTT
>NZ_CAJYBT010000012.1 GCF_913064665.1 uncultured Thioclava sp.
CAATATCCGTGAGCAGCCGATGAAAGCCTGGCCGCGTCCGATGGCCCTCTTTGCCGCTTGAGGGGAACAAGAACCGCGACGGCGGGATGCGGCGTTTGACGCGTGCCTCTTCCTCGGCGGTGTCGCGAGCGCGCAGCCAGTCGGCCAGCGCCTCACGGGCAGGGGGCGAAAGCGGCACCATGCGCTCTTTGCCTCCCTTGCCGGAAATCAGCAACATCCGGGGATCGCCCCGCGCCGCCGCAACGGGCAGGCCGACCAACTCGCTGACCCGCATGCCAGTGGCGTATAGCAGTTCCATCAAGGCGCGGTTGCGGATCTGGTCGCGCAGCGAGCGGCCCTGATCGCGCGACGCTTCCAGCAGGGCTTCGACCTCGTCTATGCTCAGCGTTTTGGGTAAGCGCTGGGCCCGCCCCGGCCCGGAAATGCGGATCGCAGGGTCATCGCTGCGCCAGCCTTCCTCATAGGCAAAGCGAAACATTTGCCGGATCGCGCTAAGCCTGCGTGCGCGGGTTGATTTGGCCAACCCATCGGCCTCGCAGCGGATCAGGTAGGTCTCGATATCGCCGCGTTGCAGATCGGCCAGACACAGGGATTTGGCCTGCGTGAAGCCAAGGAAATCGGTCAGATCGCGCGCATAGCTTTCAATCGTGTTGCGTGCCGAACCGGCCTCGGCGGCTTGCGCCTCAAGGAAGGCGG
The DNA here is from genome assembly GCF_913064665.1 of uncultured Thioclava sp. GTDB lineage: Bacteria > Pseudomonadota > Alphaproteobacteria > Rhodobacterales > Rhodobacteraceae > Thioclava > Thioclava arctica. Next base: position 697 of record NZ_CAJYBT010000012.1, read on the forward strand.
GCAACCAATGGGGGTCGGGGGGCGCCTCACTCATCCGCGTCGATCCAGCACGATTAACTCAATCGCCGCGCGTCGCGCCGTCGATTCCAGCCCCGCCAGACGCAGCAATTTCAGCCCATCGACCAAGCGCGGATAATCTCCGCGCGCGCCCTGCGCCACATCGTCGATCGCATGCAACAGCGCCGCGCCCAGTTGATCGGGCAGTAGCCCTGCATAGCGCGCAGGCACCGCGCCGGGCGCTGTGTCAAAGACGTCCTTGAGCGCGCGGGTCAAATCATCTTGGGCGGGAATGCCGGCGGACTGACCCTTGGCAAACCCGCTCAGCAAGGCCGCATTCGCCCCGGTGCCAGAGCCATCATTCGCGATCTCTTCGTAATCCGGCGTCAAAAGTCCCAGATCATGGGCGATCCGACCTGCGTCTCCGGGCAGGTTCATCGCCGCCAATCGGGTGCCGTATAGCGTGCCCAACATGGGTTCCAGCTCTTGTTTGGACATTTCACGCCACGCGCGGGGCAGGGCCTTGGCCACCGCTGCGTTGTCCTGAGCGTTCATCGCCTTGTCCAGCGCCGTGATGGCACTGACCCGATCCCAAAGCGCGCCAGAGGCCGCAGCCTTGCGTTCGGTATAAAGCCCCAAAAGCCGGTTCGGGTCGATCACCCCGGCGCGCGCCAGACGCTCTGCTGCTTCAAGCTGCGCCTTCCAGCCGTTGTTTTCGGTCAGATCGGCATGCGCAAAGGCCAGCGGCAACATCGAGGTCGCAAGCGGCTGGCCAATCGCCTCCATCATTTTGAAGCTAAGCGGGGTCACCGGATCAGGGGGCGTCAGATCATCGGCACCATCAGCCAATTCGGGATCAAGAAATTGCGCGATCAATTCGGCCTGATCCTCTGGAATCTGTCCAAGCGCGCGGCCCGTGCCATAGGTCAGTTCGGCGGTGTCCCAATGGCCTGTGCGCGCCAGACAAAAAATGCGCGCCGGATATGAGGGCGCGATGGCGGGCGTGCGCTCCATCACGCGGCAGGCCTCGGTTTCATTGCCCAGCAACAGCGCGACGTCAAAGCGCCGCCGGAAAATCGCCGGATTGGTCGGGTCCGCCTGTTCCAGTAAGGCATGGGCTTGCTGCAACGCGCCCATATCCAGCAGGCGATCCACCCGCGCCAGAAACAGCATGTCGCGCTGGGCGGGTGTGGTGATCTGCGGTGGGTCCAATTCGGCCAATAGCAGCGTCATCAGCAGATCATGCAATGCGGGCAGGTTGTCATCAGGGGTGTTGCGCAGCGCCCGCGCCAGTTCGGGCGCAGGCGTGCTGCCCCAAAGATTGGCGGGCAAGCCGGTGCGGGCCTCTGACAATAGCCCCAGCCGATCCGCCGAGGGCGCATCGAGCGACAAAACCGAGATGTTTTCGATCCCGCCTGCGCCGGAAACGGGGGGGTGGGTGGAGGCGCCGGGGTGCACCGCTGCGGGCGTGACAACCGAACGCGACAGCCAGTCGATCGCTGAAAGCGGTTTCGTATCGCGCGCCTGAGCAGTTTGCGTTTGCGCGAGTGCTGGTGACGCCGCGGCGGCCCCGCCCAGCACCAGCGCAATCAGAAAAGCAAAACTGTGCTTAATTCCCACCCGTATCCCCGCCGCTGCCAAGGCCCCCCGGCAAGGTGACCTCGATGCGCTGTTGTTGCGCATCGGGTTTCATGTCGCCCAAGTAGGCATAGCCGATGATCCCGATCGCGCCGAGCACCAGAAGGATCACGACGAGCTTGAAGATACGCCCCATAGTCTCACTTTCAGCCGGATTGTGGCGCGTCCCGAAGCGGCGCGTCGTTCTTAGTTGCGGTTTCACATTGATCATATATGGCTTTTCAGGGAAGTTCACGCCATTCAAGGGGTCTCATTTCACGATTGTGCAAGGCTCCGCCGATGGGGCAAGGCGCAGGCCGGAACGGGATTGACACGAAGGAGCGGCAGTGACGGTGGATCAGCAGGGCTCTGGGGGCACGCTAAAGCGTTCTATTGTGCTTGTGGGCATGATGGGCTCGGGCAAGACAGCGGTGGGCACCGCGCTTGCGCGGATGTTAAATGTGCCATTTCTGGACAGTGATCACGAAATCGAGCGCGCCGCGCAAATGAGCGTTGCCGAGATTTTCGCCCGCGATGGCGAGCCATTTTTTCGGGCGCGCGAATCAGAGGTGCTTGAGCGGCTGCTGTCAGGGCCGCCCGGTGTGATCTCGACCGGAGGCGGGGCGTTTCTGGCCGAGTCGAACCGCGCATTGATCGCGCGGCTGGGCGTATCGATCTGGTTGCGCGCCGATCTGAATCTATTGTGGAACCGGGTGCGCCACAAAAACACCCGCCCGCTGTTGCGCACCGCTGACCCCAAGGCCACGCTGAGCGCGCTTTTAGAGGCCCGCGAGCCCCATTATTCCCAAGCCCAGCTTGTGGTTGAGGCAGAGCCCGAGTTGTCGATCACCGATATGGCCAAGAAAGTGGTTCAGGCAGTCAAACAAGTGGATGGGCTGATTGAGGAGAGAAACGATGCGTGAGATTGTGCCAGTCAGCTTGGGGGCGCGGTCCTATGAGGTGCGCATCGGCACTGGGTTGCTGGCCAATGCCGGGGCCGAGATTGCGCCGCTCTTGCGCCGCCCGCGCGTGGCTGTGGTTGCCGATGAAACGGTCGCCGACCTGCATCTAGACGCTTTGCGCGCCGGGCTTGGCGATATCGAGATGGTCGCGCTGCGTCTGCCCCCCGGCGAGGGCACGAAAAGCTGGCCGCATTTCACCCGCACCGTCGAATGGCTGCTGGAGCAAAAGGTCGAACGGCGCGATATCGTCATTGCGTTTGGTGGCGGTGTGATCGGCGATCTGGTGGGCTTTGCAGCGGCTGTTTTGCGCCGGGGCGTGCGCTTTGTGCAGATCCCGACGAGCCTGCTGGCACAGGTCGATAGCTCGGTCGGCGGCAAGACCGGGATCAATGCGCCCCAAGGCAAGAACCTGATCGGTGCGTTTCATCAACCCAGCCTCGTTCTGGCCGATCTTGAGGTGCTGGGCACGCTGAAGCCGCGCGATTTTCTGGCGGGCTATGGCGAGGTCGTGAAATACGGGCTGCTCGGCGATGCCGCGTTTTTCGATTGGCTCGAGGCCAACGCCCCCGCGATGGCGGCGGGCGATATGGCGGGGCGGATGCATGCGGTCAAACGCTCGGTGCAGATGAAGGCCGAGATCGTGGCGCGCGATGAGACCGAACAAGGCGACCGCGCGCTTCTCAATCTGGGTCACACCTTTTGTCACGCGCTCGAGGCCGCGACGGGCTACGGGGATCGGCTGCTGCATGGCGAAGGCGTGGCGATTGGTTGCGCGCTCGCCTTTGAGCTTAGCCAACGTCTGGGCCTGTGTTCGCAAGAGGCCCCCAGCCGCGTGCGCGCGCATCTGCGCACGATGGGGATGAAGGTTGATTTGGGCGATATTCCGGGCGACTTGCCGGGCACTGACGCGTTGATCGCGTTGATGGCGCAAGACAAGAAGGTCGAGGACGGCAAGCTGCGGTTTATCCTTGCGCGCGCAATTGGGCAAAGCTTTGTCAGCGCAGATGTGCCGCGTGATGTTCTGGCGGGCGTTCTGGACGATGCGCTGGCAACCCGCAGCGCCTGAGATTTTCCGTTGCGGCGCGCGCGTGGCTCGACTATATCCGCGCTCAGGCACCCATAGCTCAGCTGGATAGAGCGCTGCCCTCCGAAGGCAGAGGCCGTAGGTTCGAATCCTACTGGGTGCACCATTCTTTTCGATCGCTCATCTTGTGTGTTGCGCGTCTTGAATTAACGCATGCGTCCACACCTGCGTCGAAACGGTCTGCAAAACCAGGTGGCGATGCCATTTTGGGATCTGTTTAAATCCGCAAACCTATCCCGCGGGCGCTGACGCCTGAAGCGCGCAAGGCGTGTCGATCAAGTCAGTGGGCTTTGCCAAACCTTCCAGATCGCTTGGGTCTGCGATCGTCACACGGCTCCCGTCGATTGCGACCCCATAGGGTTTAAGCTGTCGGATCGCGCGGCTCAGGTTTTCAGGGGTCATCCCAAGATTTGAGGCGAGGCGGCGCTTCTCGAGTCCAAGCTCGAAACTCTCGAGGTTTCCGGCAAGTTTACGCGCGGACAAAAGATGGTTCGCCAGCCGTTCAAGCGAGCTGCGCAATTTCAGGTTCTTGGTGGCCATGATGTTGGCTCGATAACACTGGGCCAGCTCTGTCACGACCGCACGCGAAAAATCCGGGTCAAGATCGAACACCGCGCCGACGTCTTCAGAGGGAACCAGAATGATGCGCGATTTTTCAAGGGTGCGGGCCGACATAAGGTAGCGCGCACGTCGAATGGTGGCGGCAAGAATGAACGTCGAGGTTGGTTGAAGAACGGCCATAGTCGTCTCTCGCCCGTTCCAATTTGCGAACAACTCGACGGAGCCAGAGACCAGCACATGAAGAAAATCGCTCGTATCCCCTTCGGTAATCAATTCGATCATCGGCGGGAAATTTTGCACATAGGCACCGCGCATCAACAGAGAAAAGCGAGCGTCATCAAGGCCTGAGAACAGGTCGAGGGACCGGATCTCTTCCGATTCGCGATCGCTTGTGTGGATGACCATCATGTACCTCCGGCTGAAATTAGGCGCCTTTGACCAAACAAATGTCAAGCGCGCTATGGGTCGATTGCTATCGCTGGTTTGATCTGCGTTCCGTTTGGTTGTGATAAATGTAAGGCAATGAATTATTTATATAATTTGGTGAATTTCTTTGATTTGCATCAACATATCTGGCGAAGCAACGCTGTTGAGGTGGCCCCGGGTTAACCGGCGAAAGGTCGGTCCAAATCTTGGAGAGACATCATGCACACACTCGATGGCGTCACGCGCACGGAACAATACCGGGCCTTGGGCCTCAGTACCTTCGCCTTCACCGTCTGCTTTGCCGTCTGGACGATTTTTTCGATCATCGGCGTACGGATCAAACAGGAACTCGGTCTGAGTGACACCCAATTTGGCCTGCTGGTTGCAACGCCGGTTCTGACCGGTTCGATTAGTCGGATTTTTCTGGGCGTCTGGACCGAGCAATTCGGCGGACGGATCATGTTTCCGTTGCAGATGCTGATCACGGCCGTTGCCGTCTGGCTGCTGGCAACCGTCCATACCTATGAGATTTTCTTGCTGGCTGCGTTGGGGCTGGGGCTTGCGGGTGGCTCGTTTATCGTGGGCGTGGCCTATACGTCCCGTTGGTTTGAAAAAGAGCGTCAGGGCACGGCCTTGGGGATCTTTGGCGCAGGCAATGTGGGCGCTGCGGTGACGAACTTTGCCGCACCTTTTCTTGTGGTGGCTTTGGGTTGGCAAGGGACGGCCAAGGTCTACTCCATCGTGTTGGTCGTGACTGCCGTGCTGTTCTATCTACTCGCCAAGACCGATCCGGTTCAGACCGAGCGCAAGAAAACGGGTGCCAAGCCGGTCTCGGCAAGCGATCAGCTTGCACCACTCAAGGATATTCAGGTCTGGCGCTTTGCCACCTATTACTTCTTCGTCTTTGGTGGGTTTGTCGCGCTGGCCTCGTTTCTGCCGCGCTACTATGTTGGCGCTTACGGTTTGCCGCTGACCACAGCGGGCGTTTTCGCAGGGTTCTACTCGCTGCCCGGTTCGGTTTTCCGCGCCCTCGGGGGGTGGATGTCGGACAAATGGGGCGCGCGCTCTGTGATGTATCTGACGTTCCTCGTCTCGCTCGTGGTGCTGTTTATCATGAGTTACCCGGAAACGAGCTACACCGTATCTGGCATCCACGGGCCGATCACCTTCACCTTCGGGCTGAATGCGACGATGTTCATGGGAATGACGGTGCTGCTGGGGTTTGTAATGAGCCTCGGCAAGGCGGCGGTCTACAAACATATTCCGGTCTATTATCCCCATCACGTCGGTTCGGTTGGTGGCCTTGTGGGCATGATCGGCGGCCTTGGTGGATTTTTCCTGCCGATCTCGTTTGGCTTCCTGCTGGATTTGACCGGGGTCTGGACGGCGCCCTTCATGCTGATGTTCGTGCTGGTGCTGGTCTCGACGATCTGGATGCATGTCGCGATCCGGCGGATGGAGCATGCACGTCACCCGGGTCTGGCCGACGAAAAATACCTTTCAGACGTGCCCGAAGCCCCGCTTTCCCAAAGCCGTTCCGGTGCACGTGATGCCGGGCGCGCAATGCCGCAACCCGCGAAGTAACGAGTTTCCAGCGGGCCGCGCCCTGCGGCCTGCATCATCAAAGCACTCTATAGGAGCCGCATCATGGCGAGCACCAATCTCTCCCCGACAAATGGCCACGTCCTGACCGACTGGCATCCCGAAGACCCCGATTTCTGGACCACCCGCGGTCGCGCGATCGCGACCCGTAACCTGTGGATCTCGATCCCCGCGCTCTTGCTGGCCTTTTCGGTCTGGATGGTGTGGTCGGTGGTTGTCGCGAAACTGCCCTCAATCGGGTTTGACTACACGACCGATCAGCTGTTCTGGCTGGCGGCACTGCCCGGCCTGTCAGGCGCGACGCTGCGCATCTTTTACAGCTTCATGATCCCGATCTTTGGCGGGCGCAAATGGACGGCGCTGTCCACCGCGACCCTGTTGTTGCCCGCGCTTGGTATCGGTTTCGCGGTGCAGAACCCGAACACGCCCTATTCGATGTTCCTGATCCTCGCGCTGATGTGCGGCTTTGGCGGGGGCAACTTCGCCTCGTCGATGGCCAATATCGCCTATTTCTACCCGAAGGCGCAAAAGGGTAACGCGCTGGCGATGAATGCGGGGCTGGGCAACCTTGGGGTTTCGGTGATGCAGTTCGTCGTGCCGCTGGTCATCACCTTTGGGGTGTTCGGGGCCATCGGTGGCGCGCCGCAGCAGCTTGCCAATGGGGGCGAGTTGTTCATGCAAAACGCCGGGTTCATCTGGGTGCCCTTTATCGCCATCGCTGCCGTTGTGGCGTGGTTCGGGATGAATGACATTGCCTCGGCGACCGCGTCGTTCAAGACGCAGTCGGTGATTTTCGGGCGCTTCCATAACTGGGTGATGTCGTTTCTCTACACCGGGACATTCGGCAGCTTCATCGGCTATTCGGCGGGCTTCCCGCTGCTGATGAAAACTCAGTTTCCCGATGTGAACGTGCTGCAATACGCGTTCCTCGGTCCGCTTGTCGGCGCGCTAAGCCGCTCGGGCACGGGCTGGATTTCCGACCGTTTCGGCGGCGGGCGCGTCACGCTGTGGACCTTTATGGGAATGATCATTGCGGTCTGGGGTGTGTTGCAATTCCTGCCCTCTGGCGCGGATGCCGGGAATTTCTGGGGCTTCTTTGCCTGCTTCATGGTGCTGTTCTTCCTGACCGGTGTGGGCAACGCCTCGACCTTCCAGATGATCCCCACGATCATGCGCCAAGAAGTGCCGCGCTTGAACCCCGGGCTCGATCCGAAGGCTACGTTGAAGCAGTCTGAAATGGAGAGCGCAGGGATCATCGCCTTCACCTCCGCAATCGCGGCCTATGGCGCCTTTTTCATCCCCAAGGCCTACGGCATTTCGATCGATTACACGGGCGCGCCCAACGCCGCGCTGTGGGGCTTTATGATCTTCTACGCGATCTGCGTGGTGGTGACTTGGTTCTTTTACAGCCGCAAGGGCGCCCCGGCTCCCTGCTGACATCCTGTGACGCGCGCCCCGGCGTCTCGTGGCGCGCGCCCTTATCCTGTTCCCGAGGAGACGAGATATGAGCAACCTGCTCGATAGATTGAACTTTTTCCAGTCCAGCGAACTGGAGCAATTTTCCAATGGTCACGGCCATGTCACCCGTGAGAACCGCGACTGGGAGGACACGTATCGCAACCGCTGGCGGCACGACAAAATCGTGCGCTCGACGCATGGTGTGAACTGCACCGGGTCGTGTAGCTGGAAGATCTACGTGAAATCCGGGATCGTCACTTGGGAGACGCAACAGACCGACTATCCGCGCACTCGCCCCGGCTTGCCCAACCATGAACCGCGCGGTTGCTCGCGCGGGGCAAGCTATAGCTGGTATCTTTATAGTGCGGCACGTCTCAAGCACCCGATGGTGCGCGGTCGCCTGATGCGGATGTGGCGCGAGAAGCGCAAGACATTGGCCCCGATTGCGGCCTGGGAGGCGATCCAAAGCGATCCGATCCTGCGTGCGGAATACACCAAGACCCGCGGCAAGGGCGGGTTCGTGCGCGCAAGCTGGGATGAGGCGACCGAAATCGCCGCCGCCGCCAATGCCTATACCGCCAAGAAATACGGCCCCGACCGGGTGTTCGGGTTCTCACCGATCCCGGCAATGTCGATGGTGTCTTACGCGGCGGGCGCGCGTTACCTGTCGCTGATGGGTGGCTCGGTGCTGTCGTTTTACGACTGGTATTGCGACCTACCGCCAGCCAGCCCGCAGACTTGGGGCGAGCAGACCGACGTGCCGGAATCAGCCGATTGGTTCAACGCGGGCTTCTTGCTGATCTGGGGGTCGAACGTGCCTCAGACCCGCACGCCGGACGCGCATTTCTACACCGAAGCGCGCTATCGCGGCACCAAGTCAGCGGTGATCTGCCCCGATTATTCCGAAGCGTCGAAATTCGGCGATATCTGGCTGAACCCGAAACAGGGCACCGATAGCGCGCTGGCGATGGCAATGGGCCATGTGATCTTGCGCGAGTATCACCTTGATCGTCAGACCGAATATTTCGAAGATTATGTGCGGCGCTATTCCGACATGCCGATGCTGGTGGTGTTGGACAAAAAAGGTGACCGGCTTATCCCCGGCAAGCAATTGCGCGCCTCTGATCTGGCTGACGGGCTGGGCGAGGCGAACAATCCCGAATGGAAAACGGTCGCCTTTGATGAGACCAGCGGCCAGATGGTCGCGCCCAATGGCTCGATCGGGTTTCGCTGGGGCGAAAAGGGCAAGTGGAACCTTGAAGAGCGTGCGGATAAAGCCAACGTAAAGTTGCAGCTCAGCCAAATTCTTGAGGGCCAACACGATGCCGTCGTCGGTGTCGATTTCCCTTATTTCGGCGGCGCGGCCAGCGAGAACTTTGTCAAATGCGAACACCCCGAGGTGCTGACTCGCAACGTTCCTGTGCGTCGCGTCACGCTGGCGGATGGCCGCGAGGCGATGGTGGCCACGGTGTTCGACCTGCTTTGCGCCAATTACGGTCTGGACCGTGGCTTGGGAGGCAAATGGGTCAGCCATGATTTCAACGAGGATCTCCCCTACACCCCGAAATGGGCCGAGAAGATCACCGGCGTGAAGGCCGAAAAGATCATCGCCGTCGCGCGTGAATTCGCGGGCAATGCCGAGAAGACCAATGGCAAGTCGATGGTGATCCTTGGGGCCGGTATCAACCACTGGTATCACATGGACATGGCCTATCGCGGCATCATCAACATGCTGGTGATGTGCGGTTGTGTTGGCCAGGAAGGTGGCGGCTGGAGCCACTATGTGGGTCAGGAAAAGCTGCGCCCGCAGACCGGCTGGTTGCCGCTGGCTTTCGCGCTGGATTGGTCACGCCCGCCGCGCCAGATGAACGGCACTTCGGCGTTCTACGCCCATTCCGATCAGTGGCGTTATGAGACGTTGAGCGCGAGTGAAATCCTCTCGCCGACCGCGCCTGAGGGCGATTGGAACATCTCGCTGATCGATTACAACGTGCGCGCAGAACGCATGGGCTGGCTGCCCTCGGCACCCCAGCTCAAGACCAACCCGCTAGAGGTTGCGAAGGCTGCGAAAGCCGCGGGCGTCGATCCCAAAGAGTATGTGGTCGACAAGCTGAAATCGGGCGAATTGCAGATGTCGTGCGAAGACCCGGATGCGCCCGAGAACTGGATGCGCAACCTTTATGTCTGGCGTTCCAACTTGCTGGGGTCCTCCGGCAAGGGGCACGAATATTTCGTGAAACACCTGCTGGGCACCGACAGCGGCATCATGGGCAAGGATCTGGGCGAAGAAGGCCGCGCCAAGCCCAAAGAGGTCGCTTGGCACGACAAGGCCCCCGAGGGCAAACTCGACCTGTTGGTGTGCATCGACTTCCGGATGTCCACCACGGCGGTCTACTCCGATGTCGTGCTGCCCACGGCAAGCTGGTATGAGAAGAACGACCTCAACACCTCGGATATGCACCCGTTCATCCACCCGCTGCAGGCGGCGGTGGACCCGGCCTACGAGTCGAAATCGGATTGGGAAATCTTCAAGGCGATCGCCAAGAAGTTCCAAGAGGTTTCGAAAGGTGTGCTCGGTGTTGAGACCGATATCGTTCAGGCACCAATCCTGCATGATACGGCGGGCGAGTTGGCCCAGTCCGACGTGCTGGATTGGAAGAAGGGCGAGTGTGAGATGCTGCCGGGCAAAACCGCGCCCAATTATGTCACGGTCGAACGCGACTATACCGCGATCTATGACCGCTACATCGCCGTTGGTCCGTTGCTCGACAAGCTGGGCAATGGCGGCAAGGGGATCGGCTGGGATACCAAGCACGAGGTCGAAGAACTGCGCCAACTCAACGGTGTCTGGGAGGATGGTCCCGCGAAAGGCTGCCCCAAGATTGTTACCGATATTGATGCAGCTGAAATGATCTTGATGCTCGCGCCCGAGACCAATGGCGACGTTGCCGTGAAAGCGTGGGGAGAGCTTGAGAAACCCACGGGTCGTGAACACGCCCATCTTGCGAAGGGGCAGGAACACGTCAAGATCCGGTTCCGCGACATCGCCGCTCAGCCGCGCAAGATCATCTCGTCACCGACATGGTCAGGCATCGAGAGCGACGAGGTCTGCTATAATGCCGGTTATACCAACGTGCATGAGCTGATCCCGTGGCGCACCCTGTCGGGTCGCCAGCAACTGTATCAGGATCACCTGTGGATGCGCGCGTTTGGTGAGGGTTTCGTGTCTTATCGCCCGCCGGTTGATCTGAAAACGGTGACCAAGGACGTGATCGACGGCGATGAAAAGCATGTCGTGCTGAACTTCATCACGCCGCACCAGAAATGGGGCATCCACTCGACCTATACCGACAACCTGCTGATGCTGACGCTCAACCGTGGCGGGCCGGTGGTCTGGATTTCGGAAATCGATGCCGCCAAGGCGGGAATTGTCGATAACGACTGGATCGAGGCCTACAACGCCAACGGTGCGCTGACGGCGCGGGCGGTGGTGTCGCAGCGGATCAAGGAAGGCTCGGTCTTCATGTATCACGCGCAAGAAAAGATCATGAACACGCCGGGATCGCAGAAGACCGGACTACGCGGGGGGATTCACAACTCGGTCACCCGCACCACGCTCAAACCGACCCACATGATCGGCGGCTACGCCCAGCTTTCCTATGGCTTCAACTACTATGGCACCGTCGGCGCCAACCGCGACGAATTCGTCATCGTCCGCAAAATGCACAAAGTCGACTGGCTTGACGAGCCCGCTACCCAGGAGGCGGCCCAATGAGAGTACGCGCACAAATCGGCATGGTGCTGAACCTCGATAAATGCATCGGGTGCCACACCTGCTCTGTGACCTGCAAGAACGTCTGGACCAGCCGCGACGGCGTTGAATACGCATGGTTCAACAACGTGGAAACCAAGCCCGGGCTTGGCTATCCGACCGATTGGGAGAACCAGAAACGCTGGAATGGCGGCTGGAAACGCACCCGCAGCGGCAAGCTGATCCCGCGGCAGGGCTCGAAATGGCGGATCGTGGCGAATATCTTTGCCAACCCCGATCTGCCTGAAATCGACGACTATTATGAACCGTTCGATTTCGACTACGAGCATCTGGCCAACGCCCCCGAAATGAAGGCGTTTCCGACCGCGCGCCCGCGCTCCAAGATCACCGGCGAGCGGATGGAGAAGATCGAGAAGGGGCCGAACTGGGAAGAAATTCTGGGTGGCGAATTTTCCAAACGCTCGGGGGATTATAACTTCGAGGGCATCCAGAAAGAGATCTACGGCGAATACGAAAACACCTTCATGATGTATCTGCCGCGCCTGTGTGAGCATTGCCTCAACCCGGCTTGCGCGGCGTCCTGTCCTTCCGGCGCGATCTACAAGCGCGAGGAAGACGGCATCGTGCTGATCGACCAAGAGAAATGCCGTGGCTGGCGGATGTGCGTGTCCGGCTGCCCCTACAAGAAGGTCTATTACAACTGGTCGACTGGCAAATCCGAGAAATGCACGCTGTGCTATCCGCGCATTGAATCGGGCAATCCGACCGTGTGTTCGGAAACCTGCGTCGGGCGCATCCGCTATCTTGGCGTGATGTTGTATGACGCCGACAAGATCGAAGAAGCGGCCAACGCACCTGAAGAGAACCAACTCTACAACGCGCAGCTCGGGGTGTTCCTTGATCCCAGCGATCCGGTGGTGATCGAGGCGGCGCGTGCCGATGGTGTGCCCGAAGACTGGATCAAATCCGCCCAAGCCAGCCCGATCTGGAAGATGGCGATGGACTGGAAGGTCGCCTTCCCGCTGCATCCCGAATATCGCACGCTGCCGATGGTTTGGTATATCCCGCCGCTCTCGCCGATCCAGAACGCGGCAGAGGCCGGGGCGATCGGCATGGATGGGGCGATGCCCGATGTGCGCAACCTGCGCATCCCGCTGCGCTACCTCGCCAATATGCTGACGGCGGGCGACGAAGAGCCGATTGCCACTGCGCTTGAACGGATGCTGGCGATGCGCGCCTATATGCGTGCCAAGACCGTGGACGGGGTGATCGACGAAGGGATCGCCGCGCGTGTCGGGCTATCTCCGGCGATGATCGAGGACATGTATAAAATCATGGCGCTTGCCGATTACGAGGACCGTTTCGTGATCCCGACCACGCATCGCGAACAGGTCGAGGTCGCCTATGACATTCGCACCGGCGAGGGCTTTACCGATTGCAACAGCTGCTCGACGGGGATGTCGAAAGGCTCGCTGTTTGGCGGCCAGAAACGACCGCTGAAAATGCCCCAGGAGGTGCAATGATGGACGCCGTTTTACAAGATCGCACACTCAAGGCGCTGTCGCTTTTGCTGTGCTACCCCACGGCCGAGTTGCAAGGCGCGATGTCGGAAATCGGCGGTGTTCTGGCCGCCGAGACCCGGCTGACCGCAGCGGCGCGCAGGGATTTGCGCCCGTTGGTAGATGCCCTCGCGACGCGCGATCTCTTTGATCTGGAGGAAGAGTTCGTGATGCTGTTCGATCGCTCGAAAAGCCTGTCGCTCAACCTCTTTGAGCATGTTCACGGTGAAAGCCGTGATCGCGGCGGCGCGATGGTCGATCTGCTGGAAACCTACCGCGCCGCTGGCTTTGAACCGGCAACGACCGAGTTGCCCGACCACCTGCCAGTGCTGCTGGAATTCCTTGCGACCCGCCCCGCCGGGGAGGCGCGCGATATGCTGGCGGATGCGGCCCATATCTTGGCCGCAGTGGCGCAGCGCCTTGAGCAACGACAAAGCACCTATGCCGGAGTCTTTACGGCATTGGTGCAGCTTGCCAAGGCCGAGGTCGACGAAGACGCGGTTGCCGAGATTCTCGCGCGGCCTGATCCGGACCCGACCGATCTGGAGGCGCTCGACAAGATTTGGGAAGAGACCGAAGTCACCTTTGGCCCCGACCCGAATTCTGGCTGCCCGCAGGTGCGCGACATGCTTGCGCAGATGGACACACCCAAACCCCGCCCGGCCGATACCGCGGCTGAATAACGGAGGCTCAGATGAATACGTTTCTCTTCTTGATCTATCCCTATATCGCGTTGTCGGTGTTGTTTCTCGGCTCGATCGCGCGCTATGACCGTGACCCTTTCACCTGGAAAAGCTCATCGAGCCAGTTGCTACGCGGCAAACAGTTCCGAATCGGCTCGATCCTGTTCCATGTTGGCATCCTGACGATCTTTTTTGGCCATCTCGTGGGGCTTTTCACGCCGCTGCCATTGCTTGCCGCCTTGGGTGTCAGTCACGAAGCCAAGCAGATCCTTGCGATGGTTGTCGGGGGTGTTGCGGGTCTCGCGGCGATCATTGGCGGTGCCATGCTGTTTCACCGTCGCTGGACCGACCCGCGCATTCGTATCAACTCTTCGTTTGCCGATATCGCCATCTTGGGGCTGTTGCTGGCGCAGCTGCTGTTGGGGCTGTTCACGATCTTTATCTCCGCGCAGCATCTTGATGGCGAAGAAATGGTCAAGTTCATGCATTGGGCGCAGGGCATTGTGATCTTTCACCCCGTTCCTGTGGATCAGATTTCCAGCGTCTCGATTATCTTCAAGCTGCATATCTTCATGGGGTTGACGATCTTCCTGCTGGTCCCGTTCACGCGGCTCGTTCATATCGCCTCGGGGTTCTTTGCGCCGATGCGATATTTCTTACGCCCGGGCTATCAAATCGTGCGGACGCGTCGCACCAAACCGCTGCCGCCGCGCTCTGACTCGGATATCACGCAAGCGCGTATTGCGGCGGCCAAACGGCCCTCAGCGGCGGAGTAAAACCATGAACAAGCCACTGTTTCCCGATGTCGTGGTGAATGGTCAGATCATTCCCTCGACCGCGATTGCCGCCGAAACCCAAAACCACGAGGGGCCGCGCGATAAGCCCGGCATCGCGTGGCGCAAGGCGGCCAATGCGCTGGCGGTGCGCGCGCTGCTACTTCAAGAGGCGGCGCGGCGCGGGATCGATCCCGATCCCCAAGAGGTCGGCCCCGGTCAGACCGAAACCGAGGACGAGGCGCTGATCCGCGGTCTTCTGGAGGCGGCAATTGACGTGCCCGCCCCCAGTGAGGAAACGATCCGCCTTGAATGGGAGCGCGACCCAACGCGCTTTCGTGCGCCCCCGCTGTGGGAGGCGGCCCATATTCTGGTGGCCTGCGATCCGCGCCAAGAGGATATCCGTGACATTGCTGAAAAGCGTGCGCGCGATCTGGCGGCAAAGGTCATCGCCAAACCCAAAAGCTTTGCGCATGTGGCGAAGGAAAACAGTGATTGTTCGTCGCGCGGCGAAGGCGGGTTTTTGGGGCAGCTTGGGCCGGGCGATACCGTGCCCGAATTCGAGGCAGTGCTGCGCCGCCTGAACGTGGGCGAAATCACCGCCGAGCCGGTTCTTAGTCGCTTTGGCTGGCATATCATCCGTCTTGATGCCGCAGCCGAGGGCGTGCCGTTACCCTATGACGCCGTGCGTCCGCGCATTGCCGAGGCGATGGAAAAGGCCGCCTGGACTGTTGGCGCGCGCGATTTCATTGCTGAATTGGCCGCCGCAGCCGAAATTTCGGGTGCAGAATTGCGCACGGGGTGAGGGATGCTGAGTGACCTGTTCTCGCGCAACCGCGTTTGGTCGCAACAGCGTAAAGCCGAGGAGCCGGGCTATTTTGATCGCCTTGCTTCTCGGCAAAACCCGGAATTTTTCTGGATCGGATGTTCGGATAGTCGGGTGCCTGCGAATGTCGTGGCGGGTCTTGATCCAGGCGAGGTGTTCGTGCAGCGCAATGTCGCCAATATCGTTCACTCCAGCGACATGAACCTGCTCAGCGCGCTGGAATTTGCGCTTGAATCGCTGCATATCCGTGAGGTCATTGTGTGTGGCCATTACGGGTGCGGAGGCGTGCGTGCGGCCACTGAGGACATGCTGGGCGGGTTGACCGATCACTGGCTGGAACCGATCCGACGCTTGGCGCGGGCTTACGCGATTGATCTTGGGCAGCTGCCCGAGATCGAGGCGCGCCGCGATCGCTTGGCCGAGCTGAACGTGGTCGAGGGCGTGCGCCGTATCGCCGAAACCCCGATCCTGCAACGTGCTTGGGCGGCGGGTCACGGGGTCAAGGTGCACGGGCTGATTTACGGGCTCAAGGACGGGGTGCTGAGCGATCTTGACTGCACGATCACCCGCGCGAGCGTCTTCTCGGATGCGCCAGAGGGCTGAGCGGATGCTGCAAATGCAAAAAGTGGAAAGGACGCCTGTGATGTTTCCGATTGCAACGGTCAGTTGCCCCGGCAGAGGTGACGCGGATTTGCTGCTCAGCCGGTTTGCGCAGTATTTGATCGCTTCAGGGCTGCGGGTCTGTGGCACGGTTCAGATCAATACCGAACGCGCGAAATCGCATGCCTGCGACATGGATATTCAGGTGCTGCCCGATGGGCCGGTGTTGCGGATCTCGCAGGCGCTTGGGGCTGGGTCGCGTGGCTGCCGGCTTGATCCGGCCGCACTGGAAACGGCTGTGCATGCGGTCTCTGACAGGCTTGAGGGGGCGGATGTTCTCATCATTAATAAATTTGGGAAGATGGAGGCCGAGGGACGTGGGTTTCGCGCGGTTATGGCCGAATCGGTGGCGCTGGGCATTCCGATCTTGACCGGATTGAATGGGCTGAACGAGGCCGCATTCGCGCAGTTTGCAGATGGTTATGCGCAAGCATTAGCCCCTGAGATGGGGGCGCTGTGTCATTGGCTCGACAGCTTCCAGTCGATAGCGATTTCGGCGGGGCGCACAGAGCAGATGACGATTTAACGGCTGAAACTGGATCAAAGCTGACCTGATCGCGGATCAGACTCACGCATCGTCCGTTAGCCGTTTCGGTGCAATTTTTCGCGGGCCTCTTAACGCGTGCAATATAACCACGCCCTGTTTGTCAGTCGCAGGCCTTCACCCCCCTCAACGTAGTTTCTACATCTAAGCTTCCCTTGACATTCAGATTGGATTTCGCCAATTAGTAAGTGAGTAATAACTAACTAGTGAAGGGCGGTCCCCTATGCTCGTGCGCAAGTCCGCAAATGAACGCAAATCCGAGATCGTGACCGCCATGCTGCGCCTTGCAGACGAATTAGGCCCCGACCGTCTGACCACGCAATCCGTCGCCGATGCTGTCGGTGTTACGCAGCCCGCGATCTTTCGCCATTTCGCGACCAAGCAAGACCTGTGGCTGGCAGTGGCCGAGATGATTTCAGATCACCTGACAACGGCGTGGGCCGAGGCGTTGGGAACGTCTTACGATCCGATATCGCGCATCAAAGCCTTGATCCTCGTGCAGTTGCGCCAGATCGAGGCGATGCCCGCCATTCCATCGATTCTGTTTTCGCGCGAACTGCAGGTTGAGAACGACAGTTTGCGCACTTCAGTTCAGGGGTTGATGACCCAACTGATTGGGTTGCTGCAAACTGAACTGCTTGCGGGGCAGGCGGCGGGTGTCTTCAATCCCGCTTTGTCGCCCAAGGATGGGGCGCTTTTGCTGATTTCTTTGGTGCAGGGCCTGACGATCCGCTGGACGTTGGGAAAACGCGATTTCGCCTTGGTACCAGAGGGGCGGCGCTTGCTGGATGCGCAGTTGGGCCTGTTGCGAAACACACAAGCTGAGCTATCCCAATGACGCGTCGCAGGATTTTAGGGCTCGCGATTGCCGCAGTCCTCGTTTTCGCCGGATGGTTCATCTTGACCGAACGCCCGATCAGCGTCACTGCCGCCAATGTCGAAAAAGACGTGCCCGTGCGGGTCTACGGCTTGGGCACGATTGAGGCGCGGATCGTTTCGGATTTGGGCTTTGAGGTGGGCGCAGCATTGACCCATCTTTACGCCGATAATGGGGATAGCGTCGTAGCCGGACAAGTTCTGGCCCGTCTGAGCTCCGAGGAACAACAAGCGAGAGTCGCGCGCGCAGAGGCCGCAGTTGCGGCGGCTGCCGCCACGCTTGGCAAGGCTGAGGCGAATGAGATCCGCGCACGCGCGATCCTCACTCAGCGCGAGGCGACGAATGCGCGTCAGCAGGCCCTAGTTGGACGCAGCACTGTATCGACCCAAGCCGCCGAGGAGTCACAAAGCGATGTGGCGGTGGCGGCAGCCGATTTGACGGTCGCGCAAAGCGACATCGAAGTCGCGCGCTCGTTGCTCAGTGACGCCAAAGCTGCGCTGCAATACGAACGGGTGTTGCTTGATCAACACGAGCTACGGGCCCCCTTCGATGGGGTCGTCGTCGAACGTCATGCCGAGGCGGGAACCGTGGTCAATGCCGGTGAGCCGATCTTTACCTTGATGGATCCTGCAACCGTTTGGACGCTCGCTTATGTGGATGAGGCCCGCGCCGGGGCGCTCGCCATCGGACAAAGCGCTGACGTGCGGTTGCGTTCGCTGCCCCATCAGGTGTTTCACGGAAAAATCGCGCGGATCGGTATCGAAAGCGACCGTGTGAACGAAGAACGCCGGGTCTGGATCTCATGTGAGCAATGTCCCACGCAAGTCTTTCTCGGAGAGCAGGCAGAAGTGCAGATCACGGTTGCCAAACTGGCCGAGGCATTGCTGATCCCTGAGATCGCGATAACCGGGTTTGACGGCGACACCGGGCGTCTCTGGATTGCGCAAGATGGCCGCGCGCATCAGGTGACCGCCAGCTTCGGGCACCGCACCGAGGACGCGCGCGTCGAGTTGCTCAGCGAACTCCCCAAGGGCGCACGCGTCATTGTAAGACCGCTCAAAGGGTTGTCAGAGGGCCGCTTGGTGCGCGTCGCTGAAGGGGATGCGTCATGAACCTTGCGTATCGTGACGTGCGTCACAACCTTTTCCGTTTCGTTCTGACCTGTTTGGGGCTGAGCCTTTTGATGGCGGTCGTGCTGGCAATGATCGGCATCTACAACGGTCTGGTTGCAGATGCGCTCAATATCGTGAAGGCACCCAAAGCGGATCTTTGGGTCGTTGAGGCTGGCACGCAGGGGCCGTTTGCCGAGGCGTCCAGTATTCCCAGTGAAACACGCAACGCCATTGCGCGACTGCATGGCGTGGCGGCGGCGGGCAGTTTGACCTATCAGACCGTCGAGGCACCCTTCCGGGGGGACACCTTGCGGCTTTATGTCATTGGGTATGAGCCAGGTTATCCCGGTGGTCCCGAGATCATTTCTGAGGGGCGATCGATTGAGAAATCTCATTTCGAGATCGTCGTCGACGACAAATCCGGCCTGAAAGTTGGCGATGTGATCCGGCTGGGACGGAACCCGTTTACTGTGGTCGGGCTGGTCAAAGACACGATGAATTCAGGGGGCGATCCGGCAGTGTTCATCACGTTGCGTGATGCGCAGGTGCTGCAAACGCAACTGGCCCCTGCTGCGCAACGCGTGCAGGTCGCGCGCGATCAGGGCGTTTTCAAAACGCAAGACAATGTCGCGGCGGTCATTGCCAAGCTGGAACCCGACGCAGACCCCCAAGCCGTGGCGCAAACAGTGCGGCAGTGGAAACATCTCTCGGCGCTGACCCAAGGCGATCAGGAATCCATTTTGCTGCTCTCTGTGGTGGACCGCGCAAAGCGTCAGATCGGCTTGTTTCTGGGTATTCTTCTGACGGTTTCAGCCGTGGTGATTGCGCTGATTATTTACACCATGACGATGGAAAAGCTCAAACAAATCGCGACGTTGAAGCTGATAGGAGCGCCTGATCGCACCATCGTGGGCTTGATCGTGCAGCAATCTGTGGCGCTTGGCGCGGTCGGCTGGAGCTTTGGCTTGGTCCTCATACTGCTTGTCAAAGACTATTTTCCACGCCGCGTCGTGCTGGAACCGATCAACGCTGCGGCCCTTGCCGGAATCATTCTGGTGGTATGCATCGCGGCAAGTGGCCTTGGCGTGCGTGCCGCGCTTAAGGTTGATCCGGCAACGGCGATCGGAGGGTAGGGGGATGACCGTGGATACGCGCCGCGTGATCGTTAATGTTGCGAATGTCTCCAAGCACTATGGCGAAGGTGATGCACGAGTTGACGCTTTGAAAAGCGTTGATCTGTCGGTGCATGCGGGCGAGGTGGTGGCGCTGCTGGGGCCTTCGGGATCGGGCAAGACGACGCTGTTGAATATCATCGGCTGCATCATCGACCCGAGTGCGGGCAAGGTCATTCTGGATGACGAGCTGGTGTATGATGACCGTTGGCTGCGCGGCGATTTGCGCAAGCTTCGGCTCGACAAGATCGGGTTTATCTTTCAGTTCCACAATTTGCTGCCCTTCCTGAACGCGCAAGACAACGTGGCTCTGGTGTTGAAGCTGGCGGGCAAATCCTCAGCCGAGGCCCAAAGGCGCGCCCTTGAATTGCTCGACTATCTGGAGGTGGGACATCGCAAGGATGCCATGCCAGCCCTTCTGTCAGGCGGCGAGGCGCAACGCGTGGCGATCGCGCGTGCCTTGGCCAATAGCCCGCGCATCATTCTGGCCGATGAGCCCACAGCCGCGCTTGACAGCAAGCGCGCGGGAGTCGTGATGGATCTGCTGCGCAAACTTGCCGCCGAGCATGATGCCTGCATCATCGCCGTGACCCATGACGAGAAGATCTACGACCGTTTTGATAAGGTCTTCCATCTGCGTGATGGGCAGCTTGATCGGGGGGAGGCGATGTGAAGATAGTATCAATCTCAGACACCTCCCCCCTCAAAGCCGGGGTAGGCGTCTTGCGGTCCTTTCAGCACCCTCGGGACGCGGCTGTCGCAACGGATAGTGGGCGTTCATGACTGTCGTTGTTGGGTGGCCGAACCACGCTGCTTTGAATTTGCACGGCATCGTCCTGCCACACGAAATCGCCGAGGCGACGAGGGAGCTATCCCTTTCCGACGTCATCATACCCTATTCCCGGCCGCTGGATTTGCCTCGGTTTCCTTCCCGCGTGTCGGAATGGTCCGTCTTGAAGCGGTCTTTTTCTGACAAGAACACGGCCTCAACACCCAATCGATCAGCCAGGTCGCGCCCTGCGGCCTCGCCCAGGACCATGAACGCGCTGGCCAGTGCATCGGCCTCGACGCAGCTTGACGCCAGAACGGTAACCGAGGCGGGGCCGTCGATCAGCGGCGCGCCGCGCGCGGGGTCCATCGTGTGGCCCAACCGCTGCGCACCGACCTGCACCCAATGGCGGTAGTCGCCCGAGGTCGCAATCGCCGTGTCGCACAGCTCAAAGACGGAATGCACGGCGCGGATGTCCGGGTCGGGACGTTCCAGCGCCACGCTCCAGCCGCGCCCCTTGGGGCCATTCCCAAGCGCGCGCAATTCGCCGTCGATCGCGGCCAGCGCGTTGGGAATGCCCTGCGCGCCCAGCACCTCGGTCAACCGGTCCACGCCATAGCCCTTGGCGATGCCCGACAGATCCAGCGTCATCTCGCCATGTTTGCGTGCGCGCAGATTGGCGCAATCCAACTCCAGCGTGGTGAAACTTGGCTGGCGTTTGCGCGCCAACGCGGCGCGGATCGCCTGCGCGTCTGCCGGGGCGGGGCCAAAGCCCCAAGCGGCAATCGCATCGCCCATCGCGATCTCGAATGCGCCATCGCTGAGCCGCCCTATCTTTAGCGCCGTGTCCAGAACCGCCATCAGTTGCGCGGGCAGGTCCACCCATGACCCAAGGGGGGCCGCGTTCAGGCGCATCAGATCGCTCTCAGCGCGCCAAGTCGACATTTGCGCATCGACCTGCGCAACCGCCTGTTGCAGGGCGTCTTGCAGCCCATCGCGGTCCTCGGGAGCGGTGGGCGTCACAACCGACCAGCGCGTGCCCATCGTGGCACCGTTCAGCGCAAATCGGTCTTTAGTAGACGTCTTCGGCATATCGTCCCTCGGCTTTGAGCGTGGCGGGGCTTTGCCCGCTCGCGGACAGCATTTCGGCTAAGGTTTCGCGCACGCCCGCCGCCATTTCGCGCCCACCACACACCATAATCTGCGCGCCGCCCGTCAGCAGTTGCAGTATTCGACCGGCGTTGATTTTAAGGCTGTCTTGCACATAGTGATGCGGCTCTTGGCGGGAATAGGCGGTTGTCAGGGTCGCAAGCTGCCCCGCGCTCTGCCAGTTGAGCAGTTCCTCATCATAAAGCAAATCGCTGGTTGGCGTGCGTGCGCCAAAGAACAGGTGCATCGGGCGGCGCTTGTGATTGGCGCGCACGAATCCGGCCAAGGGGCCAATCCCGGTGCCCGCGCCGATCAAGATCACGGGGGCGCGTCCGGGGGCGGGGCGAAAATCGGGGTTGCGGCGCAAGAAGGCGGCGACACTCTCGCCCGAGGTCATCGTCGTCAACTGCCCCGAGCACAGCCCACCCTCATGCTGGCGCACGCAAATCTCGATGAACCCATCCGCGCGCGATGACGCCAGCGAATAAAACCGTGGCACGGTCGAGCCTTTCGGCACAATGCCCAACAGATCGCCCGCCTCGAACCGGGCAAAACCCTGAGAGGTCAGGCGTTGCCACAGGCTGCGCGGGGGCAGGGCAAAGCGCAGAATGGCGGTGGGGGCGCCCACGGCCTTGCCGTAATCGCGCCGCTGGATCAGGCGCAGCGCCTCGGTGCGCGGTACTTCGGGAAGATGCGACAGCTCAAGCGGCAGACCAAGGGCCGCGCCAAGATCATGCCCCCAACGCGCGAAATCTTGCGGCGATTGGCGGTCCACCGTGGCCAAGGGGAGCAACTCGGGCCAGCCGATATCTTGCGCCGCGCGCGCCAAATCCTGCGCAAAGCCGCAAAACTGCGGAAAAGAGCGATCGCCAAAGCCCAGGATGGTGAGCGGCGCGTGCGGGGCTGCGGGCAATGCGCGGATCCGCTCGATCACGCCGCGTGCCGCACTTGGGGGGGCGCCCTCGCCATAGGTTGCGGCCAAGATGATGAAGCGTTTGGCGTGGCTATAGCGTTTCGGGTCAAACTGGCTCAGCGGGGCGACATGGACGCCCTGACGCTGCGCCTTGAGCGCGTCACGCAGGGTGCGCGCAAACCCCCAGCTTGTGCCCCCTTCCGAGGCGACAAGCACGACCGTCTCGGCGCTGCCTGCGGCTGTGTTGCCCTTGATCCGGCTGGCCTTGCCGCGCTGTGCCAGCCATTGCACGACCCCTGTCAGCGCAAGCGTCGGCACACTCAGCGCCATCAGGCCAAGGATCAGCCCCAGCACAGATGCGCCGCGCCCGGTGTGCAACAACATGATAATGTTGGAAATGCGCGTCCAGATGCCGGGCGTGGCCGAAGACAGCACCTTGCCCGTGCCCGGATCGACCAATGCGGTGCCACCATCCGTCTTGAGAGTATAGACATCGGTGGGATCGCTGGGCGAGGGCAGCGAGAGTTTTTCCAGCGCGGAAACCTTTGTGCTTGCTAGGATCGGTATTTGCGCAACCGGCAGCGCGGTCCCCCCCGGCGTGGCGCTGGCAAAACTGGGCAGCGCGCTGTCATCGGGGATCATCGAAAACGTCAGCGCGGTCAGCCAGAGCGCCGTCAGCGAGGACAACACCAAGCCCCCGACCGCAAAGCGCGCCAGTTCCACATGGATGCGTCCGGGCCACGGGCCACGGGTGGGCCCGAACCAACGCCGCCAGCCGCCCATCCGGCGCGCCACCAGCGCCGCGCCCGACAGCGTCAGCACCAGCATTGCCACCGCGCCCGCTGCCGTTACCCACCGCCCGGCATTACCCAGAAACAGCGAGCGATGCAGATCGGTCAGCCACAGCTCCACCCGCGACGGATCGGCTGACCCGGCATCCTTGCCCGTTGCCGGGTCGATTACGGCCGCACCCGGCGCACCCGCCTTGAACCAATAGGCCTCGATCTGGCCCGATGGCGTGCGCCGGATCTGCTCAAGCCCCGGATGATTGACCGCGACCTGTTGGGTCAGCGCCGCGACCGTCAAATCCGCCGAGGCCTGAGGGGCCCTCAGATGATCAAGCGCGGGAAAGACCGAAAGCGCGGCCCCGCTGAGCGACACGACAATCACAAGCAGGGCCGCGATCAGACCGGGCCAGCGGTGGGTTAGACGCAACATGCGATATCCTCTGGATCACTCGGTAATGGTCAGGCTCTTGATGTAGCGGCGCCCGCCAATGGCTTTGCCAAGATTGGCCTTGCTCAAGGGCACCACGATTTCCTTGGGGCTTTCGGGCATGTTCTCGACCGCCGCATCGACATGCAGAACATAGCCCGCATCAAACAGCGCATCTTGTAGATCAAGCGTCACCTTGACCGAACGCCCGGAGCCGACCGAGGCCCCGGTTATGCCCGAAACTTGCGCGGCATCCCCGCCCGTTGCCTGATACCAGCCGCTGAGGTGGCGGTAGTAGCGCGCATTGCCTCCCGCCATCCACAGGCTGCCGACATAGGCCCCATTCGCGTTCGTCACATACATCGCGAAATAGGCGTTATTGCCATAATAGTTGGTCATCTGGGTGCTAAAGGTGACAGGGCGCGCAGAGGCGAGACCGGGCACGGTGAGCGCGGTTGTCAGCGCCAAAGTGGTCATCAGAGTTTTCATCGGTGTCTCCTGGCTGCGCGATCAGTTCGCTTGAACTTGCGGCGGGGTGGCGTTGTTGAACAAACCGTTCGCAGGCGGTGGCGCGGTGCCAGCGGGCGCGGGGTTCATGGCTTTGCTGCCCATGCCGCCGTCATCGTCATCTTCGTCGTCGTTTTCATCGTCGTGATGTTTCTTACGGCTCTTGAACCAGTGCTCGTCGCTATCGTTATCAGCGAGCACGATATGGGCGGCGGGCGCGTCGGTTTGTGCGCTGGTAATCGCGGCAGGGCTGGTTACGACCTGCGCAGAGCCGACCAGTGCAGACCCTACCAACGCAGCCGTGCTGGATGTCGATTGCATCAGCGTCGCCGTGGGCGTGACAGTGACGTCAGGTGCAGGGATCGGGGCTGCGGACAATGCGCCAAAGACGCTTGTGCCGACAGCGGCGGTCAGGGCGAGAAGGGCAAATGCGGATTTCATGGACGATTTCCTTTGTCTGTGGCGTTTCCTTGGGCCGACCATGAGGGCTGAGTCTGATCGGAGCCTGAAGCGTTGCGCCGCAGCGCTTCAGGTTCGTGTCAGGTGGGCGCGTCGATCACAAACTTGGGGGTAAATCGACGCGCCCTGCCCCGGGGAACGGGCCCGGGATCAGTCGTCGTCCTGGCGCTCTGGCTCCAAGACGCGCAACGTGCCGGGATCGAGGCGCAGCTCAACCCGGTTGCCTTTTGCGTCACGCGCTTTGACCTCGTAGCAGCCATCGTCGATCTTGATACGGCGTACTGTCAGGCCGCGCTTTTGCATCAGCGCATTGACCGCTGCTATCGGTTGCCAATCTGCCATCGGGACGCGGCAATCATGCTCAGAGGCCAGCGCAGCCGTGCCCATGCCCGTGGCAAGAACCAAGGGCAGGGCAAGACGACGAAGACGAAAAAGACGCGGCATGAAGGGCTCCGGTTCAGGTCGGTTGACGCTGATGTGGCGCATGAAGCTGACGCCAACCTGAAGCGGGGGGCGCGTCGGGTTCAGCTTGCGGTCAGCTTGGCACACGATAACCTGTACCGGCCGCTTGGAGAGTTGAATGCGCATTTTGCTAATCGAAGATGATAGCGTGCTTGGCTCTGCCGTGCGCGACCAGATCGCAGCCGATGGACATTCGGTCGATTGGATGAAGCGGCTCGATGAGGCGGGCGATGCGATGGCGGTGGCGGTCTTTGACCTTGTGCTGCTTGATCTGATGCTGCCCGACGGGCTCGGGATTGGCTTTCTGCGCAAGCTGCGTGCGCGCGGCGATGTCACCCCGGTGATCATCATGACCGCGCTTGATCAGGTGTCTGACCGGATCGACGGGCTGAATGCGGGCGCGGATGATTATCTGGTCAAACCCTTTGATCTGGAAGAACTTTCGGCCCGTATCGGTTCTGTTGCGCGCCGCTATGCGGGCAATCCCAACCCGACGATCACGCATGGCCCGCTTGAGATTGATCTGGCGGCGCGCACGATCTACCGCGATGGCAATCCGGTCGCGCTGACGGCGCGCGAATGGGTGCTGTTTGAGGCCTTTCTGAGCCGCCCTGACCAGTTATTGTCCAAAAAACAGCTTGAAGAGCGGTTCTATTCCTTTGACGCCGAGATCGAGAGCAACACCGTCGAGGTGCATGTCAGCCGCCTGCGCAAGAAACTGGGGGCAGGTGTGATCGTGACCGAACGCGGGCTTGGTTATCGGTTGGGCCGACGATGAGGTGGCCGCACTCGCTCCAGATCAGGCTGGGTCTTGCGGTGGGGGTGGTTGTGACCCTGCTTTGGGTCGCGAGTGCGTTGGTGACAGCGCAACTGATGCGCGGCGAGATGAACGAGGTGTTCGATTCTGCGTTGCAAGAGACTGCGCAACGGATTTTGCCGCTTGCGGTTGGGCAAATCCTTGGCCGTGAGGGTGTGACGGGGGCGCAGACCGTGCCGATAGTTCGCCCCCATGAAGAGCATTTCACCTATGTCGTGCGCGATGCGTCGGGCACTGTTTTGCTGCAGTCGCATATGGCGCAGCCCGCGCTGTTTCCTCCCTATTCGGGGCCCGGATTTTACGACACGCCCAAGCTGCGCATCTATTCCGATTCAGCGCTGCGTGGCAGTATCACGATCTCGGTCGCCGAACCGCGCACGCATCGCGATAACGCCGCGCATGAGGTGCAGATGGGGCTATTGGCGCCGCTGGGGCTGATCATTCCGTTGTCGCTTGGGGCGATTGCGCTGGTGTTGGGGCTGGGCTTTACCCCGCTGCGCCGGTTCCGGTTACGCTTGGCGGCGCGCGGAGCGGCGGATCTTTCTGCGGTGGAGACCCGCGATCTGCCCGCCGAGGTGCAGCCTTTGGGCGAGACGCTGAACGCGCTGTTAGCCCGGCTGGATGCGGCGTTTCAGGCCGAACGCCATTTTGCGGCCAATGCCGCACATGAGTTGCGCACGCCGCTGGCCGGGGCCATCGCGCAGACGCAGCGGTTGCGCTCAGAGACGACAGACCCCGCAAGCGCCGCGCGTGCTGGCGAGATCGAGGCCGGGTTAAAGCGGCTCACCCGGCTGTCCGAGGGGTTGATGCAACTGGCACGTGCCGAGGGCGGCAAGCTGCGCAATGAGGATATGCGCGATCTGCGCCCGATCCTGCGCTTGATGGCCGAGGACACTGCGCGTCTTGCCGGGGCGCCGCCGGTTCAGCTTGAGCTGCCCGAGACTGAGGTGCGCTCTGATCTTGATCCCGACATCTTCGGCATCTTGTGTCGCAACCTGATCGAGAACGCGCTACGCCACGGCACGCCGGGCGCGCCGGTGGTGGTGCGCCTGACGCAGGCCGGTCTGCTATCGGTTGAGAATGATTGTGACCCGCTGCCCGCCGAGGTGCTGGCCCAGCTTGGCAACCGGTTTGAGCGCGCGCCCGGATCGGGTGTTGGCAGCGGTTTGGGGCTTGCCATTGTGCACGCGATCATGGAGCGCGCGGGCGGCACGTTTGATGTAAAATCCCCCGCGCCGGGGCGCGAGCGCGGCTTTGTTGCGCGCGCCGATCTGCCGCTGCGCCTGCACCACTAGATACGCGGGGTGCAGGCGCTTGCGAGCCGTCTTATTCTGGCGCGCTTAGCTGATCCCGCCGATGCAGACGTTCTTGATTTCGAGGAAATCCTCGATCCCGTATTTTGAGCCTTCCCGGCCAAGACCGGATTGCTTGATGCCGCCAAACGGGGCGACCTCGGTTGAGATCAGGCCGGTATTCACCCCGACCATCCCGCTTTCCAAGGCTTCGGCCACGCGCCACACACGCGCCAGATCCCGGCTGTAGAAATACGAAGCAAGCCCGAATTCGCTGTCATTGGCCAGTGCGATCACTTCGCTCTCGGTCGTGAAGGGCACAAGGGCGGCCAGCGGGCCAAAGGTTTCCTCGTGACAGACGGACATGTCTCGGGTCACGTTGCGCATGACGGTCGGCGCAAAGAATGTGCCCCCCAAATTAGAGCGCGTGCCCCCGGTTGTCACCTCGGCGCCTTTTGCCAAAGCATCCGAAATATGCGCTTCGACTTTCGCGACTGCGGCCTCGTTGATCAGGGGGCCGGTGGTTACGCCTTCGTCAAAGCCGTTGCCCACGGACAGATCGCGCACCTTGATTTTGAGCTTTTCGGCGAAGGCGTCATAGACCCCGGCCTGCACATAGATGCGGTTCGCGCAAACGCAGGTTTGCCCATTATTGCGGAACTTGGCGATCATTGTGCCTTCGACCGCCGCGTCCAGATCCGCGTCATCAAAGACGATGAAAGGCGCGTTGCCGCCCAGTTCCAACGACATTTTTTTGATTGTGCTGGCGCATTGCTCCATCAGGATTTTGCCAACGCGGGTCGAGCCGGTAAAGGTGATCTTGCGCACTTTGGGATTGGCGCAAAGCTCGAGTCCCACGCCCGAGGCGTCGGTTGATGGGATCACGTTGAACACACCGGCGGGAATGCCCGCGCGATGTGCCAGCACCGCCATTGCCAGCGCGGAAAGCGGGGTCAATTCAGAAGGGCGCGCCACAAAAGTGCAGCCTGCCGCCAGCGCCGGGCCAACTTTGCGCGCGATCATCGCATTGGGAAAGTTCCACGGCGTGATCGAGCCGACAACCCCCACGGGCTGCTTGAGCACCATGATGCGTTTATCGCGCTGGTGGCCGGGAATGACATCGCCATAAACGCGTTTGGCCTCTTCGGCGAACCATTCGATGAAGGACGCGCCATACAGGATCTCGCCGCGCGCCTCGGGCCAGGGCTTGCCCATTTCGGCCGTCAGGATCGTTGCCAGATCATCGGCGTTCTCGACTATCAGATCGTGCCAGCGCCGCAGGATCGCGCCACGCTCTTTGCCGGTCTGCGCCGCCCAAGCAGGGCCGGCGGCATAGGCTGCGTCAATCGCGCCTGCAGTCTCGGTCACCGACAGGTCGGCAACCTCTGCCACCAGCGCGCCGGTGGCAGGATCGTAAACGCCAAAGCGGGTATCGCCTGCGTGCCACGTGCCGTTCACATAGGCCCGCGTTTCCAGCAGCGAGGGGTCTTTCAGCGACAAAGCACGCGGCGTGAGATCAAGCGTCATGTCAGGCACCTTTCACGGCGTCGATCGACGCTTCCAGAATATCCATGGCCTCGGCGAACACCTCATCAGGGATGGTGAGCGGCGCGAGGAAACGGATCACGTTGCCATACACACCGCAGGTCAACAGAACGAGCCCGCGCTCCAGCGCTTCGGCGCGAATGGCGTTGGCCATCTCGGGGTTGGGGGCTGAGCCATCTGCGGTGTTGAACTCGGCTGCGATCATGAAGCCGGGGCCGCGCACATCGACGATTTCGGGCACCCGCGAGCGGATCTCATTCAGCCGCTGTTTCAGGCGAGACCCCAGCGCGTTGGCGCGGTTGCACAGGTCTTCTTCCTCGATCACGTCAAGCACGGCATTGGCCGCAGCGATGCCCAGCGGGTTGCCACCATAGGTGCCCCCCAGACCGCCCGGTTGTGCGGCATCCATAATCTCGGCGCGCCCGGTGACCGCCGCCAGCGGCAGACCGCCCGCAAGACCCTTGGCCATGGTCGTGAGGTCGGGCACCACGTCATAGCCCTCCATCGCGAACAGGTTGCCAGTGCGCGCAAAGCCGGTCTGGATTTCATCGGCAATCATCAGGATGCCATACTCGTCACATAGCGCGCGCAGGGCGCGCATCAGTTCGGCCGGTGCGGGGTAGAACCCGCCTTCGCCCTGAACGGGTTCCACAATGATTGCAGCCACGCGATCGGGGTCCAGATCGGCCTTGAACAGCTTTTGAATGCCCGAAAGCGTGTCTTCGGTGCTGGTTCCGTGCAGTTCAATCGGGAACGGGACGTGATACACATCGGGCATCATCGCGCCGAAGTTTTTCTTATAGGGGGCAACCTTGCCGGTCAGGCTCATGCCCATGAATGTGCGGCCATGGAACGCACCGCCAAAGGCGATGATGGCGGGGCGGCGGGTGGCGGCGCGCGCGATCTTGATAGCGTTCTCGACGGCCTCGGCACCGGTGGTCACGAAGACGGTTTTTTTCGCGAAGTCGCCCGGCACTTTTTCGTTCAGCCGCTCGGCAAGCCGGATGTAGTTTTCATAGGGCAGGACCTGGTGGCAGGTATGGGTGAACGCCTCGGTCTGAGTGCGCACCGCTGCCATCACCTTGGGGTGGCAATGGCCTGTGTTGACCACGGCAATCCCGGCCGCAAAGTCGATATAGCGCCGACCTTCGACGTCCCAGACTTCTGAACCAGAGGCGCGTTCGACATAGATTTGAGTCTGCATTCCAACACCCACCGAAATGGCGGCATCGCGGCGTTTGGAAATCTCTGCGTTTTTCATCTGGTGGTTCCTCTGGGAAAGGCATGAGCGCCCGGTGAGTCGATCTTTGCACGATAAAGCGTCGAGGGAACTAAAATAGTCTGTTTCTTTTGTGCGCTAACTTGCTGTAATAATTGGGATGGAATTATTATGATGGTGAATAATGAACAATCCAAACGCCGCGCAGGAAGACATCGAGATCGGACAGCGTTTGCGCTTCATGCGCGAGCGTGCCGGATTGTCGCAACGCGAGCTGGCCAAGAAGACCGGGGTGCCGAATTCGACGATCTCCTTGATCGAGTCGGGCAAGATGAATCCGTCTGTCGGGGCGCTGCGCCGTGTCTTGATCGGCATCCCGATCAGCCTGTCGGAATTCTTCGCGTTTCAGCCCGATCCCGAGAAGGTCAGCTTTTATGCCGCAGGCGATCTCAGCGAGATTGGCAAGGGCAAGCTGTCGCTCAAGCAGGTCGGGTCAAGCCTGTTCGGGCGGGCGTTGATGATCTTGTATGAAACCTATGACCTTGGGGCGGATACGGGCCGGGTCATGTATGGCCATGAGGGCGAAGAGGGGGGCATTGTTCTTGCGGGGCGTGTCGAGATCACGGTGGGTGCACAACGCAAAATCCTTGGCCCGGGGGATGCCTATTATTTTGA
Organism: uncultured Thioclava sp.; assembly: GCF_913064665.1. GTDB lineage: Bacteria > Pseudomonadota > Alphaproteobacteria > Rhodobacterales > Rhodobacteraceae > Thioclava > Thioclava arctica. Next base: position 31,404 of record NZ_CAJYBT010000012.1, read on the forward strand.
CAGCCGTGCGCCGCATCGCTTTCGTCAGGTCGGCCCGGAAAAAAGTATCATCGTCAGCGCCTGCACGCCGCCAACCTTTTGAGCGGCGTCGCGGGTGCGGCTCTGCGTCAAGGACCTGTCTGAAGAGCGGGCTTGCGTATCGGGCGTCAAAACGGGATGAGCCTTGCGTAAATCAGTGCGTGCAGGCAGATGGTGCGTAGAAATGCGTTGCAGATGACGTTGGGAGCGTGTCGCAACCGAAAAACCCGGATTGGGGCGGGAGAATGACGTTGAACCGCATGACGGCCAAGCAGATGCAAGAGGCACCCGAGGCGCAGCTGACCCTTGCCGATGTCTCGGTGCGCATCGAAGAGCGCCCCGTGCTGAACCAACTCAGCCTCGATGTCTCGTTTCGTCGCCTTGGAATTGTCGGGCGCAACGGCTCAGGGAAATCCACCTTTGCACGCCTGCTTGCCGGGTTGATTGCGCCGCAGGACGGGCTGGTGCGTCTGAACGGAGTCGATGTTTTCGGGGATCGCCGCGCGGCGCTACGAGAAGTCGGGATTTTGTTTCAAAATCCCGATCACCAGATCATTTTTCCCACCGTTCTTGAGGAGGTCGCCTTTGGCCTTGCGCAACTCGGGCGCAAAGCAAAGCAGGCCGAACGCGACGCCCATGAAATCCTCGCGCGGTTCCAGAAATCGCAATGGGCGCAGATGCCGATTTCAACGCTCTCACATGGGCAGAAACACCTTGTCTGTCTGATGTCCATCGTTGCGATGTCCCCCAAGGTGGTGGTGCTGGACGAACCTTTCGCGGGGCTCGATATGCCCACGAAAGCGCAGCTAAGCCGCTATCTGCAACTGTTTGGCGGCACGGTAATTCACATCTCGCATGACCCCAAAGATCTGGCAGACTGCGAGACGGTCCTGTGGTTGGAAAAGGGGCAGATTGCGCGTGCCGGTGCCGCGCCGGATGTTCTGAACAACTATCTTGAGGCAATGACCAAGCTGGGAGAAGGTGATGATATCTCTGACCTCTCCCGTTAGAACGCGCGCCCATGATATGCCTGCGGCGCTCAAGCTGGGGCTGTTGTTTCTGGCCACGGTGATCTTGGCGAGCACGTCAAACCTGTGGTTTCACGGCGCGGTTTTTCTGGCCACGGTGATCTTGTATCTGCTTCCGGGCTGGCTGTTTTTCAGCGTGGGCCTGCGGCGGCTTTTCATTCTTTGGCCCTTCGTCGTGGTTGTTCTGGCATGGCACATCTGGAGCGGCGCGACGACTGCGGGGCTTGTCATCGTTTTGCGCATGATGAGCGCTGTGGCGCTTGCCAATCTGGTGACGATGACCACGCGTCTGAGTGACATGATGGCGGTGGTGCACAGGCTCACGGCGCCCTTCGCGCGATTTGGCTTGAACCTGCGCGCGCTCGAAATTTGCATCGCCCTTGTGATCCGCATGATCCCCGTTTTGGCGCAAAAGGGACAGTTGCTATCGCAAAGCTGGCGCGCGCGCTCGACGCGAAAGCCGCGCTGGCGCATTGTTTTACCGCTTGCGCTATGCGCACTTGAGGATGCGGATCACGTAGCAGAAGCCCTTCGCGCCCGCGGTGGGTTGATCGACTTGCAGGAGAGATGAGAATGGAAAAGACTGTCGCCAATGTGGCGTTATTTGCGGCGCTGATCGCAGTTCTGGGGTTGGTGCCCAATATCACGCTTGGATTTGGCGTGCCGATCACGGCGCAAAGTCTGGGTGTCATGCTATGCGGCACGGTTTTGGGCGCACGGCGCGGGGCGATGGCGGTGCTTGTCTTCTTGCTGCTTGTCGCGCTTGGCTTGCCGCTTTTGTCTGGCGGACGTGGTGGGCTTGGAGTCTTTGCGGGGCCGACCTCGGGCTTTTTGTTTGGCTGGGTCGTGGCGGCCTTTGTCACCGGCTTGATCGTTGAGAAGTGGCGCGGCGCGCCCTTGGTGCTTGTGGCGAGCGTGGCCTCGATCATCGGGGGAATTGCTGTGCTTTATGCCTTTGGGATCGTTGGTATGTCCCTCGTGCTTGGCAAAACCATTTCGGAAGCGACGCTTTTGGTGTTGGCGTTTATTCCGGGGGACATCGCCAAAGCCATCGTGGCCGGACTGTTGACCGCATCACTGGCGCGCGCCCGCCCAAGCAGTCTTTTGTCGCGTCAGGCGCGATAAAGCGGCGGAAGATTTGGGGCCAGTTGAGGTGCGATCGGTGGGCCGAGCGCACCTCTCACCACCCGGAATGCTTAGCTGACAACTCCAGCTTCAAAGGATGCCGTTGTCAGGGGCAGAGCAATCACAGACTCGGCGGCAGATGCACACCCTCAGCCCGTCACAAGGGTGCGCCGCCGTGCCAGCTTTGCCGCAGTTTCAGCCCGTCATCCAGATGCACGAAATGCGCTGCGGCCCACGGGCGCAAAGTGCCGCAGGATGCACTTAGCCCGATGCAATCGGCGGGGGCCCGTGTCGCCATACCAAGCGCCGTAACCAGATCAAGCCCGATCCGGTGATGCATGTTTGAAATGGCCTGTGGCAGGGTCACATCGGCACCGGCCAACGTCCCGTCGGCCAGCGTCAGCCGCCCGTCACGGCGTTCGATCCAGCGATCATTCAATGTGAAACCAGACAGATCTGTCCCCGCCACCGCCATCGCATCTGTCACCAGAAACAGCCGCTCTGGCGCCCTTTTGGCCCGCAGCGCGACTCCCAGCGCGGGAGCCGAGACATGGACGAGATCCGCGATAATCCCGGCCGCCACGCCGCTGTCGAGGGCCGCGCCCACCAGCCCCGGCGCGCGATGGCCAAGCTGGCTCATGGCATTGTAGAGATGGGTCACGCAACGCGCCCCCGCGCCAAATGCCGCCATGGCTGTGTCGTAGCTGCAATTGGAATGGCCAAGGCTCACGATCACCCCGGCGCGCGTCAGTGCTGCGATTTGATCGGGGCGTACCGTTTCCGGGGCCAGCGTCACCATCAGCGCGGGCATCTGCCGCGCTGCGGCGCAGATCATGTCCAGATCGACCTGTTGCATCGGGCGGATTAGCTCGGGCGCATGCGCCCCCTTGCGGTTCGGGTCAAGATGCGGCCCCTCAAGATGCAGCCCCAAGAACCCCGGAACCTGCGTCCGCGCAGCCGCGATCCCGGCCTGCAACACCGCGCCCACCGTCTCGCGCGTGGAGGTGATCAGCGTCGGAAGTAACCCTGCCGTGCCCAGCCGCAGATGCGCGTTGCAAATGGTGCGGATCTCGGTCGTGGCATCGCCTGCGCCCAGCATCACCCCGCCACCGCCATTGACCTGCAGGTCCAGCAGCCCCGGCGCGAGGATACCGCCAGCCAGAGCCACATGCTGGCCCGCAGGCGTGGCGGCGGCGGGCATGATCGCTGCGATGCGATCCTCTTTGATCACCAGCACATGATCGCAAAACATCGTGGCACCGTCAAAAATCCGCGCACCAGAATAGACCGTAAGCTGCGTCATCACACGGTCTCCGTGACCTTGCGCAGATGCGGCGGCGTGTCGGGATGGAAACCGCGCCGCCGTGACAGAGCCTCGACAAAGGCATAGAAACTCACCACCGGCACCAGTGGCGCGACCAGCGGATGCAAACCGCTCACCGAAGGTAGGATCACCGCCCCCGCGGTCTTGCCCGGCGCAGTTAGGAACACATCCGCCCCTTGCGCGACCAGCCGCTCGGCCGTTGCCTCGAGCCGGTCGAGGGCCGCATCTTCCACCGCCAGCGCCAACACTGGAAACCCTGCCTGCACGATGGCAGCGGGCCCGTGCAGCACCTCGGCTGCCGAGAAGCTCTCGGCGTGGAGCCCCGAGGTTTCCTTGAATTTCAGCGCCATTTCGTTGGCGATGGCAAAACCGGGGCCGCGCCCGAGCACGTAAAGCGACTGGCTGCGCACCAGCCGATCCGAAAGAGGCGTCCAGTCGCAGGAAATCGCGCGCTCGAATACGTCGGGCAGCCCGGCCAGCGCTGTGCCCAGTGCTGCGTCCTGACGCCATTCTGCCAGCAGCGATAGCCCCGCGACGATTGAGGTCACGAAGCTCTTCGTCGCCGCGACCGAGCGTTCCGGTCCCGCGCGCAACGCCAGCGAATGATCGGCAGCCTCGGCCATCGGCGACGCGCCGTCATTGGTGATGGCGCAGGTCAGTGCGCCGCCCGTCTTTGCCGCGCGCAACAATTCGACAATGTCGGGGCTGCGACCCGATTGCGAAATCCCGATGCAGCCCATGCCACCCAGTCGCAGCTGCGCTCCGTAGATCGAGGCGACCGAGGGTCCGACCGAGGCCACCGGCACGCCCGCCGCCAGTTCGATGGCATATTTCAGATAGGTCGCGGCATGATCCGACGAGCCTCGCGCCACCGTCACGATGCAATGGGGATCAAGCGCACGCAGCGCCTCTCCGGCAAGCGCGCGCTCCGCTGAACCTTGCTCCAGAAGCCTGCGCGTGGCCTGCGGGATCTCTTCGATCTCGCGCCGCATCAACGTCTTTTCCGTCATGTGCCATTCCTTTCCGGTGCCGTTGACAGCAGCAATTCCGCTGTAAAATCATAAGCATCACCGCGATAGATCGAGCGCGTGATCTCCGCTACCCGCCCGGATGGCAGATATGAGACCCGCTCGATCTGCAGGCCCGCAGCCCCTTCGGGCGATTCAAGAAGTGCGGCGGTCTCGGCGTCGATATTGGTCGCCGAGATGCGCTGCACCGCGCGCACCGGGCGCATTCCGCGCGAGCCAAGATATTCATAAAGCGAGTCCCCGACCGCGCCTGGATCGGGCAGGATCGTCTCGGGCAGCGCGGCCCGCTCAATCGCCAGTGGCACCCCGTCCGAAAGACGCACCCGCGCCAGCCGCGCGACCCTTTCATGCGCCTTCAGGCCCAGCACCATCACCTCATCCGTCGACGGTCGCACCAAGGCGCGCTCCAGCCAGATCGCACGGGTCTCGCGGCCCCGTCGCGCCATGTCCTCGGTAAAGGAGTTAAGCTGCGAGAGCGCCATCTCCACCTTCTCGACCCGCGGCGCCACGAAGGTCCCCGAGCCACGCCGCTGCACCAATTTGCCCGCCGCGACCAGTTGCTCGACCGCTTTGCGCACCGTCACTCGCGACAGGCCCGACATCGCGGCGATATCACGCTCGGCTGGCAGGCTCTCGCCCGGGCGCAACGCACCGCTCTCGATCGCCTCGGTGATGCGCGCGCGCAATTGCAGATAAAGCGGGCCAGCGCCGGGCATATCGAACCCCTCGGCGGAAAAGATCCGCGCGCTGACATCGCCCAACTCCGGCGCTTTCATGCCCTGATCACTCATGTGCTTATCACTCATGTCACGCCCCCCGCGCGCGCCAGCATCAGCGCCCCGTCAAGCCCGGTTCCGCGCGGTTCAAGTAAATCGACGCCCAGTCGATCACCCAGACGCGCGGCAAAGATCGGGCCGAGCCCGCCTGTGAAACAGACCGGAAGCCGCGCTGCTTCGGGTTGCAAATGTTCGATCCGGCGCAGCACCCAAGCCTCGGCTTCGGCCAATAGCGCCTGAACTGCAGAATCCTCGGGTCGTTCGAGCATACGGCGCGCGTGCTGGGCGAAATCGACAGGGCGCGCCGAGGCCGCAAATCCCGCCATGGCTTCGGCCCCGCCCATATCGTCCAGCAGGTCGCGCAGGAATGGCGTCATCTCGATCAACCCGTCATGCGCCCAAAGCGCGCGGCTCATCATCGCGCGCCCCAGCCAAGCGCCGCTGCCCTCGTCCCCAACCGCAAGCCCCCAGCCGCCCGTCATCCGCAGATCGCCTTTCACGCGCCGGGCAAAGACTGATCCGGTTCCAAGCGCCGCGACGATCCCGTCGCGCCCGGCCAGCGCACCTTCGGCCGCCGTTTGCGCGTCCCACAGGACGCGCGCGCTGGCAAAGGGCAACTGTGCGGCCAACGTCTGCGCGGCTGCGGCCAGATTGCCGCCCGCTAGACCCAGCACGGCGTGCAGATCCTCAGGTTTGCCCGCATCGCCAAGCGCCATGCGCGCCGCTGTCAGGATATTGGCGCATGCGCCTTCGGGGTCTGACACGATATTGGCCGGACCGGCCTCACCGCGTCCGATCACGTGACCGGCATCGTCGCCGATTACCGCGCGACACCCGCTACCACCGCCATCGATTCCCAGAAATATGCGCATGCGCCCTCCATTGAGCGAGACCATACCAAATGAATACCATTTCGCAAGATGGATGAGGTGCATCGGGTGAATTTCACAAAATTCTCCTTTCATCTGGACAATTGGTATTATTTTGGCATCATTCGCCACCAAGGGGGAGATTCGCATGACCGCACAGCCTGCCAGCGCGCGCCATACCGAAGACCGGCACGAAGGATCGGCCGGGCTTCACGCATTGCCGCCGCGCGAGGTGATGGCGCGGCTGCTTTCGGCTCAGCTTGACTCGCTCGGTGCGCTGCAATTTGAGCTGCCCGCTCTTGCGGATGCCGCCGCGCGCGCGGCGCAAGCGTTGCAGGCGGGCGGCAAGCTTGCTTATGCGGGCGCGGGCAGTTCGGGGTTGATGGCGATGGCCGATTGTCTTGAACTCGCGGGCACTTACGGCATCGCGCCCGCGCGCACGCCGATTTTGTTCGCGGGCGGCACAGCGTCCCTGTCGCACATGATCGGCGCGGTCGAGGATGATCCCGAATTGGCCCGCGCCGATCTTGCAACTGCTGCGCTTGGCCCTTCGGATGCGGTGATCTGTGTCTCGGCGTCGGGGCGCACGCCTTATACGCTTGTCGTGGCCGAGGGGGCGCAGGCCGCCGGTGCCAGCGTGATCGGAATTGCGAATGTCGTGGGCTCGCCGCTGTTGGAGCGCGCCGATATCGCCATCGCCCTAGAGACCGGGGCGGAGTTGGTTTCGGGATCGACCCGGATGGCGGCGGGCAGCGCGCAGAAGATCGCGCTTAACATGATATCCACCCAGATCGGGCTGCTGCTCGGCCATGTTCATGACGGCTACATGGTCAATCTCACGGCCGATAACGCGAAGCTGCGCGCCCGCGCCACCGGCATGGTGGCCGCGATCGCGGGCACCCCGCCCGAGGTCGCGGCGCACGCGCTTGATCTGGCAGGCGGCGCGGTCAAACCGGCGGTGCTGATCGCGACCGGGGCCAGCCCGGAGCTGGCGCAAGACCTGCTAGCGGCAAGCGGCGGGCATCTTGCGGCAGCGCTTGACCGTCTAAAACTCAAACTAGAGGCCGCAAAGGCCCAATCCATTTAAAGGGCCTATTGGCCCGCAACCCGGAGGTAACTATGAAATCCTACGCAATCGCAGCTATTTTGCTGGGCACGGCACTGGCTGGCAACGCAGCACTGGCCGAGACCACGATCACCATCGAGAGTTGGCGCAATGACGACCTGCCCATCTGGCAGAAAGAGATCATTCCCGCCTTCGAGAAAGACCATCCAGATATCAAGGTGGTCTTCGCCCCCTCTGCGCCCACCGAATACAATGCCGCGCTGAACTCCAAGCTTGACGCGGGCACAGCGGGCGACCTGATTACCTGTCGGCCCTATGACGCCTCGCTGGCGCTGTACAAGAAGGGCCAGCTTGCCGATCTGAGCGACATGGCCGAGATGAAGAACTTCCCCGAGGTGGCCAAATCCGCGTGGCAGACCGATGACGGGGCCCATACGTTCTGCATGCCGATGGCCTCGGTGATTCACGGATTCATCTATAACAAGGATGCCTTCGACGAACTGGGCATCACCCCGCCCAAGACGGTGGACGAATTCTATGCCGACCTCGACAAGATCAAAGCCGATGGCAGCTATATTCCGCTCGACATGGGAACCCATGACCAGTGGGAAGCCGCGACGATGGGCTATCAGAATATCGGCCCGACCTATTGGAAGGGCGAAGAGGGCCGCAAGGCACTGATCGCGGGCACCCAAAAGCTGACCGATCCCGATTGGGTCGAACCGCTCAAGCAACTCGCGAAATGGTCGAACTACCTTGGCGACGGCTATCAGGCGCAGACCTATCCTGACAGCCAGAACCTGTTCACGCTGGGCCGCGCAGCGATCTATCCTGCTGGCTCGTGGGAGATTCCGGGCTTTGAGGCGCAGGCCGATTTCAAGATGGGGGCCTTCGCGCCGCCGGTGCAGAAAGTTGGCGACACCTGCTACATCTCGGACCAGCCCGACCATGCGATGGGGCTCAACGCGGCGAGCAAGAACAAGGACGCGGCGATGACCTTCTTGCAATGGCTGGGTGGTCAGGACTTCGCGCAGATCTATGCGAACTCTCTTCCCGGTTTCTTCGCGCTGAATTCGGCCCCGGTCGATCTGAAAGATCCGCTCGCGCAGGAGTTCCTGAGCTGGCGCAAGGATTGCAAATCGACGATCCGCTCGACCTATCAGATCCTTTCGCGCGGCACGCCGAACCTGGAGAACGCGACCTGGGCGGCGTCGGCCAATGTGATGAACGGCACCCAGACGCCCGAAGAGGCAGCCGCCGATCTGCAAAAGGATCTGGCGAGCTGGTATAAGCCGCAGCAAAACTGAGCCGAACCGGGCGGGCGGCATGTGCCCGCTCGCCCGGTCCCCGCGCCGTTTTCCAATCATCGAAACCGAAAGGGCTGAGCTGATGTCCGAGCGCACGCCATTCCGCTGGCATATCGCGGTATTTCTTGCCCCGGCGGTGGTGATTTACACGCTGGTGATGATCATCCCCCTTTTCGCGACCCTTGATCTGTCGCTGTATTCCGCGACAGAGACGGGCACGAAATTCGTCGGTTTGGAGAATTTCCGCACGCTGTTCGGCGATGCGCACTGGGCCGAGCAGTTTTGGAATGCGTTTTGGAACAATGTCTGGTTCTTCCTGATCAACATGGCGGTTCAGAACCCCGTCGGGATCGCGCTGGCGGCGCTTTTGTCGCTGCCCCGGTTGCGCTTTGCCGCGCTTTATCGTTCGGCCATCTTCGTGCCCACGATCCTGAGTTTCGTGATTGTCGGCTTCGTTTGGAAGCTGATCCTGTCGCCAATCTGGGGCATCGCGCCCTCGATGCTGGCCGCAATCGGACTGCGTCATCTTTTTGAGCCGTGGCTCGGGCAAGAGACAACCGCGCTGACCACCGTTGCGCTGATCTCGGTCTGGCAGTTCATTGGCATTCCGATGATGCTGATCTATGCCGCGCTGCTGTCGATCCCCGAAGAGGTGATCGAGGCCGCCGAGGTCGACGGTATCACCGGGATGGCACAGTTCTGGAAGATCAAGCTACCGTTGATCCTGCCCTCAATCGGGATCATCTCAATCCTGACCTTCGTGGGCAATTTCAACGCGTTCGATCTGATCTATGTCGCGCAGGGCGCGCTGGCCGGCCCAGATTTCTCAACCGATATTCTGGGCACGTTCATGTATCGCACCTTTTTCGGCTTCCAGCTCCAGCTTGGCGATCCGAACATGGGCGCGACCATTGCCTCGGTGATGTTCTTCATCATCCTGATCGGCGTGTGTCTTTACCTGTTCGGCATCCAGCGGCGGCTGCGTCGCTACCAGTTCTGAGGAGCGACGAGCCATGAGCATAAGCGCAAGAACCTCAATGCCGCGGACGGTGGCGGTGCACACCGCGCTGATCCTTTACACGCTGATCGCATTATTCCCGGTCTTCGTGATCCTGATCAACTCGATGAAGTCTCGCAAGGCGATCTTCCGTGAGCCGCTGGCCCTGCCGGGCCCCGACACGTTCGATCTTGTCGGGTTCCAGACGGTGCTCACTCAGGGCAATTTCCCGCTTTATTTCGGCAATTCCATGATCGTGACGGTGGTGTCTCTGGCGCTGGTGCTGGTCTTCGGGGCGATGGCGGCCTTTGCGCTGTCGGAATATCGCTTTCGGGGCAATTTTTTGATGGGGCTTTACCTTGCCATCGGCATCATGATCCCGATCCGGCTGGGCACGGTGGCGATCCTGAAGCTGATGGCGGCGGCGCATCTGACAAACACGCTGACTTCGCTGATCCTGGTCTATACGGCGCAGGGCCTGCCGCTGGCGATCTTCATCCTGTCGGAATTCATGCGCACGGTGTCGGACGACCTCAAGAATGCGGGTCGGATCGACGGGCTGAGCGAATATTGGATCTTCTTCACCCTCGTGCTGCCGCTGGTGCGCCCCGCAATGGCGACGGTGGCGGTGTTCACGATGATCCCGATCTGGAACGATCTGTGGTTCCCGCTGATCCTTGCGCCCTCGGAATCCACCAAGACCGTCACCTTGGGCGCGCAGACCTTTATCGGCCAATATGTCACCAACTGGAATGCGGTTCTGGCCTCGCTGTCTTTGGCGATCTTGCCGGTGCTGGTGCTGTACATGATCTTCTCACGGCAACTGATCCGTGGGATCACCTCGGGAGCGGTTAAATGAGTATTCGAAGCCTCGTTGTCGGCCTTGGTAATATGGGGCTGTCGCATGCGCTGGCCTATCATGCGAACCCGGAGTTCGAGGTGGTGGGGCTGGTCAACCGCTCCGCGCCCGCTTTGCCCGATGCGCTGACTGGCTATCCGCTGAGCCACGATTTCGCAGCCGCACTGGCCGAGCTGAAGCCGGATCTGGTGGCCATCGCCACCTATTCGGACAGTCATGCGGATCTGGCCGTCGCGGCGATGCAAGCAGGCGCGCATGTCTTCGTCGAAAAGCCGCTCGCCACCACGGTGGAGGATGCGCTGAGGGTCGCGCGCACGGCTCGCGATACGGGCCGCAAATGCGTCGTGGGCTATATCCTGCGCCATCATCCAAGCTGGCAGCGGCTGATCTCGGAGGCGCGGGATCTGGGCGCGCCCTATGTGTTTCGGTTCAATCTCAACCAGCAATCCACCGGCCCGACATGGGAAGTGCATAAGGCGCTGATGCAGTCCACCCCGCCCATCGTCGATTGCGGCGTTCATTATGTCGATGTGATGCTGCAAATCACCGATGCCCGCCCCCGCGAGGTGCGTGGCATGGGGGTGCGGCTGTCGAGTGAGATCGCAGAGGATATGTATAATTACGGCCATTTTCAGGTGCTTTTCGAGGATGGCTCGACCGGCTGGTATGAGGCCGGCTGGGGACCAATGATCTCGGACACGGCGTTTTTCGTGAAAGATGTCGTCAGCCCCAATGGCGCGGTTTCGATCCGGATGCCTGAAAGTGCGAAATCCGATGATATCGAGACCCATACCAAGACGTCTACTTTGCGACTGCACCGTGTGGGGCAGCCCGATCAGGGTATTTCGATGGCGGATGAACCGGGTCATCAGGCGCTCTGCGATCGCGAAGCGGCATTTGTTGCGCGCGCCATCGCCGAGGATCTCGACCTTTCGCGCCACCTGAACGAGGCGGTGACATCGCTCGCCGTCTGCCTTGCCGCTGATGACAGCGTGCGCTCGGGGCGCGCGGTCACGCTTGACCCGATCCAGATTTGAAGGAGACCCGCGTATGGGTTCGCTGACACTTAGCAACGTGACCAAGAGCTTCGGCAAGACCGAGGTGATCAAGGGCGTCGATCTTGAGGTGCAGGACGGCGAGTTCTGCGTCTTCGTCGGCCCCTCGGGGTGCGGGAAATCCACCCTGCTGCGGATGATCGCGGGGCTTGAGGACGTGACCTCGGGCGATGTGATGATCGACGGCAAACGGGTCAACCTGCTGCCGCCGAGCAAGCGCGAGATCGCGATGGTGTTTCAAAGCTACGCGCTTTATCCGCATCTCAACGTGCGCGACAATATGGGGCTGGCGATGAAACGCGCCGGGGCCAGCAAGGCCGAAGTCACGCAGGCGGTGACCAATTCGGCGCAGATGCTGTCGCTCGAAACGCTGCTGGATCGTCGCCCGGCCGAACTGTCGGGTGGGCAGCGCCAGCGCGTCGCCATCGGTCGCGCCATCGTGCGCCGCCCCAAGCTGTTCCTGTTTGACGAGCCGCTGTCCAACCTTGACGCGGCGCTGCGCGTGGCCACCCGGATCGAGATCGCACGACTGCATTACGAACTGGGCGCAACGATGGTCTATGTCACCCATGATCAGGTCGAGGCGATGACACTGGCGGACCGGATCGTGGTGCTCAATGCGGGCAAGGTGGCGCAGGTCGGGCGCCCGATGGAGCTATATAACGATCCGGCCAACACCTTCGTTGCCGGGTTCATCGGCTCGCCGCAGATGAATTTCCTCAAGGCTGGCGCGCTGGGGCTGCAAGGCGAGACGGTGGGTATCCGCCCCGAGCATCTTGTTATCGGCGACAGCGGCGAGATCGACGGCACGATTAGCCATGTCGAGCATCTCGGCGGCGAGACCAATGTATATGTCAAAACCGGGCCGCACGGGCTGTTGACGGTGCGGCTGTTTGGCGAGCATGATTTCGATATCGACGCTGGCGTGAAAATCAGCCCCGACCCGGCGCGGCGTTTTCACTTCGACGCCGAAGGCCAGCGGATGCGTTAAAGGCGCATATCCCAAAGCGCGACCAACTTGGCTTTGCTGCTCCGCGCCCGAGCCTCATATCGTCGGACGCGGAGCGGACAGGTCAGGCGGTTTGCTCCACCTCCAAGCCCAATTCCTCGATCATCGCATCGCGCATGACGAATTTCTGAGGCTTGCCCGAGACCGTCATCGGCAAGTCGTCCTTGAACCGGATCACCGCAGGCACTTTGAAATGGGCGATCTGGTCACGACAGAAATCCTTGATGTCATCTCCGCAAAGCACAGCCCCGGCGCGCGCCACGATCCAGGCGGCAACGATCTCTCCATATTTGTGATCGGGAATGCCAAAAACCTGCACCTGACTGATATCGGGATGGGTGTAGAGAAACTCCTCGATCTCGCGCGGATAGACATTTTCGCCGCCACGCAGGATCATATCCTTTACCCGGCCCGTGATGTTGCAGTAACCCTCGGCGTCGATCCGCGCGAGATCGCCGGTTTGCATCCAGCCCTCGGCATCCAGCGCTTCGGCGGTGCGCTCGGCTTCGTCCCAATAGCCGCACATAACCGAATAACCGCGCGTCAGCAGCTGCCCCTGCTCGCCGACATTGGCGAGAGAGCCGTCCTCGCGCACGATCTTCACCTCCAGATGCGGCTGAACTTGCCCGACCGACGTGACCCGCTTTTCCAAGGGCGTATCGGTGGCCGATTGGAACGAAACCGGGCTCGTCTCGGTCATGCCATAAGCGATCGTCACTTCAGACATGTGCATCTTGGATTGCGCCTGCTTCATCACCTCAATCGGGCAGGGGGCCCCCGCCATGATGCCGGTGCGCAGCGATGAAAGATCGTGTTGCGCAAAGCCCGGATGTTCGAGCATCGCCACAAACATGGTGGGCACGCCGTAAAGCGCGGTGCAGCGTTCGGCTGCGACACAAGTTAGCGTCGCTTGGGCGTCAAACCCCTCGTCAGGCACGACAATGGTTGCCCCCTTGGTCACGCAGCCCAGCGTGCCCATCACCATTCCGAAGCAATGATAAAAGGGCACCGGGATGCAGATCCGGTCAGCCTCGGTCGCGTTCATCGCGTTGGTCACGAAATGCGCGTTGTTTATGATGTTGCGATGCGTCAGCGTCGCCCCTTTGGGCGCACCTGTTGTGCCGGACGTGAACTGAATGTTGATCGGCTCATTGCGATCAAGCCGCTCGGTTATGGCGTCAAGTTCGCTTCGGTCATAGTCGTCGCCCATCGCCTCAACATCCGCAAAGCGGTAGCAGCCGGGATGATGCGCCGCGCCCAACACAATCACATCGCGCAGATCGGGCAGCTTGCGACATTCGAGTTGCCCGGGTTGTGAGCGCGCAAGTTCCGGGGAAAGCCCATTGATCATCGCCACATAGTCAGAGCTTTTGAACGTCTCTGCCAGCACCAGCGCGCGACAGCCCGTCTTTCTCAGCGCGAATTCCAGCTCGTGAAGGCGATAGGCCGGGTTGATATTGACGAGGATCACGCCGATCCGGGCAGTCGCAAGTTGCGTCAGGACCCACTCTGAACGGTTGGGCGCCCAAATCCCAAGCCGGTCGCCATGCCCCAGACCAAGCCGCAACAATCCCGAAGCGAGCCGATCAATCCGCGTCGAAAACTCTGCCCAAGTCCATCTGACGCCCTCTGCGGCAAACACAACCGCTTCGCGCTCGGGCCAGAGATTGGCGGTCCGGATCAGCACCGCCGGAATTGTGTCTTCGATCAATGGGGTATCGGTTGGCCCTGCGACATGGGCCAAGCCGCGTTGCGGGATGACGCCACAGCGTTGGCTCCCGTTGCTATCAGTCTGCATGATTTCCTCCTCTTGCGCCCTATCGCCAGTTCAGCAAACCGACGACCCTCCAAGGGCTGCCCACATTAAATGAACAATGGTTCAATTCTTGCAAGACTCAGATCGTGAGACAAGGATTTCATGGCGAGGTCGCGAAAGCGTGTTCAAGCCCGCGCAAGCGCGCCACGTTAGGAAGCGAGCGCGCTTGATCATGCGTGGAGGTCAAATGGTCGCCCTGAGGGTGAGCATCGCCATGCCCGGGGATCGCTGCAAAAGGGGCATCACCGGGCAGCCGGTTATAAGGTCAACCTATCGGGTGTCAGGTTGGTTTTCAGCCCTCATTTGCCAACGAGACTGGTCGTCCCTGTGCCAAAGACAAAGCGGCTGCATCGGCCAGTTCTTGCGCGCGCAGCCCATCGAGAATGCCGGGCGTAATCGAGCCGCCCTCGCTCACCGCATGCAGGAAATAGGCCATCTCGGCACGATAGGCGGCGGCGTAGCGTTCTAGGAAAAAATGCTGTGCGGGGGCTTTGCGAAAGCCCGCATCGGTTGCGATCTCGACCGTGTTTTCAAGCATGTTTTCTGCGCGTAACATGCCGCGCGCGCCATGCACCTCAATGCGTTGATCATAGCCATAGCTGGCACGGCGCGAATTCGAAATCTGGCAGATCTTGCCCGAGGCCGTTGTCAAAACCACCGCCGCTGTGTCGACATCCCCAGCAGCCCCAATCGCGGGATCAACGAGTGCCGCGCCCGTGGCATAGACCGAGACCGGTTCGTCCCCGCACAGCAGAAACCGCGCCATGTCGAGATCATGGATCATCATATCGCGAAACAGCCCGCCCGAGCTTTGGATATAGCTGATCGGCGGCGGTGCGGGGTCGCGCGACAGGATCGTCACGATCTCGACTGCGCCGATTTCGTCAGCCGCGATCCGGGCTTGCAGATTGGCGAAATTCGGATCGAAACGGCGGTTGAAGGCGGTCAGGAAGGGCACGCCCGCGCGCTCCACGGCCTTGATGCAATCCTTGATGCGCGCAGCCGACATATCCACTGGTTTTTCGCAAAATATCGCCTTGCCCGCAGCGGCGGCGGCATGGATCAGATCGTAATGCGTGTCAGTCGGCGTGCCAATCACCACGGCATCGACGTCACTGCTTTCGATCAGCTCTAACGACCCCATCACGCGAGCCCCGCTGCGCGCGGCCAGCACCGCAGCCGGTTCGGGAAACGCATCCGCGACGGCTGTGATCCTTGCGCCGTCGATCTGACGGATTGAACCGGCATGGACCTGACCGATCCGTCCACATCCCAAAATCCCGATATTGAGCATTCTACTCTCCCTTGAACGCTTGCAGCACCTGACGCGTGGCTGCGACCAGAGGTTCATGCGTTTCCTTCAAAATCTGTACCCGATCAAAGCGGTCCGGATCGGCATTGACCGCGTGTCGCAGTGCAGCGCCAAAGGCCATGCGCAGCTCGGTTCCGATATTGAACTTGCAGATTTTCGAGCCGCGCGCCAGCGCCCGGCGCTGCGCCACCGGCACGCCCGAGCCGCCATGGATCACCAGCGGCACCTCGGTCAGGGCCTCAATGGCGCGGATGCGGGACTCATCCAGCCCGCCCTCTTTACCCTGCTGCAAATGCACATTGCCCACAGAAATCGCCATCGCATCGACGCCTGTTTCGCGGGCGAAACGCGCGGCTTCGTCTGGGTCGGTGCCGGCTGATCCTTCGCCGCCCGAATACCCGACAAAGCCGATCTCTCCCTCGCAGGAGACGCCCGTCGCATGGGCCAATTCCGCGATTGCCGCCGTCTCGTCGATATTTTGCGCCAGCGGCTTTCGTGAGCCGTCAAACATCACCGAGGTGAAGCCGCACTCAATGGCCTCCTTGCACTCCTCAAAGGTGTAGCCGTGATCGAGATGGGCGACGACGGGCACGCTGGCCCCCTCGGCCAAGTAGCGAAACATCTGGCCGAGAATCGGCAGCGGCGTGTGGGCGCGGCACGATGGCCCGGCTTGCAGGATCACCGCAACGCCCTCGGCCTCGGCGGCGGCGACATAGGCGCGCATATCCTCCCAGCCCAGCGTGACCAATCCGGCCACCGCATGGTGCTGGCGCAGCGCGGGCTGCAAGACATCGGCAAGGGTTACAAGGCTCATTTGAACTTTGCCACCATATCCATGATTCCCGGAATGGTGTGCAGTTGGGCGGCATGGGTGGGTTGGAAATACTGCTTCAGGCTGCGCTGGCTCAGCCCGCCAAGGATGGTGAAGTAATACATCTCGTAGCCCGGCAGCACGGCGCAGGGGTGATAGCCCTTATCGATCAGGATCGTCGAGCGATCCATGATATGATAGGCATCGCCCGGCTTGTTATCCTCGCGCTGCAGCATCTGTAGCCCCGAGCCGTAATCGGGGCGGAAGCGGAAGTTGTAGGTCTCGTCATGGCGCGTCTCGTCGGGCAGACGGTCAGTGTCATGCTTGTGGCTTGGGAAACCAGACCAGCCGCCTTGCCCCACGGTGTACAGCTCACTCACCAGCAGACGACCGACCTTGTCGTGATGCTTGCTGCCAAGGATATGCTTGATCTTGCGATGGGTTTTGGTGTCATCCGAGCCGTATTGCACCTTATCAAGCGCATCGGCGCGCACATCGAAGGGTTCAAGCACCTTGTCGTATTTCGCCCCTGCGATGAAGGTCTCCGTGCTGTCGGTAAGACAGGTGATGCGCACGCGGGCGCCGACGGGAACGTAAACGCCCTCGGGCTCGCCATCCCAGACATCCACGGTGCGGTTGCCGATCCCTTCATACACTGCGCCTTCGACATCCACATCGACCGTGCCGGTGGCGGGCACCACGCAGGTTTCATAGCCGGGCACGGCATAGTCGAAACTCTCGCCCTTCTTCAGCTTGATGATGTTGAAATAGTTCAGCGGGACGAGGTCGTGATCGACATCCACGATGGGCTTGTTCTGGTTGTCATGGGGCGCGATATGCATGGCGTCTCCTATTCAGCTTTGTGTTGGGCCGGGATGGGTGGCGAGATAGGCATCCAGCTCGGGTGTGTCGGGCATGGCGGGGGCGCAGCCGGGTCGCGACACGACGATCGAGGCGCAGGCCGAACCGCGCAGCACCGCCTCGCCCAAGGGGCGCCCCCGTGAGAGCGCGTCGAGGAACCCGGCCATGAAGCTGTCGCCCGCCCCGGTGGGTTTGAGCGCGGTGGTGGGGAAGATGCCGCTGCGCAGCGCTGCGCCATCGGCAAACGTGACCGAGCCTTGCGGCCCCATCTTATAAACCACGATCGCCGCACCCGAGCCCGCCAGGTCGCGCGCCTTGTCCATGCCCTGCGCGATCCCACCAGCCATGAAGCCGAACTCTTCGTCATTGCCCACGATCACGTCAGACAGCGCTGCGGCGCGCGAAAGAACGTCTTGCGCGACCTGCGGAGAAGGCCAGCTATAGGGGCGGTAATCGACATCGAAAATGATCGCCAGCCCGGCCGCGCGCGCCATTTCAAACGCCCGAAACGCGGCACTGCGCGAGGGTTCAGCGGCAAAGATGGTGCCCGCCGAGACCAGCGCGCCATAGCGCGAGAAATTCACCGCCTCGACATCGGCCAGGCTCATTTGGAAATCGGCGGCATTGTTGCGATAGATGACGCTTTGATGCTCTTGCATGCGCGTTTCATAGAGAGCCAGAGAGGTGCGTTGCTCGCCCCGGATGCGCTTCACCAGCGAACGGTCCACGTCATAGGCATCAAGCTGAGCCTCGCAATACCAGCCCACCGCGTCATCGGACACGCAGGTCATCAACGCCGCCTTGCAGCCCAGCTTGACCAGCCCCGCCGCAATATTAGCCGCACTGCCGCCCATCGCGACCATCATGGTTTGGGCCTCGCGCAGACGCGCGCCGGGCGGGTCCGGTGTCAGGTCCATGCCCACCCGGCCGAGCACGAGGAAATCGCGCTTGGCGATTGCGGCGAGCACCATCACACGCCCTGCCGCTGTTTGTGGCGACTGGATTCCCAGTCCTCATGCGCGTCGCGCACCTTCGCGCTGTCAGACACTTGCGGCGTGCCGACCTCCCACCAAGCATGGCCTTGCGTGGTCCAGCCCTCGTAAGGATCGACATCCATCACGATCACATAGGTTTTCTCCGAGGCCTTGGCGCGCCGAAAGGCCTCGGCTAGATCGGCGGGGTTGGCGACTTTTTCTGCCGCCGCCCCCATCGCCGTCGCATGGGCCACGAAATCAACGCCGAACGGTTCGGGGATGGTCGGACAATCGGCAAGCAGGTTGTTGAAGCTCTCGTTGCCGGTGTTGTTTTGCAGCTTGTTGATCACCGCAAAGCCGCCATTGTCCAGCACCAGCACGATCAGCTTTTTCTGGCTGAGGACCGAGGAATAAATATCGGAATTCAGCATCATGTAGGACCCGTCGCCGCAGAAAGTGATGACGTCCTGATCGGGTTCCCGTTCGGCCTGCGCGATGCGAGCGCCCCAAGCGCCTGCGATTTCGTAGCCCATGCAGGAAAAGCCGAATTCCACATCGACCGTGCCGGTATCCAGCGTACGCCAATTCGCCGTGACTTCGGCAGGCAGCCCGCCAGCAGCGGCCACCACACGGTCGCGCGGATCGCAGAGCGCATTCACCACGCCAATCGCCTGCGCATAGGAATTGGGGCGATTGCCGGCGGCAACGTTCTTGGCAACATACGCATCCCAAGTCTTGCGCTCATCCTGCGCCCCGCTGACCCACTTGGGGGGCGCAGTATAATCGAGCGCCTCTGCCAGCGCCGCAAGCGAAACGCGCGCATCGCCCACCACCGGCAGGGAGAAATGCTTCATCGCGTCATGGCGCGCGGCGTTGATCGCAATGATCTGCGCATCCTGCGCAAAGGCGGTCCACGACCCGGTTGTGAAATCTTGCAAGCGCGTGCCGATGGCAAGGATCACATCGGCCTGCTCGGCAATCGCGTTGGCGCTGTCTGATCCCGTCACCCCGATCGGTCCGATATTGAGCGGATGCGTGGCCGTCAGATTGGCGCGCCCGGCGATGGTTTCGACCACGGGGATCTGGTGGGTCTCGGCGAATTGGGTCAACGCTTCGACCGCGCGGGAATATTGCACCCCGCCGCCTGCGATGATCATCGGGCGCTTTGCCGTTTTCAGCAGCGCCACCGCATCCGCGATTTCGGCGGGGTCGGGGGCCTGACGGCGGATGCGATGAACCTTCTTGGCAAAGAATGGGGCCGGATAGTCATAGCTCCAGCCCTGCACATCCTGTGGCAGCCCTAAGAAAGCCGGGCCGCAATCTGCTGGGTCCAGCATCGTGGCTAGCGCATTGGGCAGCGATTGCAGGATTTGCGCCGGGTGACAGATGCGGTCCCAGTAGCGCACGACCGGCTTGAACGCGTCATTCACCCCGAAGGTCGGGTCGGAAAAATTCTCCATCTGCTGCAAGACCGGGTCGGGCAGGCGGGTGATGAACGTATCGCCACACAGCAACAGCATCGGCAGCCGATTGGCATGGGCCAAAGCCGCCGCCGTCAGTAGATTCGAGGTGCCCGGCCCGGCACTCGCGGTGCAAAACATAAAACGCTGACGCAGCCATTGCTTGGCATAGCCCGCCGCCGCGAACCCCATGCTCTGCTCATTCTGGCCGCGATAAAGCGGCAACGCGTCCTGCACCCCGTGCAGCGCCTCACCCAAGCACGTCACATTGCCATGGCCGAAAATGCCAAAACCCCCGCCGCACAGGCGCAGCTCTTGCCCGTCGATCTCGATGAACTGATTGGAAAGCCAGCGGATGATCGCTTGGGCGGTGGTCAGGCGAATTGTGTCTGTCGGCGTTGTCATGTCAGCGCGAACCTCTTTGTCGGGAAAATTCGGACGGATGCCGAACACAGCTTGCGGGGTTACGATTCTCAGGATACAACTTTTGCAACCGGTTGCAAATTGTAATTCAAGATCTCGGAGGAGGTTGCGGTGTCTCGGATCGGGATTGGTATTCTGGGCGGGGGCTATATGGGTAAGGCCCATGCGGTAGCGATGTCCGCCGTCGGGGCGGTGTTCGACCCTGCTCTGCGCCCGCATTTGGAAATGGTCTGTGCCTCAAGCGCGCAAAGTGCTGAACGCTATCGCACTGCCTATGGGTTCGCACGCGCCACCGATGATTGGCGCGTGCTGGTCAACGACCCGGCTGTGCAGGCGGTGATCATCGCCAGTCCGCAAGAGACCCATCGCGACGTGGCACTGGCCGCGTTTGCGCTGGGCAAGCCGGTGTTTTGCGAGAAACCGCTGGGTGCGTCACTGCAAGACAGCGCCGAGATGGTGGCTGCCGCCGAAGCCTCGGGCGTGGCGAATATGGTCGGGTTCAACTATATCCGCACCCCCGCCAGCCAGTTCGCGCGCGAGCTGATTGCGCGCGGCGAGATTGGCGAGATTACCTGGTTTCGCGCCGAGCATACCGAGGATTTCTACGCCGACCCGCAGGCCCCGGCGAGTTGGCGTACGCAAGGCGCGGCCAATGGCACGATGGGCGATCTGGCGCCGCATATCCTCAACGCCGCGCTGGCGCTGATCGGGCCGATTGCGCGCGTCATGGCCGAAATTGAGACCGTTCACACTACCCGCCCCGGGGGTCGCGTCGACAATGACGATCACGCCCAGATGATGTGCCGCTTTGAAAATGGCGCGATGGGGCAGATCTATGTCTCGCGCATCGCGACGGGGCGAAAGATGGGCTATGCCTATGAAATCACCGGCACAAAAGGCGCGATCCGGTTCGATCAAGAAGACCAGAACGCGCTGTGGCTGTATCGGGCCGAGGGGCCCGAGGCCACGCGCGGCTTCACCAAGATCCTGACGGGCCCCGCCCATCCCGATTACGCCGCCTTCTGCCAAGGCCCCGGCCACGGCACCGGCTATCAGGACCAGATCATCATCGAGGCGCGCGACTTTTTAAGCGCCATCGCGACGGGGGCGCCGGTCTGGCCGACCTTTCGCGACGGGCATGAGGTGAACCGGGTGATCGCTGCCGCAATGGCCTCGACGCGCGCGCAAAAATGGCAAGATATCGCGACATTTTCCGGATAGGAGAGGCAAGAGAATGGCTATTAGAATTGGCAATGCGCCCTGTTCATGGGGTGTCGAATTCGCGCAGGACCCGCGCAATCCGAGTTGGCAATCGGTGCTGCAGGATTGCGCCGATGCGGGCTATAAGGGGATCGAGCTTGGCCCCGTCGGCTTCATGCCCGAAGACCCCGCCATTCTGGGCGAAGCGCTGGCGAAGCATGACCTTGAGTTGATCGGCGGCGTGGTGTTTCGCGCCTTTCACGACCCCGCGCAATGGGACGATGTGCTTGATGGCACGCATCGCACCTGCAAGGCGTTGCAGGCCCATGGCGCGCGCCATCTGGTGCTGATCGATTCCATCTCACCGCGCCGCGCGCCCACTGCCGGGCGCGCCGCTGAGGCCGAGCAGATGGACGCTTCCGAATGGACTGCCTATCGCGACCGGATCGCGCAGGCGGCAAGGATCGGGGCGCAAGACTATGGGTTGACGGTGGGCATTCACGCCCATGCTGCGGGCTTTATGGATTTCGAACCCGAACTGGAACGCCTGCTTGATGAGGTCGATGAAGATATCTTGAAAATCTGCTTCGATACCGGGCACCATTCCTATGCGGGCTATGATCCGGTGGCCTTCATGAAGCGCCATATCGACCGCATCTCTTACATGCATTTCAAGGATATCGACCCGCAGGTCAAAGCCCGCGCTGTGGCACAGCGCACCGGGTTTTACGACGCCTGCGGTCAGGGGATTTTCTGCAATCTCGGGCAGGGCGATGTCGATTTTCCCGCTGTGCGGCAAGTGCTGCTGGACGCGGGGTTCGAGGGCTGGTGCACGGTCGAGCAGGATTGCGACCCGCTGCTGGACCCGGACCCCGTTGGCGACGCCAAAAAGAACCGGGAATATCTTGAATCCATTGGATTTAACTGAGGAGCGCGCGTGATGGCAAAACTGAAATGGGGCATGATCGGGGGCGGCGAAGGCAGCCAGATCGGGCCAGCGCACCGCCTTGGCGCAGGGCTGGATGGGGCGTACGAGTTCAGCGCGGGTGCGCTGGATCATCGCCCCGAGGCCGGGCGTGAGTATGGGCAGCGGCTGGGACTGGCCGCCGATCGCGCCTATGGAGATTGGCGCGAGATGCTGGAGGGCGAGCGCGCGCGCGAAGACCGCGTCGATCTGGTCACCGTCGCCACTCCCAACGCGACGCATTTCGAAATCACCAAAGGGTTTCTCGAAGCGGGCTTTCACGTGCTGTGCGAAAAGCCGATGACGATGACGGTCGAGCAAGGCGAAGAGATCGTCAACCTCGCGCGCGAGACCGGCAAAATCTGCGCGGTGAATTACGGCTATAGCGGCTATTCGCTGGTGCGCCACATGCGCGCGATGGTGGCGCGCGGCGATCTGGGGCAAATCCGTCTGGTCAAGGCCGAGTTCGCCCATGGCCATCACGCCGATGCCGCCGATGCCGACAATCCGCGGGTGCGCTGGCGCTATGATCCCGCGCAGGCGGGCGTGTCGGCGCAGTTTGCCGATTGCGGTATTCACGCGCTGCACATGGCGAGCTTCGTGATCGGACAAGAGGCGCGGATGCTCTCGGCTGATACGGTCAGCTGCATTGCCAGTCGCACGCTGGAAGATGACGCGATGGTCAATCTGCGCTTTGACGGGGGCGCGGTCGGGCGGCTCTGGACCAGCTCGATCGCGATCGGGCGTCAGCACGGGCTGACCTTGCAAGTCTTTGGCGAGAAGGGCGGTTTGCGATGGGCGCAGGAACAGCCCAACCAGCTATATTGGATGCCCTTGGGCGAGCGTCTGCAGGTGATCGAACGCGGAGAGGCCAATCTGTCCCCCGAGGCCGATCGCACCAGCCGCGTCACGATTGGCCATGCCGAGGGGATGCCGCTTGCCTTCGCCAATATCTATGCCGATCTGGCCGAGGCCATCCGCGCCGAGAAAGAGGGCCGTACGATGGACCCCGCAGCTAACCTGTATCCGCGCGCCGAAGATGGTTTGCGCTCGATGGCGGCAGTGTTCGCTGTGGCGCAAAGCGGTCACGCCGAGGGTGTCTGGGTCGATGCACGCCCGCCGATGTTTCGCTAAGTGAGCGGGCGCAATGTCGCCCGCTCAATCACGCTGCAGGGGAAGATTCGCGCCTCTGGATAGCGGTCGGGTTCGTTCAGCATCGCCACCATGAGTTCAATCGTGGAGGCGATGATCTGGCGGATCGGCTGGCGGATCGTCGTGAGGTTGATGTTCTCCCAGCGCGCCATTTCCATGTCGTTGAGCCCGATGATCCCGATATCGCCGGGCACATCCAGCCCGCTTTCGCGGATCGCGGATAGCACACCGATGGATAGGACGTCATCGCCGCAGAAATAGGCCTCGGCAGGGCGCGCACGCAGCAGGCGCAGCATTTCGCGCCGACCTGCGTCAAACGAATAGTCGTCGGCAAAGGAATAGCTGGTCTTGATCGCGCGATGCGCCGAAAGTTCGGTCATGAAGCCGCTATAGCGATCCTGCGTTGAGGTCGCTCCTTCGGGCCCGCCCAGAAAGGCGACATCGCGATAGCCATGCGCGATCAACGTGCGCGCCGCCATCCGCCCGCATTCCACGTTGTCGATCCCCACGACATGCACCTGCGGTGCCGCCGAAGCCCGCCCGAACGCATGCACCACCGGAATGCCGACATCGCGAAACGCCTTGGCAAAGCCGGGCGGCAAGGTCGAAGACGCCACCACCACCCCATCGACCGAATATTGCCGCAACATGCGCACCGAGGCCTCGGGGTCGGTCTCATCCGAGAGATTCACCAATAGCGGGCGCAAGCCGCGATCCTGCAGGCCGCGAGTGAACAGGTCGAACACTTCCAGAAAGATCGGGTTGTGAAAGTTGTTCGACACCAGCCCGATCAGCTTGGTGCGTCCGGTGGTCAGCGACGAGGCCAGCGCGTTGGGGCTATAGCCCAGCTCGCGCGCTGCCTTCTCGACCTTGCGCCGCATCTTGTCCGAAACCGAGGCCCCTTGCGTGAACACGCGCGACACCGCCGAGCGCGAAACCCCGGCGCGTTGTGCAACCTCTTTCAACGTAACGGCCATTCCGGTCTGCTCCCTTTTCGCGTGTTGCGCGGTTTCTAGCGCGTATCGCAACTCTGCACAGCTTGAAAGAGTGCGATCATTTTTGCAACCGGTTGCAAAAATGATGCCGACATGCTTTACTCCGACTCGGAGGGGCAAAGGCGAGACGCGCATTTGCCGGGAGACAGTCAATTTTTGGGAGGAAATCATGACGTCACTGATGAAACATCTGGCGCTGGCGGCTGTGGTCGCAGCAGCGCCCCTGATGGCGGCCACTACGGCCTCGGCAGAGGGTGAGAAATACATTCTCGTCAGTCACGCCCCCGACAGCGACAGCTGGTGGAACACGATTAAGAATGGCCTTGCTCTGGCGGGCAAGCAGATGGATGTGCAGGTCGAATATCGCAATCCGCCGACGGGTGACTTGGCCGATATGGCGCGCATCATCGAGCAGGCCGCCGCCTCGCACCCGACCGGCATCATCACCACCTTGGCCGATTACGACGTGCTTTCGGGACCAATCCGAAATGCCGTAGATTCAGGTATTGATGTGGTTATCATCAATTCCGGTACGCCCCAGCAGGCGCGCGATCTGGGCGCGCTGATGTATGTCGGCCAACCGGAATATGACGCAGGGCTCGCCGCCGGGCAGCGCGCCAAGGCCGATGGCGTGAAAAGCTTTCTCTGCGTGAACCACTATATCAGCTCGCCCTCCTCGACCGAACGCTGCCAGGGCTTTGCCGATGGGCTGGGGGTCGAACTGGGCAACCAGATGATCGATTCCGGGCAAGACCCGTCCGAGATCAAAAACAAGGTGCTGGCCTATCTTTCGGCCAATCCCGATACCGATGCCGTGCTGACGCTTGGCCCGACCTCTGCCGACCCGACCATTCAGGCGCTCGAAGAGAACGGCATGGCGGGCGACATCTATTTCGGCACCTTCGATCTGGGTGAGGAAATCGTTAAGGCGATCAAGGCAGGCATCATCAATTGGGGCATCGACCAGCAGCCCTTCTTGCAGGCCTATCTGCCGGTGGTCGTGATGACGAACTATCACCGCTACGGCGTTCTGCCCGGCAATAATATCAACTCCGGCCCCGGCTTTGTGACCGCCGATGGTTTGGAAATGGTCGAGAAATTCGCCGGCGAGTACCGCTGATCTGATGTGAATCCGGGGCGGTCGTTGCGCATTGGCCGCCCCCTCTCTCTTTTCTCTTTCTCGGAGCCTCAACGCGCCATGTCACACGCCCACACCCAATTGCCCGATGACGAGAGGATCAAGTCGCGCTCGCGTCTACGCGAAGCCCTGATCCGCCCCGAACTCGGCGGCATCGTTGGCACCATCGTCGTCTTTGCCCTGTTCGCGGTTTTCGCCTTTGATAGCGGCATGTTCAAAAGCCAAGGCATCATGAACTGGAGCCAGGTCTCGGCGCAATTCATGATTATCGCGGTGGGCGCCTGCCTGCTGATGATCGCGGGCGAGTTCGACCTCTCCGTGGGGTCGATGATCGGCTTTTCGGGCATGATGATCGCGATGTTCTCTGTCACTCTGGGCTGGCCTGTCTGGCTGGCGATTCTCGTGACCTTTGTGCTGGCGCTGGCGATTGGGGCGCTCAACGGCTTTATCGTGGTGCGCACTGGGCTGCCCAGTTTTATCGTGACGCTGGCCTCGCTGTTCATCCTGCGCGGCTTTACGATTTATTTCCCCCAAACGATTGAGCGCAAGACCATCATCGGCGGCGTTTCCGAGGTCGCGCAGGGCGATTGGCTCGCGGCGGTGTTTGGCGGCAAGATTCTTACGGGTCTGTTTACTTGGCTGGGCAATGCCGGGCTGATCGCCACATTTGATCGCGGCCTGCGCAAGGGCCAGCCGGTCGTTGATGGCGTGCCGATGCTGATCGTCTGGGCGCTGGTTCTGGTGGTGATCGGTCATATCGTGCTGACGCGCACGCGGTTCGGCAACTGGATCTTTGCCAGTGGCGGCGATGCGCAAGCGGCGCGCTATGCCGGTGTGCCGGTGAACCGCGTCAAGATTTCGATGTTCATGTTCACCGCCTTCTGCGCCACCGTCTTTGCCACTTGCCAAGTGATGGAGTTCGGCTCGGCCGGGGCGGATCGCGGCTTGCTGAAAGAATTCGAGGCGATCATCGCCGTGGTGATTGGCGGCGCCCTTCTGACGGGCGGCTATGGCAGCGTCATCGGTGCCGCGCTTGGTGCGCTGATCTTTGGCGTCGTGCAGCAGGGGCTGTTCTTTGCCGGTGTCGAAAGCTCACTATTCCGGGTGTTTCTGGGCGTCATTCTGCTGTGCGCGGTGATCCTGAACACCTATGTCCGTCGCCTGATTACCGGGGAGAGATAAGATGAACCCGCATGCTCCCATCATCCAGATGAAGAATATCGAAAAGCATTTCGGCTCGGTGATCGCGCTGGCCGGGGTCTCGCTTGAGGTCTTTCCCGGCGAATGTCATTGCCTGCTGGGCGATAACGGCGCGGGTAAATCGACCTTCATCAAGACCATGTCCGGGGTGCATAAGCCCACCAAGGGCGAGATCCTGTTCGAGGGCAAACCGCTGCATTTCGACCGCCCGCGCGATGCGATCAATGCGGGAATCGCGACCGTCTACCAAGACCTCGCGATGATCCCGCTAATGTCGGTCAGTCGCAATTTCTTCATGGGAAACGAGCCTTTGCGCAAGGTCGGGCCGCTCAAATTCTTTGACCACGAGCACGCCAATTCGGTGACCATGGAAGAGATGCGCCGCATGGGCATCAATCTGCGCGGACCCGATCAGGCGGTGGGCACGCTGTCAGGCGGCGAGCGCCAGACGGTGGCGATTGCGCGCGCGGTGCATTTCGGCGCGAAGGTGCTGATATTGGATGAGCCGACCTCGGCGCTTGGGGTGCGCCAGACTGCGAATGTGCTTTCAACCATCGACAAGGTGCGCAAGCAAGGCATCGCGGTGGTGTTCATCACCCATAACGTGCGCCACGCGATGGCGGTGGCCGACCGCTTTACCGTGCTTAATCGCGGCAAGACCTTGGGCACCGCGCAGCGCGGCCAGATCACGCCCGAGGAGTTGCAGGATCTCATGGCTGGCGGTCAGGAACTGGTTGAGCTGGAAGGCAGCCTTGGTGGCACCGTCTGAGGGAGAGCGCTTTCGTCGTTCGCGCTAAAGCCTAAGGCAAGTCCGGCCCGGTTCCTTCAAAGCCCTATCCAAACACCTGCGCGACCCACCGGAGCCGATTAGGCCCAAGCTCTCTTCTCACCTGAGGATCAGAACCCGTTCAGGAATGCGCCGGGTGCCATGCCGGTTTCTGCATTTCTCAAGCTGCTCCAGCTTGGGTCCATCGGTGAGGCGACCTTTCCGAAAGATTCGCCTGCAACGCCCGCATCCTGCGACAAAAGGCTCGACGACTAGGTTTCGGAAAATACGCCCCTGTATGCCCCAAAGGGGCTTTCGACGACCAAACGCTAAAACCCGGCTCAGCGACCAGATAAGTATTTTTTATTTTCTGGAGATTTAAGTGGTGCCCGAAGGCGGACTCGAACCACCGACACGCGGATTTTCAATCCGCTGCTCTACCAACTGAGCTATTCGGGCACTCTGGCCTTACGGCCTTGCTGGGCGGTTACTAAATCAGGGCGGGGAAGCTGTCCAGAGGGATTTATCAGAAAAATGAACGCCAGCGCCACCGCGCCCGTTAGTGCGGCTTTTGCGCGCCGCCCTGCAAGTCGTCTGGATTGATGGGCGCGTGTTCTTCTTCCTCGACGGCGTCGCCGGGAATGACGTAGGACCCGTTCAGCCAACGCGCCAAATCCACATCCGCGCAGCGTTTTGAGCAGAACGGGCGGTATTTCGGATCAGATTCTTTCGCGCAGATCGGACAGCTCACACCACATCTCCCAGCAGAGAGCTTAGAGCAACACGGTCGCGCTTGCGCTGCAACTCGAAATTTCCAAGCGGTGTCCAGCCAGCCAACGAGGCCTCGGCCTCACCTTTGAACGAGGTGCGTAGCTGTTGTTCAAGCGGCTGGCGATCGCGTTTGGGCATTGGGGCGAAATCGACGGTGACCTGCCCTCCCAGTCCACGCAGGCGCAACTGGCGCGGCAGGGCCCGCGCGGCGGCGATATTGGCCTTGAGCCCCGCTGCCGGCGACGTGTCATTGCCGGTATTCACATCCACAGCAATCAGTGCGCGGGTGGGTTCGATCATCATATGCGCGCCCCAGTCCAATTCGACGCGCGGCTGCAACAGCGCCTCGATCGCGTCGGTCGCGCCATGATCGTCAAAGCCGCCCTCAACCACCTCATCTGGTGCCGGATCAGCCCAGTCGCGCCACGCCTCTTCATGCGGGCTGGGCGCATCGACCAGCAATTCAGGCGCGCCCGAGAGATCGGCCATCACAGCCTCCGACAGGGTGCGCATCGCAGCGATATCCTCGGCGATGTCAGTCGCGTCGGCATGCGCAGCGACCGAGCGCAGGATCAACCCGGCCTGCGCGCCCGACATTTCCGCCTCGGCCAAAGATTGCAGGCTGGCGCGCAAGTCTTCGTCGCGAATTCGGCGTGAGATATTCAGTCCGGGCGCGCCGGGGGTGACAATCGCGTGGCGCGATTTGAACAAGACCCGCAGCGTGACGGGCAGCGCCTTGCCGGGCTCGCTCCCGCCCGAGACCTGAACGATCACGGTTTGGCCCGGGCTCAGCCCCTTCACCTCGCGCAGAAAGCCGCGCGCGCCTTGGGGTAGGTCGACGAACACTCCGCCTTGCCCCTTCATCTGGCGCCCGATCACGCCACGGCAGATCGCGCCGGGGGCCAGCGCCACGCCCGGATCAATCAGCACATCTTCCAACTGCCCATCCACCATCAACGCAGCCGCCTCACGGCCCGCGATTTGATCCAGCAGAATGACCCGTCCAATCATGCCCATTCTCCCTTGATGCCAGCAGCGGCCAACAATGTTGCGGTTTCGCTTAATGGCAGGCCGACGACGCCCGTGTAGCTGCCTTGCAGCCACGGCACGAACGCCCCGCCAAGGCCCTGAATGGCATAGCCACCCGCCTTGCCACGCCATTCGCCACTGGCCAGATAGCCATTCACGTCTTCATTGCTGAGCGGTTTGAACTTGACCACCGTATCGACCAGCCGCTCGCGCAGGCCAGACGCGCTGCGCACAGCGATCGCTGTCAGTACATGATGACGTCGACCCGACAGGAGCCACAGAAACTCTGCCGCCTGCTTTTCGTCATCGGGTTTGCCCAGAATGCGGCGGCCACAGGTCACGGTGGTATCGGCACTCAGGATCACCTCATCAGCGGCCATCTCAAGCGCCATCGCCTTTTCGCGCGCCATGCGCGTCACATAATCGCGCGGCGACTCCCCCTTGGCGGGGGTCTCGTCGATTTCGGCAGGGCGCAGGGCGGCAGGCTCCAGACCCAATTGGGCCAAAAGCTCCCGCCGACGCGGACTTGCCGATCCCAGAATAAGTTTCAACAGATCCGCTTACTTGAAACGGTAGTTGATGCGACCCTTCGTCAGGTCATAGGTGTTCATTTCCACCTGTACCTTGTCGCCTGCAAGAACGCGGATGCGGTTCTTGCGCATTTTGCCTGCCATATGCGCGATGATCTCATGGCCGTTTTCCAGCTCGACCCGAAATGTCGCGTTAGGCAGGAGTTCCTTAACGACACCGGGAAATTCGAGCATTTCTTCCTTGGCCATGGTCACTCCGTATTTGAAAACCCGCAGATTGTGCGGGCGAGCGTTAAATGCGCCCGCAAGCGCAAAATTTCAAGCGTAATGTCTAGCAGGAGCGGGCTTTTCCCTCACGGAGTTGACCATTTGGGTGAGAATTGCACCCCAGAGCCTGCACAGACAGGGGTTTGCGGGCGCAAGGGCTGTGGCAGATCGGCCTGAAACGCGCCTGAGTCGCAGCTTACAGCCTGGGCGCGCCAAACCTGGCAACTAGGTGGCCTCTGATCTGGTCGCGCGTGTCACGATAAGCCGCCAGTTTGGCGTCGCGACTCTCGCCAATGCCGGTAGGGTCAAGAATCGGCCAATATTCCACATCAAGGTGGAAAAACCGCGTGAATTCTAATGCTTGACGCTGAGACGCGGGCGAGAGCGCGACGACCAGATCAAACGCCGACAGATCATCGCCCCATTCCTGCAATTCGCTAAACGAGCGCGACCGATGCCGCACCAGATCGACCCCGATCTCGGACATTACCGCGATTGTGAAACCGTCGATCTCAAGATCCGCCTTCACGCCCACGGATTGGACGTAAACATCGGTGCCGTAGAATTTCTTCATCATGCCTTCGGCCATTGGCGAGCGTGTCGCATTATGGTCGCAGGCAAAAAGCACCGAGGAGGGAAGATCGCCCATCCGTTACCTCGGCGCCAGAACAGCGACAAGGGTGAATAATCGACGCGCGGTGTCGATATCGAGCTCGACCTTGCCTTCAAGGCGCTCTTGCAAGATCCGCGCCCCTTCGTTGTGAATGCCCCGGCGCGCCATGTCGATCGCCTCAATCTGGCTGGGCGGCAGTTTCTTAACGGCTTCGAAATAGCTTTCGCAGATCTGGAAATAGTCCTTCACCGCTTGGCGAAACGGGCCAAATGACAGGTGAAATTCGGCAACTTTAACCCCCGTCTCGGTTTGCGTATCAAACACCAGCCGCCGGTCGCGTACCCCAAGGTTCAGTGCGAAGGGCCCGGACGGTGCGGGCTGTCCATCGCGACCGGGCAGGATAAAGCTGTTATCCTCAAGCAGGTCATAGACCGCGACTTTGCGCTCTTGCTCGATCTCGGGCGAGGGGGCGGGCAAGCCGCCAGTGTCCAGCACAAGCTGGCTGATCCGGGCCATCAGAGATCTCCTTTGTTGAGCGCATCCAGACGCGCGCGCACACTCAACCCATGCGCTTCGAGGCTTTCCGAAATCGCCAATGTCTCGGCCGCCGGGCCAATCGCCTTGAGCGCACCGGGCGTCATTTTGGCCAGCGTGGTGCGTTTGAGGAAGTCCAGCACCGACAAGCCGCTGGAAAACCGCGCCGAACGCGCCGTGGGCAAAACATGGTTTGGCCCGCCGATATAATCGCCGATCGCCTCGGGGGTATAGGCGCCCAGAAAGATCGCGCCGGCATGGGTGATCTGTTCGGCCAGCGCATCTGGGTCGGCGACGCATAGCTCCAGATGTTCGGGCGCAACCCTATTTGACAAAGTTGCTGCCTCGTCCAGATCGCGCGCCACGATGACCGCGCCGAAATCGCGCCAGCTTGCGCCTGCGATCTTGCGTCGCTCCAGCGTTTGCAGGCGCGCCTCGACGGCCTTCGTCACCGCTTGGCCAAAGGCTGCATCGGTGGTGATCAAGATCGCTTGCGCGCTTTCGTCATGTTCAGCTTGGCTAAGCAGGTCAAGCGCGATCCAGTCGGGATCGCCTGTGCCATCCGCGATCACCAGAATTTCCGACGGTCCCGCGATCATGTCGATGCCGACACGTCCAAAGACCCGCCGCTTGGCAGCCGCAACAAAAGCATTGCCCGGCCCGGTGATCTTATCCACCGGCACGATGGTTTCAGTGCCATAGGCTAGGGCCGCAATCGCCTGCGCGCCGCCCACCCGATAAACGGTATCGACGCCCGCGATCTGCGCCGCCAGCAACACCAGCGGATTAACCACCCCGCCGGGCGTCGGGCAGGCAACGACCAGCCGTTTTACCCCGGCCACCTTGGCGGGAATTGCATTCATCAGAACCGAGGACGGATAGCTTGCCAACCCGCCGGGCACATACAGCCCCGCCGCGCTGACCGGCCCCCAGCGCCAGCCCAATTCCGCGCCAGCGGCATCGGTCCAGCGCTGATCCTCGGGCATTTGGCGGGCGTGATAGGCGCGGATGCGTTCTGCGGCGAGTTCCAGCGCGGCGCGCTCGGCCGCGGGGACCTTGGCAATCTGCGCGGCAATCTCGTCAGGCGAAAACGCCAGCGTTTCAGCCGTCAGATCAAGACGGTCGAATTTCGCCGTCAACTCAATCAACGCCGCATCGCCGCGCGCACGCACATCCGCGATAATAGCGGCCACAACCGCGTCGACATCAGGGCTGTCTTCACGCTTCATGCCCAAAAGCTCGGTGAAGCGGGCCTCAAACCCCTCCGCGCGCGTGTCAAGAAACTGCACCATCACTCGACTCCTTGTCCGCCATCGGAATTAGACAGTCTGGCCCGCCCCCGCAAGCGCCGCTCCGGCTTTCGGGGTGTTTTCGCATTTCATCTGGCTCGAAATACTCCCCGCGGAGCGTCCAGCAGAAGGTTCGGGAGCCTCCGGCGGGAGTATTTCGTGCTAGATGAAGCCGGTGTCAGTCAGGATGACGCGGCGCTTTGCCCGAGGGGGCGCGGTAGGGGCGTTCGACATCGCGCAAATCGACATCGAGACATTCGACATCGGCCGCAATTGCCCCATCGCCAGCCAGCGTGAAAACGACCCGTCCCGCCCCGTCTTGCGCAGGCTCAAAGGCGATATCAAGGAGCGAGAGCACGACGTCTTGATCGCCGCGATCAATTCCCTGACTCGCGACATGGGTGACATCAGAGACCACGAGAAGCGCGCGCACGCGTTCGTAGGGGCGTCCTTCGGCCTCGGCCTGTGCCTTGTCTTCCCAACGAAAGCGGTTGATCAGCAATGCCAACCGGCGTGCTTTGGCCTCCCACACGATCTCGGTGATCGGCAGAACGGCGTCTTGCACCAACGCGGCCATCACCGACAGATCGGCCTGCGTTTCGGCGCGCAGGGATATTGCGCCTTCGCCACCCTCGTCGAATTTCGCATCTACCATCATGTTCCCTTTATGCGCTGCGGCAGTTTTGCGTTTCACCTGCGCGAAACGATCACTCGCCTTTAACTCGCTCGATATGTGCACCGACCGCGCTGAGCTTGTCTTCAACTCTCTCATAGCCGCGATCGAGGTGATAGACCCGGCTGACCATCGTTTCGCCTTCTGCCGCCAACCCTGCGAGAATCAGCGAAACCGAGGCACGCAAATCCGTCGCCATCACCCGCGCGCCGCGCAGCTTGTCGACGCCATGCACTGTTGCGTGCCCGCCATGCACCTCAATATTCGCGCCCATGCGCAGCAATTCGGGGGCGTGCATGAAGCGATTCTCGAAGATCTTTTCTTCCAGAACGCTGGTGCCTTCGGCGGTACACAAAAGCGCCATCATCTGCGCCTGCAAATCGGTGGGGAAGCCGGGGAAGGGCTCGGTCACCACATCGACGGCGCGGATGCGGCCGTTCTTACGACTCACCTTGATGCCCGCTTTGGTCTGCTCGACCGAAACGCCCGCGGCATCGAGACGCTCGCAGAAGCTTTCGATCAGTTCGATTCGCCCGCCAAGACATTCCACCTCGCCGCCGCAGATTGCGGGGTCGAGCATATAGGTGCCCAGTTCAATCCGATCA
The DNA here is from genome assembly GCF_913064665.1 of uncultured Thioclava sp. Lineage (GTDB taxonomy): Bacteria > Pseudomonadota > Alphaproteobacteria > Rhodobacterales > Rhodobacteraceae > Thioclava > Thioclava arctica. The sequence continues at coordinate 65,248 of NZ_CAJYBT010000012.1, forward strand.
GCGACCACCGGGTGGGTTGCGCCGTGCAGCCTGTCCACGCCCTGAATTTCGATCGTTCCGGTGCCGTCGCCCTCAATTTGCGCGCCCATCGCCCGCAGGCAATCGGCCAGATCGACAATCTCGGGTTCGCGGGCGGCATTTTTCAGCACCGAGGTGCCCTTCGCCAGCGTGGCCGCCATCAAAAAGTTTTCCGTCGCGCCCACCGAGGCAAAGCGCATTTCATGCACCGCGCCCTTTAGCCCGCCTTGCGTTTTGGCGTGCAGATAACCGTCGCGCAACTCAATCTGCGCCCCCAAGGCGGTCAACGCATCGACGTGAATATCCATTGGACGCGCGCCAATCGCGCAACCACCGGGCAGGGACACCACCGCATGGCCCAGCCGCGCCAGCAACGGTCCAAGCACCAGATTCGAGGCGCGCATCTTGCGTACGATGTCGTAATCGGCGACCGGATTGATCTCGCCATGGCACGAAGCGGCCAGAACTTTGCCCTCTTGCAGTGCCGTCACCTCGGCGCCGAGAGAGGCCAGCAATTCGGTCATCGTGCGGATATCGCTGAGGCGTGGCGCGTTGGTCAGCGTCAGCGGCTCTTCACTGAGCAACGTGGCTGGCATCAGCGCCAAACAGGCGTTCTTGGCCCCCGCGATCGGAATTTGCCCCTTGAGCGGGCCATTGCCGCGCACGATGATACTGTCCATTCAACTGCCCTCGTTCTTATCATTTTGCGACGTCGCCGCATCGTTCTTGCGCGCGCGCGCCTGTGCCTTGCGCTTTTGTAGGTTGGCGCGCAAGGCCTCGGCCAGGCGCTCTTCCCGGCTGGGTTTGGGTGCGCGCTTGGCCCCGGACGTTTCGCTATAATCCTGTGTCATGGCGCCTCGTTTACCCTGCAAGGCAAATCCTGTCGAGAGAGAGGGCAGATTTGCCCTTGCACCATGGCGCGATTGCGTCTAAATCCCCGCCCACGGTCGGAAACGACGCTGTAACGGCGCTGTGGTAGCTCAGTGGTAGAGCACTCCCTTGGTAAGGGAGAGGTCGAGAGTTCAATCCTCTCTCACAGCACCATTCACCCCCCTGATATTAGAGAAAGCTCTTGATTGCAGGGGCTTGGTGCCGTTCTGGTTGCTGGGTATGGCGCCAGAATTGGGGGGCGTGGCGGTAAAGCGGCGCTGCTGGAAAGTCAAAAACGGCTGCTCCTGCGCGCGGGCATCTATTCTGGTGGCTCTTTGGCGGTAAGGCGTGGTTTTCCAGCATTTTCCCTGATCGCGACCGAGGTGACGGCTGTGATCTGTTTTTATGATCGACGATGCCTGACGGGCGCTGACAGCAAGTAATCGGGTAATGATGCGCGCTTGCAGATGATGATGCCGCTTCAGTCTGTCTTCTCTGGGGCAGCCTTATGACCACCAGAATGGATAGCGTCATCAGCCGAGGGGGATGGTATGCTGCACCAGAGTTTGAAATATTCCGTCAAAGTCAGCGAAGTACCCACCGATGGCCCGGCATTTCATTGCTCGACCAGCCGCATTTGCGCAAGTTTTGGGAAAAGTTTTGCCTTTGTTCGCGCGCCGCTCTCACATGAATGTTACAAGCGCAACGTCAGTCTTGCTCTCTTATCCATGATCGCTCTTGATGACGCATCAACGAGAAAGCCGGACTGTTGCAGGGTCTAGAATTTGGACATTGCGCGCAAAGCCGGACCCTGAATCTGGAGGTATTCCTTGAAACCACTCATCGCGATTTCCGCCATAGCCCTTATGTTGGGCGGCGCAGCACCCGTTTTTGCCCAGTCTAGCCATGTTCCCGCTGGCACCAAGCTCGCCAAGGATCAAAGCTTCACCTATTGGTTGCAAGATGACCTCAAGACGCTGGATCCCGATCTGAGCACATCCAAGGACGGCAATGACGTTCTTCAGCAGATGTTCGACGGGCTGTATCAGCAAGATGATCACGGCAATCTTGTGCCCGCTATGGCAGAAAGCTTTGACGTCTCTGATGACAAGCTGACCTATACGTTCCATCTGCGCGACGAGAAATGGTCCAATGGCGATCCGGTCACGGCGCAGGACTTTGTCTACGCCTGGCAGCGCCTTGCCGATCCCAAGACCGCTTCGGAATACGCGTGGTATATTGAACTGATGCAGGTCAAGAACGCGCATGACGTGATTCAGGGCGACAAGCCGGTGAGCGATCTGGGCGTGAAGGCGCTGGATGCCCACACGCTGCAGGTCACGCTGGAAACGCCGATCCCGTATTTCCGCCAGATGCTGGTGCTGTCCTCAACCTTCCCGGTGCCCGAGAAGGTGGTGAAGGAATATGGTTCCGACTGGACCAAGCCCGAGCATATGGTTTCGAACGGTGCCTACACGCTGAAAAGCTGGAAGATCGGCGAAAGCATCGAGATGACCAAGAACGACAAGTATTGGGATGCGGCGAACACGACGCTGACCGATCTGAAGTTCATCCCGATCCAAGACCTCAATCAGGCGTTGACGCGCTATCAGGCGGGCGAGCTGGACTTTGTGCAGACCCCGGCTGGTCAATATCCGCGCCTCAAGGATGAATATCCCGATCAGGCGCATGCTCCGCCGCGTTCCTGTGTCTATGCCTATCGCTTCAATGTCGGCCCGAACGGCCCGGAGGCGCTGAAGGATGTGAAGGTGCGGCAGGCGCTGTCATATGGGATCAACCGCGACATCATCATCGACAAGATCCTCAAGGGTGGGCAGAAGCCGGCCTATAGCTGGACCCATTGGGCGACCGCAGGCTTCAAGGCCCCCGACATCGCCTATGCGAAATGGACCGATAAAGAGCGCATGGATAAGGCCCGCGAGCTGCTGAAAGAGGCAGGCTATGGCCCCGATCACCCGCTCAAGCTGCGCATCATGTATAACACCTCGTCCGATCACAAAAAGATCGCGATCGCGGTGCAGCAGTTCTGGAAACAGCTGGGCGTCGAAGCCACGCTCGAGAATTTCGAGTGGAAAGTCTATCTCGACAAGCTCAACACGCAGCATGATTTCGACGTGGCGCGCACGGCTTGGTGTGCGGACTATAACGAGGCCTCGACCTATCTCGACGTGAACACCTCGTGGTCGGATCAGAACTCGGGTCAGTGGTCGAACGCTGAGTACGACAAGCTGATGAAGGACTCCAAGACCGCAGCCGATCCGCAGGCCGATTACACCAAGGCCGAGCAGATTCTGGCCACCGACATGCCGCTGGCACCGATCTATGACTATTCGCTGCCGATGCTGCTGAACGCGCATATCAAGGGCTACCCGTTCGATAACGTGCAGCTCAACTGGTACGCGAAAAACATGTATCGCACAGCCAAGTAAGCTGAGCATCAGGAAACAGGGCGGGCCACATGTTTGGCCCGCCCGATGAATTTCCGAGGTAACCTTCATGATCGTCTACATTCTCAAGCGTCTGGCCATTGCGGTGCCGACGCTGCTGGTGCTCATCATCGCGAGTTTCTTGCTGATGCATGCGGCTCCCGGCGGGCCCTTCACTTCCGAGCGACAAGTGCCCCCGGAAGTGCTCGCTAATCTCAATGCGAAATACGGGCTGGATCAGCCGCTGTGGAAACAGATTGCCACCTACCTGTCCAACGTGGTGATGCATTTCGATTTCGGGCCGTCCTTCACCTACAAGGACCGTTCGGTCAATGACATCATCGCCCAAGGCTTTCCGGTCACGCTGACCTACGGGTCGCTCAGCTTTATCGCGGCTGTGCTGGTGGGCGTTTCGCTGGGGGTGACGGCGGCGATCAAGCGCAACTCGTGGCTCGATTATTTCGCCGTGGGGATTTCGATCGGGGCGCAGGTGCTGCCGAACTTCGTGATGGCGCCGATCCTGGTGCTGATTTTCACGCTCACGCTGCATTGGTTGCCCGGTGGCGGTTGGAGCTTTGACGATCCGCGCTTTTGGATCATGCCGGTGGTGGCGCTCTCGACCTCGTATATGGCCTCGATCGCGCGGATCACGCGCAGCTCGATGCTGGAGGTGTTGAATTCCAACCACATCCGCACCGCGCGCGCCAAAGGGCTGCCATCGCGCAAGATCATTCTGCGCCACGCGCTGAAACCTGCCTTGTTGCCGGTGATCTCGTATTTGGGCCCGGCCTTCGTGTCGATGATCACCGGGTCGGTCATTGTGGATGTGTATTTCACCACTGGCGGGATCGGCAAGAGTTTCGTCGATAGCGCGCTCAATCGCGATTACGCGGTGATGATGGGAATCACGATCCTGCTGGGCACGCTGACCATCCTGTTCAACCTTGTCGTCGATATCATCTACGGATGGATCGACCCGAAAATCCGGTATTGATATGGTCATAGATCAAAGCAAGATGGCCTCTCTGGCCGAGGCGACCTCGCGCGAGGATGTGGCGGGGCGTTCGCTTTGGGCCGATGCGCGCAGGCGGTTCTTTCACAATAAGGCAGCGATTTTTGGGTTGGGGCTGTTGATCTTCGTTGTGCTGTTTGCGCTATTTGGCAACTGGATCGCGGCGTGGAACAATTCCGACATTGATTACAACGTGATGGGCGATGTGACCTTGTCGGGGCCGTCTTTTGCCAATGGCCATTATTTCGGCGTTGACGATCTGGGGCGCGATCTGTTTGCCCGCACCGTTCAGGGCACTCAGATCTCCCTGCTTGTGGGGGTGATCGGCTCGCTCATCGCGGTGGTTGTGGGCACGGTTTACGGCGCGGTTTCGGGCTATTTCGGAGGCCGCGTTGATGGGTTCATGATGCGCCTTGTCGATATCTTGCTGGCGATCCCTTACATGTTCGTGCTGATCTTGCTGCTGGTGATCTATGGCCGCTCGATCGGGATGCTGTTTGTCGGGGTTGGCCTGATTTCATGGCTTGAGATGTCGCGCATCGTGCGCGGGCAGACCCTGACGTTGAAGAACCGCGAATATGTCGAGGCCGCGCGCGCCATCGGGGTGCCCGCCCTTACCATCATTCGCCGCCATATCCTGCCCAACCTTGTGGGCGTGGTGGTGGTGTTTGCGACGCTTCTGGTGCCGCTGATGATCCTGACCGAAAGCTTCATCTCGTTCCTCGGGCTGGGCGTGCAAGAGCCACAGACCTCGCTCGGCGCGCTGATCTCGGAAGGGGCGGGGACGATGAATTACGGCACGCTTTGGCAGCTCGCCTTTCCGCTGTTTTTCTTCATCATCACCCTGTTTGGGTTTTATTTCGTAGGGGACGGGCTGCGCGATGCGCTTGACCCGAAGGAGCGCTGATATGGCTTTGTTGGATGTGCGCGATCTGAACGTGCGTTTCGCCACCCAAGAGGGCGCAGTGCATGCGGTCAACGGGGTGAGTTTCGCGCTGGAGGCGGGCGAGACGTTGGGCATCGTGGGCGAAAGTGGTTCGGGCAAATCGCAGCTCGCGTTTTCGATTCTCGGGCTTTTGGCGGCCAATGGGCGCGCCAGCGGCTCGGTCGCGTTCGAGGGCCGTGAGATTTTGAACCTGCCCGAAGCGCAGCTCAACAAAATCCGCGCCGATCGGATTGCGATGGTGTTTCAAGACCCGATGACCGCGCTCAACCCCTATATGCGGATTTCGGACCAGATGGCTGAGACGCTGATGCAGCACAAAGGTCTGTCCAAGCGCGATGCTGTGGCGCAGGCGGTGGTGATGCTGGATGCGGTGAAAATCCCCGATGCCAAGAACCGGGTGCGACTGTTCCCGCATGAGTTCTCGGGCGGGATGCGCCAGCGCGTGATGATCGCGATGGCGTTGCTGTGCAAACCCGATGTGCTGATCGCGGATGAACCGACCACTGCGCTGGATGTGACGGTGCAGGCGCAGATCATGGACCTGCTGGGCGAGCTGCGGCGCGAGTTGGGCATGGCGACGGTGTTGATCACCCACGATCTGGGCGTCGTTGCTGGCTTTTGCGAGCGCGCGATCGTCATGTATGGCGGCCAAGTGATGGAGCAATCGCCGATTGACCCGCTGTTTGCGCAGCCCACGCATCCTTACACGCGCGGGCTTCTAGCGGCCCTTCCGCGGCTGGATGCCAATAGCACGATGACTCCGATCCGGGGCAATCCGCCCAACATGACCGGCGCGCCGACCGGCTGCCCGTTCTGTCCGCGTTGCGATTTCGTGGAAGACATCTGCGCGGTGAAAATGCCCCCGCTCACTACGTTCGCGGCAGGGCGCGCGCGCGCCTGTCACCGCCCCATTGAGGAGGTCGCCGCATGAGTGCGCCACTGATTGAGGCCCGTGATCTGCGGGTGACGTTCGACATTCGCCGCGCCTCGGATCTGCCGTGGACCACGCCGCCACAGCTGCGTGCCGTGAACGGTGTCAGCTTTGCGCTGGAGGAAGGCAAAACGCTGGGCATCGTGGGTGAAAGCGGATGTGGCAAGTCTACGCTCGCGCGCGCTTTGATCCGGATGTTGCCCGCCGAGGGGCAGGTAATCTGGCAAGGCGAGACCGATCTGGTGCCGCTGGGTCCGCGCGCGATGCTGAAGCACCGCGCTGATATTCAGATGATCTTTCAAGACCCTCTGGCGTCGCTTGATCCGCGTATGACCGTGGGGGAAATCATCGCCGAGCCGCTGCGCACGCATCGCCCCAAGATGGGCCGCAAAGAGCGGCGCGAAAAGGTGCGCGCGGTGATGGAAAAGGTCGGGTTGCTGCCCAACCAGATCAATCGCTACCCGCATGAGTTTTCGGGCGGTCAGTGTCAGCGCATCGGGATTGCGCGCGCGCTGGTGGTCGAGCCGAAACTGCTGATCTGCGATGAGCCCGTCTCGGCGCTGGATGTGTCGATTCAGGCGCAGGTGATCGCGCTCCTCGAAGATCTGCGCCGCGATCTGGGCCTGACGATCATTTTCATCGCCCATGATTTGTCGGTGGGGCGCCATGTCTGCGACGAGGTGATGGTGCGCTATCTGGGCGCAATGATGGAGGCGGGGCCGACCGAGAAACTGTTCACCGCGCCCCAGCATCCCTACACGCAGGCGCTGCTATCGGCCGTGCCGATCCCCGATCCGGTGGTGGAGCGCGCCAAGAAACTGATCGCGCTTGAGGGCGATTTGCCAAGCCCCCTCAATCCGCCTTCGGGGTGCCCGCTGCGTACGCGCTGTGCGCGCGCAACCGAGATTTGCGCGACCACCCCGCCTACCGCGACGATTGAGGGGCGCGAGGTGTTTTGCCATCACCCCGGCCCTGCGCCCGAGTTGCAGGCAATCTTGGAACATGACTGAGAAAACGACGCGGGCGGTCTAACCACCGCCCGCTCACGCCGATTTGTGCCACGCGACAGAACAGGGTTTGTCCGAACGGTCAAAACGCTGTTACGATCCTGCGATAGAGCGCTTCGACAAGAAGCCATTTCTCGGAGGTCATCCCAATGTCGTTGTTTTCACGCCGCCAATTTCTGCTTACCAGCACCGCCGCGAGCGGCCTGGTTCTGGTGCACCCGTTCACCGCAAAGGCGGCTGCGGGGCAGGCCCATCTGCGCTTGCTGTGCACGACAGATATTCACTGCCATATCCGCCCCTATGATTACTACGCCGACAAGCCAGTCGATACGGTGGGTCTGTCGCGCACCGCTACCTTGATCGAGGGCGTGCGTGCCGAAGCCGCCAATACGATGACGTTCGACAATGGCGACTACATGCAGGGCAACCCGATGGCCGACTACATCGCCTATTCCAAGGGGATGAAAGAGGGCGACACCCATCCCGTCATCGCGGCAATGAATGCGTTGGGCTATGATTGTGGCACGCTGGGCAATCACGAATTCAACTACGGCATGGATTTTCTGGTCAAGGTGAATGCCAAGGCGGGCTTCCCGATGGTCTGTGCGAACTTTGCCCATAAGCTGGGGACGAACCCGCGCGACGATGATTTGTACATGCTGCCCTACACCATTCTGGACAAGGAACTGGTGGATGGCGCGGGCAATAAGCAGCCCATTAAGGTCGGCGTCATTGGCTTTGTGCCGCCCCAGATCATGCAATGGGACCGCAGCCATCTTGAGGGGAACTACAACACCCGCGACATCGTAGAGGCCGCCCGTGCCTGGGTGCCCCAAATGCGCGATGACGGTGCAGATATTATTGTGGCGCTGGCCCATACGGGCATTGATGCCGGGCCCCAAAGCGACGGGATGGAGAACGCGGCCCTCTATCTGGCTGGTGTCGATGGGATCGACGTGGTGATCACGGGTCACCAGCACCTGAACTTCCCCGGCAAGGACTTTGAGGGCCCCGGCATCGACAATGACATGGGCACTTTGATGGGCAAGCCGGCGGTGCAGGCGGGGTTCTGGGGGAACCATATGGGCCTGATCGACCTGATGCTGGAACAAGACGGCGGCACGTGGAAGATCGCGACACATACCTCTGAAATCCGCCCGATCTTCAAACGCGGCGAGGATCGCTCGATCACGCCACTGACCGACGATTATGGCCCCGTTCTGCACAGCTCGGATCAGGTGCATGAGGCGACGCTGCAATATGTCCGCGCCAAGGTGGGCGAGACCACCGCGCCGCTTTATTCCTACTTCGCGTTGGTGGCGGATGATCCTTCGGTGCAGATCGTGTCCAACGCGCAGCTTTGGTATGTCAAACAACTGCTAGAGGGCACGCCCGAGGGCAAGCTGCCGCTTCTCTCGGCAGCGGCCCCGTTCAAGGCGGGCGGGCGCGGCGGCCCGGAATATTACACCGATGTTCCCAAAGGCCCGATCGCGATCAAGAACGTGGCGGATCTGTATCTCTATCCCAACACGCTGCAGGCGGTGAAGGTGACCGGCGCGCAGGTCAAGGATTGGCTGGAACGCTCGGCGGGGATGTTCAACCAAGTGGCGGCGGGCGCAAAAGATGTGGCCCTGCTCAACCCGGATTTCCCCAGCTACAATTTCGATGTGATCGATGGGGTGACCTATCAGATCGACATCACGCAGCCTTCGAAATTCGGTAAGGACGGTGATGTGGTGAACCCCGATACGAACCGCATCGTCAATCTGCAATTTGGCGGCAAGCCGATTGACCCTGCGGCCGAGTTCGTGATCGCCACGAACAACTATCGCGCCTCGGGTGGGGGGCAGTTCCCCGGTGCTGATGGCTCGACCGTGATCTATCGCGCACCCGATACCAACCGCGATGTGATCGTGCGCTACATTCACGACAAGGGGACGATCAGCCCGCAGGCAGATGCCAACTGGTCGTTTGCTCCGGCGGGTGGTGCGACGGTTTTGTTTGAAACCGGCCCCAAGGCGCAGGCCTATCTCGAAGATGTGAAGTCGCGCGGACTTAAGATCGAACCTGCCGATGGGGGCGAGGGTGGCTTTGCGCGCTACCGAATTACGATCTAAAATATATGAAATCAATGACTTGAAGGGGCGCATTGCGCTCCTTCTTGCGTTTGGCCTACATGCGTTCGCTCAAATAGGATCGGTAGCAATCTGGCGGCGGAAGTTGCGCGTACTATCGTAAGAATAGCGTGCAAGGCCAGTATCATATTGGCGCAGACAGGGAGTGTGAGTGGATGGTGACCGCCTTGAGGCACGCGCGTGGCATCGCACTGATGGCTGCACTGACGATAGTGGCGACGCAGGCGATGGCGCAGGGCTTTCCGGGGTCTGGCAGGGGCGGACCGACCGAGGTCGGGGTGATGGCGCTCAAGACGCAGGATGTGCCCTATATCGTGACCTTGCCGGGGCGCGCAGTCGCCTATGAGCAGACCGATATTCGCCCCCGCGTCAACGGCCAGATCAAATCCATCGATTATGATGCCGGTCATCGGGTGAAGACGGGCGATGCGCTGTTTCACATCGACGATGACACCTATCAGGCCGCGCTGAGTGCCGCACAGGCAGAGCAGGCCAGCGCACAAGCCAATGTCCAAGCCGCTCAAGCCCAGGTGGATCGCTATACTAAGCTGGAAAAGACCTCTATTTCGGTCAGCGATCTGGAAACGGCGAAGGTGACGCTGGCGCAGGCCAAGGCCGCGCAGTTGCAAGCCAAGGCCGATCTGCAAACCGCGCAGCTTGATCTGGACCGCACAGTGATCCGCGCGCCGATTGATGGAATTCCCGATGTGGCGCAGGTCTCGGTCGGCTCGCTTGTGACGGCCAATCAAACCACCGCGCTCACTACGGTGACGCGGCTGGACCCGATTTATGTCGATGTCTCTGAAAGCTCGGCGCGGATCATGAAAGTGCGCCAGCGCATCGACAAGGGCACGCTGACGCGCGGCGCGCAGTTGAAAGTGTCGCTGCTGCTGGAAACCGGGGAAGATTACGACCGCACCGGCACGCTGATCAGCCCCGGTGCCACGGTTTCCGCGACAACCGGGACGGTTGATTTTCGCTTCCGGTTCGACAATCCGAACCGGATGATCCTGCCCGGCCAGTTCCTGCGCGCCAAGATCACCTTGGGCAATACGCAAGCGATCCTTGTGCCCCAGCGCGCGACCACGCGTCAGGGGGATGGCTCGCTTACGGCGTTTGTGGCCAGCGATGGCAAGGCCAAGAAGGTCACGCTGACCACTGCAGGCACCTATCAAAATGCCTGGATCGTGACCGATGGGATCAAAAGCGGGGAAGCGGTGATCCTAGATGGGCTCAAGAATCTGCGCGATGGCGCCGAGGTGAAAACCGTGCCCGTGACGATCAATGCGCAAGGGGTGGTGAAGGACGCAACGCCCAACAGCCCTGACGCCTCAGCCAATGGCGCTACCGCCACCCCGGCCAGCGTCGCAAAAAGCGAGTGATCCCAATATGATCCGCTTTTTCATTCACCGTCCGGTCTTTGCCATCGTTCTGGCGTTGGTGACCATTTTGGCGGGCGGTTATGCGGTGACGCAGCTGCCTGTGTCGCAATATCCCGAGGTCGCGCCCACCACGATCCGCATTTCGGCCAGCTATTCGGGGGCTACGGCGCAGGCGGTCGAGAACTCTGTCACCACGCCGATTGAGGACTCTCTGACGGGTCTTGACGGCATGCTCTACATGGAGAGCCGGTCCAATCAAGGATCGTCGCGCGTGACACTGACCTTTGATAGCTCGATCACGCCGATTGATGCCGAAAACGAGGTCCAGACCAAGATCCGCCAAATCGAAAGTCAGCTGCCCGATGCGGTGCAGACTTCGGGGGTGAACGTGTCGCGCTCTGCCTCGGACATCTTGATGGTGGGCGCGCTCGTCTCCAGCGATGGCAAATATTCGACGGTCGAGCTGGGCAACATTCTGGATACCGAGGTCAAGGGCTCGGTCGAGCGCACAGCGGGCGTGGGTGGGCTGAATATCTTTGGCTCGGGCTTTGCGATGCGAGTCTGGCTTGATCCTTATAAACTTGAGCAATATCAACTCACGGCGAATGACGTCACTACCGCAGTGAAGGCGCAAAACACGACCGTCTCAGTCGGCTCGCTGGGCGATCTGCCCACCACGCAGGGCCAGCAATTCACCGCCACGATCACCGCACAAAGTCAGCTTACCTCGGTCGATCAGTTTGAAAAGATTCTGCTCAAGACCGAAAGCGACGGCTCGGCGGTGTATCTGGGCGATGTGGCGCGTATCGAAATCGGGCAACAGGATTACGGCACCAATTCCAAGTTCAACGGGATGAATGCGTCGGGGTTTGGGGTCAACCTTGCCAGTGGGGCCAACGCGGTGGATACGGCGGCGGCGGTGCGCGCAACGCTTGATCGGCTCGCTCCCTCACTGCCAGCGGGCGTGAGTTTTCAGATTGCCTATGACACCTCGCCCTTCGTGAAATTGTCGATTGAGAAGGTCTATCACACGCTGGCCGAAGCGATCCTTCTGGTGTTGCTGGTGATCTTGATCTTCCTGCAGAAATGGCGCGCCACGCTGATCCCGATCGTGGCCGTTCCTGTCGTTTTGATGGGCACTTTCGCGGTGCTGCTGGTGGCGGGCTATTCGATCAACACCCTCACGATGTTCGCTATGGTGCTGGCGATTGGTTTGCTGGTCGATGACGCCATCGTTGTGGTGGAAAACGTCGAGCGGGTGATGGAGGAAGAAGGCCTGAGCCCGATGCAGGCGACCGAAAAGAGCATGAGCCAGATCACCGGAGCGCTGGTCGGGGTGGCGCTGGTGCTGTCGGCGGTATTCCTACCAATGGCGTTTTTCCCCGGCTCCACGGGGGTGATCTATCGGCAATTCTCGGTCACCATCATTACGGCGATGGTGCTGTCAGCCGTGGTGGCCCTGATCTTGACGCCCGCCTTGGCCGCCAAGCTGTTGCGCCCTGCAAAGGGGCGCCCGATTGCGCCGGCGCGCGTCTTCAACACCGGGTTTGGCAAGGTGCGGGGCGGCTATGTGGCGGCGGTCAAACGCATCTTGCGCAAGCCCTTCTTGATGGCTCTGGTGCTTGTGGTGGTTCTGGCGGCGGCGTGGGGCGTGACACAGCGCCTGCCATCTTCGTTCCTGCCCAAAGAGGACCAAGGCGTGATGATGGTGATCGTGAACCTGTCGGATGGTTCGACGACGGCGCAAACATCCGATGTCGTCGATCAGATTACCCATTATTTGCTGACGCAGGAAAAAGCCGACGTGACCTCGGTTTTCGCGACATTGGGCTTTGCCTATGGCGGTTCGGGTCAGAACACCGCGATGGTTTTTGCCAAGCTCAAGGATTTCAGCCAGCGAAGCGGAATCCAACAAGGCGTCGCGGCGATTGCGGCGCGGGGCAATGCCCATTTTGCGGGGCTGCGCGCCGGGCAGGTATTCTTTGTGCAGCCGTCCTCGATCCGCGGTCTTGGCAATACGTCGGGCTTCCAGATGTATCTGGTCGATCAGTCGAATGCGGGCACGGCTGCGCTGAGTGCGGCGGCCGATACGCTTGTGACCGAGGCCAAGGCGGATCCCCGCCTGACCAATGTGCGGGTGCGTGGGGCCGATGACAATGCCGCGTTGCAACTCAATATCGACCAGCAAAAGGCCGAGAGCTTTGGGCTATCCCTGAGCGATCTCAATTCGATGCTGTCGGTGATTTTCTCGGGGCGGAACGTCAATGACTTTGATCTCAACGGCAATTTGCGCCCGGTGATCGTGCAGGCCGACGCGCCTTACCGGATGCAGCCGGGCGATATTGACACTTGGTATGCGCGCAATTCCGGCGGCGAGATGGTGCCGTTTTCGGCCTTCGCAAGCACCAAATGGGTGTCGATCGCGCCGCAACTGTCGCGCTATAATGCCACCAATGCGATCGAGATTTCCGGCCAGTCCTCGCAAAGCACCAGTTCGGGGGCGGCGATGGATGCGATGCAGGAACTGGTCAGCAACCTGCCGGGCGGCTATGGGCTGGCGTGGACGGGTCTCAGCTATCAGGAGCGCCAATCAGGCAATCAGGCCCCCTTCCTTTATGCGCTTTCGGTGCTGGTGGTCTTTCTCTGCCTCGCGGCGCTGTATGAAAGTTGGTCGATCCCGCTTTCGGTCATGCTGGCCGTGCCAGTGGGCGTTTTGGGGGCGTTGGCGGCGGCGTGGGTGTCGGGGCAGGCCAATGACGTCTATTTCAAAGTTGGCATCCTTACGACCATCGGGCTGGCGGCGAAAAACGCCATTCTGATTGTGGAATTTGCCCGCAATCTTGAAGCTGAGGGGCGCGAGTTGATCGAGGCGACGCTGGAAGCCGCGCGGTTGCGATTGCGTCCGATTTTAATGACATCACTGGCCTTTATGCTGGGGGTCTTGCCTTTGGCTATTGCCACCGGGGCAGGGGCGTCTGCACAAAAGGCGATTGGGATCGGCGTGCTGGGCGGTATGGCTGCAGCTACGTTTATCGGCGTGTTCATGGTCCCTGCGTTTTATGTGCTGGTGCGCAAGCTGACGCCGAAAGGGAAGCCGCAGGTAAAGTAGGCTTGTTTGCTGCAGAATTGCTTCACAGGGTTGGATTGAACCGACTGTTAATCATTCGCGCGTAAAGGTGAGACATCCTGTCTTGTCTCTACGTGCGAGGACCATTCCTGTGTCGAACCCGATCAACAATATTCGCATCACGCTGAAACTGCCGGTGATTATCGTATTGCTTACGATTGGCGCGATTGCGGCCACCGCCATGGCGGCTTATCGCAGTTCCTCTGCCACAATTATCGAAGAGGCACATTTACGCTTTTCGGCGATCTCAAATGCGCGCGAAGGGGCACTGGAAGCGGTGCTTGAAGTGGTAGATCACGACCTGCATGCGCAATCGAAAAACCCGCTTATGGCCGAGGCGATTACCGGGTTTTCAGCGGCGTTCAAGCAATATGATGAACCGCTGCGCGATTTGCAAAAGCTCTATGTCGAGGACAATCCCAACCCGCTGGGCAAAAAAGATGATCTTGTAAGCGCGGGGGATGAAACCGCCTATGATCACTTGCATGCACGGTTTCACCGCGCCCTCGATGCCGCGCAGAACGACAAGGGCTATTACGACATTTACCTCATCAACACTGAGGGTGACGTCATCTACACCGTGTTCAAAGAATTGGACTACGCGACCAATCTTTTGACGGGCGCTTATAAGGATACAGGCCTTGCCAAGGTATTTCGCGAGGCGCTGGCGACCAAGGGCGATCAAGTCGCTTTTGATGATTTTCAAGCCTATGCGGCCAGTCACGGTGCGCCAGCTGCGTTCATGGCGCGGCCGGTTATGGATGATGCTGGCAAACGTGTTGGTGTGCTGGCCTATCAAATTCCGATCGACGGGCTCAATGCTGCGGTGAACGACTTTTCTGATCTGGGTTTAAGTGGTGATGCCTATCTGGCCGGGTACGATGGGCTGATGCACACAGATAGCGCTAAATCGAAGACGCAAGATATCCTTGTCACAAAGGTCGATAATCCGGCTGTGAAAGCCGCCCTGTCAGGCAAGACCGGGTTTCTCGAAGCGACGGATCGGTTTGGAAATCTAAGCTTGATGCATTATCAGCCCATCGACATCTACGGCATGCGATCAGCGTTGATCGTCAAGGAAGATCTGGCCGAGGTGCTTGCACCCGTTCGGACAATGCGCAATCAAATCATGATCATTGGCGGTGTGATCGCGGCAATTGCAGCGCTGATTGCAGTGCTGATGTCGCGTTCAATCGCGTTGCCTCTGTCGCGTGTTGGCACGGCAATGCTTTCGATCTCGGAAAAGCACTATGATGTCGCATTCCCGGCAAGTGCGCGCGGCGATGAAATCGGCAAAATCTCCAAAACTCTCGAGATATTCCGCGATAAGATGAAAGCAGCCGACGCTATGGCACGTGAAGCAGCGTTCAAGAGTGCCGCCTTCTCTGATAACTCTTCTGCATTGATGATGGTCGATGAAGACTTCAACATTCTCTATGTCAACCAAGCGATGAGCGATCTTGTGCGTGAACGCGCGGTCGATTTCGACACCGTTCAAAAGGGTTTGGACGGCGAAAATTTCATCGGTATGAATATGGATCAGTTCCATGTGCTGCCGGAAAAGGCACGCGCGCGGCTTGCGAACCCTGCAAATCTTCCATTTCAGACCTATTTGAAGCTGGGGAACAGCTATTTCTCCTTGGCGGTCTCGTCGGCGAATGATGAAGACGGAGAACATGTCGGCTTCGTGGTTGAGTGGAAAAACCAAACTCGGACCCTGCGTGAGGCCTCAATCTTCAAGGCGCTGGACACAGGACAAATTCGACTGGAAATTTCGCCCGATGCTAAATTGGTATTCGTCAATCAAATGATGTGCAATTTGACCGGGATGGAACTTCGTCATTTCTTGGGGCGGGATATCGAAGAGGTGGTGAAATACGAGCCGCCCTACGGTCAGCCTGACCGCAGCTTCACCGATTTGATTGCTTCGGGCGAGACAGTGACGGGCGTGTTCCACATTCAGCATGATGAGGGAACATTGCTCGCCGATGCCAGCCTCAGCCCGATGATTGATCCTTTCGGTAAACTTTCGGGGCTTGTGTTAATCGGAAATGACGTCACCGAAAGCCGGGCTTCTTTGGATAAGGCGAGGAATGAGCGTGCGCGTTCAAGCCGTGAGCAATCCCTCGTCGTCGAAGAATTGAGACGGGCCCTTGGCCAGCTCTCAGAGGGGGATCTGACAACGCGCATCGACGTGCAATTTGGCGAAAGCTATGAAGAATTGCGCTCTGACTTCAACGCTGCATCAGGCAAGCTGAATGCGGCGGTGGGTGACATCATTGCCAATGCAATCTCGATTCGCGGCGAAACGCAGGAAATCAGTACCGCTGCGGGCTCTCTCGCCAAGCGTACCGAAACGCAGGCCGCTACGCTTGAGCAAACTGCCGCTGCTCTTGATCAACTTACCGCCTCAGTGCAATCGGCGGCCGATGGGGCCAAGCAAGCCAGTGCAATGGTGGTTGAGGCGCAAAGCAACGCCCATTCTAGCGAAGGCGTGGTGCGTGAGGCGGTCAACGCAATGGATGAAATCGCCGACAGTTCGCAACAGATTTCGCGCATTTCCGGCGTCATCGATGAGATCGCGTTCCAGACCAATCTTCTTGCGTTGAACGCAGGTGTCGAGGCCGCCCGCGCGGGCGAGGCAGGGCGCGGCTTTGCCGTTGTCGCTTCTGAGGTGCGTGCATTGGCGCAGCGCTCTTCGGATGCCGCCCGCGAGATCAATGACTTGATTGATCGCTCTAGCGCGCAGATTGGCCAGGGCGTCGGCTTGGTTAGCAAGGCTGGGGAGGTGCTCCATTCGATCATGGATGCGGTCAATAGCATTTCGGGTAAGGTGCAGGAAATGGCGCAAGGGACAACCGAACAAAGTCAGGGGCTGCGAGAGATCAATACCGCCGTGAACCAACTCGATCAGGTCACCCAGCAAAATGCTGCGATGTTCGAAGAGACTTCGGCGGCAAGCGCCAAGCTGTTGGAATCAACAACAGAACTGACTGAAACCGTGGGGCAATTTACGACCGGAAAGCTGGCGAATGTGGCGCAAACAAATTTGGATCCACAGGCGCTGGCAAGCTAGAGAGGCACGTTGACCAGATCGAACCGTCGTGACTTTTGCGCAGCCAAAACCCCGTATCGGTCTGCTAGGGATGACGCCGGGGTGCTTCCAAAGGGGCGCCAACCTTCGAAGAAATAGTATTTAAGTGCGGATATTTCGTATCGTTGTATGGACGCATTTCCGCGCGAACGCAGCCGAGGGAGTTGCGTTTGTTCCGGAGGAAAACTTTCTTGGAAAAACGTATGCTTTTTGAACAAACAGACGAAACGTGAGCCGTTCCATCTCCTGAGAGGAGATGGAACGGCCGGCCCCGAAGGGCGCGGTCGTTAACTTTTAAGGCATAGAGTTCACTCAGGCAGGATACGCACGCCGCCCTTGGCTGCAGAACTGGCCAGCAACGCGTAGGCCTTGAGCGCAGTCGAAACAGCGCGCTTGCGCGGCGCCGCAGGTTTCCAAGGCAGCGGCCCTTTGGCCGCGCGGCGCGCAGCCAGCGTCGCCTCATCGACGGCCAGATGAATCGTACGACCAGGAATATCGATCTCGATCGTATCGCCGCTTTCCACCAGCCCAATCAGCCCGCCCTCTTCGGCCTCGGGACTGACATGGCCAATGGACAGACCCGAGGTGCCTCCCGAGAACCGCCCATCCGTCAACAGCGCGCATTTTGCCCCCAACCCTTTGGATTTCAAATAAGAGGTCGGATAGAGCATCTCTTGCATGCCCGGCCCGCCACGTGGCCCCTCATAGCGGATGACGACTACGTCGCCCTCAACAACTTTGCCCGTCAGAATGGCCGAAACTGCATCGTCTTGGCTTTCGTAGACCTTGGCTGGGCCTGAGAATTTCAGGATCGAGTCATCTACACCTGCGGTTTTCACGATGCAGCCCTGGGTCGCGATATTGCCCGACAGAACGGCCAAGCCGCCATCTTTGGAAAACGCATGTTCGGCCGAACGGATCACGCCCGCTTTGCGATCACGATCCGTTTCCTTGTAGCGATTTTGCGTCGAGAAGGCCTGTGTTGTGCGCACGCCGCCGGGCGCTGCGCGATAAAACGCATCGACCGCATCGTCATTGGCGCTCACGACATCCCATTTCGCCAATGCTTCGCCCATCGTCTCGGAATGGACAGTGCGCGTGTTTTCGTGGATCAGGCCTGCGCGGTTCATCTCGCCCAGAATGCCCATGATGCCACCGGCGCGGTGAACGTCTTCCATGTGAACATCTTGCTTGGCAGGCGCGACCTTGCACAAGACGGGAACCTTGCGCGACAGCCGGTCGATATCGTCCATCGTGAAATCAACCTCACCTTCATGGGCGATCGCCAGCAGGTGCAACACGGTATTGGTGGACCCGCCCATCGCGATATCGAGGCTCATCGCGTTCTCAAAGGCCTCGAAGGTGGCGATCTCGCGCGGCAGCAGGCCCTTGTCTTCCAACTCATAGTGACGACGCGTAATCTCGACGATCTTGCGGCCGGCCTCAAGGAACAGCTCCTTGCGATCGGCATGGGTCGCCAGCATCGAGCCATTGCCCGGCAGCGCCAGACCCAGCGCCTCGGCCAGACAGTTCATCGAGTTGGCCGTGAACATCCCCGAGCAAGACCCGCAGGTTGGGCAGGCATTGGCCTCCATCTCGGCAACTTGCGCATCGGTGTATTTGTCGTCCGCCGCGATCACCATCGCATCGACCAGATCTACGGCGCGCTCGAGATCGTCAATCGTGACCTTGCCCGCCTCCATCGGCCCACCGGAGACGAAGATCACTGGAATGTTCAGGCGCATCGCCGCCATCATCATGCCAGGGGTGATCTTGTCGCAATTGGAAATGCACACCATCGCATCGGCACAATGCGCATTAACCATATATTCAACCGAATCCGCGATGATCTCGCGCGAGGGCAGCGAATAAAGCATCCCGTCATGGCCCATCGCGATGCCGTCATCGACCGCGATGGTGTTGAATTCCTTGGCAACCCCGCCCGCGTTTTCAATTTCGCGGGCGACCATCTGGCCCAGATCTTTGAGGTGGACGTGACCGGGCACGAATTGCGTGAACGAGTTCACAACGGCGATGATCGGCTTGCCGAAATCGTCGTCGGTCATGCCTGTGGCGCGCCACAGGCCCCGCGCGCCTGCCATATTGCGCCCATGGGTGGATTTGCGGGAACGATAATAGGCCATGGATTTTTCCGTTTCTGTCGCGCCCGGGTGAGTGCGGGCAATTTCCTGTCGTCGATCTCAATATAGCATGCCAAAAGCGTTGAACAGGCCCCGACAGATCAGAGAGCGGTGCGCCAATCTGCATATCCCGCTCGCATCAGAGCATCGCGTGCTGTCTGGAAGGCCGGGCGGTCGGCTTGTGGATCGGGCAGGGGGGCGATGTGGGCAAGATCGTCCAGTGCCAGCCCATGTTCGCGCCGCCCCGCCCGGATCAGTGCAAGATACCATGCGAAAGGCGCAAGGCCGTCGGCGCGGATCAGCGCGCGATACGTGAAGGCGCGGGGGCCAGCGCTTAGTGTGAGTTCAATTTTCTCGTAATGCTTGCCCGCCCCTTCGGCGTCGTCCAGCGCAGGAATATCGGTGGGCGCGATATCATAGAGCACCCCCACGGCGCCCCCTCTGCCCGGCGTGATCGTCGCCTTGCCCGACCCATCGCGCCCGCGTTTCGAGAAATCGAGGCTGTGCCCGGGAACCCGCGTCGTCCCGATCACGCGCGCCGAGGGGCAACGGGCGGCGAGTCGTGAGGTGAGCAGGTTGGAGCCGTAGGCGAGGTAGCAGGGCATCTGGTCACATTAGCGATGCATCTAGCGCGCGGGAAGGGAGGAGGCGGCTTTAGGTGCGCGTTCGGTTCTTGGCAATAAGGGCTGCGCCCGATCCTGGGTGGGCGCTTCGCAACAGTGGTTCAAGTTGCTTTATTTCTCAATTCCGTTGGGCGGCCGTGCGATGTGAAGCGGTACAAAAGCGCCCTCCCGGGGGGAGGGTCGGGCGCTGCCCGAGCTGGTCGCCCGGGCGGAACCTTTAATCCATGGCTTTCACAATGAGTTTTGCGATTTGCTGCCGACTCAGGAAATGAAAAAGACTGCGTGTCGCATTCGTAATAATCCCTGCAAAAAAAACTTTTGGCTTCAGATCGAGTAGTTGAACGCCAAATACTGGCCCTCCACTCATACCGACTGGATCGAATTCCAGCGATGGTTGCGGGCGAAATGCCAGCCTGTTGGGAAGGTAAGGAGTGGATTGCTCTCCTCCCACGCCATAGGGAGCTGCTTCATAGCTCGAAACGTCGAAATCGATCGTATTTATGTGACCCGGGTATCCTATAGCAAAGATGATCTGAGGCTCGGGCAATCTTTCGATGGAGAGTTCTTGGTCGAGCCTGTACCATGAGTGTGATGGAAGGCTCCTTGATCGCACCGTATCAGTAAATTCGAACACGACCGCATCAAGGTCTGTTCCCTGCTCTCTATTGTTCTGAAAAATCGCAGAGTGAGAGGTCGCGAATCTCGAAGTCGAGGAGTTGTGAATGCATAATTGGTTGAAGTCGTAACGATTAATTCTGAGTTGATGATCAGTGGTGATAGCGAAGTAGCGATCTCCTACACGCACTCTCGTAAGTGAACCTGCTTTCGAAACGTCGAAGGGTTCGAAGCCGTTTGTGTGAAAAAGTGCAGGTTCTGCAAAACGCCTAAGATGCTCCCCCAAAGAGTTCGCAGGAATAAGGAGACCGGTGACCTCTACAGCTGTATGCAGCTTACTTCCGAGGATCGTTTCTAGATTTATGTTCAAACATCCAGCTCCTCCACGAACTGCGCGTTCTCGGAAATATACTGGAAACGCAGCTCGGGTTTCTTGCCCATCAGGCGTTCGACAAGATCGTCGGTCTCGCCGGGCATGTCATCATGCAGGGTGACGCGGATTAGCTTGCGGGTTTCGGGGTTCATTGTGGTGTCTTTCAGGTCTTTGGCATCCATCTCGCCAAGCCCTTTAAACCGCTGCACGTCAATTTTCCCTTTGCCGCCCAGACCTTTAGCCATCATCTCATCTTTTTCTGCGTCATCCGAGACATACAGCCGTTTCGCCCCTTGGGTCAGACGATAGAGCGGTGGGCAGGCTAGATAGAGGTGGCCCTGATCAATCATCGGGCGCATCTGGGTGAAGAAAAACGTCATCAGCAGGGCCGCGATATGCGCGCCGTCAACATCCGCGTCGGTCATGATGATGATCTTGTCATAGCGCAGATCGTCGATGTTGAACCGCGTTCCCAGCCCGACACCCAAAGCCTGCGTCAGGTCGCTGATCTCTTGGTTGGAGCCAAGTTTCGAACTCGCCGCGCCCAGCACGTTCAGGATCTTGCCGCGCAGCGGCAGCAGTGCCTGATTCTTGCGGTCGCGTGCCATCTTGGCCGATCCACCTGCCGAGTCGCCCTCGACGATGAACAGCTCGGTATTCGCGCGGTTGGTGGCCGAACAATCGACCAGCTTGCCGGGCAGGCGCAGCTTTTTGGTGGCGGTTTTGCGTTGCGTTTCCTTTTCCTGACGGCGTTTCAGCCGCTCTTCCGAGCGCAGCACAAGGAAATCAAGAATCGCACCGGCGGATTTCGTGTCCGAGGCCAGCCAGTTGTCGAAGTGGTCGCGCACCGCACCTTCGACAAGACGGTGAGCCTCAACCGTAGCCAGCCGGTCTTTGGTTTGGCCGACGAATTCCGGTTCGCGGATGAAACAGCTGACCAGCGCGCAGCCGCCTGTGATCAGGTCTTCGCGCGTGATCTGGCTGGCTTTTTTATTGTTCACCAACTCGCCATAGGCGCGAATCCCCTTGAGAATCGCCGCCCAGAACCCGGCTTCGTGGGTGCCGCCCTCGGGCGTGGGCACGGTATTACAGTAAGATTGGATGAAGCCATCGCGCGACGGCGTCCAGTTGATCGCCCATTCGACTTGTCCGGGCACGCCGAATTTTTCCTGAAACTTCACCTTTCCGGCGAAGGGGCGATCGGCATAGGTGCTGGCGCCGCCGAGGGTCTCGGTCAGGTAATCCGACAAGCCACCCGGGAAATGGAACACGGCCTCGGCGGGGGTTTCACCATCGTCGATTTCGGTCTTCCAGCGAATTTCAACGCCCGAGAACAGATAGGCCTTGGAGCGCACCATTTTCATCATGCGCGCGGGCTTGAAGCGGTGATGACCAAAGATTTGCGCATCCGCATGGAAGGTGGTGGTGGTGCCGCGCCGGTTGGGGGCGGCGCCGATCTTTTGCACCGGGCCTTCGGGGATGCCGCGCGAAAAGCGTTGCTCGTAAAGCTCTTTGTTTTTGGCAACTTGCACGATCATCACATCTGACAGCGCGTTCACAACCGAGGCCCCAACGCCATGCAAACCGCCCGAGGTTTCATAGGCATCGCCCGAGAATTTCCCGCCCGCATGTAGCGTGCACAAGATCACCTCAAGCGCGGATTTGCCGGGGAATTTCGGGTGGGGATCAATCGGGATGCCACGGCCATTGTCGCGCACGACAACGGAATAATCGGCCAGCAATTCGACCTCGATGCGCGTGGCATGGCCGGCAACCGCCTCATCCATCGAGTTATCAAGAACCTCGGCCACAAGATGGTGTAGCGCGCGCTCATCCGTGCCGCCGATATACATGCCGGGGCGTTTGCGGACTGGCTCCAGTCCTTCGAGTACCTCAATCGAAGAGGCGTCGTAGCTATCGGTTTTGGGCGTCAGGAGATCGTCGGCCATGCTCGCATCCTCTTGTGGTTTGTTACACCACAGATACAGCAGGTAGGGGCGGGGGGGCAAGAACACCCCTCCGCCCCTTTCTCACCGCAGGCCCCACACCCGCGGATCAAAGACGCTTAGGTGATACTCGTCATTAGCAGCATCGACCCCACAGCCATGGCTATTCCGAGCACCTCTCGCACGGCAGGTTGCCCGCCGAACAAAAGCACACCAATCGTCACAAGCGCCAACATCGTGAAAAGCGATGCAGAAGCCGTATCTTGCGCCAAGGAGACATGGCGCAACGCAAGAACCCAAGCTGCCGCGGCAGCGGCAAAGACCATGGTGCCGAGGAAGATAAACGGCCCATGCAGGGCAACGCGCCTGCCAGACACTGGACGCATGAGACGCTCGCTTGCAATCACCCCAAGTACCGCAAGCAGGCAAATCCCATATGCCAGAAGGCCCAACATCACCGAACTCTGCATCTTTTCACTCCCTCACACTGACGTAAGGGAAGCACGTTCACCAAGCGGAATCCGAGCGGGTTGCGGAAATCCTGACTGACGGTTCCGGAGAACCTGACTAAAAAGTTAGGTTTGGCATGAGCAAATGCCCAATGGCTGGGCAATGCCTATGGTCAAGACGCGGTCAGGTCGCGAATCGCCCCGCGAGACCGGTTCGATTCGCGTTCAAACCGGCTCGGCTTGAAACTGCGCCCACATCGCGCGAAACCCTGCGCGGGCGTGGCACAGCTTGAGCCATTGAGCGAGGCGCGGGTAGGCGTCGAGGAACGCTGCGTGATCGGTTCCGTAGCGCAGAATCTCGGCCGTATTGATATCGGCAACGGTGAAACGCCCGCCAACCATGTGGCTGTGATCTGCGAGATGGGCCTCTAGCGCCTCCAGCGGACGCGCAAGCTTGGCGGTCAGATTTGCAATTTCACGCGCACCAGCGTCGGTGTCTTGCTCTTTGCGCCGATACACAAAGCTCAGCGCAAGCGAATCTGCCTCAATCCAAGTGGCAGCGAACAGGGCCCATTGCTCCATCAGGGCAAGTTCGCGTTCATTGGCGGGGGCCAACGGGCCGCCTGCCTTGCGCGCCAGATGCAGGTTGATCGCCAGCGATTCCGACAAGATCAGCCCATCGTCTTCCAGTACCGGGATCGCGCCCATCGGAGAGAGGCGGCGAAACTCGGGGGAGCGGGTGTTGAGCGCGGCATCAGGGGCCAGCGGATCCTTGAAACGGTTGGCTTGCACCACGCGCTTGAGCTTGAAGGGCAGCTTGGTCTCTTCGAGCAGCCAAAGTGTGCGGCTCGCGCGAGAATGGTAGTTTCCGTAAACTGTAAGCATCTGACCCTCCGCTATCAGGCGATATGGCGGTTTTTCTGGGCGAATGAAAAGCCCCCTCAGCGCCTTCTTGACTCGTATCAAGGCAGATCACGCGGCTTTGTTCTAGGCTAGAAACGGTTTTGATCAGTAGGGATATGTGTGATGAATAAAACGGTAATCGGTTCAACAGAGCAAAAGACCCAAGCCAAGGCGGAGTCGCAATCGACGGCGCAAGTGGTGGTCGAAAAACCTGCTGACCCCAGCGATCCGCATCCTGCGATTGCGCCGGGAGACGCGGCGACACAAGGTCCGCAAAGCTTTCCGCGCGTTGATCCGAATGCCGTTCGGCTGGCTTTTGAGACGGGAAGATACCCCTATCGGAGTCGGATGCGCCGCGCCCAATACGAGCGCGAGAAAGCGCAGATTCAGGCCGAGTTGCTGAAGGTTCAGAAATGGGCGCTTGAGACGGGCCAGAAATTCGTGATCCTGTTCGAAGGCCGCGACGCTGCGGGCAAGGGCGGCACGATCAAACGCTTTACCGAACATCTCAATCCGCGCTTTGCCCGTGTGGTGGCCCTGAATAAGCCGACCGAAGAAGAGCGCGGGCAATGGTATTTTCAGCGCTATATCAGCCATCTTCCGACGGCCGGAGAGATGACGTTTTATGATCGCAGTTGGTATAATCGCGCGGGCGTGGAGCGGGTGATGGGCTTTTGCTCGCCCTCGGAATATCTTGAGTTCATGCGCCAGACCCCGGAACTGGAGCGGATGTTTGTGCGCTCGGGGATACGGCTTTACAAATATTGGTTCTCGGTGACGCAGAACGAACAGCGCGCCCGTTTCAAATCACGCGAAACCGACCCGCTGAAGCGCTGGAAGCTTTCGCCAATCGACCTTGCGAGCCTTGGAAAATGGGACGATTACACCGAGGCGAAAGAAGCGATGTTCTTTTACACCGACACCGCCGATGCGCCGTGGACCATCGTGAAATCGAACGACAAGAAACGGGCGCGGCTCAACTGCATGCGTCATTTCCTGTCAACGCTCGATTATCCCGATAAAGACTACGAAGTCGCGTCGGGGCCTGACCCGCTGATCGTTGGCCATGCCAGTCATGTGGTTCAATCTGCCGATCATATTTTTGGCACTTCGCTGCATCCCGATCAGCGCAAGCGGGCTAAACCTGCGGGCTAATCACGTCTATGCGTCCCGTGCACGGGTTGCCGCGCCCGAATTGCGGCCCATGTCTTGAGGTCGCAAGCAGGAGAACATGATGAGCTGGAACGCACGCTTCGCAGGTGAGGATTATGTGTACGGCAAGGCGCCCGCTGCTTTCGTGGCGGCGCAGGCGTGGCGCATCGCGCCGGGCGCCAAGATGCTATCGATTGCCGAAGGAGAGGGGCGCAATTCGGTGTTTCTGGCCGAGCAAGGTGTGGTGATGACCGCGCTTGAGCAGGCCTCGAATGCACGGGCCAAGGCGCTTCATCTGGCGCAAGAGCGCGGGGTCACTCTGACGTTCATCGACGCGGATTTACGCGGCTATGACTGGCCCGAAGCCGAGTATGACGCGGTGCTTGCCTGTTTCATTCAGTTTGCAGACCCAGCGTTTCGTGCCGAGATCTTCGATGGCATCGCGCGCGCACTCAAGCCGGGCGGAATCGTCTTGATCCACGGGTTTGCCAAACGCCAGCCTAGCTACGGCAGCGGTGGGCCCGGCGTGGTTGAGCAACTGTATGATCTGGACCTATTGCGCGCCGCGTTTCCGGGATGGGAGCTGTTGCATCAGGCCGATTACGATGGCGATCTTGACGAGGGGGAGGGCCATTCTGGCCGTGCCGCACTGGTCGATTTTGTGGCGCGCAAACCCGCTTGATCCGATTCAGGGGGGCAAGCAACTTGTTAATACGGTCACGCGCTGCGAATCCGTTGCGCGATGGCCGGAAATTTGTCGATTGGGCGGAAAGTCGCGTAAAATCAAAGAGTTTGCGCCGGCGTCAGCACGTCGCATGTGCTTTTATGCACAAATGTTATGTCTTGGGCGTTTCACGTGTTCGTGTAACATGTGAAATGAGAACAGTCTGAATTTTCAGTATTTGGAGACTAAGATGCGTAAGACCCTCCTTGCCCTTTGTTTCGTTCTGCCCGCCGGTATGGTTGCGGCACAATCACCCGAAGATGCGGTGAAGGCCCGTCAGGGCTATTTTGATTTGCTTGGTGCGCAAATGGCGGTGCTGGCGCCGATGGCGCAGGGCAAAATGGATTTCGATGCCGCCAAAGCCAAAGTCGCTGCTGACAACCTCGCAGCGCTTGCCAAGGTTGATGTCTCGCCGCTGTTCGTGCCGGGCACCTCGACCGATGATCTGGGTGACGCGACCCGCGCACTTCCCGCGATCTGGGAAAAGGGCGATGATTTCATGGCCAAAGCCACAGCGATGCACGAAGCGGCCGCCGCCATGCCTGAAGCTGCGGGCAGCCTTGAGACGCTGCAAGTTGCGGTCGGCCAACTGGGCGGTTCTTGCAAAGGCTGCCACGACAACTTCCGCGCGAAGTAAGCAGGACCAGAGCACATGCGTGACACCACCTCCCCCAAGACCCGTGTGATCAAAGTCTGGGACCCGGTTGTTCGCTCTTTCCACTGGCTTTTGGTGCTGGCATTTGCTGGCGCCTGGGGCTTGGGGGAATGGGGGCCGAACCAGATGACGTGGCATTTCTATTTTGGCTACGTGATTGCAGGATTGGTGGGGGTGCGTCTGATCTGGGGGTTTGTGGGCACGCGCAATGCGCGCTTCACAAGCTTCTTGTTCGGGCCGGGCAAGGTGGTGGCCTATTTGCGCCATCTGCCCTCACGCGACCCCTCGCATTGGATCGGCCACAACCCGATGGGGGGCTGGTCGGTTTTTCTGATGCTGGCGCTGCTGATCGCGCAAGTCGCGACCGGGATGATGTCGGACCCCAAGGATTACATCAATGTCGGCCCCTTGGCGCAATATGTGCCCAGCGACATCAGCGATCTATCGGTGAAGCTGCACCATATCCTTTCGACCTTGCTGCTGATCGTGGTCGGCATGCATATCGCGGCGATCCTGTTTTACCGCCGTTGGAAGGGGGAGAACCTTGTCACCCCCATGATCACCGGCAAGAAGGTGATCGAAGAAGACTGAGCTGCCCTTGACCGATCCGGCGCGCGCGTCTAGCGAACCGGGATGCGTGTCCAAGCCCCAATCTCTGCAAGCCCGATGCCAATTACGCGCCATTTGCGCGCGATCCTTGGGCTTGGCTTGCCGCTGATTGGCTCCAACCTTGCGCAGATGCTGCTCAATGTGACCGATACGGTGATGGTGGGCTGGTATGGGATCGAGTCGCTGGCGGCGCTGGTTCTTGGCTCGTCCTTTTTCTTTTCGCTTTTCATGCTGGGCAATGGCATTGCGCTGGCGGTGATGGGCCGGGTCTCGGCCAGCCTTGGCGCGGACGACGAGGTGCAGGCGCGGCGCGACACGCGGATGGGGATATGGCTGTCGATCCTATATGGCATCTCGGTGCTGCCGGTGACGTGGTATTCGGGGCCGATCCTGCAGGCGCTGGGCCAAGAGCCCCAGATTGCCAGTCTCGCACAGGACTATCTGCGCATTCTCGGCTTTGCGCTGGCACCTGCGCTGGCGATGATGGTGTTGCGCTCATATCTGTCCGCTCAAGAGCGCACGCAGGTCTTGCTTTGGATCACGCTGGCTGGGGTTGGGGTCAATATCTTGCTGAATTGGTTGCTGATTTTCGGCAATTTCGGCCTGCCGGAACTGGGCGTGCGCGGTGCGGCGATTGCCTCGCTCACCGTCACCTGCCTCAGCCTTGTGGCGCAGGCGATCTATGCCGCGCGCGCCCCCGGTCTGACCCATATCGCGCTGTTCGCGCGATTTTGGCGCCCCGATTGGGAGGCGTTCTGGCTGGTGCTGAAAATGGGCCTGCCGGTGGGGCTGACCTCGGTGGCGGAAGGCTCGATGTTTCAGGCCTCGGCGCTGATGATGGGCTGGATCGGCACGGTTGAGCTGGCGGCCCATGGCATCGCGCTGCAAATCACCTCGATTGCGTTCATGGTTCATGTTGGGTTGTCCAACGCGGCGACGGTGCGTGCGGGGCGGGCACATGGTGCGCGTAACCCGCGATTGCTGAGCGACGGGGCGATGGTGGTGATCGGATTGTCGCTGGGGTTCGGCTTGGCAACGGTGGTGCTGTTTGTTGCGTTCGGCGCGCCGATGACGGCGCTGTTTCTGGATCGCGCCAATCCGTCAAGCGCACAGATTATCCGCATCTGTGTGCGATTTTTGATGGTTGCGGCGGTGTTTCAGTTGTTCGATCTGATGCAGGTGATGGCGCTGGGCCTGTTGCGCGGCGTGCAGGACACCCGTGTGCCGATGGGGATGGCTGTGCTCAGCTATTGGCTGATCGGTATTCCGGCTAGCTATGTTCTGGCCTTTCCGCTGGGATTTGGCGGGGTCGGGCTATGGCTTGGACTGGTGCTGGGGCTGGCCTGCGCAGGCGCGCTGATGATGCGCCGGTTCTGGCGTGGGCCTTGGCTGCGCGCGGTTGCGACGACCGGCGCTACCTGATCCCCAGCCCCGCGCGCATCAAGGATTTGCGCACCGGGCCCAGCGAATACAGCGCGCCCAGAACGCCCGCGCGCAGATCACGCAACGGGCGGGCCTGCACCATTGAAGCCCGGTTGAGAGCATCAATCCCGATTTCGCGCGCTTTCACCTCGGGCCAGCGACGGCGGTGATAGGCCTCCAGCATCGCGGGTTCTCCCAGATGCGCGGGGTCGCGGTCACACAGATCAAGCAGATACGCCAGATCGGCAAGGCTCATGTTCAGCCCCTGCGCCCCGATCGGCGGGATGACATGGGCGGCCTCGGCGATCAGGGCCACGCGCTGGGCACTGAAGCGGCGAGCAATCTGCGTCATCATCGGCCAGACCGAGCGGCGTGTTTCCAGTTTCAGCGGCCCCAGGATACCGGTCGAGCGTTCGAGCATCGCAGCCTCGAACTCTGCGACGGGCAAGGCGGCCAGACGTTCAGCTTCGGCCCCGCGCTCCATCCAGACGATGGCCGATGAGGGCACGCCGTTGCGATCAGGCAGTGGCACCAGCGTGAAGGGCCCGCCCGTGCGGTGAATTTCGGTGGAGACATTGCCATGCGGGATCGGGTGGGTGACGGCAAAGGCCAGCGCCTTTTGACCGTAGCGCGTGGTCTTGACGGGAATGCCCGCCGCTTCGCGGATGAACGAGTTGCGACCGTCGGCGGCAACCACCAGTTTCGCCTGCACATGACTACCATCCGAGAGCGTCACCTCGGCGCCGCTTTCGCGTGTCAGCAATCCGGTCGTGGCGACGCCGGGGCGGAAATCAACCTGCGGAATTTCCGCAAGCCGCGTCACCAATTCACGGCGCAGCAGCCAATTCGGAAAGTTCCAGCCGAAGGGTTCATCGGACAGATCGGAGGCATCGAAATCGCGCGTCAGACGCGCCTCGGATTTCTCGCCCCCTGCGTCGATGATGCGCATGATTTGCAACGGCGCGGCATGCGGGGCCAATCGAGACCAAAGCCCAGCGGCCTCAAGCAGCTTGCGCGAGGGATGCAGAAACGCCGTGGTGCGCATATCCGCGCCCTCTGCCCCCTCTGAGGTGACGGGGGGCGTGGGATCGACGCAGATCGTGGTAAACCCCGCCGCGCCAAAGGCCGCAGCCGCCGCCAGACCCGCGACACCGCCGCCGGAAATCAAGATATCGGTTTGC
Source organism: uncultured Thioclava sp. (assembly GCF_913064665.1). Taxonomy (GTDB): domain Bacteria; phylum Pseudomonadota; class Alphaproteobacteria; order Rhodobacterales; family Rhodobacteraceae; genus Thioclava; species Thioclava arctica. Next base: position 95,010 of record NZ_CAJYBT010000012.1, read on the forward strand.
TGAATGTCGGTTGCCTGTGACATGGTGTGCCCTCGTCTGATGCGCACCCAATTTGCCCTGATTGGGCCGCGTTCGCAATCGCTGAAAGCCGCCCGCAGGCAGCCGTTGCTGCGACCTCGTGTGTTTGGCTTAGCTGAATGAGATTCCGACAAGCACGACGAAGACCACGAAGGTCATCGCGATCATCCAGACCGTTGTGCCCAAAAGGCCAAACAGCAGCGTGCCGAAAACCAACCCGGCCACGATCAGCGCCGCGAGAAGATAAAGCGACAGCGCGCCTTTGTTGGACTGCGGGGTGATGGCTGCGTTCATGGGGGCCTCCGAGGGCTATGATACATCAAACATACGTCTTGAATGCATATTATAGTACCACAATTACGCGCCCGTGACCATCACCTAGACTGTCGCAGGATCAGGTCATAACAAACACGGCCGCGAACGCTGGTTCGGGCCGTGCCTACAATAGGATAGGGACATTTCTGCCTAGGCAGTGCCCAAATGGGTTGGTCAACCGCCAGCCGTCATCACGACGAGCAGTGCCAGCATGATCCAAGTGGCACCAACCGCCCAAAGGATCAGGCCACCAAGGCCCATGGTCAGGGTCAAGCCTGCCGCCAAAGCGACCACAAGAAAGGCGATCAGATACATCGTGCGCGGCGCGATCTGCGTTTTGGGATCGGCATGGTCGTGGGTGTCGGCAACATAGGCCGTTGCGCCGGAATCGGCGGTCATCATGGTCATTGTCGAATCTCCCTTCGCTATCTCCCTGATAGCCCGTTCGGATTTAACGGGCGATGAACATTTTTTACAGGGCACAGCGCGTGCCATAATGTCGCAGTTTCAGACAGTCGCAGTCACTTCTGCATTAGCTCTGCCAGGAAGGCCGCCAAATCATCCGTGTGATGGTGGATATGATCGGCCGGTTCAGGCGCGGGCGCGACATGCACGGTGCGCATTCCCAGCGCATGAGGGTGGCGTAGATTGCGCGGATCATCTTCGAACATCGCGCCTGTCACGGGGCTGATTCCGGCTTTGGCAAACACGGTATCAAAGGCGCGCGCCGAGGGTTTGGGATGAAATTCGGCATGTTCCACACCATAAATCCCGTCAAACAGCCCCGACAGCCCGCGCGCCGCCAGAACCCTGTCCGCATAGGGGGCCGAGCCATTGGTGAATACGATCCGACGACCGGGAAGTGCTGCAATACCCGCGCGCAACGCCGGGTCTGGCGTGAGATGATCCAGCGAAATCTCGTGTACCTCGGTCAGATAGGGCGCGGGATCGACGTCATGCTCATGCATCAGCCCGGCGAGCGTGGTGCCGTAAAGCTGCCAGTAATGGCCGCGCAGGTGATCGGCATGGGCGCGATCAACCCCCAATGCGCGCATCACGAAATCGGTCATCTTCACTTCGATCTGATCAAAGAGGCGCGCCGAGGGCGGATATAGCGTGTTGTCGAGGTCAAAGACCCAGTCGGTCACTTGGGAGAAATCATGTGTGCTCATGGCGCGCACGCTAGGCCGGGGCGCGCGCAGGTGCAATCTGCTTGTCATGCCCCCCCGCGCGTGCCTAATCTGACGCAAGATGCAAGGCAGGACAGATGCAAAAAGACGCCTACACTCTGATACTCGAAGCGATCGACGAGGGGATTTATCGGCCCGGCAACCGTTTGGTTGAGTCCGAATTGGCAGATCGATTCGGTGTCTCGCGTACGCCGGTGCGCGAAGCATTGCAGCGCCTTGAGACGCAGCAGATGTTGGCGCGCGATGGCCGCTCGCTGATCGTGGCATCGCTGGATCACAATCAACTCGCCGAGCTTTACGTTGTGCGCGCCGAGCTAGAGGCGCTGGCGGCACGACTGGCGGCCAAACACGCTGCCCCCGAAGAGGTGCGCGTGCTCCAAAACATGATTGATGAGGATCGCGGCCAGTTGAACAGCCCCGAGGCGCTGAGCCGGGCCAATCGGCGCTTTCATCACCAGATCCATCTGGCGTCGCATAACCGCTATCTCGTGCAGCAGCTCGATCTGGTGCATCGCTCGATGGCGCTTTTGGCGACCACCTCGCTGGCGGTGAAAGGGCGGGGCGCGGCGGCGCTTGATGAACATCAGGCGATCATTGATGCGATCCGCGAGGGCGACGAAGAGGCTGCGGCGGCAGCCCTTCGCGCCCATATCTCGCTTGCCTTTGAAACCCGTCTCAAGCTGGACGCGGCGGGACATGGCACGGCTGGCCATTGGGCCGAAGCACTGTAACCAAGCGTCAGTCGATCAAGGGCGCGCGCGGGGTGCGTGGGGCTGGCTGCGTCAGGATGGCGCTGGCCTTGGTGATGGCCGGGATCAGGCTTGTTGGGGTCGGGCCGCTGCGCTGTTCGCTTTGGATATGCGCGGTGTCAAAGATGCCGTGATGGGTTTTGTCCCAATAAAATGGCATCGTGATGACCTCATAGATCGCTTTCCAACCTGCCAGCGCGCCCAGTGGAAAATACAGATGCAGCGAGGGCACCCATTTGATGAGATGGCGATGGTCTTCATGGCGCACGGACCACATTCCAGCCGCGATATTGAGCAGCTCCGAGAGCACGAACAGCGCCATCATTGGCCAGAACAAACTTGCCGGCATGTTCGAAGCGATCGGGTGCCATAGCCCGAACAACGTGATCCAGAAGCTCCACAGAACCGGGGCGAGTATGTATTGCGACAGCGAGCCAAGGATCAGGATTTGCACGCCGATGAACCGCTTAGTGCCAAGATCGCGCCAAAGCTGCAGCGGATTGCGCATATGCACCGACCACGTCATCGCATAGCCCTTGAGCCAACGTGAACGCTGCTTGACCCACGGAATCGTGCGGCAATTGGCCTCTTCATAGGTGACGGCGGGGATCAGTTCGGTGCGATAGCCATGGCGTGCCAAACGTACGCCCAGATCGGCGTCTTCGGTCACGTTATGGGCGTCCCAACCGCCAAGTTTCTCGAGCGCGTCGCGGCGGAAAAACAGCGTTGTCCCACCCAAAGGCACCACGAAGCCCAGCCGCGCCAGACCCGGCAGAAACATGCGAAACCAGGTCGCATATTCGATGGTGAAACAGCGCGAGAGCCAGTTGGTTCGCGGGTTATAGTAATCGATGACGCCTTGCAGGCCGTCCACCTCACGCGGGGCCC
>NZ_CAJYBT010000013.1 GCF_913064665.1 uncultured Thioclava sp.
TTACCAGTCCTGACGCTCGACGATGCGGCAGGCGACCGAGAGTTTCGCGGCGCCGAGGCGCAGGGCCTCGCGGGCGATGACTTCGTTCACACCGTCGATCTCGAACATGACGCGGCCGGGCTTGACGCGGGCGGCCCAGTAATCGACCGAACCCTTACCTTTACCCATACGCACTTCGGTCGGCTTCGCGGTCACCGGGGTATCCGGGAAGATCCGGATCCAGACACGGCCCTGACGCTTCATGTGACGCGTGATCGCGCGGCGAGCCGCCTCGATCTGGCGTGCCGTGACGCGCTCGGGAGCGGTGGCCTTGAGGCCGAAGTGACCGAAGTTCAAATCAAAGCCGCCTTTGGCTTCGCCGTGAATCCGGCCTTTGTGCATCTTGCGGAATTTCGTCCGTTTCGGTTGCAGCATGACTATCTACTCCCTCAGCGATGATCGCGACGCGGGCCGCGCGGTGCCGGACCCTCTTGGGCCTCAGCGTGCTTGCGGTCGCGAGCTTGCGGATCATGTTCCATGATCTCGCCTTTGAAGATCCACACCTTGATCCCGATGATCCCGTAAGGGGTCATGGCTTCGGACAAGGCGTAGTCTATATCGGCACGCAGGGTGTGCAGCGGCACGCGACCCTCACGATACCACTCGGTACGCGCGATCTCGGCGCCGCCCAGACGGCCAGCGACGTTCACACGAATACCAAGTGCACCGATGCGCATTGCGTTTTGCACCGAGCGCTTCATCGCGCGACGGAACGAAACACGACGCTCAAGCTGCTGAGCGATCGACTCAGCCACCAGCTGCGCATCGAGTTCCGGCTTGCGGATTTCTACGATGTTCAGGTGCAGCTCGCTGTCGGTGAAGTTCGCCAGCTTCTTGCGCAGCGACTCGATGTCTGCGCCTTTCTTGCCGATGATGACGCCCGGACGTGCTGCGTGAATGGTCACACGGCATTTCTTGTGCGGACGCTCGATGATGACGCGGCTGACGCCGGCCTGCTTGGCTTCCTTGTGGATGAACTCGCGGATTTTGAGATCCTCGAGCAGCAGGTTGCCGTAGTCTTTGGTGTCGGCGTACCAGCGGCTATCCCAGGTGCGGTTGACCTGGAGACGCATGCCAATCGGATTGACCTTCTGACCCATTACGCTTGCTCCTCGATCTGACGCACCTTGATGGTGATTTCCGAAAACGGCTTCATGATCTTGCCGAAACGGCCCCGTGCCCGCGGACGGCCACGTTTCATCACCAGGTTTTTGCCAACCCAGGCTTCGACCACGACGAGCTCGTCCACGTCCAGGCCGTGGTTGTTCTCAGCGTTTGCGATTGCCGATTGCAGGCATTTCTTGACGTCGCCCGCGATCCGCTTCTTCGAGAAGGTCAGATCGGTGAGAGCTTTGTCGACCTTTTTACCGCGGATCATCGCAGCAACGAGGTTGAGCTTTTGCGGCGAGGTGCGAAGCATCTTGGTTTTTGCCATTGCTTCGTTGTCCGCCACGCGGCGCGGATTCTTTTCCTTACCCATGACGATTACTTCCTCTTGGCTTTTTTGTCAGCCGCATGCCCGTAATAGGTGCGGGTCGGTGAGTATTCACCGAATTTCTGGCCGATCATTTCCTCGGTGACGTTCACCGGGATGTGCTTGTGGCCGTTATAAACCGCGAACGTGAGACCCACGAATTGCGGCAGGATAGTGGAACGGCGCGACCAGATCTTGATCACATCGTTTTTGCCCGAATCGCGCGACTTCTCTGCTTTTTTCAGCAGATAGGCGTCAACGAAGGGGCCTTTCCAAACAGAACGAGACATATCTTAACGACCCTTTTTCTTCGCGTGACGCGAACGCAGGATGTACTGGTCCGTCTTCTTGTTGACGCGGGTGCGCTTGCCTTTGGTCGGCTTGCCCCACGGCGTCACAGGATGACGGCCACCCGAAGTGCGACCTTCACCACCACCATGCGGGTGGTCGATCGGGTTCATCGCAACACCGCGAACGGTCGGACGCACGCCCATGTGGCGCTTACGACCGGCTTTACCGAGGTTTTGGTTGCTATGGTCAGCGTTGGACACGGCACCGATGGTGGCCATGCATTCCTGACGCACGAGACGCAATTCGCCCGAGGACAAACGCAACTGCGCGTAGCCACCGTCACGACCCACGAACTGGGCATAGGTGCCTGCGGCGCGTGCGATCTGGCCGCCTTTGCCGGGCTTGAGTTCGACGTTGTGAACAATCGTCCCGATCGGCATGCCCGAGAAGGGCATTGCGTTGCCGGGCTTCACGTCGGCCTTGGCCGATGCAATCACGCGGTCACCCAAAGCAAGACGCTGGGGCGCGAGGATGTAGGCAACCTCATTGTCTTCATAGCGCACCAGCGCGATGAAGGCCGTGCGGTTGGGATCGTATTCGATACGCTCGACGGTAGCCGAGATGTCAAATTTGCGACGTTTGAAATCGACGATGCGATAGAGACGCTTTGCGCCACCACCTTTGTGCCACATCGTGATCCGCCCGGTGTTGTTCCGGCCACCAGTCTTGGTCAAACCCTCAGTGAGGGCTTTGACCGGACGGCCTTTCCAAAGCTCCGAACGGTCGATCAGAACCAGCCCACGCTGGCCCGGCGTCGTCGGTTTATACGACTTGAGTGCCATGCTTTCTGTCTTCCGTTAGCTTGAGACGGGTTGCCCCGCCTACTTATGTGTAGGGCCCCGAAGGTCCCCGAATGCAAAAGTCACAGGCCCCGGAACGAATCCGAGGCCTCGAGACTGGCGCGTAGCTAGCAGGGTTGCGCGGGGCTGTCTATAGGGGAGCCCTTGTTTTGCACGAGATTGCGCGCGGAACTGGCGCTTGGTACGCGCAACGGGCAAACTCGCGGCTGAGGCGAAAGACATAACAGGAGAAACTGATGCATCCAAACCGTATACAACCCCGTTTCCCAACCCGAATGATTGCGCTGATCGCACCGCTACTTGTCACGTCCCTTCTTGCATCCCCCGCCCTCGCCGGTTGGAGCGGACGCTACGAGGTGCGCGGCGTCAAGGGAGAGGATATGCTCAAAATGCGCGCAGGCCCGGGCATCGGCTATAAGGTGATCGTCGGCCTGCCCAACGGCACCCTGGTCCGGGTGAAGGATTGTGAGCGGATCGGGAATACGCGCTGGTGTGACGTGGCGCTTGAGGCTGCTCGCGGGCTGCGGGGCTATGTCTCTGAAAGCTACCTGCGCGAGAAGTGAGAGGCGGGGGCAAGTGGCCCGACGCCCCCTACCCTCCCCGACAAACGAAAAGGCCCCCGCAAATGCGAGGGCCTTTCCAAATCTTACGTCCGACCAGATTACAGGCCGGTGGAGACGTCGATCGTATTGCCTTCTTCAAGCGTCACATAGGCTTTCTTCACGTCCGAGCGGCGACCAGGGGTGCCACGGAAACGCTTGGTTTTGCCTTTGATGATGGTGGTGTTAACCGCCTTCACCTTGACGCCAAAGAGAACTTCGACGGCTTCTTTGATCTGCGGCTTCGAGCTGTCTTTCGACACTTCGAAAACCACCGCACCATGCTCCGAGGCCATCGTGGCTTTCTCGGTGATGATCGGCTTGACGATCACGTCATAATGTTCGGGTTTCGCACTCATTTCAGACTTGCTCATTTCAGACGAGCCTCCAGAGCTTCGATACCCGCCTTCGTGATCACGAGCGTGTCACGCAGAAGGATATCATACACATTGGCACCCATCGAGGGCAGCACGTCGATGCCTTCGATGTTGCGCGCGGCTTTGGCGAAGTTTTCATTCACCTCGGCCCCGTCGATCACCAGAACGCGCTTCCAACCCAACTCCTTCGCGGCTTTCGCGAGATCCTTGGTTTTGGAGCCAGCCATCTCAACGTTCTCCAGAACGATCAGATTGCCGGTTGCGGCTTTGGACGACAGCGCATGCTTCAGACCGAGCGCCCGGAACTTCTTGGGCAGGTCGTGGGCGTGGCTGCGCGGGGTCGGGCCTTTATAGACGCCACCTTTGCGGAAGATCGGAGCCTTGCGCGAGCCGTGGCGTGCGCCGCCCGTGCCCTTTTGGCGATAGATCTTCTTGGTCGAGTAGGACACGTCCGAACGACCGAGCGTCGAGTGGGTGCCAGCCTGTGCTTTCGCACGCTGCCAGCGCACCACACGATGCAGGATGTCGGCGCGCGGCTCGAGCCCAAAGATCTCGTCGGCGAGTTCGATCGAACCGGATTTACCGGCGTCGAGCTTGATCACATCGAGTTTCATTCTTTGTCTCCTTCGGGCGCAGCTTCACCGTCAGAGGCCTTGTCAGCTTCGATCGAAGCTTCGGCGTCTTTCAGCGCAGCAGCCTGCTCAGCGGCGGCAGCTTCTTCGGCGGCCAGACGGGCGGCTTCTTCCTCGGCGGCGGCAGCGGCAGCAGCAGCTTCAGCAGCCTTATGTGCAGCCTCGGCAGCCGATTTCAGCGCGGCCGGGTAGATGATGTTTTCAGATGCCGGCTTTTTGACCGCATCCTTGACCGTCACCCAACCACCTTTGGAACCGGGAACCGAGCCTTTGACCATGATCAGACCACGATCTGCATCGGTTTTCACCACTTGCAGGTTCTGGGTCGTCACGCGGGCAGCACCCATGTGGCCAGCCATCTTCTTGCCTTTGAACACCTTGCCCGGGTCTTGACACTGACCGGTCGAACCATGCGAACGGTGGCTGATCGAGACGCCGTGCGTGGCGCGAAGACCGGCGAAGTTGTGACGCTTCATCGCGCCCGCAAACCCCTTACCGATCGAGGTGCCCGCGATATCCACGAACTGACCTTCGAAGTAATGATCGGCGGTGATTTCTTCACCCACTTCAATCAGGTTTTCTGCAGCGACGCGGAATTCCGCGACCTTGCGCTTGGGGGCCACATTCGCCTTGGCGAAGTGACCACGCAATGCAGCGGTCGTGCGCTTGGCTTTCGCCTCGCCCGCGCCAAGCTGAACGGCCGTGTAGCCATCCGTGTCGGCGGTGCGCTGTGCAACAACCTGCAAGCTGTCGAGTTGAAGGACGGTCACAGGAACCTGACGACCATCTTCAAGGAAAAGCCGGGTCATCCCCAACTTCTTGGCAATAATACCAGTGCGAAGCATGTGACCCTCCTTACACCTTGATCTCGACGTCGACACCAGCCGCCAGGTCGAGCTTCATCAGCGCGTCCACGGTTTGCGGGGTCGGATCGACGATGTCGAGAAGACGCTTATGCGTACGGATTTCCCACTGGTCGCGCGACTTCTTGTCGATGTGCGGACCGCGAAGAACCGTGAATTTCTCGATTTTGTTGGGCAGCGGGATGGGCCCGCGCACCGTAGCACCCGTGCGCTTTGCGGTGTTAACGATTTCTTGGGTGCTGGCGTCCAGCACACGGAAATCGAACGCCTTGAGCCGGATACGGATATTTTGGCCGTTCATGTGTCATGCCTCTCGCATGGCGTGAAGATTGAGAGGCAGACGACGCCTCATGCGCGCCTGCATCGAACCTTTAATCTAAGCTAGATCAGAGGCGTCCCCTACGGGGCTCACCTGAGTCTGTCAAGAGCGAATGGCGCGCCTTGCGGCGCACCACCCAAATTCGTGTCACCTGTCGGTTTTCGGGGCCGCAAACACGGCCCCGGTCCCCTCGATCAAGCGAGGATTTTCGACACCACGCCGGCGCCGACGGTACGGCCGCCTTCGCGAATGGCGAAGCGCAGACCGTCTTCCATGGCGATCGGTGCGATCAGTTCGACTTCGAACTTCAGGTTGTCGCCCGGCATGACCATTTCCGTGCCCTCGGGCAGGTTAACAGTGCCGGTGACGTCCGTGGTGCGGAAGTAGAACTGCGGACGGTAGTTCGCAAAGAACGGCGTGTGACGGCCACCCTCTTCTTTGGTGAGGATATAGGCCTCAGCTTCGAACTTGGTGTGCGGCTTCACCGAACCCGGCTTACACAGAACCTGACCACGCTCAACGCCCTCACGGTCGATGCCGCGCAGCAGTGCGCCGATGTTGTCGCCAGCTTCACCACGATCCAGCAGTTTGCGGAACATTTCCACGCCCGTGCAGGTCGTTTTCTTGGTGTCGTTGATACCAACGATTTCCAGTTCGTCGCCAACGTTGACAACGCCACGCTCGATACGGCCGGTCACAACCGTGCCGCGACCCGAGATCGAGAACACATCCTCGATCGGCATCAAGAAGGGCTGGTCCACGGCGCGCTCGGGCGTCGGGATCCAAGCGTCGACAGCTTCCATCAGCGCCTTGATCGAGTTCTCGCCGATTTCCGGATCACGACCTTCGAGGGCGGCCAAAGCCGAACCACGCACGATCGGGATATCGTCGCCGGGGTAATCATACGAGCTCAGCAGCTCGCGGATTTCCATTTCGACCAGCTCGAGCAGCTCTTCGTCATCAACCTGATCGACCTTGTTCATGTAAACAACCATCGTCGGGATGCCGACCTGACGACCGAGCAGGATGTGCTCGCGCGTTTGGGGCATCGGGCCGTCAGCAGCGTTCACCACGAGGATCGCGCCGTCCATCTGCGCCGCACCGGTGATCATGTTTTTCACATAGTCAGCGTGGCCGGGGCAGTCGACGTGGGCGTAGTGACGGGCTTCGGTCTCATACTCAACGTGAGCGGTCGAGATCGTGATGCCACGTGCCTTTTCTTCGGGCGCGCCGTCGATCTGGTCATAGGCCTTGAAGTCACCAAAATACTTGGTGATCGCCGCCGTCAGCGTCGTCTTGCCGTGGTCAACGTGGCCAATCGTGCCGATGTTGACGTGCGGTTTGTTACGTTGGAACTTTTCCTTTGCCATGATGGCCTCCTGTCATTTCGGGACGTGGGGGAGGCGCCGGTTTCCCGGCGCCAAACCCTTACGCGTATTTCTTCTGGATCTCGTCAGAGATGTTCTGCGGCACGGGCTCGTAGTGATCGAAGATCATGGTGAACACCGCCCGGCCCGAGGACATCGAGCGCAGGTTGTTGATGTAGCCGAACATATTGGCGAGCGGCACGAAGGAGTTGATGACGATCGCGTTGCCGCGGGTCTCTTGTCCTTGCACCTGGCCCCGACGCGAGGTCAGGTCGCCAATGATCGAACCGGTATATTCTTCCGGCGTGACCACTTCGACTTTCATCATCGGCTCAAGCAGTTTTGCCCCAGCCTTGCGCAGACCTTCGCGCATCGCAGCGCGCGAAGCGATCTCAAATGCCAACACCGAGGAGTCGACGTCGTGGAACGCACCATCAAGGAGCTGAACTTTGAAGTCGATAACCGGGAAGCCGGCAAGCGGACCGGAATCCATGACCGATTTGATGCCCTTCTCGACGCCCGGAATATATTCCTTCGGCACCGAACCACCCACGATTTTGGATTCGAACGAGTAACCCTCGCCCGGCTCCGTCGGAGTGATTTCAAGCTTCACGCGCGCGAACTGGCCGGTACCACCGGTCTGTTTCTTGTGCGTATAGTCGATCTCGGTCGCGTGGCTGATCGTCTCACGATAAGCAACCTGCGGGGCACCGATATTCGCCTCAACCTTGAATTCACGCTTCATGCGATCAACAAGAATGTCGAGGTGAAGTTCGCCCATGCCCTTCATGATCGTCTGACCCGACTCGATGTCGGTTTCGACGCGGAAGGACGGGTCTTCGGCGGCCAGACGTGCCAAAGCGAGGCCCATCTTTTCTTGGTCGGCTTTCGTCTTCGGCTCAACCGCGATCTCGATAACCGGATCGGGGAAGGTCATCGTTTCCAGAACCACCTGGTTGTTGATGTCACACAGGGTGTCACCGGTGGTGGTTTCTTTCAGACCGGCCAACGCGATGATGTCACCGGCAAAGGCTTCATCGATCTCGTCGCGGTTATTGGAGTGCATCATCATCATACGACCGATGCGCTCTTTCCGACCTTTGGTGGCGTTCAGGATCGAGTCGCCCTTCTTCATTTTGCCCGAGTAGAGGCGCGTGAAGGTGAGCGTGCCCACGAAGGGGTCGTTCATGATCTTGAAGGCCAGACCCGACAGCGGCTCATCGTCGTCAGCGTGACGCGCGATGTTACGCTCTTCCGTTTCATCATCAGGCGAGAAGCCCATGTAAGCGGGAACGTCGAGCGGCGAGGGCAGGAAGTCGATAACCGCGTTCAACAGAGGCTGCACGCCTTTGTTTTTGAACGCCGAACCACCCAGAACCGGCACGAAGGACAGCGACAGCGTGCCCTTGCGGACCAGCTTGCGCAGCGTATCAACGTCGGGCTCTTCGCCTTCGAGATAGGCCATCATCGCGTCATCGTCTTGCTCGACCGCGTTCTCGATCAGGTGCGAACGCCATTCGTCAGCGGTTGCCTTGAGCGAGTCACGGATCGGACGACGGAACCAGGACGCGCCCAGATCCTCGCCTTCCCAAACCCATTCTTCCATGGTGATCAGGTCAACGATGCCTTCGAGATTATCTTCCGAACCGATCGGGAAGTTGACCGGAACCGGGGTAGCGCCCGTGCGATCCTTGATCATCTTCACGCAGTTGAAGTAATCCGCGCCGATTTTGTCCATCTTGTTAACGAACACCATCCGCGGAACCTTGTAGCGGTCAGCTTGACGCCACACGGTTTCGGTTTGGGGTTCGACACCGGCGTTGGCGTCCAGCAGGGCAACAGCACCGTCAAGCACAGCCAGCGAACGCTCAACTTCGATGGTGAAGTCAACGTGGCCGGGGGTGTCGATGATGTTGAAGCGGTGCTTGGGCGTCTGTGCCTCGGTACCGGTTTCGGTGCGCTCCCAGAAGGTGGTGGTTGCAGCCGAGGTGATGGTGATGCCGCGCTCGGCCTCTTGTTCCATCCAGTCCATGGTTGCGGCACCATCGTGCACTTCGCCGATCTTGTGCGATTTGCCGGTGTAATACAGGATCCGCTCAGTCGTCGTGGTTTTACCCGCGTCGATGTGCGCCATGATCCCGAAGTTACGGTAGAATGTAAGCGGATATTCGCGAGCCATAATGGCGTCCTTCCGTTTTTACCAGCGGTAGTGGCTGAACGCTTTGTTCGCGTCGGCCATCTTATGCGTGTCTTCGCGCTTTTTCACAGCCGTGCCGCGCGAGTTGACAGCGTCCAGAAGCTCGCCTGCAAGGCGCTCTTCCATCGTGTTCTCGTTACGGTTTTTCGCGGCGGTGATGAGCCAGCGGATTGCCAGCGCTTCACGGCGGATCGGACGCACTTCGACGGGCACCTGATAGGTGGCACCACCGACGCGACGCGAACGCACTTCGACAGACGGCTTCACGTTTTCCAGCGCTTCGTGGAACACTTCGATGGGCTCGCGCTTCAGCTTGCCCTCGACGCGGCTCAACGCGCTATAGACGATCCGCTCGGCGGCAGATTTTTTGCCGTCGATCATCAGGTTGTTCATGAATTTGGTGAGAATGCGGTCACCATACTTGGCGTCCGGCAAAACTTCGCGCTTTTCAGCGGCGTGACGACGAGACATGTGGTGATCTCCTTACTTCGGACGCTTCGCGCCGTATTTCGAACGGCGTTGACGACGGTCTTTAACACCTTGCGTATCGAGCACACCGCGCAGGATGTGGTAACGAACGCCCGGAAGGTCTTTCACACGACCGCCGCGGATGAGCACAACGGAGTGCTCTTGCAGGTTGTGCTTTTCGCCCGGGATGTAAGAGATGACCTCGAAGCCATTCGTCAGGCGCACCTTGGCGACCTTACGCATAGCGGAGTTCGGTTTCTTCGGCGTCGTTGTATAGACGCGCGTGCAGACGCCGCGTTTTTGCGGGCACTGCTGAAGGTGCTGCGATTTCGAGCCCTTCACTTTCGGCTGCCGCGGCTTGCGGATCAGCTGTTGAATCGTTGGCATTCCGGTTCCCCGTATCTGCTTGTCAATACTCGCACCCGGTCTCGGATGCGCCACTTCTCGACGGTATTTCGCGCCCATTCGCGAAACGCCAATTCACACCCTCCCCACCCGAAGGCAGAGGAGACTGCGTTGAATTCCAGAGGATCGGGGCTATGGGCCCGGATCGTGACCACTAGAAATCGGTGACCCGGCAGACACAATGCACCCGTCAGGTAGCGCGGCGTATAGGGGGAGTCGGATGCCTTGTCAACTGCGCGACCCACGCGCGCGCCAAGCCTGCAAGCGCGCAAGCCAGTCGCCAAAGATCAGCCCCCAGAGCAGCCACGCCACGCTAAGACTGATCATGCCAGCGAAAAACGCGTCCGACAGGAAATGCCGCCCCGTGCCCACTCGCTGCAGGGTAATAAAGGCGCTGATAAACACGGCGGTTGCGCGGAGATATAGCAGCCCCCAGCGCGGCAGTCGGTCGCGCATCGCCTCGGCGCCCAGCCAGATCACCACGCTCAACGCCACCGCCGCCGAAACCTCGCCCGAAACGAAGGAACAGTTGCGCGTGCATTGATCGGTGAAATCGCCCGCAATCGAGAAATGATGCGTGCCGCCAAACAGATCGACATTGGCCGGGCGCGCGCGCCCCGAATTGGGCTTGAGCAGCCCATTCACGATCACCACCGGCGCAAAGAAAAACAGCCCCAGCACAAAGCCCCAAGCCCGCGCCCCAAGCCGTGCCACCCTGCCCTTCCACAGCGCCAACGGCCAGCAAATCAGCGATGCCAGAAACACCAAAATCGCCAGATCCCAGATCCGCTGACGCAGCCATTCCCAAAGCGGATTGGTGATCACCGAAAACCCGGTATCGGCGCGGTAAAACAGCCCCGTCACGAACAGATCGACGCCGGGGGCCGCGCGAAACAACACCAGCGCGCCAAGCCAAAGCGCCAGCAGCACCCAGCCGCTGCGCGCGAGATCAATTTTGGGAACGGACACAGCGTGCCTCCACGAGATAAGGGGCATAGCCTTTGCCGGCCCAGGTTCCAGTTGCATCCAAGCCGGCCATCGGTGCCACCGGACCGTCGCCGCAATCGGGCGGCGTCGTCGCAATCACCAGCAGTTTGCCGGTATAGTCCTCGGGCAACGGCCACATCTGTTCATAATAGCTCTGCGCGCGTCTTTGAGGATTGGGCGCATAGATCACCACGTTCTCATCGCGCCCGGTATAGTACAGATCGGCCAGAATATCGCGGTTGGCCGAATAGATCGGCACGTGATTGGTCTGGGCAAGATCAAGGATCTGATCGCTCAAATCGACTCGTCCCAGCCAGCGGTTCAACAGCGGTTCATCATTGGGATCGGGCCAAGGTGCCAGCACAGTCAGCAGCGGGATCGCAATCGCGATGATCAGATTCACCACCAGCGCGGCAATCCGCCAGCGCCGCCCCATCACCAGCACCACCAGAACCGTGCCCGCGAAATAGGCCGCGATTGCCCAGTTGGCATAGGCGCGATCCAGCAGCGCCTCGATCGTCACCGCCACCAGTGGCGGGACCGATAGCATCGTCAAGCCGCGCTTGTCGGGATCGCCCCAACTGCCATAGCCGACCAGCAGCGCAACAAAGGTCAGCGGGCCAAACACCGCGAATTGGCTGCCCAGGAAATCGCTCATCGAGTCGAAGTTCAGCATCGCCCCGGTGCGCACCCAGCCGACATTGTCCATCGTATGCGACACGGTGGTCAGATCATGGGTCAGGTTCCACACAATATTGGGAGCGATCACCAGCCCGGCCATCACCACCATCGCTAGCGCATTGCGCCAGCCGATCCGCCAAGCGGGGCTGACCAGCGCGGCCAGCGCCAGACCCGGGATCAAATAGATCGCGGCGTATTTCGCCATAAAGGCCAGCCCTGCGCACAAACCCGCCACCAGCGCATTCTGCAGCCCGCCCCCGCGCGCGGCGCGATGGGCAAACAGCAGCGCCAACGCATAAAACGGCGCCATCACCGTATCGGTCGAGATCAGCACCGAGCCGAGCGCCACGAAGGGAAGCGTCACATAGATCGTCGCCGCCCAGAACGCCGCACTGCGCCCCGCAATCCGCCCCGCCAGCGCGCCCAGCACCAGCGCCGTCGCCCCATGCAGCACCGCTCCCGGCATCCGCACCCAGAACGGCGCATCAGAGCCCGCCAGCTCGGTCACCGCCCGGATCAGCCAGCCAATCAGCGGCGGCTTGGAGTAATATCCGAAATCAAGATGCTGACCCCAAAGCCAATATTGCGTCTCATCGACGAACAGATCGGTGTGATCAAAGGCCAGCGCGATCAGCCGCAAAACCGTGGCTGCGGCGACCAATGCCAGCGCGGGGCCAAACCAGCCCCGAGGATCAGGCTTCGCGGCGACGTTTGGCATGGATCAGCCAAAGATTGCGGGAATAGATGAACACGCCCAGCGACTGCCCGAGAATGAACACCGGGTCATGGCGATAGACAGCATAGCTGAACAGCATCAACCCGCCCGCCAGCGAGAAATACCAAAACGCGACCGGCACCACGGAATCGCGCTGCCGCTCGGAGGCGATCCATTGCACAATGAAGCGCCCGGTGAACATCAACTGCGCCAGCAGGCCGAAGACGACCCACCACAGCTCTGTTATGCTGTCGACGTGAAGCATATTCATCAGCCATTGCATGGGGCTCACTCCTTGCGCGCAGCTTCGGTGGCGCGGGCGCGCTTGCGGCGACGCAACAACCAAGCCACGCCCATCAGATCGACGATGCCGACAAGGCCGCGTTGCAAATTGTTGTAATTGGACGTCCCGCCCCCGCGCGAGCGATGGGTGACATCGACATGCGCCACTTCCCAGCCATCACGCGCAAACAGCGCGGGCAGATAGCGGTGCATGTGATTGAAATAGGGAAGCGCCAAGAAGGCCTCACGCCGAAATGCCTTAAGCCCACAGCCGGTGTCGCGCGTGCCATCCTTGAGGATCGCCGAGCGGATCGCATTGGCGAATTTCGAGGCCAGTTTTTTGGACAACGTATCTTGCCGCCCGACCCGCTGGCCCGCGACCAACCCGATCGCCTCAGAGCCGGGCGCGCGCAAAGGCGCCATCAGCGCGGGCAACTCGCTGGGCGGGTTTTGCCCATCGCCATCCAGCGTGCAGATGATCGCGCCCCTCGCGGCCATCACGCCCGAATGCACCCCGGCACTTTGGCCACCCGATTTGGCGTGATGCAGCAAGCGCAGGTTGGGATGATCGGCCATGCGCGCCTGAACGATCTCGCCCATGCCGTCATCCGAGCCGTCATTGATCACAATCACCTCGTAATCGCACACCGGTGCGCAGGCTGCGTCGATCTCATCGAGCAGGGCGGCGATATTGGACGCCTCGTTCTTGGCGGGGATGACGATGGAAATCTCGGGCATGGGGCCGGAACTCGCTTGGGGCGGCGCAGGATTGGCCCCTCATATCTGCGCCGCCGCGCCTTGTAAACGATCCTTGGGGCAGACCCACGGCTTCGTCAGCGCACAGATCAGCCGAATTTCGCGAAAAGCTTTGCGTAAGACGGCTTTAATTGCGCACGCGCGGCAAGTGCGACGGGCAGCTTGCCCGAAAGTGCCGCGTCATAAAAATTCGCGGCACTGATGGCGAGCCCATCGACCAGCTTTTGATAGGCGGGATCGTTGGCTTCGGGGGCGGGGTTTTGCACGATCTGGATCGCAAGATAGCGCAGGATCGCGGCATCCTCGATCAGTTGCGCGCCCGCCTCGCTGCCCATCGCGGCGTAGTTGCGCCCCAGCACCTCCTCCATTTCGGCGTGATAGGCGTTCATGCGGTCCGAGAACCCGATCACCCCGTTGCGGATATGCAAATCCCCCAAAGCATAGCGCACCTGTTCAAGCGTTTCATGCGCAGGGGCTAAGGCCCCATCCGCGACCTGCCCCTCGGCTTTGCGCACAATGTCAGAGACCTGCGTGAGCGTCGCGTCCAACTTGGGATCATCGCCATATTGCGGCGGTGGCGCGCTGCGCCATTGCGTGGCAAGCGCGCTCCAAGCGGCCTGAAATTTGCCAAGCGCGGCTTCGGTTTCGGGCCCTTTGCCCTGATTGCTTAGAAACAAGGCTGCGCGATAGGCGCCGTAGGCCTGACGCAACTGCGCCTCGCCATCGCTGTAGGGGCCGGCCCAAACGCCCGTTCCCGTGGCCCCAAGCAAGGCCAAAGCCAGTGTCGCTATTTTCAACATATCGCGCCCTTTCTCTGCTGGCGTCGCGGCACGCTGGCCCGCATGCGCCCCGCCCGTTGACCCGATCATAGGGCAAAGAAAAACCCCGCGCGAGAGGCTCGCACGGGGTCGTATCAGTTCAGCCGTTCAAGGCTGGGATCAATCGCGGCTTTCCGGCGTTTCGACCGGGCCAAAATCGGGCTCGACCTCGACCGGGGCGGCAAGCGCTGCGGCCTCGGCAGCCTCGGCTTGACGCGTCTCGATGACCTTGTTGTCGCGCTCGGTTGCGATCTTGCGCACCCGCGTGGTTGCACCACCCGTGCCCGCCGGGATCAGGCGACCCACGATGACGTTTTCCTTGAGACCGACCAGCTTGTCGCGCTTGCCCTGCACCGACGCCTCGGTGAGAACACGCGTGGTTTCCTGGAACGAAGCCGCCGAGATGAAGCTGCGCGTTTGCAGCGACGCCTTGGTGATCCCCAACAGCACCGGTTCACCCGTTGCCGGACGACCGCCACGGGCCACAACCTTGGCGTTCTCCTCTTCGAACTCGGCCTTATCGACATTCTCGCCTTTGAGAAGGGTCGATTCACCGGAATCGAGGATCTCGATCTTCTGCAGCATCTGGCGAACGATCACTTCGATATGCTTATCGTTGATCTTCACGCCCTGCAGTCGATAGACGTCCTGCACTTCGTCGATGAGGTAATCGGCCAAAGCCTCAATCCCCATGATGCGCAAGATGTCATGCGGCGCCGGGTTGCCATCCATGATGTAGTCACCCTTCTGCACGAAGTCGCCTTCCTGCACCGGGATGTGCTTGCCTTTCGGCACCATGTATTCGGCGGGCTCAAGACCTTCGTCGCGCGGATCAATCGAGAGCCGGCGCTTGTTCTTGTAGTCCTTGCCAAAGCGTACATAGCCATCAATTTCGGCGATGATCGCGTGATCCTTGGGACGACGTGCCTCAAAGAGTT
Source organism: uncultured Thioclava sp. (assembly GCF_913064665.1). Lineage (GTDB taxonomy): Bacteria > Pseudomonadota > Alphaproteobacteria > Rhodobacterales > Rhodobacteraceae > Thioclava > Thioclava arctica. The sequence goes on from NZ_CAJYBT010000013.1 coordinate 15,069, forward strand.
CGGCCACACGCGGCAGACCACCGGTGATGTCCTTGGTCTTGGCACCTTCACGCGGAATCCGCGCCACAACGTCACCGACCTTGACCTGCTGGCCGTCTTCGACCGACAGGATCGCGTCCACCGACATCGTGTAGGTCACCGGGTTGCCCGCATCGTTGCGCACCGGTTCGCCATCTTCACCCAGGATCAGAACCTCGGGCTTGAGGTCGTTGCCTTTGGGTGCCGAACGCCAATCCGCCACGATCTTCTGGGTCATGCCGGTCGCATCATCGGTATCTTCGCGCACCGAGATGCCCGAAACGAGATCGACGAAACGTGCCAAACCGGCTTTCTCGGCGATGATCGGCAGGGTGTAGGGATCCCATTCGATCAGCTTGTCGCCGCGCTTGATCGGCGCACCGTCGGTGACAAAGACCTTGGTGCCGTAGCCGATCTTGTGGCTGGCCAGCTCTTCGCCCTGATCGTTGACGATCGCAATCTGCATGTTGCGGCCCATCACGATCTGGTCGCCTGCTTCGTTGGTGATCAGGTTCGCATTGCGGAACTCAATCTTACCTTCTTGGCTGGCTTCCAGGAACGATTGCGAACCACCCTGAGCAACGCCGCCCAAGTGGAAGGTCCGCATCGTCAGCTGCGTGCCGGGTTCCCCGATCGACTGCGCGGCGATGATACCCACCGCTTCGCCTTGGTTCACCAGCGTACCGCGTGCCAGGTCACGACCATAGCACAGCGCGCAAACGCCCTCTTCGGCCTCACAGGTCAGCGCCGAGCGGATGCGCACCGATTGCACGCCCGCCTGTTCGACCGCATCAGCCTTGCGCTCGTCGATCAACTCGCCTGCGCGCACCAGCACCTCATCGGTGCCCGGCACGTTGACGTCATCGGCAGCGACACGGCCCAAGATACGCTCGGACAGCGGCGAGACGATTTCACCGTCATTGACCGCCGCAGACGCGGTGATCGCACGATCGGTGCCACAGTCATGGCTGCGCACGATGCAATCCTGCGCCACGTCCACCAGACGCCGCGTCAGATAGCCCGAGTTCGCTGTCTTAAGCGCGGTATCGGACAGACCCTTACGAGCGCCGTGAGTCGAGTTGAAGTACTCGAGAACGGTCAGGCCTTCTTTAAAGTTCGAGATGATCGGCGTTTCGATGATCTCGCCATTCGGCTTGGCCATAAGGCCGCGCATCCCGCCCAGCTGTTTCATCTGGGTGACCGAGCCACGCGCGCCCGAGTGCGCCATCATGTAAACCGAGTTCGGTTCCATTTCTGCGCCATTCTCATCGTATTTGGGCGCGGAGATGGTGTTCATCATCGCGTCCGTGACCTGATCGTTACATTTCGACCAAGCATCAACGACCTTGTTGTATTTCTCACCTTGGGTGATCAGGCCGTCCATATATTGCTGTTCGAAATCTTTGACCTGATCGCGAACGCCTTCAACGATGTCCCACTTGTTATCGGGGATAACCATGTCGTCCTTGCCGAACGAAATGCCCGCCTTGAACGCCTCGCGGAAGCCCATGCCCATGATCTGGTCACAGAAAATAACCGACTCTTTCTGACCGCAATAGCGGTAGACGGTGTCGATCGTGTTCTGCACGTCTTTCTTACGCAGCAGACGGTTAACCAGTTCGAACGGTGCCTTCGCATTCAGCGGCAGCAAGCTACCAAGACGGCAGCGGCCCGGCGTGGTTTCGAAGCGTTGGAACACCTCGTTGCCGGTTTCGTCGATCTGCTTCACACGGCAGGTGATCTTGGCATGCAGACCCACTTCGCCCGCATTGAGCGCGTGTTCCACTTCCTCGACCGAGCCAAAGGCCATGCCTTCGCCCTTCATGCCTTTGCGTTCCATGGTCACATAGTAAAGACCCAGAATCATATCCTGCGAAGGCACGATAATCGGCGCGCCGTTGGCAGGCGACAGCACGTTGTTGGTCGACATCATCAACACGCGCGCTTCAAGCTGGGCCTCAAGGCTCAGCGGGACGTGCACGGCCATTTGGTCGCCGTCAAAGTCAGCGTTAAAGGCCGAGCAAACCAGCGGGTGCAGCTGAATGGCCTTACCTTCGATCAGCATCGGTTCAAACGCTTGGATGCCCAGACGGTGCAGCGTCGGCGCACGGTTGAGCAGCACCGGGTGTTCGCGGATCACCTCATCGAGGATATCCCACACTTCGGGGCGCTCTTTTTCGACCAGTTTCTTGGCCTGTTTGACGGTAGAGGACAGCCCCTTCGCCTCAAGACGCGAATAGATGAACGGCTTGAACAGCTCGAGCGCCATCTTCTTGGGCAGACCGCACTGATGCAGTTTCAGCTCGGGACCGGTCACGATGACCGAACGACCCGAGAAGTCCACGCGCTTACCCAAAAGGTTCTGACGGAAGCGACCTTGCTTCCCTTTCAGCATGTCGGACAGCGATTTCAGCGGGCGCTTGTTGGTGCCCGTGATCACGCGACCCCGACGGCCGTTGTCAAACAGCGCATCGACCGATTCCTGCAGCATCCGCTTTTCGTTGCGCACGATGATGTCGGGCGCGCGCAGCTCGATCAGCCGCTTGAGGCGGTTGTTGCGGTTGATCACGCGACGATAGAGATCGTTGAGATCCGAGGTCGCGAAGCGGCCACCATCAAGCGGCACCAGCGGGCGCAGTTCCGGCGGGATCACCGGCAGCACCGTCAGCACCATCCATTCGGGGCGGTTGCCCGACTCGAGGAAGCTTTCTACGATCTTCAAACGCTTGATGATCTTCTTCGGCTTCAGCTCGCCCGTGGCTTCCTTCAGCTCTTCGCGCAGCTGCTCGGCAGTCGCCTCAAGGTCGACCGCTGCCAGCATTTCACGAATGGCCTCAGCGCCGATATTGGCGGTGAAGGCGTCGGCGCCATAAGCGTCCTGCGCGTCGAGATACTCTTCCTCGGTCATCAACTGACCATAGGTCAGATCGGTCAGACCGGGCTCGATCACGACGAAGTTCTCAAAGTAGAGAATCCGCTCAAGGCTGCGCAGCGTGGTGTCCAGCATCAAGGCGATGCGCGAGGGCAGCGACTTGAGGAACCAGATATGCGCGACCGGCGAGGCCAGCTCGATATGGCCCATACGCTCGCGGCGGACCTTTTGCAGCGTCACTTCGACGCCGCATTTCTCGCAGACAACGCCGCGATATTTCATCCGCTTATATTTGCCGCACAGGCATTCGTAATCTTTGATCGGGCCAAAGATGCGTGCGCAGAACAGGCCGTCACGCTCGGGTTTGAACGTGCGGTAGTTGATGGTCTCGGGCTTTTTGATTTCGCCAAACGACCATGACAGGATCCGCTCCGGCGAAGCCAGCGAGATCTTGATCTCGTCAAAAGCTTTCGGCTGCGCAAGCGGGTTGAACGGGTTTTGCGTCAGTTCCTGGTTCATCTGTAAATCCTTGAATGAGGGCAGAGGGGAGGGAGTGAGGGCCTAAGCCCTCACTCGTCGTCCTCCGCATCCAGGAGTTCCATATTGAGGCCAAGGCCCCGGACCTCTTTGACGAGAACGTTGAACGATTCCGGCACGCCGGCTTCGAAATTGTCCTCGCCCTTGACGATCGACTCATAGACTTTGGTACGGCCAGCCACGTCATCGGATTTGACCGTCAGCATCTCTTGCAAGGTGTAGGCGGCACCGTAAGCTTCGAGTGCCCAGACCTCCATCTCACCCAGACGCTGACCACCGAACTGCGCCTTACCACCCAGCGGCTGCTGCGTGACAAGCGAGTACGGACCGGTCGAACGGGCGTGCATCTTGTCATCGACCAAGTGGTGCAGCTTGAGGAAGTATTTCACCCCAACCGTGACCTTGCGGGCGAATTGCTCGCCCGAGCGGCCATCGAACACCACCGACTGACCGGACTCGCTAAAGCCCGCACGCGTCAACGCGTCATTGATGTCGGCCTCTTTCGCCCCGTCAAAGACCGGGGTTGCAATCGGCACGCCACCGCGAACGGTTTCCGCGCTTTCCAGCAGGCCTTCATCGTCCATGTCCGAGAAGGCCTCTTCAAAGGTCTCATCGCCATAGCCGTGACGCATCGCAGCCTTGACCGGGGTCATGTCGCCATCGCGGCGATAGGCCCGGATTGCCTCGTCGATCTGGATGCCCAGACCGCGCGATGCCCAACCCATATGGGTTTCAAGGATCTGACCGACGTTCATGCGCGACGGCACGCCCAGCGGGTTCAGCACCAAGTCAACCGGCGTCCCGTCGGCGAGGAAAGGCATATCCTCGACCGGCACGACCTTGGACACGACACCTTTGTTGCCGTGACGACCAGCCATCTTGTCGCCTGCCTGAAGCTTGCGCTTCACGGCCACGAACACCTTGACCATCTTCATCACGCCCGGAGGCAGATCGTCGCCCTGACGGACTTTCTCGACCTTGTCTTCAAAGCGCAGATCAAGAGCGCGTTTCTGCGCCTCGAACTGATCGTTGAGAGCCTCGACCTCTTTCGCGTCACCCTCGTCTTCAAGGGCAAGCTGCCACCACTGACCTTTGGACAATGTGCCAAGCAGCTCTTCGTTGATCTCGGAACCCGGCTTGACGCCTTTAGGGCCTTTGACAGCCTTTTTGCCCATGATCAGCGTGCGCAGACGCGCGTAGATGTTGCGCTCGAGGATCGCCAGCTCGTCGTCGCGGTCGCGTGCGAGACGTTCGACTTCTTCCCGCTCGATCTGCAATGCGCGCTCGTCTTTTTCCACACCATGGCGGTTGAAGACACGCACTTCGACGATCGTGCCAAACGCACCCGGCGGCAAACGCAGCGAGGTATCGCGCACGTCGCTGGCCTTCTCCCCGAAGATGGCGCGCAGAAGCTTTTCTTCCGGCGTCATCGGGCTTTCGCCCTTCGGAGTGATCTTGCCGACCAGAATGTCACCCGGGCCAACTTCGGCACCGATATAAACAATCCCGGCCTCGTCGAGGTTGCGCAGAGCTTCCTCACCGACGTTGGGAATGTCGCGGGTGATCTCTTCCGGCCCCAGTTTCGTGTCGCGCGCCGCTACTTCGTATTCGTCGATATGGATCGAGGTGAACACGTCATCGCGGTGAATGCGCTCAGAAATCAGGATCGAGTCTTCGTAGTTATAGCCGTTCCACGGCATGAACGCGACGATCACGTTGCGCCCGATAGCCAGCTCACCTTGATCGGTGGACGGACCGTCGGCCACGACCTGACCTTTTTGCACCCGGTCGCCAACTTTGACGACAGGACGCTGGTTGATCGTCGAGGACTGGTTGGAGCGTTTGACCTTGCGCAGACGGTAAATGTCCACGCCCGGAGCGCCCGCTTCAAGGTTTTCGGGCACGCGGATAACGATCCGCTGTGCGTCCACCTGGTCGATGATACCACCACGGTTGGCCATGATCGCCGCGCCAGAATCGCGCGCCACGATCGCTTCCATCCCGGTGCCCACGAACGGAGCCTCGGAGCGCAGAAGCGGAACCGCCTGACGTTGCATGTTCGAGCCCATCAAGGCCCGGTTAGCATCGTCATTTTCAAGGAACGGGATCAGCGCCGCGGCGACCGAAACCAGCTGCTTGGGCGAGACGTCGATCAGGTCAATCACCTCGGGCGGGTTGAGCGAGTATTCGCCCGACTGACGCGTCGAGATCAGGTCGCTGGTGAACTTGTTGTTTTCATCCAGCGTCGCGTTGGCCTGCGCCACGGTGTGACGCATTTCCTCGGTGGCCGACATATAGACCACCTCATCGGTGACCTTGCCGTCTTCGACCTTGCGATAAGGCGTTTCGATGAAGCCATACTTGTTCACGCGGGCGAAAGTGGCCAGCGAGTTGATCAGACCAATGTTCTGACCTTCGGGCGTTTCAATCGGGCACATCCGACCGTAGTGGGTCGGGTGAACGTCGCGCACCTCAAAGCCGGCACGTTCGCGCGTCAGACCACCCGGGCCAAGCGCCGAGAGACGGCGTTTGTGGGTGACTTCCGACAGCGGGTTGGTTTGGTCCATGAACTGGCTCAGCTGCGAAGAGCCGAAGAATTCACGCACCGCAGCCGCAGCCGGTTTCGCGTTGATCAGATCTTGCGGCATCACCGTGTCGATCTCGACCGAGGACATACGTTCCTTGATCGCGCGTTCCATACGCAGCAGACCGACGCGATACTGATTTTCCATCAGCTCGCCGACCGAGCGCACCCGGCGGTTGCCGAGGTGGTCGATATCGTCGATCTCGCCCTTGCCGTCACGCAATTCCACCAGCCCGCGGATACAGGCGATGATGTCTTCGCGACGCAGCGTGCGCTGGGTATCGGGCGCATCCAGATTGAGACGCATGTTCATCTTCACCCGGCCAACAGCGGACAGGTCATAGCGATCGGAATCAAAGAACAGCTGGTTGAACAGACCTTCGGCCGCCTCAACGGTCGGGGGCTCACCCGGACGCATCACGCGGTAAATATCCATCAACGCGGTTTCGCGGTTGAGGTTCTTATCCGCCGCCATCGTGTTGCGGATATAGGGGCCGACATTGACGTTATCGATGTCAAGGATCGGCACTTCGGTGATGCCGTTATCCACGAGCACCTTGACCGAACCACCCGACAGCTCGCCGTCTTTGTTGTATTCCGCCGTCAGCTCATCGCCCGCTTCAATATAGATGAAGCCGGTCTCTTCGTTGATGATATCCTTGGCACAATAGCGGCCCAGAATATGATCGAAGGGCACCAACAGCTCGGGGATCGCATCGTCATCGCGCCATTTCTTGACCATGCGCGGGGTCGCTTTCTCGCCCGCTTTCAAGATCACTTCGCCGCTTGCCGCATCGACCAGATCAAAGGTCGGACGGGTGCCGCGCATCCGGTCGGGGAAGAACTTGGTCACCCAGCCGGATTTGCCTTTGGCGGTGTAGCTCACGGTCTCGTAGTAAGCATCCATGATGCTTTCCTGATCGAGGCCCAGAGAATACAGAAGCGTCGTCACCGGCAGTTTGCGGCGACGGTCGATGCGTGCGAACACCAGATCTTTGGCGTCGAATTCGAAATCCAGCCACGAACCGCGATAGGGAATGATGCGGCAGGCAAACAGCAGCTTGCCCGAGCTGTGGGTCTTGCCGCGATCATGGTCAAAGAACACGCCGGGGCTGCGGTGCATCTGGCTCACGATGACACGCTCGGTGCCGTTCACGATGAACGTCCCGTTATTGGTCATCAAGGGCATGTCGCCCATGAAAACGTCTTGTTCTTTAATGTCTTTGACCGAGCGAGCGCCGGTATCTTCGTCGATATCAAACACGATCAGACGCAGCGTCACCTTGAGGGGCGCTGCGTAGGTCATGTCGCGGTTTTGACACTCTTCGACATCGTATTTCGGCTTCTCAAGCTCGTATTTCACGAACTCCAGAATGGCGTTGTCGTTGAAATCCTTGATCGGGAAAACCGATTGGAAGACGCCCTGAATCCCGTCGCCATCGGTGGGCTGATCAGCCTCCCCCGAGCGCAGGAACAGATCGTATGAGGATTTCTGAACCTCAATGAGGTTCGGCATTTCAAGGACTTCACGGATTTTGCCGTAATAGCGACGGATGCGTTTCTGACCAACGTAAGCTTGAGCCATGCTCTGCGTGACCTTTCGTCTCTTCGCGGCTGCGCAATGTCGGGGCCCATTGCACGCCGCAAGGCGAATGAAGGGGGGCGGTTCCATACCTGCCATCCGTCCCACCGGATAGCTCCCGAACCGCGAACACCGCCTTGGAGAGGGCTTCTAATAGGCCAAAGCCCTCTCCAAGACAGGTTCGGCTGGGCCCGGAAATTCCCGGACCCAGCCCTATCTCATGTCGGATGCGAGCGCATCCGGCGAAATTACTTGAGCTCGACTTTCGCGCCAGCTGCTTCAAGTTTTTTCTGGATCTCTTCAGCTTCGCCTTTCGACGCGCCTTCTTTGACTTTGCCGCCAGCCTCAACGAGGTCTTTGGCTTCTTTCAGGCCGAGGCCCGTGATGCCGCGAACTTCTTTGATCACGTTGATTTTCTGAGCGCCGGCTTCGACGAGAACGACGTCGAATTCGGTTTTCTCTTCAGCGGCTTCGCCAGCTGCTGCCGGGCCAGCCATCATCACAGCGCCACCAGCGGCGGGCTCGATGCCATACTCGTCTTTGAGGATGGTTTTCAGTTCCTGGGCTTCCAGAAGGGTCAGGCCCACGATTTCTTCGGCGAGTTTTTTCAGATCAGCCATTTCTCAGTTCCTAGATTTGGGGTTCCAACGTCGCGGTTTCAAGCCGCTACGGGACATGTCGATTGCTTAAGCAGCCTTTTCCTCGATCGAGGACAGGATGCTCGCGATGTTGCTTGCAGGCGCGCCAATGGCACCGGCGATGTTGCTTGCAGGCGCACCAATGCACGACGCGATCTGAGCAAGAAGCTCTTCGCGCGAGGGCATATCGGCGACGGCTTTCACACCGGCGATATCCAGAGCCGACTCTCCCATAGAACCACCAAGGATCGAGAGTTTCTCGTTTTCCTTGGCGTACTTGACAACCACCCTCGCCGCAGCGACGGGATCATCCGAGTAGGAAAGCACGGTCATGCCCGTCAGGTAATCAGCGATGCTTGCGCAGGGCTGACCTTCAAGGGCGATCTTGGCGAGCTTGTTCTTGGCAACGCGAACCGACCCGCCAGCTTCGCGCATGCGCGCCCGCAGGTCCTGCATATTGGCAACCGTCATACCCTCGTAGTGGGCAACCACTACGACGCCAGAGCTTGCGAAGATCTGGCCGAGTTCCTCGACCACTTTCTCTTTTTGGGCTCTATCCACAGTTACACTCCAAGTATGGGGGTTTCCCCCCGGCTCTCATTTTCCCGGTTTCCCGGGGTCGGGTCCGAAAGGGCCCGAGGCCAGATCGCCCGAGATCAGCCAAGCGGCTTACCCCGGAAATGGTCTCGATCCCCATCTCAGGAAGGAAATTAAGCCAGTTTCCCGGCACCCTCCGTCTCGGACAGGTCAGGGCGGTTGTACAAGACACCCGCCCCACCATCCACCGGTTTCCCGGTGGAATTCTGTTAGTTGCCGCTTGCGGACGCGACGTCCAGCGACACGCCCGGGCCCATCGTGGAGCTCAGCGACACCTTCTTCAGATAGGTGCCCTTCGCGCCAGCGGGGCGAGCTTTCGAAACGGCGTCCACGAAGGCGCGCACGTTCTCAACCAGCTTGTCTTCCGAGAACGACACCTTGCCGATGCCGCCATGGATGACGCCAGCCTTCTCAACCTTGAACTGGACTTCGCCGCCTTTGGCCGCAGCCACAGCCGTTGCGACATCCATCGTCACCGTGCCAACCTTGGGGTTCGGCATCAGGTTGCGTGGGCCCAGCACCTTGCCCAGACGACCGACGAGCGGCATCATGTCCGGGGTTGCGATGCAGCGATCGAATTCGATCTTGCCCGACTGGATGGTTTCCATCAGGTCTTCGGCGCCAACGATGTCAGCCCCGGCTGCCTGTGCCTCATCGGCTTTGGCACCACGAGCGAACACAGCCACGCGCACGGTTTTACCGGTGCCGTTGGGCAGGGCGACAACGCCGCGCACCATCTGGTCTGCGTGACGCGGGTCAACGCCCAGGTTCATCGCGATTTCCAGCGTCTCGTCGAATTTCGCATGTGCGTTCGACTTGATCAGCGCCACGGCCTCTTTGATCGAGAGGTTGTCTTTGCCAGCGAAAGCTTCGCGGGCGGCTTTGGTCCGTTTACCGAGCTTTGCCATGACTTACCCTTTCACCTCGATACCGATCGACTTCGCCGAGCCGAGGATGATGTTCATCGCGCCTTCGATGTCGTTGGCGTTCAGGTCAGACATTTTCGCTTCAGCGATCTGACGCACTTGAGCCGCGGTGATCGTCGCAGCGGTCACACGACCGGGGGCCTCAGAGCCCTTCGGACGGTTGCGCTTGCCAACCGGCTTGAGGCCAGCAGCTTGCTTGATGAAGAAGCTCGCCGTCGGCTGCTTGATCTCAAAGGTGAAGGACTTGTCAGCGTAATAGGTGATGACCGTCGGGATCTTCGCCTGCTTGTCCATTTCCTGCGTTTTGGCGTTAAACGCCTTGCAGAATTCCATGATATTGATGCCGCGCTGACCCAGCGCAGGACCGACGGGCGGGGACGGGTTTGCCGCACCAGCCGCGATTTGCAGCTTCAGCTGCCCAACTACTTTCTTGGCCATTTGGCCCTCTCCTTATCACTGTCACACCCGAAGGGGCGCGAAGTTTAGTGGTCCGGTCCGGGGATGCCTGCTCTCAGGGCCCCTCGCCTCCCACGGGTTACACTCAGGCGGTTTTCTGCACCTGCGTGAATTCCAATTCGACCGGCGTGGGCCGACCAAAGATCGACACCGTCACCTTCAGACGGCTTGCCGCCTCGTCCACTTCCTCGACCATGCCCGAGAAACCCTCGAACGGGCCGTCGGTCACGCTCACGTTCTCGCCGATCTCGAAGAAGATCAGGTTGCGCGGAGCAGCGGCCTCACCGGTCTCATCGACACGGCTGAGGATACGGTTCACCTCGGCATCGCCCATCGGCATCGGGCGGCCTTGCGGCCCCAGAAACCCGGTGACCCGGTTGAGCGAGTTCACAAGGTGATAGCCCTTGTCGGTCATCTCCATGCGCACCAGCACATAGCCCGGCATGAAGCGCCGCTCAGAGGTGACTTTCTTGCCGCGACGGACTTCGATTACTTCTTCCGTGGGCACCAAGACTTCTTCGATCTGGTCCTCAAGACCCTGATCGATAACAGCCTGACGGATCCCCTCGGCCACTTTCTTCTCGAAATTCGAGAGAACGCTCACCGAATACCAACGCTTCGCCATGCCGACCTTAGCCCCTTCATACCGACGCAAGAGCGCCGTAAAATTCAAATCTTGCAGCGGGTTAGCCCGCACGCTCCGAACAAAAAACAGCGCGCACCACGCGAATCGATGCACGCCGCCTCTGGGAAAGTTCCGCTCCCATACCGCCGTGCGCCAATGATTTCAAGACCGTTAAAGACGCGTTCGCGCGATCTCGCCCTGTTTGACGCAATCGCAGGCGGGCGCGATCAACTTCCGATAATCTGGCTAACACCCAGACGGATCACCCAATCCACCAGCGAAAAGAACAGTGCCGTCAGCGCCGCCATCGCCAGCACCATGCCGGTCGTCAGCAGCACTTCGCGGCGCGAGGGCCAAGTGACCTTGCCCGCTTCCGAGCGCACCTGCTGGAGAAACTGAAGAGGGTTCGCCATGATCGTTATCCCTGTAAAGCGCGCCCATTTGCGGCGCCTGCCTGTCTGTCTTGGCGCAACCATCAGCGCGCAACTGCTGCCAGATACGCGCTGAGGGGCGGGATTTCAACCCATTTGCGCCCCCTGCCCCGAAACGCAGCGCTGACGTGGCGCTGACGGGGCCCTGCTACCCCTGCAAGACGGCTTTGCGCCGAAACCCGCGACGGGATCGGGGGATCGAACCGTTAATCCTTACATGCGCCGCGCATTGGCGCATGGACCTATGACGCAACAGGAGCCCGCTATGCCCAGCCTTCTCAATCGCTACGCCACGCCGCTGATCACCGGGCTGTTTCTGGTCTCGCTGATCTCGGGGATAGCGCTGTTCTTTCACTGGGGCAGCAACTGGTTTCACAGCATGCATGTTTGGCTGTCGATGGTGCTGATCGTGCCTTTCGTGCTGCATATCTGGCGCAATTGGCGGCCGATGACCTGCTATCTCAAACGCGCGCCGATGGCGATTGCAATGGCGGTTTCGCTGGTGGCCGCTCTGGCCTTTGTCGTGCCCCAGATCGGCGCGTCCTCAAGTCGCGGCGCGCGCGGTGGCCCGCCGCAATTTGCCTTGGCGCAAAAGCTGCTCGATGCCCCGCTAGAGGCCGCAGCCCCGATCCTGGGCCTCAGCGCACAAGCCCTCGGCACCAAGCTGACCCAAGCCGGCTACACCGTGCGCGACACCAGCACGCGCCTCAGCGACATCGCCACGACTTCGGGCAAATCAAGCGCTGCCCTCGCCAACCTGCTGAGCGCGCCGTAATTTCGCCCGCCCCCTGCGCCCCCTGCCCAAAGGTCTTTTGCGCAATCACCCAGCGCAGAAACGTCTCGCGCTGCGCCTCGGTCAGCCGTTTCGGCCCCTGCTGGCTTTCGCTCCACGCCAGAACCCCACAGACCGCCGCAATGATCAGCCGGACCCAAAACGGCCCGGAAAAGACGTTGATGATGTAACCGCCCTCCGACGGCATCGATGTGCCAAAGTGGGTCTGCAACGATCCACAAAGGAGAGCGGTCACATCAACACTGCCGTGCCAAACCCGTGATGCAGAGAGGGTTTCTCGATCACGGGTTTGGAAATCGACTTGGGAGCGGGTGAGACTTGCTGTGCTGCATGAGAACTAGATCGTTTGTCGCTCAGGTTTTAACGCTTTCCCCTCTGATGGGAGTGAACCTGCACTCACGCAAGCAAAGACAATCTCCATCAGTTCCGCTTTCAGCTCTCCTCCTCGAATAGATGCGCCTGCTCAGGGGCGAAGATCAGATCGACGCGCTGACCGCGCTCGAACTCTTTGTCTTCGCCAAACGCGGCGATCACGTTCTTGCCGTCCTGCATCACCAAATCGACGACCGTCTCGCTCCCAAGCCGTTCGGTCAGGGTGACCTGACCGTGTAAGACACCCTGATCGGGCGCGCAGGCCGAGATATGTTGCGGGCGCAGGCCCAGCACCGCGCGGGCACCGGGAACAAAGCGCCGTCCACGCGTGGGCACCACGATCGGGTCCATCGAAGGACGCGCAACCTTGGCGGTCTCGTTGTCTGCCGCGACAATCTCTACGTCGAGGAAATTCATCGACGGCGCACCAAGGAAGCCCGCCACGAAACGATTAACCGGGTTTTGATACAGTTCCATCGGTGCGCCCGCCTGCATCACCTGCCCATCGCGCAACACGATGATCTTATCGGCCAGTGTCATCGCCTCGACCTGATCATGGGTAACATAGATCATCGTCGTGCCAAGTTGCTTGTGCAGTTTGCCAATCTCCATGCGCATGTCCATTCGCAGCGCCGCATCGAGGTTCGAGAGCGGCTCATCGAACAAGAACACCCCCGGATTGCGCGTGATGGCCCGCCCGATGGCGACCCGTTGGCGCTGACCGCCCGAGAGTTGGCTTGGGCGACGGTCCAGCAGATGCTCCATCTGCAATATCTCGGCAGCGCGCTGGACTTTCGCGGCCTTCTCCGCCTTCGACGCATGAGCAATTGTCAGCCCGAAGGCCATATTCTCGCGCACGCTCATATGCGGAAATATTGCATAGTTTTGGAACACCATGGCGACGCCGCGGTCGCGCGGCTGCGCCTCGTTCACCCGCTGCCCACCGATTTCGAGCGTTCCATCGGTGATGTCCTCGAGCCCCGCGACCATCCGCAAAAGCGTCGATTTTCCGCAGCCCGATGGCCCGACAAAGACGCAGAACTCGCCGTCCGCAATGTCGATATCGACGCCGCGGATCACCTCATGTCCGCCATAAGATTTGCGCAATCCGCGCAGCTTGATCTCGGCCATCTCACGCCCCTCCCTGGTCAGGATGCGGCCCAAGTTGCAGATAGCCAGCAGCATCGACATGGACCGGCTCAGGATCGCGGATCTGCCCCACAAACGCATCGCGCCCGTTATCGTCAAAGCCAATGATCACCAGCCCCTCCTCGGTCTGCAAAATGCGCGCGGCATAGCGCCGGCACGGGTTTGCGCCATCCAGAAATCCGGGCGCAATGCGCCAGGGCCCGCGCGGATGCTCGGCGATCAGATAGTGGTTTCCGGTCACTGGCGTCATGCCGGTCTCTGCGATGCGCGCTTCGCTCCAATGCTCGGCCGCGGTGCAAAACAGGCAATACCACCGCCCGTTCACCGTGAAGACCTGCGGCACTTCAAGCTGGCCATAGCCGCCCGTGAACACCGGGGGCTGCAACTCCCAGTGCATCAGATCGCGGGAGGTTGCCAAGCCGATCGCCCCTGCGGCATTGCCCTCGGCGATCCCCGAGGCGCGGCCGGTGAAATACATCAGCCAGCCCTCACCCGCTGGATCACGCATAACCCACGGATCCCGCATTGCCCGGTCATGCCAGTGACCGCGCTGGTGCTCGGCCTCGTAGAAGGTCGCATTCGGGCCAGTCATATCCAGACAAAGCCCGTCGCCGACCCGGGTCCAATTGTGCAAGTCGTGCGACGTGGCATGACCGATACGCTGATACAGCGCCTGCTCAGAGCGCCGGCCACCCGTATAGAACAGGTGCCACAGCCCCTGCTCATCGCGCAGCACCGAGCCCGTCCATGTCACCATGTCGTCCCACGCGGGTTCCGGCGCAGGGGCCAGCGAGGTACCCAAGTGATGCCAGTTTTTCAGATCATCCGAGACGGCATGCCCTTGGCTGACATTGAAGTGACGCAGCTCCGGATTGCCCAGCGACTTGTCGGCTTTGAGAAACCACGCATGCCAGCGCGCGCCATCATGGGCATACCAGCTGTCCCAGACCCATTGGTTTTCGAGTGAGAGAACCATATCGACTTATCCTTTCACGCCCGTCGTGGCGATAGAGGCGATGAACGCCCGTTGTAGCGCCAGGTAAAAGGCGAGGACCGGCACCGTGATCAGTGTCAGGTAAGCCATGATCTCGCCCCAGGCTGGGCTGAGTTGGAAGAAATATTGCAGGCCGACCATCACGGGCCGATATTGCTCTTGCTGGACCACGATCAGCGGCCAGAGGTACTGGTTGTACATCACAAGGAATTTCAAGATCGCCGCGGTGGCGATTACCGGGCCCGAAAGCGGCAGGACCACACGCAGATAGATCTGCAGCCAACTGGCCCCCTCCACCCGCGCCGCCTCGATCAGCTCCTCCGGCAGGCCCTTGAAATACTGCACGAAGAGGAAAATCGTCAGCCCGTCCGCGATCCACGGAATGATCTGCACGCGGTAGCTGTCGAGCCAGCCCCATTCCAGCCCGGACAGGCCCAGCCACGGCAGTTTCGACACTTCCAGCAGCAGCGGAATCGCGATGGTCTCAAAGGGCACAATCAGCGTGGCCAGAACGATCGACAGCATCACGTCGCGCCCCCGCCATTGCAGAAAAACAAAGGAGAACCCAGCCAGCGAACAGACGAGCAGCGACAGCAGAACCGTCGTACTCGTGACGAAAATCGAGTTGACCACGAACAGCCCTACCGGCGCGCGCTCAAACGCGCCCATGTAGTTATGCAGGCTCAGATCGCCCACTGGCAGGAAGGCCCGCAAGCTTGAGGTATCAGACAGCAGCTGATCGCTGGGCTTGAAGCTCGACATGACCATGAACATCAGCGGGAAGATGAAGATCGCCGCGATCAGGATCAGCACAAGGTAGCGCACGGCAAGCCGCAGGCGGTGGTTATCGGCACGAATGGCAGCCATCTCAGCGCTCCCTCGTCAGCCAGCGTTGCAACAGCGAAATCGATAATACGATCACGAACAAGATGACCGAAATTGTCGAGCCCCCGGCGATATCTTGCAGCCCGTAGCCGCGCTGCACGGCCTGAAAGACCAACGTCTGCGTGGAATCGAGCGGTCCGCCCTTGGTCATCACGTCGATCTGGCTGAACAGCGCAAAGGACTGCATGGTGATCACAATCAGCACCAGCACCGCCGTATGGCGCAATCCCGGCCAGGTCACGTAGCGAAAGGTCTGCCAACTCGACGATCCCTCGATCGCGGCGGCCTCGTAAAGCGTGGGCGAGATCGTTTGCAACCCGGACAGCCAGATCACCATGTGAAACCCGACGGCCTGCCAGATCGACATCACCATGATCGATCCCAGTGCAGTATGAGGGTTGCCCAGCCAGTCGACCGGGTGAAAATGCCCAAAACTCAGCCCAGCAAGCATGTTGTTAAGCAGCCCGTCATGCCCGTCATAGATGAAGCGCCACAACAGCGAGACCACGACAATCGAGACCACCACGGGCATGAAATAAATCGTTCGGAACAGTGTGATCCCGCGCAATTTCTGGTTGATCAACAAGGCCAGCCCCAAGGCGAGTCCCGCCTGCACTGGTGCTACGATCAGAACGAAGAGGCAGGTGTTCACCAGCGCCTTCCAGAACACCACGTCCCGCGCGATCACTAGATGCGCTTGCGTGCCCGTCTCCCAGCGGAACCATTCCTGCATGCCGCGATATTGCGGGGTGTCGGCGTTGCGCGTGATCGTGCGCAATGGGGGAAATTCGGGATGGCCGCTCGGATCTGTCGCGACCTTGCCGTTTGGGTCTTGCTTGGCGTCAAGCGTCACAAACGCCAGCCCCAGCATTTGCTGATAGTTCTCCAGCCCGACATAGCGCGTCGGATTCGGCGAAATCAGCCGCTGATTGGTGAGCGAAAAGCCAAAGGCCAGAATGAACGGCGTGATGATGAAGGCAAAGATCAGAACGATCCCCGGCAAGGCAAAGGCCCAGCCCTCACGGTTGGCGGATGTCAGCGAGGAGCGCATGACTCAAACTCCAGATCTTGGGGAAGACGGGAAGGGCACGGGTGGCCCGTGTCCTTCCGCAGGCGCAGGGCTTAGTTTTTCTTGTAGCCATCGTTGCGCTTGATATCGGCGTCGATCTGATCGACCGAAGCATCCAGCGTGTCAGTCACCCCAGCGCCATCGGCGATATCAGCCGCGGCCTTCTGAAACACCTTCGACTCCACGACATAGCCTGGCGTTACCGGACGTTTCTTGGCCTGCGCCTTGGACAGGTTGAAGAACACCGATAGCGCGCCGCCATCCTTGTAATTATCGGTCATCTGGGCGGCAGAGGCAGTGGCCGGTATCAGGCCAATCGCGTTCGAGAATTCCGCCAGATACTTGTCCTGAGTCGCGAATTTGATGAAATCAGCCGCGCCGTCGGGATGCTGCGAGCTCGCCGAAATTCCGAATTGCCACGAGGCCGCGCCAATGGTCGGGCCCTGCCCGAAATCGGGCGCGGGCAGAAACTCGACATCATCGACCTTGGCCATCGTCTTGACCGCGTTCCAGTTGCCATTCCACGAAAAGGCATATTTCCCGTCGATGAAGCCGTTTTCATGATCGGCCGGATCCTGACTGGTGCCCGGCGCAAGTTTGTCTTTGAACAGCGACTGCCACCAGTTGCCCCAAGCGATCGCAGCATCGCCATTCAAAGCGCCCTCGGCCGTGTCGTAGGTCTTGCGATCGACAAGTCCGCCACCGAAGCTTTGAAGAAACGGCAAAAACGCATAGGTATACCACTCCGACTTATCCGACATGCCAAGATCGATGGCGTAATCGAACTTGGCACTGGATTTCGCAGCCTGCAGGGCGTGGTCAAATTCATCTTTGGTCCAAGGCTTGTCCAGCGTCGGAGTGCGCAGACCAAGCTCCTTCAGCGTCGACTTGCGGGCGTAAAGCACCACTGCCGCATCCCACAGACCGATCGAATAGAGCTTGCCATCATAGATGCCCTTGGTGCCGGGCAGGAAGTTTTTGAAATGATCCTCAGGGATCGGCAGCGGCTGCAAATAGCCCGACCAAGCCCAGTTTGGCATGATCGGCCCGTCCATATCGAGGATGTCAGGCAGCTTGCCGGCCAGTGCCGCGGCGGTCACCGAGTCATTGTAGCTGTTTTGCGGAAAGCTCTCGAGCGCAACCTTCCAGTCTGACTGGCTCGCGTTGAAATCATCGATGATCTGATTGATGATCTTGCTTTCCACCTTGTTGCCCGCGCCGTGATACCAAATCGAAAGCGTGGTCGTCGCAAAGGCAGCATTGTACAGCCCGGTGGCGGCGATCACCGCCCCGGCTGTCACGTTGAAGAGTTTCATGTCATCCTCCCTTGGATGTCTGGCGATCGGGTTCGAGATCAATCACGGAAGAGCGCCAGAATACGCCCCCCGGCACCCGCACGGGATCGTGCGGAGGGGGCGCCTCCTCCGAGATCAGGGACAACAAAAGCTCGGCCGAACGACGCCCCATCTCCGCATAGGGCAGCTCGACCGTGCTGAGCGACGGGTACAAGGTTTCGGCAATGGTGCGGTAATTGTCGAAACCGGCGACCGAGATTTCTTCGGGGACACGGATGCCTCGCGTGCGCAACAGCCCGTAGAGTCGCATCGCCATCTCATCGTTGCCACAGCAGATCACGCTTGGCCGATTGGGCAGCGCAAGCATTCGGTCCAACGCCGCGCCCAGCCATTCATGCGAGGGCCCGTCGGTCATTTTGTACCCAGTCGCGACAAGCTCGGGATCAAACTCGACCCCCGCGGCCTGCAGCGCATCGCGATACCCCGCGACGCGCAAGGGCGTGGCCAGCATGTCCTGATCCAATGTCAAATAACCGATCCGGCGATGCCCATGCGCAATCAGGCGCTCGACCAGCGATTTTTGGCAACTTTGGTCGTCAGGCACGACGGCGGGCGTCCCTGACGCATCATAGCAATTGGCCAGAACCAGCGGACAGCCTTGCGGCACCGGATCAAACGCGACCTGCTTGTGATAATCCGCGACATAGATCAGCCCCTCGACCCGATACTGCTGAAACGTCCGGATCAGAGAGGGAACTTTTTCGAAGCTGCCGCCAGTATCTGCGATCATCAAGGTCAGATCCTGCTGCGCGATGATTTGCTGGATCCCCTGGACGATAAACAGGTCCGGCAGGCCCTTGGGATCTGACAACTCCGCGGTGCGCGCGATCGCGCCAGTGATCACACCAATCAACCCCGAACGGTTCGAACGCATCATCCGCGCCGCGCTGGAGGGCACATATTCGAGACTGCGGATCGCCGCCTCAACCTTTGCACGCGTCTTCTCGCCCACGGGCGCATCACCGTTGACCACTCGCGAGACCGTCTTTGGCGAAACGCCCGCCACTTTCGCAACATCGTATATTGTGGCCAAAGTCTTCCCCCTTGCCGCGTTCTATCTGCACATTCGATCGCGCATGATCAAAAAGACATCGATGTCATACGACTCAATGACATCGATGTCAATCGTCGTATGACTGCGCAAAGTCAAGCAACGCAGCTACAGCGCAAGGTACCTAGCTGAGACTGGGTGACGGGCATATTCGGCACTCGTTGGACCTGTCACGGGTCGATGCCGCCCCTTTGATAGCATTTACTGCAACAAAGGAGACGAGCGATGGGACATGGGAGAACGGACGAATTCCCCCAAAATGCGGTGCGGATCGCGTTGACCAGTGGGCAGACGCGTCCGCAGGGGACTGACGATCTGGGTGTCGGCATGTCGACGCTAAGCCGATCCTCCAGAAAGATCAGCCATTCCCGCTTCCAAGTTAGGCGCATGAACGATAAGCGGCCCGTTTCTAAGATCGGGCAGCTTGAGAGCTAAGGCGAGTCGCTACGGTCGTTGGCCTCTTGACCTGCGACGCACTACCCGCACATTCGTGCTCCCCGTGCCGCTTTCCCGGATGCTCGCAGCATACACCTTGATCCGAGAAACAAAGCCGAACATCGGCACCGAGATCCGGTTACCAACATCATCGCGTCGATGAACAGCGTGATCCGCCAGGTCTGCCGCAACGTGAAGCAGTGGCGGAACGCGAAGACGGACCTTGCGCTGAATCGCCGTCGGCATATTTGAGGCCGCCAAGGGCTTTCGCCGCCTCAAGGCCCACAATCAGCCACCCATCCACAAGGCGCGCTTGAGAGGGGCCGCCAAAAGGACGCCAGGACCTCCGTTTCCCGGATTCACAGCGGCCGCCTAACCGTCAACCACGCAGCCCCACCCACGCGTTGTTCAACATCGCGCGGGACATTTTCGCCCCACCTCAAGACCGCTTCCTTTGACAGAGCGAGAACTGATGCAAAACCGGGGCCGTCCACAAATGACACTGCCAGCGAGACGACAGCGCTCAGCCGGCGACCATTTCCCTAACCTTCCAGCGGTCGCCGCGCGCCGCGTCCAGCCAGGCTTCGCGATGCAGGCGCTCCATTGCGCCCGCGTGGCGCAAAAGCAAGGTCTTCTCAGAATCCAAGAGCGCGGCCGGGCCGTCGCTCAGCGCCTTGTCGAGGGCGCGCGACTGGGCGTCGGTGGGCGCCCGCAGGCGTTGAAGCCCGATATGAATCGCGTTGATCTGCGGATCGACGACGACGCGGGTGAAGACGTCCACCCCTTCGAGGCGCGGGTCAGAGAACGGCCGCAGGTCAAGAAGGGGCGTGCCCAACGTCTCTTCAGGGATCGCGAAGATCGAGCGTCCACGCAGCCAGCGCCCAACCCTCAGGCTCGAGGTCAGCACCGCCATGGGAACCGAAAAGGTCATCCCACCGAGCACTGGGCTGAACCACAGGAGGATCGAGGCCCCACGCGGATCGAGACCGATCGTCGCGAGCGCCCCCATCATATTCGAGGAGGAGACCAGCCAGTAGAGCCCCAGCCAGACGGTGAGGCCGATAAAGGAGGTCGTTCCGAAGGCGTGCCAGGCATCGGCCCAGCTCAGCCCGCGGTCGTCGCGTGTCTGAACGCCCCATTTCACACTTGACCCGGCCAGCGCGCGGATGACGAAGAGCGAATGGAACAGCATCTTGACCGGGGCAATCAGGATCGAGGCGACGCTTTCGACGATGACGCCGCAAAGTAGCTTGTCAACGCCGCCGTAATGCTTCGCCTCGCCCCGTCTGGCAAGCACGGCGACGGACAGGAACTTGGGCAGGAACAGGAAGGTCAGTGTCAGCGCCCCGATCCAGACCGGGATTCGCGGCAAGGAGATCACGAACTCGACCATCGAGAGGCCCGTATTCGCGCGGTTGATGCCGATGAAGAGGGCGATGTTCATCAGGATGAACAGCGCCCAGATCGGCGCCGCCAGAAACCCCATCGCGCCGTTGAGGAACAGGAAGCGGTGGACCGATTTCAGATTGTCCATCAGGAGGATGCCGAGATGCTGGGTATTGCCCTGGGCCCAGCGGCGGTCTCGGCCGAGCTCGTCGATCAGCGTCGGTGGGATTTCTTCGTAGGAGCCTTGGATCTCGGGCATGAACCAGACTTCCCAGCCGCCGCGCGCCATCAGAGCCGCCTCCACGAAATCGTGGCTGAGCAGATGCCCGCCGAAGGGCTGGCGGCCGGGCAGGATGGGCAAGCCGCAGGCGTCGATGAAGGCCCCAATGCGGATGATAGCGTTGTGACCGATATAGTGGCCGTCGCCCATCTGGATGTATTGCAGCCCGGCCGAGAAGAGCGGGCCGTAGACCCGGCCGGCGAATTGCTGGAGCCGTCCGAACATGGTGTCGCGTAGCACGGCGATGGGCTGGGTCTGGATCAGGCCGAGCTTCGGGTTGCCTTCCATGATGCGCAGCATCTCCGAGATGCTGGCGCCATCCATGATCGAATCCGCATCGAAGATGACCATGTAGTCGTAATCGGCGCCGTGCCTGCGCAGCCAGTCCGAGGTGTTGCCACTTTTCGAATGCTGATTCATGCCTCGGGGGCGGTAAAAGAGCCGCGCGGTCAGGTCCTGTTCCTGCGCGAAGAGAAAGGGTAGCAATTGCTCCCGCGCCCAGGCATCCGCGTTGCGGCTGTCGCTGAGGACGTAGAAATCGAACAGGTCGAAATCCGGGGTCTTCCGCAATGTCCGGATCAGCACCTCCAGCCCGGCGAGAACCCGGGGCATATCCTCGTGATAGACCGGGAACAGCACCGCGACGCGGGTGCCAGGAGCGGGCGCGCGCCTGTTGCGGCGCGGGTGCCATCGGTCGTCGCCGTGCGTGCGCAGCAGCCGGACCGCGCCGACGATGGCAGTCCAGAAGCCAATGGCGATCCAGACATAGAGCGTCATGTAGCAGGTGAAGAAGGCAAGCGAGACGGCAACCGGAAGCGTGCTGTCGATCAGGGCGCTGGCGATCGTCCAGCCGACGAGGCAGATGGACCCGCCCGAGAGTAGACCGAGCAGGCGGCGTCGGCGGCGGGCTTCCGCCTCCCAGGCGGGCGGCTCGTTAGTCATCCTCGATCATCCGCCGGATCTTGCGCTTCAGCGCCGCGCCGATCGAACGTTCCATCGGGCGCGCCACCACCACGCTGCGCCGGACCTGTGCCGCGCTCACCTCGTTCAGCCGACCATGGCTCATCCCGGTTGCGATCTTGATGCGCTCCGACGTGGCCTGCCAGCTTCTGGTTTCGGAGGGAAACAACGCCGCCGCGATTGATCTGTCGACGTCGAGCATTTTCGCATAGCGCTGATGCAGCTCTTCCACCATTGCGCTGGCTTGCTGCAGATCGGGGGCATTCTTGCTCATCTCAGGAAACTCCAGACGAGGAGGGAGGCGAGAAGGGTTCCCAGAATGATCCAGACTTCGCCGGTGTAATCGGGCTGATCCGGCAGACTTGGCGGACTCAGAACCTCAATGAAGTAATCCGACTTCGCGGCATTCACGCGGGCGGCCTGTTCGGCCTCGCGCGCTGACAGAAGCAGTTTCTCGGTGATCTGGCCCGCCGACTTGATCGAGGAGATCTTCAGGTCGCTGCTCGAAATGGAGTTGCCCGACCCGCTCAGCTCGGCATTCAGATTCTTGATCTTCTTTCGCATGTAGTTCAGCTGGAATTGCAACTCGGGGATCTGCACGCTGTCCGGGGTCTTTTCCTGCAGATACTGAAGCTGTGCTTCTTTCTTGAGCACTTCCTTCTGCACCGCTTCGATCAGGTCCTGAACCTGCTGGGCGTCCGCCTTGGGGCTGAAAACCGCGCCCTTCGAACGCGCCGCCAGCATCTCGGACTCGAGTGTGGCGAGCTTGGCCTTCACCACCTCGACATTACTGTGCGCGACCGTCGCAACCTGATCGACACGCTGCTTGTTGAGCGAGTTGATGACCTCAAGACTCTGGCTCAGCACCGTCTTGCCGATCTTCCGGGCGTCGGCAGGCGAATAAGCGGCTACCTTCAGCGTGCTGACGCTGCTTTTCTGGTTGATCGTGTCCGAGATCCGGCCGCGCATGTAGCGTTGCAGGCCAATGTCAGTGGTGACGGGATGAAGCAGGCCGCCAAAGCGTTGGGCGAAATCGCCGCGCGGTGCCGCGTAGGCCTTTCGCAAGTCCAACGACGAGTTCAGGCTCTCGATCGAGGCGGGGGAACGGATGTAGCTCTTGACCAGATCCGCGCCGCCAAGCGAATAATCCGCCTGGGACAGGATGCTGCTGAGGCTCGGGGCCTGACGTGCGCCGGACTGGTCCACGACGAAGCTCGCCTCGGAGACATAGACCGGAGCGGCGAAAAGGCCGAAATAGCCCAGAACAAGGCTATTCGGCAGCATGAAGACAAGCCAAAAGAGCCTGCTGCGAAAGAGTGTTTTTAGCATGGATGAGGATTGCCCTGTAGGATGGATTGCGCTTGAACTTTAACGATTTCTTGTAGTGCTCTGATGCCTCACCCGTAGCCGCACTAACCTTGTGCGACATCCAAGCTCGAACAACCTTAGGATGTGCCTTGGCCCGTTTCCAGCGAGAGTTGTTCAGTCTTTCGTGAGGTGCATTTTTGTGGGGGTGGGGGGCTGGTTTCAGCGCAAATTGCGGATTGTTCAGTATGCTAAGAATATCGGGCACGTCGCCAAGGCGTGCCGCAATTTTTGGGATTTGCAGGACGCGTTTTTACCGATGGCGCAAAGCCTATTCCGAGCGCGGTGAAGCAGGGCTGATCAACGCACCCCCGATCCCCAAACGTCACGCCAATAGGACGCCAGTGGGGCCAAATTCCCCCAACCAAACGCCCAACTGTCTCGGATATACGACTTGGCCAATGAAAAATCGTCAATTTTCATTGGCAGGGGCAGAGGGACTCGAACCCACGACCCTCGGTTTTGGAGACCGATGCTCTACCAACTGAGCTATACCCCTATGCCGTGCGGCGGTTGCTAAGCCAGCGCGCAGGCGAAATCAAGAGCGATTTGCGCAA
This sequence comes from uncultured Thioclava sp., assembly GCF_913064665.1. Classification (GTDB taxonomy): domain Bacteria; phylum Pseudomonadota; class Alphaproteobacteria; order Rhodobacterales; family Rhodobacteraceae; genus Thioclava; species Thioclava arctica. Next base: position 38,986 of record NZ_CAJYBT010000013.1, read on the forward strand.
ATCGCGCGAAGCTTTCGCCGCACGCCCTGCGCAGGCCCGTTTTTGTCCAAAGCTGCGGGGGTGTGCCGCCCTCAGAACGCCGCAAACCACGGCGACTCGCCTAGCGCACGGCGCGGCGCAGCACCCAGCGCACCAATCCCATCACGCCAAGCTGAGCAATCACCAGCACCACGCAGCCCACCACCAAAAGACCAAAGGCGACAGGCGATTGCAGCCCCGGCATGCCGCCCAGATTGACCCCGAACAGCCCGGTCAAAAAGCCCAGCGGCAGAAAGATCGACGTCACCACCGACATCACGAACGTGTTCCGGTTGACCCGGTCTGACAGCTGGCTCGACAGCTCCTCGCGCAGCACCTGCGCCTGATCGCGCAGCTCATCCATATCCTCGGCAATCCGCGTCATCTTGAACGCCTCTTCCTCGATCTCGCGCCGTGTAACCGCGTCGATGATCGGGGATTGCGCCTGTGACACCTTGATCAGCACGTCACGTTGCGGCCCCAGATAGCGGCGCGCCGCGATCACCTTGAGGCGCAAATCCAGCACATCATGGCGCACATGATCCCCCTGCCCGCCAAAGACCCGATCCTCCAACTCTTCGGCATGCGCGTCCAGATCGCTTTGAAACACGTTGATATTGCCCACGATATCTTCGGTCATACGCACCAGAAACGCGCCCGCATCCAGCGGCCCGGTGCCCTCGCGCAAGGCCTCATTCATCCGCTCGACAGCGCGTACCCGCTTGCGGGAAATCGTCAGGATTCGCTGCGTGTCCAGATACATCCGCAGCGAGACCATATCTTCGGGGTCTTCGCCCTCGTTGAAGTTGATCGCGCGCAAGATCACCAGCACCCCATCGCCCACAAGGCTCATCCGCGGGCGCGTGTTGACGTCCACCAGCGCCTCGACCGCCTGCGGATCAAGGTAATCCAGCTCTTCGCGAATCCAGTGCTGCGCGTCGGGATGGGTGCCATCCAGATGCGCCCAGGCCAGCCGCTCATCGCGCAGGGCCGCAACGATATCGACAGGCCCGTCGGGATCGGGCGCGCCAGAAAGAAAATGGGAATACAGGATCGGGCTGTTGGTCATCGGGCGCAGGCTAACCTTATGATTTCGCAAATCCTAGCGCAGAAGCCCGCCAGTGCAAGCGCGCTTAGGGGCGAAACTGCGCTAGGGCTGCGACATCGCCCGCCTCAAGGGCGGGCAGCGCGGCGCGGATCGAGGCCACCGGCCAGTCCCACCACGCCAGCTCCAACAGCCGGGTCACCTGATCGGGCGCAAAGCGCATCCGCACCAGCCGCGCCGGGTTGCCCGCGACAATCGCGTAAGGCGGCACATCGCGGCTCACCACCGCGCCCGCCGCCACGATCGCCCCCGCCCCGATCGTGACCCCCGCCATCACGCGCGCCTCAAAGCCAAGCCAGACATCGGGGCCAATCACCGTATCCCCAATCGCGGCATTTTCATCGCGATATTTCTGCGCCGTGGGCATATCGAATATCCGAAACGGATAGGTGGTGATCCCGCCCATCGGATGATTGGCCGATGCGGTAATGAACACCACTCCGTGGGCGATCTGCGCGAAGGGACCGATCACCAGCCGCTCGGGCGCACCGGGATACAGATAGGGCGCCAGCACCGCCGCCGGATCGGGCTCGGGCGCATGCGGGCTGTAATAGGCATAGGGCCCGACCGCGATATTGGGATGGTCGATCACCGCCTGCAGGAACACGGTCGGTGCGTGCGGCGTGCCATCGGGCAGGATCACAGGATTGCGGGTCTCGGGTGCAGGAAAGCGCTGGGGCAGCGGATAGTCAGACATGAACAGCCTCTTTCGGATCGGGTTACGGGAACGGGATCAGAAAAGGGTCTTGGCCATCGCAGCCTCCATCGGTGTGCGCTCAGGTTAGCGGATTTCAAGGCGCTGCGCCAGTTGGGGACGGGGAATGACTGCTTCGCGCCCGCATCTACTGGAAAATAAGCTCTTGATCGGAAGTGGATTTGAGGTTGGAAAAACGTCTCGTGATCCAAAACAGTGGAGCCCTCTATGACAATCGCAAAGTTGCGCATCGCGCGTCCGACTGATGACATCGAGGCGCTGAAACCCTTTTACATCGATGGCCTTTGTTTAAAGGTTCTTGCCGAATTTTCGGACCATAGCGGCTTTGACGGCCTGATGGTCGGCGATCCCGAGCTGCCCTATCATTTTGAATTTACAAAAAACTTCGGGCACCTAGCAGGTCGAGCGCCGACCAAAGACAACCTGATAGTCTTCTACCTGCCCGACACGCGCGAATGGAAGCAAGCGGTTCAGCGGATGCAAGACGTTGGGTTCGCGCCTGTCACGTCGTTCAACCCCTATTGGGATATTCTAGGACGCACTTTTGAAGACCCCGATGGGTATCGTGTCGTCTTGCAAAATGCGTCTTGGGGTTAAGTCCCCCATGCCCCGAACGGCAGCGAGGTTCCACACCCCCCAACGCAAAAGGGCCGCCCAACCGGGCGGCCCTTTCGTTAGCAAGTGATCGCGATCAAGCGAGGATTTTCGACACCACGCCGGCGCCGACGGTGCGGCCGCCTTCGCGGATGGCGAAGCGCAGACCGTCTTCCATGGCGATCGGTGCGATCAGTTCGACTTCGAACTTCAGGTTGTCGCCCGGCATGACCATTTCCGTGCCCTCGGGCAGGTTAACGGTGCCGGTGACGTCCGTGGTGCGGAAGTAGAACTGCGGACGGTAGTTCGCAAAGAACGGCGTGTGACGGCCACCCTCTTCTTTGGTGAGGATATAGGCCTCAGCTTCGAACTTGGTGTGCGGCTTCACCGAACCCGGCTTACACAGAACCTGACCACGCTCAACGCCCTCACGGTCGATGCCGCGCAGCAGTGCGCCGATGTTGTCGCCAGCTTCACCACGATCCAGCAGTTTGCGGAACATTTCCACGCCCGTGCAGGTCGTTTTCTTGGTGTCGTTGATACCAACGATTTCCAGTTCGTCGCCAACGTTGACAACGCCACGCTCGATACGGCCGGTCACAACCGTGCCGCGACCCGAGATCGAGAACACATCCTCGATCGGCATCAAGAAGGGCTGGTCCACGGCGCGCTCGGGCGTCGGGATCCAAGCGTCGACAGCTTCCATCAGCGCCTTGATCGAGTTCTCGCCGATTTCCGGATCACGACCTTCGAGGGCGGCCAAAGCCGAACCACGCACGATCGGGATATCGTCGCCGGGGTAATCATACGAGCTCAGCAGCTCGCGGATTTCCATTTCGACCAGCTCGAGCAGCTCTTCGTCATCAACCTGATCGACCTTGTTCATGTAAACAACCATCGTCGGGATGCCGACCTGACGACCGAGCAGGATGTGCTCGCGCGTTTGGGGCATCGGGCCGTCAGCAGCGTTCACCACGAGGATCGCGCCGTCCATCTGCGCCGCACCGGTGATCATGTTTTTCACATAGTCAGCGTGGCCGGGGCAGTCGACGTGGGCGTAGTGACGGGCTTCGGTCTCATACTCAACGTGAGCGGTCGAGATCGTGATGCCACGTGCCTTTTCTTCGGGCGCGCCGTCGATCTGGTCATAGGCCTTGAAGTCACCAAAATACTTGGTGATCGCCGCCGTCAGCGTCGTCTTGCCGTGGTCAACGTGGCCAATCGTGCCGATGTTGACGTGCGGTTTGTTACGTTGGAACTTTTCCTTTGCCATCTCGCGGGGCGCCTCTGCTTTAGGGGGCCGCTAGCGCGGGCCCGAGTCAATATCGCGCGCTACCTATTGCGCTGGCGGGAAAAAATCAAGCCCGGATCGTCGAAATCCACCATCTGGCCCCGTGGAAAGTTTGCGCAATCGCGCGCGCACGCCTACCTTCGCAAGATGGATCACGTCACACCCACTGCCCCGCTGCGGCTTCCCGCGCGCGCCCCACTTGGGCGCAAACCGCTGGGCATTGTCGCCAGCCTGCGCGCCGCACGGCGCAACCTGCTGGAAATCATACCAGAATTGGCCACATATGCGCCGATCATTTCGGGCAATACCGGGGCGCGTTGGCATATGGTGATGGACCCGGACGCCGCGCGCCATATCCTCAAGGACCGCGTCGAGGACTATCCCAAATCGGTCGTGACGAAGCTGATCCTTGGCCCGGCGGTCGGTAAGGGGCTGTTTGTCGCCGAAGGCGCGGAATGGCGCTGGCAGCGCCGCGCCGCCGCGCCGGTTTTCGCGCTGCGCAACATGCAAGCGCTGGCCCCGGTCATGCAGGCCGCAGCCCAAGCGAGCGTTGCTCGCATCGGCCAACATGCCGGGACCGGGCGCGCGGTCGATCTGCATCAGGAAATGGTCACTGCGACCTTCGAAGTGATCTCTGAGGTCACTTTCTCGGGCGATGAGGGGTTTGACCGTGCCGCGATCCATCGCGCGATCGACGCCTATATTGCGCGCACCGCCAAGGTCTCGCTGCTCGATTTTTTCGCCCTGCCCGGCTGGGTGCCGCGTCCGCATCGCATCGCCTCGGCCCATATCGTGCGCGAGCTAAAGCGCCATGCCGATGCCGCCATCGCCGCACGCGACAGCGGCCGCGCGAAACCACTGCCCGACCTGCTGGACCTGCTCAAAGGCGCAAGCGATCCTGAAACCGGGCGCGCGCTTAATGCCGCTGAGCTGCGAGACAATCTGCTGACCTTCATCGTGGCGGGGCATGAAACGACCGCGCTGACGCTGGCTTGGGCGCTTTATCTCTGCGCTTTCGATCCTGCCATCCAGACCGCCGCGCGCGAGCAGGCGCAAGCGGTGTTGGGGGGGCGAGTGGCAAGCGTCGAGGACTTGGACAAAATGCCCCTGATCCAACAGATCGTGCAGGAAAGCCTGCGCCTTTACCCCCCCGCCGGGTTCCTCTCGCGCACCGCACAAAAGCCCGACCGCCTGCTGGGCCGCGAGGTGCGGCGCGGCGATACAGTGATGCTGCCGATCTATGCGCTACATCGCCACCACGCGCTGTGGGACGAACCGGATGCGTTTCGCCCCGCACGCTTTGCCACCCCGACCCATGACCGCTACGCCTTTTTGCCCTTTGGCGCGGGGCCGCGCATTTGCATCGGCGCGGGGTTCGCGCTGCAAGAGGCCGGGATCATTCTGGCCACGCTGCTGTCGCGCTTTGCGTTCACCGCCGTGCCGGGAAAAGATCCGGTCCCCGAGATGATTATCACAACGCGGCCCAAGGGCGGCATCTGGCTCACTGTCCAAGCGATGTGAGTAGATTGCGAAGTTTTTCCCATATCCCTGCGCGTCACGGCGGGTAAAGTTCCCCCGTAAAACTTTACAGGGGGAACAAAATGTCTCTGGTCGGAACACTCGCGAAAGTGGCAATCGGCATTGCCGTCGCCAAAGGCGTCTCAAGCATGGGGCGCAGCGCCTCCGCCGGCACGTCCAGCGCCCGCACCTCGGGCGGAGGCGGGCTTGCGGATATGATGGGCTCGCTGCTGGGCGGATCAAGCGCCTCGGGCAGCGCCGGGCCCGCAGGCGGCTTGGGCGGCTTGCTCGAAAGCCTCAGCGGTGCCGGATCACGCACCATCGCCACCCGGTCCTCGCCACGCGGCCAGACCAGCGGCGGCTTGGGCGATCTGCTGGGCCAGTTGACGGGGGGCAGCGGTGGCGCGTCCTCTGGCGGCTTGGGCGATTTGCTGGGCTCGCTGACAGCCGGGGGCGCTGCGGGCGGTCTTGGCGGGATGCTGGGTGGCATGTTGGGCGGCGGCTCGGCGCAAGCGGCCCCCACGCAAAGCTTTGGCGATCAGCTTAACTCGGCCTTCGCCAATGGCGGCGAACCCGCAACCCCGCCCAGCGCGGCGCAGAATGCGGCAGCGGCGCTGATGCTCAAGGCGATGATCCAAGCGGCGAAATCCGATGGCAAGATCGACGCCGACGAAGAGACAAAACTGATGGGCCAGCTTGGCGATATCAGCCCCGAAGAGCGCGCCTTCGTGCAGCACGAACTTGCCGCGCCGGTGGATGCCCAAGGTCTGGCGCGCCAAATTCCCGACGGGCTTGAGGCGCAGGCCTATACGATGTCGGTCACCGCGATTGACCTCGATAATCAAACCGAGGCGCAATATCTGGACAGCTTCGCAAGGGCGCTTGGGCTGGATCATCAATCGGTCAATCACGTCCACGCCCAGCTTGGCGTGCCCCCGCTTTACACCTGAGCGCGGGGAAGCCGCCTAGTTAAACCGGTTGTCGCGCGGGAAACCGCGCGGCGCCATCCGCCCCGCCGAGGCGCGCTTACCCGCCCACTCGCTCAAGTCCAGTTCGGTGCGGGTACGTCCAGCCGGATCTTTCCAGCTCAGACCATCGGCCAGCGTGAAGGTGGTGGCATCTGACAACCCGCCATCCTTATACTTTTGCAGCCGCACGCCCTTGCCGCGCGCCATTTCGGGCAATTCATCCAGCGCAAACACCAGCAACTTACGGTTTTGACCAACACAGGCGACATGATCGCCGCTCGTCTTGGCGCACACCATCGTCTTGGCCGTGCCGCGCATATTCAGCACCTGCTTGCCCGAACGCGTCTGCGCGATCAGCTCTTCACCGGGGCAGATGAACCCATCGCCATCGCTTGAGGCGAGCAGGTATTTCTCGCCCGGCTTGGGCAGCAACAGATGCGTCACCTCGGCCTCATTGGGCAGATCGACGATCAGGCGCACCGGCTCGCCCATGCCCCGCCCGCCGGGCAGATTGGCACCCAGCACCGTATAGGCCCGCCCGTTCGCGCCCATCAGCACGATACGATCCGTGGTCTCGGCATGCATGGCGAACATCGGACCGTCGCCATCCTTGAACTTGACCTCGGCATCCAGCGCATTGTGCCCCTTCATCGCGCGTACCCAGCCCATCTTGGACAGGATCACGGTGATTGGCTCGCGCTCGATCATCGCCTCGATCGGCACCTCTTCGACTTCGCCCGCCTCGGCAAAGCCGGTGCGGCGCGCGCCACCGGGCGCGGATTTGCCGAATTTCTTGGCGACATCCTTCAACTCGCTGCTGATCTGCTTCCATTGCAGCTTGTCCGAGGCCAGCAACTCCACAAGCCCGGCGCGCTCAAGCGTCAACGCTTCATGCTCGCGTTTCAGCTCCATCTCTTCAAGCTTGCGCAAGCTGCGCAGCCGCATATTCAGAATCGCCTCGGCCTGCACATCCGACAGCTCAAACTCGGCCATCAACAGGGCTTTGGGCTCATCCTCATAGCGAATGATCTCGATCACCCGATCAAGGTTGAGGAAGGCAATGATATAGCCCTCAAGCACCTCAAGACGCGCATCGATCTTGTCCATCCGGTGCTGGCTGCGCCGGATCAACACTTCGCGGCGATGATCAAGGAAGGCACGCAACACCTCTTTGAGCGAGCAAACCTTGGGCACCCGCCCGTCGATCAGCACGTTCATGTTCATGCTAAAGCGCAGTTCCAGATCCGAGCTTTTGAACAACATCCCCATCAGCATTTCTGGCTCAATGGTGCGGGTTTTCGGCTCCAGCACGATGCGGATATCATCAGCACTTTCGTCGCGCACATCGGCCAAAGCGGGCACTTTGCGGGTCTGGATGACCTCGGCCAACCGCTCGATCAGCTTGGATTTCTGCACCTGATAGGGAATCTCGGTGACCACGATCTGCCATTGACCACGGCCCAGATCCTCTTTTTCCCAACGCGCGCGCAACCGAAACGCCCCGCGCCCGGTGCGATAGGCCTCAAGGATATTCTCCTTCGGCTCGACCAGCACGCCACCAGTGGGAAAATCGGGTCCGGGAATCAGATCGACCAAATCATCATCGGGGATCGCGGGATTCGCAATCATCGCCAGACAGGCCTGCACCAGCTCATCCAGATTATGCGGCGGAATGTTCGTCGCCATGCCCACCGCGATACCGCTGGCACCATTGGCCAACAGATTCGGGAAAGCAGCGGGCAGCACGATCGGCTCTTCCAGCGTGCCATCATAATTGGGGCGGAAATCGACCGAATTCTCGGCCAGACCATCCAGCAACGCCTCGGACGGGGCGGCCAGTCGCGCCTCGGTATACCGGCTCGCAGCGGGGTTATCGCCGTCGATATTGCCAAAGTTGCCCTGCCCGTTCACCAGCGGGTAGCGCATCGCGAAATCCTGCGCCAAACGCGCCATCGCGTCATAGATCGCAGCATCGCCATGCGGGTGATAGTTACCCATCACATCGCCCGAAATCTTGGCCGATTTGCGAAAGCCCCCGGTGGGCGACAGCTTCAGCTCGCGCATCGCAAACAGGATGCGGCGATGCACCGGCTTGAGCCCATCGCGCGCATCGGGCAACGCCCGGTGCATGATGGTGGACAGCGCATAGGTCAGATAGCGCTCGCCAATCGCTCGGCTCAGCGGCTCGGAAACCATGGATAGGGGATTTTCGTCATCATTGCTCATGATCTAGGGTGTAAAGCCGCGCCGCGTCCCGGTCCAGCGGGAAAACGAAGCAGTACATCCCGGCGCCCTATTTTTTGGCCAACTGCGGAATTCCCCAACGAAGCCCTATAGCAAAATGTGATAAACTAAATGTGATCCGATTCTGCCACGGGTCTGGGGGGTATTATGGGAAAACTGCTGTTGGTCACGCTTGCGGGGCTGTTTGTGACCCTGTCTGTGCTGGGACGAGAGATGCCCGATGATGGCGCGAAAGCGCAGATCGGGGGCGACTCTGAGCCGCAGGTGACGCGTACCGCCAGCACGCCTGATCCGCTTTACGCACCTGACAAGATTGCGACACAAGCGCCACCCCAAGTGGTGCCCGTCGCTGCCGTTGTCACACCTGTCATCGCAAAGTCGCGCATGCCCGGCCCTTCGCTCAAACCCTCACCCGAATATCGCACGACCGAGCCCCCCGAAGTCGCGGGCGGCTCCCTCTGGGTCGTCTCGGCAAAATCGCTCAATGTGCGCTCGGGACCCTCGACCTCCAACAGCGCGCTAGACCGCATCCAGCGCGGCGAACAGGTGCTCGTCATCGCGCAAAGATCGGGCTGGGCGCAGATCAAGATCGAAGGCGACGGCATTGAGGGCTGGGTCGCCGCGCGCTTCCTGACGCCCGCAAACTGACGCGCAACGCCGCCAAAACCTTGCCTTTTCATCTAGCTCGAAATACTCCCGCCGGAGGCTGAGCCGCCAAGGGCACCCTTTCGGGTGTCTGCGGCGGCGAACAGATAGGGCGGGACAGATGGCCAAGACAATCCTGATTACCGGTTGCTCCTCGGGCATCGGTTACGACGCAGCCCATGGGCTCAAGGCGGCGGGCTGGAAAGTGCTGGCCACGTGCCGCAAGGAAGAAGATTGCGAACGCCTGCGCGCAGAGGGGCTGATCTCGTTCCAACTCGACGTGGCCGATCCGGCCTCAATCGAGGCGGGCTTCAACGAGGCTCTCGCGCGCGGCCGCGGTCGTCTGGATGCGCTTTACAACAATGCCGCCTTCGCCTGCCCCGGCGCGGCCGAAGACATCCCCACCGGCGCGCTGCGCGAAATATTTGAGACCAACCTGTTTGGCCTGCACGACCTGACCGCGCGCGCCATCAAGGTGATGCGCGCCCAAGGCGACAACGGCGAGGGGCGGATCATTCAATGCTCGTCCGTGCTCGGGATGGTCGGCTATCGCTGGCGCGGCGCCTATGTGGCCACGAAATTCGCGCTTGAGGGCCTGACCGACGTGCTGCGTCTTGAGATGCGTGACACCGGTATCAAGATCGTCCTGATTGAACCCGGCCCGATCACCTCGAAATTCCGCAAGAACGCGATCACGCATTTCGAGAAATGGGTGGATTGGGAAAACTCGGCGCGTCGTCAGCAATATGAAGACGACCTGCTTAACCAGCTTTACAAAAGCCGCGGCCCCGCCAAGTTCGAATTGCCCGCCTCGGCGGTGACGCGCGCGATCCTCAAGGCGCTCGAAGCCCCCAACCCGAAACCGCGCTACGCAATCACCGTCCCGACTCATCTGATGGGGGTGGCGCGGCGCATCCTTCCGGGACGTGCGCTCGACTGGTTGCTCGCGAAAGGGTGAAAAAGCTTTCGCATTTGCCCTTGTCCCAGCTATGTCTTTGGGAACCGGGAGAGGAACTCTATGCGAAACGACCCTTTGTTTTATTTGGTAGCTGCGGCCAGTCTGTCGGTCTTGGTAATTTTGATGATCGGGATTGCGGGGTTCGGGCGTGGGGGTGATTTCAACCGCAAGCACGCCAACAAGCTGATGCGCTTGCGCATTGCGGCGCAGGCCGTGGCGATCGCGCTGATCCTGCTCTTTGTCTATCTTCGGAAAGGTGGCTGAATGGTCGTTCTCAATCGCATCTATACCCGCACCGGCGATGCCGGGGAAACCGCGCTGTCCAATGGCGCGCGGGTGGCGAAACATTCCCCCCGCGTCGCCGCCTATGGCAATGTCGATGAACTCAACGCCACTGTCGGGCTGGCGCGGTTGCATGCCAACGCCGAGGTGCAGGCCGCGCTGTCACTGATCCAGAACGACCTGTTCGATCTGGGCGCCGATCTCGCGCGCCCTGAAATGGAGCGCGACGGTGAGGCGGGCTATCCGGTCTTGCGGATGATCGAAACGCAGGTGACCAGGCTCGAGACCGAGATCGACGCGATGAACGTGAAACTCGAACCGCTGCGCAGCTTTATCCTGCCCGGCGGCACCGCGCTGGCGGCCCATCTTCACCTGTGCCGCACCGTCGCGCGCCGGGCCGAGCGCGGCGCGGTCGAGCTTGCCACCACCGAGGGCGTGAACGAATGGGCGGTGAAATATCTCAACCGCCTGTCAGACTGGTTCTTTGTCGCAGCCCGCATCGCCAATAATGACGGCCAGGATGACGTGCTGTGGGTTCCCGGCGCGAACCGGTGATGATTGGTTAGCCGTCTGCGCCCGTCTCACCCGCGGGCGCAAGCGGCTAGACTGCAAGACCGTCCTTGTCGAAAAACACCAGCTTTTCAGGCTCGAATGACAAGCCAACACTGTCGCCGGGCACCAGATCGGTATCACCCGCGACGCGCACATTGATCGCGCCCAGCGCGCCGCAATCAAACAGAATGAACGTATCCGCGCCAAGGAATTCCACCACATCGACGCGGCCATCGCATTGCCCGTCCCCCGGTGCGACCAGCGTGATATGTTCGGGCCGGATACCCAGTTGCGTGGCGCTTGGTGGTGCGCTGTCGCCCCCGCGCCCGCCTTCCAAACTATAGCCCCCGCCCGAGGCCGAGGCCGAACAGGGCATCACGTTCATTTTCGGACTGCCGATGAACTGCGCCACGAACAGGTTGGCGGGGCGTTCATACAGCTCGCGCGGGCTGCCCACCTGTGCGATTTTCCCATATTCCAGCACCACGATCCGGTCGGCCAGCGTCATCGCTTCGACCTGATCATGGGTGACGTAGATCATCGTGCGATGCAGCTTGCGATGCAGCCGCGCGATCTCGAGGCGCATCTCGACGCGCAAGGCGGCATCAAGGTTAGACAGCGGCTCGTCAAACAAAAAAGCGGTCGGATCGCGCACAATCGAGCGCCCGATTGCCACGCGCTGACGCTGCCCGCCCGACAGATCCTTGGGGCGACGATCCAGATAGGGGTCGAGCTTGAGAATTTCTGACGCCGCACTGACCTTGGCGCGCCACTCCGCTTCGGGCGCCCCCGCCATTTTCAGCGAGAAGCCCATATTTTCGGCCACCGACATATGCGGATACAGCGCGTAGGATTGAAACACCATCGCCAGCCCGCGTTTGCTGGGGGGCTGATCGGTCACGTCGCGCCCATCAATCGAGATCGCCCCGCGCGAAGTATCTTCCAGCCCGCCGATCATGCGCAGCAACGTGGATTTCCCGCAGCCCGAAGGGCCGACAAACACAACGAATTCGCCATCGGAAATCTCAAGGTCGATGCCCTTGATAACCTGCGCCTCGCCGAACCATTTCTCGACCCCTTTGAGAGTGATCGCCCCCATGTTCAGCCCTCCTGCCCGGCCCAGGCCAGCCACACGGCCGCCGTCCATGTAAACGCCTTGCCGCCCGCCGCTGCGCCGGTCATCGGGTCGAAATATTCAACAAACCCGTATTTCCCGATCACCTCGCGCGTGCGCGCACGCACCTCCTCGCCCAGCGCCACGCCCTGCTCGCTCGCGCCCTCGCCGATCATCATGTTCATCATCGCCCAAGTCGGGCCGCGCCAGTATCGCTTGGCGTCAAAACGCGGATCGAACGGCGCAAGCGAGGGCACGCCATAAGGCGCTGCATCCAGAACGCGCGCCAGATGCGCCTCCATCTGCGGCGCTTTGAGCCCACCGAACCAGCACAGGAACGAGGCATTGCTTAGCGCATTCGACCAAATGCCATTGGCGCAATTATAGCTATCGTAATACCCCATGCCGGGGTTGAACAAAGCCTCGGCGCCGGATTCCAGCGCGGCCAGTTGATCGGCCAGACCATCAACGTCCAAGCCCTGCGCAGCACCTGCCGCCAGCAAATCGCGCACGCCGCGCATCAAGGTGAAATGCATCGTCGGATCGGCCACCCGGAACGGGTTGTCTTGCGCCATCAAAGCGTCGTCCCACCCCAAGGCCTTGGCGCGCTTCACCAGCCAGATATAGCGGTCGTAATCGTATTTCGTAGGCCGCATCGAGGCATCGACATGCTGGGTATCACGGCGCTCGTAATGGCCCACGCCCTGCGGGTCGATCGCATCCATCGCATTGTCCCAATCAGGCGCATTATCGCGACCCGATTCCCACGGGTGGATCACGAAAATCGCGCCTTTCTCATCGCGCCGCCAGCGCAAAAACCAATCGGCCCATTTGCGCATCTTCGGGTAAAGGGCGGCAAATTTCGCAGCCCCCAGCGCCGGATCGGCAGCCAGCAACCTAGTCGCGAAACTCAGCGCCACGGGCGGCTGCGTGATACCCGACGATGCAATCGGCCCGCTGCATCCCCAGACATCGGGCCCCGGAAAATAGCCCGGATCGGGTTTGTGGAACAGGATATGGGGCACCATCCCGCTATCCCATTGACCCGAAAACAGCGTCTCGATTTCCGCCCAGGCGCGGGTCATATCGAACTGCGCAAATCCCAGCGCGGCAAAGGCGCTGTCCCAGTTCCACTGGTAAGGATACAGCCCCGCCGTAGGCACCGTGTAGCCACCGCGATCATTGGCGGTCAGGATCGCGCGCGCCTCGGCGTTACGTTCAGAGACCGCAGCTTCAGCGGCCAGAGTTTCGGTATTCATCATCTTATCCTTTCACCGCGCCAGCCGTCAGGCCGCGGGTCATGAAACGCTCCAACCCAAGGAACAGCGCCATGATCGGCACCGTCGCAATCACTGCGCCCGCCATCAAATGCTGACGCGGGATCTCGGAGGAATTGAGCGAGGCAATGCCCCGCGTGAGGGTGAATTTGCTGGGATCGTCCAGCAGCATGAAGGCCAGCAGGAACTCGTTCCACGCAATCATAAACACATACAAACCGACCGAGGCCAGCGCGGGCAGCGCCAGCGGTAGCGTAATTTTCCAGATCACCTTGAGGCGGCTCAGCCCATCCATCAGGCCGGCCTCTTCGACCTCGACCGGCAGGCCCCGGAAATAGCCTTGCAGCATATAAAGCGCGACCGGAATGGTGGTGACCGGATAGATCATCACGATCCCAAAGACCGAGTTGCGCAGCCCGACCATCGAATAGGCGATGTAGATCGGCAGCGCCAAAACGATCATCGGCACCATGTAAATCAGCAAAATCCCGCGCGAAAACACCTTGCGCCCGGAAAACCGCAACCGCGCCACCGCATAGGCTCCGGGCACCGAAAACAGCAGCGTCAGCGCCACCGTCAGCACCGAAACATAGAAGCTCGTCCACAGGTAGCGGCCAAAATGGAACTTCGTCATCAGCTCGTAATAGCTGTCAAACAGATGCCAGCCCTTGGACAGATCCAGCGAGAAATCGAGCGGATTGAGCATCAACTGTTGCTGCGATTTCATCGAGGTCATCACCATCACGTAAAACGGGATGATCACGATGGCGGTGAAAAACAGATAGCCGAACCCGGTGAGAAACCGGATCACCGCCGCCTCGAATTCATGTCGGTTTGTCGCGCCGAAAGGCAGGTCCTTCAGGATCGTATTAAGCGGTATGGCCACTATTCCCGCCAGCACGATGCTGAGCGCGACACGGCTGCCCGGCGCGAAGCCCGCACCAAATTGCAGCGCGCCCAGCCCAATCGCCGACACGCCCAGCGCCACGACCACCGCGACCCCAAGGCTCAACCAGCGATTGGCGCGCCACACATGCACCAACCCCGTCACCACGCCAAGGATCAACGCGCCCCATAGCGCAGGCCGCGCTGCCTCGCCCGTGGCAAAAGAAATCGCGACGCCCAAAGTCACCGCCATCACAACCGCCCAAAGCGCCCCGATGATCGGCCCGGTCAGATAGCCTTTGTAGAGAAATTTCATAGCCCTTCCTCCCGGCTCATGGTGCGGAAAAAGAGCGCCGCAAAGATCAGCAGACAGCCAAACACCACGACCGCCACCGCCGCCCCCGCGCCGATATTTGAGATCGCGAAGGCCTGCTCATACACATCGACGGTCAGCGTGCGCGTGCCCGCATTTCCACCCGTCAGCAGAAAAATGTCGTCGAATTTGTTGAAGGTCCAAATGAAGCGCAGCAGGAACAACACCGATAGAATGCCCAGCAATTGCGGCATCGAGAGATACCAGAATTTCTGGAACGGCGAGGCCCCATCCATATCGGCCGCCTCATACATATCGCTGTCGATGCTTTGCATCCGCGCAAGGATGAACAGAAAACTCAACGGGAAATAGCGCCAGATTTCAAACACCGTCACCATGATCAGCGCCAGCGGCTTTTGCCCAAAGAAATTGATCGCGCCCTGACTGACCCCCATCTGGATCAGCAGCGCATTGGCCGAGCCCGAAAACGGATCGAACAGCGTGATCCATGTGAAGGCGACCGCGATCACCGGGGCGACATAGGGAAACAGGTAAAGCCCGCGCAAAATCCCCTGTCCGCGAAAATCCTTGTTAAGCAACAGCGCCGCAAACAGCCCGACCAGCAGCGCGCCAAGCGTGCCAAAGATGGTGTAAAACAGCGTCACGCCAAGCACGGACCAGAATTCGCTGCCATCAAACAGCTTGCGGAAATTCTCCAGCGTAAAGGTGGCGTTGGTCAGCATGTTATCGACCTGCCCGCGCGCCACCGAGACACTGTCGCGCACCGCACGATTGGCCGCTTTGGCATCGCCCGTGACCTGCGCGTCGATCCGGTAGCGCTCATTGAACGCCGGCGCCAGATCGCCAAACTCGCAGCGCAAATCCTGCCCGCTCAGCGCACATCCCTTGGGCAGATCGCCCGTCAGGGTCACGCCCTTGGGCAGCGTGTTGTCAAATCCCGCGCCGTGGATCGCATGATCGCGCGACGGGTTAATCACGCGATACTCGATCTGGGGCTGCGCTCCGGCTTCGCGCAAACTGACCCGCAGCCGCATCTCGGCGGGGCGCAGGTCACCCAGTTTCACCGGCTTAACCGAGATCCAGAATATCGCAAGCAGCGGCACGATCACCACCAGCGACACAATCGCGATGGTCGGGAACAGCAGGCCCCAAGCCAGACGCGCTTCGCGTTTCGCCAGCGCGCCGCGCCCTTTGGGCGGCGAAATATCGGTCATGACAGTCTCCTGGCTTGCCCCCATCTTGAAGGGGCGCGCAAAAGGGGGCGGGCGCGAACGCCCAGCCCCGAAGGGCAGCTCTCGGATCAGTTGATCTTGGACAGCTCGTCGTTCATTTTCTTGACCGCATCTTCAGCCGAAATGCCGCCGTCGATATAATCGCGCACCACCCGGTTGATCACTTGGCTGTTGAGCATTTTCGACGCCAGTGCCAACTGCCCGTCAGTCACACCCCAACGCTGCGCGGTATCCAGACCCTTGGTGATTTCGTCGATCACGGCAGGCGCATACAGATCCTTCAGCGGTGCCTTGCGATCCACGCCGACGGGCAAGGTCGCCCAAAGCGTGGTGAACTTGGCGGGATCGGCATCGGTGCCGCGACGCACCGGGAACTTGCCTTCGGGCGCGATCGAGAGCGTCTCGCCATAGCCGTCATTCATCGAATAATCGACGAATTTCTCAGCCGCCGCCGTATCGGCGTCACTGGTGATCCCGAAATAGCGAATATCGGCCCAGCTTGCGCCCGCCGGATCGGACGGCCCCGACAGGTTGGTGACAACGCCCGTATCCTGCGCCAGCGCGGTCGAGGTCGGATTGCCGTCAATCATCGGCGGCGCGCTATCGCGCAGACCGGCGAGCTCATCAAGAATGAAGGGCGACCACATGATCATCGCCGCCTTGCCCGAGAAATACAACTCGCGCGATTGCTTCCAGTAATTGTCACCCGGCGGCGAGGCTTTGGCGAGAGCCTTGTAGAAGTTCAGCACCTCGACGGTCTTCTTTTCGTCCAGCGGTTTGAACCCGTCCGGGCCCACCGGCGAAACGCCATTGGCGAGGAAAATCTGCTCCAGCACCTGGCTCATGTAATTGTCGTCCACCTTTGTAGCGGCAACGAAGCCATACATATTCGGCGGGTTATTAAGCTTTTTGAGCGCGGCTTCGATATTGGCAAAGCTGGTTGGCGGGGCCAGACCTTCTTTTTCGAAAATATCCTTGCGATACAGGATCATCTGCGTCCAGCCATCGACCGGAACGGCGGCATAGTCGCCATCCGTTTCGACCATTTTCAGCGCGCCGGGCGCGAAGGTTTTCGGGTCCAGCATGTCCACGACATCGCTGGACGCGGCGCTATCGAGAATGCCCGCCTCGGTCCAAGGCAGCACGTTCTGAATCGGCGTGTAGATCACATCGGGCAGATCGCCCGCGGCAAAAGCGGCCGTCGCGCGGGTGTTGAGATCGCTTTCCGTGACCGGGATCACCTCGACATCGATACCGGTTTTCGCCTTGAAATCATCGGCCAGCTTTTGCTGTTTGGCCAGACGCTCGGGCTGTTCCTCGGTCGTCCAGAATTTGATCGCTTCGGCCTTTGCCGCCACGCCGCCCAGCATCAGCGCGACTGCCGCCGTGCCCAGCAAACCGGCCACTCCCGTTCCTCGAATAAGTTTCATTTATTTTCCTCCCGGTCGATTAAGTTTCTCTTTTGGTGAAGACAGGCGGCCCATCCGAGCCCCCCGGTTGCAATTGCGCCGAGACCAGCTCGGTCAAGTCAGCGACAGGCGCGCCGCGCAATTGCGCGATCAACAGCGCCGCAAGCCGTTCCCCGGCATGGCGACTGTCAACCGCAAAGGTCGTCAGCGGGGGCTCGATCATGCGGCCCTCGGGGATGCCGTCATAGGCGATCAGCGACAGATCACGCCCGATCGTCAGGCCGCGTTCGCGCGCCACATCATACGCGCCCAGCGCCGTGGCATCGGTAGCATAAACGATCGCTGTGGGCGGGTCGGGCAGGTCCAGCAACGCGCGCGCAGCCGCCGCCCCTTCGGCGCGATCCGAAACCCCCATGATCTCAAGCGCGGGGTCATGCGCAATTTGCGCCAGCGCCAGCCCATCGCGATAGCCATCGCGGCGCAGCATCGCGAAATTGTACGCCTCGCACGGACCAACAAAAGCGATCCGTTTGTGCCCCAGCGCGACCAGCCGCGCCACGCCATCGCGCATCGCGCCCCTGCCATCCACATCATACCAAGACAGCCCCGGATCGGGCTGGCCATACCCGACGCGCCCGTACAGCACGAAGGGCACCCCTTTGGCGCGCAAAAACAGCGCGCGGGGATCGTGAATACGCGTGCGCGGCAGGATAAACCCGTCGACCTTATGTTCTTGCAACAGCCGCGCCAGCGTCGCTTCCATATCCGCGCGCGAGGTTGAGGAGGCGATGGTCAGCGTCCAGCCCTCCAGCGACGCCTCTTGCGTGATGCCGCCCAGAAAATCCGCCAAGAACGGGCCGTAGCGGTCGGGGGCATCGAGTTCCAGCACGAGACCCAGCGCACGCACCCGCCCCGTGCGCACAGCTTGCGCATAGGGCATCGGCGCGTAGCCCATCTGCGCAGCCATTGTGCGCACACGCTCACGCGTGTCAGGGGCGATGTCGGCATAATCGTTGAGGGCACGCGAAACGGTGCTCTTGGTTAGCCCAAGCGCCGTTGCGAGATCAGAAATGCGCACCCGGCGTGCGGGGGCCGTTTGATCTTGCGAATTGGTGTCGCGAATCTCCTCCATGACGATAGCCTAAGACAACGAAACCGGTTTCGTAAAGCCGAAACCGGTTTCGGACGCGATAAAGAGTCGGTGAACTCCGACCCACAATCCCTTGCGTTCAACTCGAACGGGGGGCCAAAACGGATCGAAATCACACCGGCGAAATCGCCGCGCAAAGGTACGATCACATTTTGCCGCTTCCGTGGGGTCTCGATCCCTCTATGTCGCATAGCTCTGGGGAAATTGAAAAAATCAGATAAGAGGGGATTGAGGCCCAAGGTGTTTGTATGACTATTGGTAGAAACTACATGAAGACGAAATTAACACCCGAATGAGGTCCAAGCCTGTCACGCATTTCTGACCCTCAGCGCCTTCGCGCGCTTCAGCAGACCGGTCTTTTGGACGCCCCGAGCCAAGAGGCGTTTGACCGTGCAACGCGGCTCGCGGCCCGTATCGTGGGCACACCGGTCGCACTGGTGTCGCTGGTCGATGAGAGCCGGCAATTCCTGCTGTCGCAAACCGGGGTCGATGACAGCACAGCCGGGTTGCGCGAAACCCCGCTGAGCCATTCGTTTTGCCGCCACGTGGTGGAGAACGATAGCTCTTTGATCGTGTCGGATGCGCGCCAAGACCCGCGTGTGCGCGACAATGGCGCGGTCGATGATCTGAACGTGATCGCCTATCTGGGCGTTCCGCTGCGCACGATTGAGGGCGATGTGCTGGGCTCATTTTGCGTGATCGGCCATGAGCCGCGCGTCTGGACCGATGAGGACCACGCCACCCTGCTGGATCTGGCCGCCGGGGTTGAGGCGGAAATTCGACTGCGCCGTCAAACCAACCTCGCCCATCAAGAACACGAGGTGTTTCGCGCCATTCTGGATCAGATGCCAATCGGTGTCGCGCTGGCCGAGGCGGGAACCGGGCGCTTGCTTGATGCCAACAACACGGCGCGCAATCTGATGGGCGCTGCGGTGGAAGTTTCGGCGGGCTTGGCCAATTCCGGTCTGCAGGCGTTTGATGCCAACGGCCAGCCTTATAGCAACGAGGCATTGCCGCTGAACCGGGCCGCTTTGCGCAATGAGGTGATCACCGCAGAGGAGGTCACCATTCAGCAACCCGGGCGCGCGCCGCTGCATCTGTTGATCTCGGCGCACCGGATCGACAGCGACCCGCCTCTTGCGGTTGCGACCCTGCTGAACGTGACCGAGCGCAAACGCGCCGAGCGCAACGCCTTCCAAAGCGCCGAGCGATTGGCGCATTTTCACGAGGTGACGCGCGACGGCATTCTGGAACTCGATGCCGAGAATTGCGTGCGCTATTCCAATGGCGTGATGCGCGAACGCGTGCGCAGAGCCCATAGTGCGCAACTGGCCGACGCGCTTCTGGGCGCAAATATATTACAGGAATTCCCCAATTTGCAGGGTACAGAGTTGGAGGCCGCGATGGGACGTGCGCGCGCAACCCAACAGCCTCAGGCCGCCGATGTGGTGGCCCATGACTCGCGTGTCCTTGAGGCGCGGTTGTTTCCCGAAGACGGCACGCTGCTGATCTATCTGCGCGATGTCACCGATGAGCGCGCCGTCGCCCAAGCCCGCGAAATTCTGGCGCGCGAGCTGAACCACCGGGTCAAGAACCTGTTTGCGATGATGTCAGGGCTGATCGGCATGACCGCGCGCCATGCCACCTCGCCTGCATCGATGGCCGAGGGGTTGCGCGCGCGCATCAACGCTTTAGCGCGCGCCCATGATCTGGTCAGCCCGACCGCGACGCTGGAAACCGGGTTTCGCGGCGAGGTCGATTTCGATGCGCTGATCCGCGCCATCCTTGCCCCTTATGTCAGCGCGCAGGACCTGCGGGTGGTGCTGGAGGGGCTGCCGGTGTTGCTCAATCAGGCGGGGGCGACGAATTTCGCGCTGGTGCTGCATGAACTGGCGACCAATGCGGTGAAATACGGCGCCCTTTCGTGCGAAACGGCCAAACTGCACCTGAGTTGGCAAATTGTCCCCGGCGATGAGGGCCCGATGCTGGCCTTTGACTGGCACGAAAGCGGTTGCCCCGAGCGCCTTGAGCCGCCCCGCCCGACCGGCTTTGGCAATCGCCTGATCGATCTGACAATTCACGGCCAGTTGCGCGGCACCTATGGAACCGAGTGGCCCGCTGACGGGTTCCTTGCACGAATTCACGTGCCAATGGAGCTTATTAAAGGGTAATTCGATGCGTATCGAACGGAAAGAGTACTGGCTCAGGGGCTGCAAAGTCCTTGTGGCAGAAGATGAAATGCTGATCGCCTATGACATCGCCTATTCCATCGAAGAGGCCGGTGGCGAGGTGGTCGGCCCCGTGGCGACGCTCGCCAAGGCCCGCAGCCTGATCGCAACCGATCAAATTGATGCGGCCGTGCTGGATATGAACCTGCTGGATGGTAATTCCGAACCGCTGGTGAAGGAATTGCGCGCGCGTCATATTCCGGTGCTTGTAAACACCGCCGAGCGTCTGCCGCTGCCGTTTCAAACGGTATTGCCCGAGGTTTTGGTCTTTGGCAAACCCACCATGCCCGAGACATTGGCGCAGGCGCTAGGCGAGAGTCTGCAGGGCGAACTCTGGGCCTGATCAGGCCCAAGCTTTGCGCCGCAAGCGCGCACACCCACCACATAACCTAGCGTAAACGTGATCGGGGTGCGACGTTTCGGCCCCTCGCCGGATCGCCCTCAGTGTCGCGATACTTCCCTGATATCTTGATTGCGCCAAAGGGAGGTGACGCATGACTGGACGAAACACACGCACCCCAATCGACAAGACCCCGCGCCGCACGGCACCGTTTCACACGATGAACGGGCTGTTGGCGGCGCTGGGCTTTATCGTCTTTGGATTTGAGATCGATCATGGCGGGGCCTCGCATGCTCAGACGCTCGGACTTGAAGCCGCCAATGCCACGCCGCATGACGATGATGCAAACCCGGCGCTGCGCGCAGAAATGCCACCGGAACTGGCGATTGGCGGGGATGGGGCGCAGATAACGCTGCGCGGCCATATCGCAGAGGGAGACGCCGCACGCATCGCGCGCACGCTTTCGGCGCGGCGCGCACAAGGCACGCCGGTGCGCGTCGTCAGCATGAATTCCACCGGAGGCTCGCTGCATGAGGCGCTGGTGATCGGGCGGATGCTGCGCGCGGCCGGGGTCACCACGCAATTGCGCGCAAATGCGATCTGCTATTCCGCCTGCCCCTATATGTTTGCCGGCGGACAAGACCGGAGTGTTGATGTGCAGGGACGGCTGGGCGTCAATCAGGGATATATCAATCCTGCCAGCCCCCAAGACAGCGCGCAGACCGCCGCTGATGTGCAAAACGGCACCGCGCGGGTGATGCGCTACCTTGCGGAAATGGGGGTGGATGTCGGCCTTTTGGAGCCTGCATTGGCAACCCCGCCCAACCGCATCCACCTGCTGAGCCGCCCGGATTTGACGCGCTATCATCTGACCACGGGTGCTTAGATTAGCTAAGGAAATTCGGCCCAATCGCTGGACCCTATTGAAACTTGCCCTAGTCTTTTCCCCATCAACGATCTGTGAAAACACAGTGATGGGGGAAAGATGTTTACCGAGATCATGGTTCCGGTGGATTTGCGCCACGCGGAAAAACTCGCCAAAACGCTTACGATTGCCGCCGATCTCGCGCAGAAATATGGCGCGCGGATCACCTATGTCGGCGTGACCGCGAACGTCCCGAGTTCGATCGCGCGAAACCCTGAAGACTATCACGAGAAACTCGTGCAATTCGCGGCCTCGCAGGCAGCGATGCATAGGCTGGAGACGCGCGCGCACATGATTGTGGCCGATGACCCGGCCGTCGATCTGAACCACAAACTCTCGCAAGCGGTGCAAGAGCTGCGCGCCGATCTGGTGGTCATGGCATCCCATCTGCCCAATGTGGGCGATTACGTCTGGTCGTCGCATGGCGGCCTTCTAGCCTCGCATTCCAAAGCCTCGGTATTTCTGGTGCGCGCGTAAGGCGCGCCGCCACCCCCTCGCAACGACAACACACAATAACAAGGAGGACGGCACATGGCCGAAGCCGACGAAAGTCAGGGCATCCCCGCACCCCAAGGCGACACGCAACTGATCGACACCGATTATGAGATCGGTCAGGACAACCTGGAAGGCAGCGTTGGCCCGATCGGGTTTGACGTGCACAACCCGGTCTTCATGGTCTCGGCGCTGTCGATCATGGCCTTTGTATTTTACGCGCTGGCCCTGCCCGAACAGGCCAGTGCGGTCTTTGGCTGGTTGCGCCCTTGGCTGACCTCGACCTTCGACTGGTTCTTCATGTCGGCGGCGGATTTCTTTGTGCTGTTTTGCCTGTTTCTGATCGTCAGCCCTTGGGGCAAGGTCCGTTTAGGCGGCAAAGATGCAGCGCCCGATTATTCCTATATCGGTTGGTTCGCGATGCTGTTTGCCGCCGGGATGGGCATTGGCCTGATGTTCTTTGGGGTGCTTGAGCCTGTCTATCACATGGCGATTTCAAGCCCGCTGGGCACGCCCTCGCCCTTTGATGCCGACGGCAATATCATCCCCGGCAATGTCGATCGCGCCAAGGCGATGGGTTTGGCGGCGACGATCTATCACTGGGGGCTGCACCCGTGGGCGATCTATGCGGTGGTGGCGCTGGCCTTGGGGCTGTTCTCTTTTAACAAGGGCTTGCCGCTGACGATCCGTTCGGCATTTTACCCGATTTTCGGCGAAAGGATCTGGGGCTGGACCGGCCATGTGATCGACATTCTGGCAGTGTTTGCGACGCTGTTTGGTCTGGCCACGAGCCTTGGGTTCGGGGCGCAGCAGGCCAATGCGGGGCTTAATCACGTCTTTGGCGTGCCGATCTCGATCACGGTGCAGGTAATCTTGATCACGATCATCACCGGCATCGCGCTGTTTTCGGTGCTGCGCGGTCTGGATGGCGGGGTCAAGCTGCTGTCTGAGATCAACATGGGCATCGCCGCGGTCTTGTTGCTGTTCGTTCTGCTTGCAGGTCCGACGCTGGCGATTTTCACGGATTTCGGCAAAGGGCTTTGGGCCTATGCCAAAGAGATCGTCCCGCTCTCGAACCCGATCGGGCGCACCGATGACGCCTATCGCGATGGCTGGACCGCGTTTTACTGGGCGTGGTGGATCAGCTGGTCGCCCTTCGTGGGCATGTTCATCGCGCGTGTTTCGCGGGGGCGCACGGTGCGCGAGTTCATCACCTGCGTGCTGATCATCCCCTCGATGGTCTGTGTGCTGTGGATGGCGGTGTTTGGCGGCGTGGCGATTGATCAGGTGCTGTCGGACCCGGCGACCTCGGCGGTCAAGGCGCAGGTGATCGATAACTACAACCCGCCGCTGTCGCTGTTTGCGATGCTCGAAGGGCTGCCGCTTTCCTCGATCACCTCGGTGATTGCGATTGTGCTGGTGATCGTGTTCTTCGTCACCTCGTCTGATAGCGGCTCGCTGGTGATCGATACGATCACGGCTGGTGGCAAGGTCGACGCCCCGGTGCCCCAGCGCGTGTTCTGGGCGACGTTTGAAGGCGCGGTGGCGATTGTGCTGCTGGTGGGCGGCGGTCTCAGCGCGTTGCAGGCGATGGTGATTTCCACCGGGCTGCCTTTTACCTTGGTGCTGTTGGTGATGTGTTGGGCGATCCTCAAGGGCTTGCGCGCCGAGCCGCGCTGAGCGGTCTGGCCTAAAACCACGACGAAAGCGGCGGGTCAGATCCCGTCGCTTTTTTCATGTCGCGATGCGGCTTCACCTCAGGCTGGCATGCCGTATTCTGCCACGATGGCCCAGATTTCTGTATTCAGCGCCCCGAGTTCCACGAGGGCCGCGTTCAGATCGTCCAGCGTGGCGCGATCCAGCACGGCCTCTTCGCCAATCCGCAGGCTGGTTTTGCGATCGGCGATGCGCATCTGGATCGTGCGCACCGGACCGCCACCCGCATCAAAGGCGTAAAGACAGTGATTGTAATGATTGCGCAGCCCGGAGACTTTTTTCATCCGGCCTGCCACTTTGATAACGCGTGCGCGCGCCGCTTCGGGCACCGGGCTTGCGCTGCGCTTGGCCAATCGCTCGACCAGATCGAGTCGCGCCCGCGTTGTGTTCAACGTCAGGTGCAAGATCACCGCCGTTTCCTTGTCGGTTTGCGCCAAACCTGCGATCAGGTGAATCAATAAACTCTCGGTATTGGTCCAAGCGTAGTTGATGCGCCCTATCTGCATCAGGAATGTATCAAACTCTGGCGGTGGTGCGCCCAGCGGCCCCTCAGGCGCCGCCATTGCGATGAAACCAGATCGCCGCCTCGGTGCGATTTGAGACGCCCAATTTGCCGATAATGCGGTGGATATGAAGCTTTACCGTATGCTCGGATAAAGAGAGTTGATTGGCGATAATCTTGTTGGGCTGACCCGAAGCGAGCATTCCCAACACCTCGGTTTCGCGCGGCGTCAAACCGGTGACCGGGCGTTCGCCATTTTGCGACGAAATCCCCGGGCCAGCGTCAAAGCCGTTCATACCGGGCAGATGCGGATTGCTCGGGCGGCAGCGCACCAGAACAGGGGGGATATAGTGCCCCCCCGACACCACCATCCGCAAGATCAAGAGCCATGTCGTCAGATTCACGTTCATCGGCAGCACGCTGATCTGGTTGGAGATGATTTGCGCGCCAAAGCGATCCATCAACTCGCGCCCATAGTCTTCATTCTCATAGGCGATCACGAATTTCACCCGAGAGAAGCGCGCATTCGGCTCTTGCGACAAGGCAATCAAGGCCTCGGCTTGGCTTTCATCCGCGATAAGCGTGCAAAGATGGCCCACCCCATCAAAGCGCCCGTCTTCCTGTAGGTCCGCATACAGAGTCTCGACATCAGAAATCCGCAGGCATTTGGCCGGTGAGATTTCCGCGTCAACCGTACGCAGAACCGTTTCCGAAAATTGTTGTCCCGTCCCCAAGAAGCAGATTGCAGCATTATCATGATGACAGGATGGACTCATTCGAGAGCCCACTAGTTCACTCTTACGCAACGCATTCATGGCGGCCCCTTTCCCCAACCAAGAACTATTGACGTTTATGTCAATCGCAGAGCCCACACGCTCTACGATCTACATCTTAACACAAAGGCGTGAGGCGAGCGTCGATCATTCGGTTTACCTAGGGGTAAGGGATTCCAGAATTGCGATCTATTTGGTCAAAATTGGGGCAAATTCGACTGATTCTCAACACATTAGAAGCTTCCCGAGAGCAGGTATTGAGGGTCCCGCGACGCCTTCCACAAGCTTTAGTGGTCGCTACGATTTCGTTACGGCGGCATGAAAATCAACGACAAGCGCAAAAAATTTTTGCGTGATGCACGAAGCTCACAAAAAAGTGTGAATTAAGTGCAATTTTTTCAGGCAATTGACCTCTTTTGCGGGCGTGTTCACCCAATGGCTAACTATGTCGCGGCCCCCTGCTGACACAGGATATTAGGGTCGCAGCAGGGGGCTGTGATCCTTTTCAGTAGCTCGACAGATCTGTCGAAGTGGGTCTCGCGCAAAGCAATCGTTTTGCGCTGCGTGAGAGGCATGTCTGAGGGCAAACGGAGAGGCGGGGGAAACCCCGATCAAACCCCGTAACTGGTTCGGTAGACCCGTTTGAAAAATGAGTGACGGATGCCGGGCCCTGTCTAACAGGGAGAGACACGATGTCTTCGAAGAGAAATCACCACAACAACATGGGCGATCCCGACAGCAACCAATCGCAGGATCAGTCGCAAGACCAGATGGAACTGCAAGGCCAAGGGCAAGCGCAAGCTGAACTGCAAGGCCAGATGCAGGATCAAAACTCCACCACCACCAATGTTTCAGATTCCGGGTCGACCTCGGATTCCGGATCGGGCGCAGGTAGCCTGGCGGGTGCTGGTAGCTTGGCCGGGGCTGGTAGCCTTGCCGGGGCGGGTGCCCTTGCCGGTGCAGGCGCCGGGAGCCAATCTGATTCAGGCAGCACGTCCGGTTCGGATGCCAATGCGAACAGCTCAAGCGCCAACATGAATGGCAACGGGAACCTCAACGGCAATCTCAATGGCAACCTGAACCACAGCTCGAACACCAGCGCGACCAATGTCGACGTGCAGGTTGGCATGAACATGGAAGGCTATGTGCCCACCGATGATGACTTTGCTGACTTCGATCTCGCTGGCAGTTCGTCCGTCGGCGATGTGCTGATGGCGAAGGGCGATGTCAGCTATGATCCGGGCAATGATGTCAGCCTGTCCGACATTCTGCGCGATGCGCTTAATGGTGCGGGCAACGATGTTGGCATGGTTAATAACATGTCCAACCAGCTCACCGACAATGACACGCTGTCCAACGCTTCGGTGTCGAATGCGGGCGGCACGTTCAACGCTACCGGCTCGATCTCGGGCAATGCTGCGACCTCGGATGACGGGATCAAGGCTGAAGGTGGCACGGGTGGCAACGGATCGGACGCGCCCTCGGCTGATGGTGGTCTGGCACTTGCCACGGGCAGCATTTCGCTTGCTGGCGGCGGCACGGCCATGTCGATGTCTGATGCCGCGGGCACGGGCGGAGATGGCGGCGCTGGCGGGGCTGGCGGTGCGGGTCTTGGTCTGGGCCTTGGGCTTGGTCTGGGGGCTGCAGGCGCAGAAGCGACCGATGGCAGCGCCACCTCGTCGGCCAATGACTCGGTGACGGGCGACACCAACTTGGGCGCTCCGGGGCCGGGCGACTTCTCCTCGGCTCTTGATGGCGGCTCGATGGCAGGCGCAATCGGCATGGGCGCAGGTCTGGGAGCCGGTATGGGTACGGGCGGCGCTGGCGCTGATGGCGGCAATGGTGCAGCAGGCTATGGCACCTCAAGCTCGACGGCTGACGCCATGGGCGGCATGGCGACCTCGACGGGTGGTCTTGCAACCTCGGGTGCTGGCGGCTCGGTGATGGGCGGCAATGGCGGCACTGCGGGCGGCCTTGGCAGCTGGGGATCGGGCAATGGTGACGACGGAATGGTGACCGGCCAATCCTATGCGGATGCCAGCGCGGCAATCGACACCACCGCGTTCAACCAGTCGATCGTGATGGGCGCCAATGTCCTTGGCAATGCCGTGGATACCACGATTGTCGGCGGCTCGATGAGCTCGACCTATATCGGCGACGACGACGCCAGCTGATCAAAGACCTGCGGCGCGCCCGGGCAACCGGGCGCGTCTGCGTCCCGGCGCCCGGCTCGGCATGGATGGGCAGGCGCACAACGGGACGGCCAAGTTCGAGGGGGCAATCGCGACACGATCACATCGCCCAGACCTCTTTGGACCCGGCCCAACGCAAGGGAGCTGAACAATGCTTGACCGTCAGACAGAGATAATCGCCCATTTCATTGGTGCGTTTCAGCTGACGACCGAACAGGTTTCGGCCCGACATCATTATGATACATTCCGCGCGCTCCAATTGGCTCAGAAAGAGCCGGGGGCGCTGCTGAACGTCAATGTCCATGTGACCTCCGACTATCTGTTGCAGGACTTCACGCCGGGACTGCGTCTGGCAGTGCCGCCGCCGCTCGCGCCGACGGTGCCGATGCTGCCCCATGCCGATCATGTCCGGCTGCCGCAGCCGGGGCAGCCCGTATATCCGGGGGACAGCTATGAACCCCAAAGCGTGATGTCGTTTCAGTCCAGCATATCACAAAGCTTTTTCGTCACGCTGGCGCCGCCCTCTTCGGTGGCGACCCTGACGGTGCAAATCAACAATCTGAGCGACACTGACAGCGTGATGTCGCAGCCTTTCACCTTGCCCGAACAGTTCGCCGGCGCGTTTTCGTCCGAAGCGATTGCGGCCAAGATGGCGGATCTGGTGGAAACGGCCAAGACGCTGGGCGCGCCCGACACCTCAGTGCAATGGCTGTCGGTGCAAGATCAGGCCAGCGTCCTGCGCGACCGGCTTGATACGCTTGATCCAGAAGACGCCCCGGCGGGGGCTGAGGTCGCGATGTTTCATCATCGCCCCTGGGTCCCTGAAGCAGCACAAGAGACAGGCGCGGGTGGCGGCGATGCGGGGTCCGACGCGCAAGAGGCCCCTGCCCCGAGTGTCTTTGGCGGCGCGCCGGTGCTCAACGGACAGATTGTCAGCGACGCACCAACCACGCTGAGCGATCGTTTGGAGGCGCGCAACCCTGCGCCAAGCCCGACCGAAACACCCCAAGGTCAGGTTCTGGTCGAGGATGGCGCAGCGGGAACGGTGATCAGCCCAACGCTGAGCGGCGGCGCCATAAGCGCAGATCAGAGCCTGAGCACGGGCAATAATCTCGCGTTGAATGAGATCCATATTCAACATAACTGGATCGACGCGCCAGTGATCGCGGTGGCGGGCATGGCGCAATCGCTAAGCCTGATTTCGCAAATCAACGTGCTGCGCGATTTCGACAGTTTTAACGGCGATGCAGGCGCGCCCAACATGGGCGGCGGCATCGGTTCGCAGATCGTCAATCTGGCGACACAAAACACGCTGGCCAATCCCGCCCAAGACCTGGCACCCGCCGTGACGGGGGGCGCGAAACTGCTTGGGATGGTGCGCATTGATGGCGATCTGATGATCGACAACACCACCTACCAGATCAATCACATCAACGATTCCGATGTGGTCAGCTATGAATTCGGCACCCATCACATTGAGATTTCGACTGGCGGCAACACTGTCTCCAATCTTGAGTTGCTGTTGCAACTGGGCGGGCATTTCGATGCGATCTTTGTGGGCGGCGACATGGTGCAGCTTGCCTCGATTGAGCAAATCAACGTGCTGCTGGATGATGATCTGTTTCTCAGCAACGGCAGTGGGACGGCGCTGTATTCGGGCCACGACAACCTGCTGTGGAACGAGGCCAGCATCACCCATCTCGGCACCGACACCGCCCTTGAGATGTCGAGCAGTTTCCAATCCACGCTGGATGCGCTTGGCGCGATGGCGGGGACCGGTGACAGCGCCGCGTCCAGCGGGTCGGGGGCGCAAAGCACGCCTGACGCGGCTGCGTACGCCGCTGTCTCGGGGCTGTTTGGCGACCCGCTTTTGGGCGATCTCGATGCGATGCGGGTGTTGTGGATCGAGGGCGATCTGCTGATCCGCGACTCGCTGACCCAGATCAATCTGCTCAGCGATAGCGATGTGATCTCGGTCGCGTTGCCGGGCGATGACGCGCTGGCGGATATCTCGGCGGGCGACAACATTCTGGCCAATGTCGCGTCGCTGACGGTCGCAGGTGTGGACAGCACGATCATGGCCGGGGCGGGCAGCTACAGCGATGCGGTTCTGTATCAGGCGGGCATGTTTGCTAGCGATCAGGGGCCGTTCGATCTGGCGGGCACGTTTAGTGCGCCCCAAGGCGATCTGGCCTCCGAAGCGGTGGTTTTTTTGAGCGATGATTTCAACGACGGGCCGGGCAGCGGGTTCGTCGAGGGCGCGGGGTTCATTCCAGACACGATGAACTCGGGCTCTCTTGATGCGCTGCACAGTGTTTTGGCCTGACCGTGGGGGTCACCAAAACGCGCTAAATTCACACAAAACTCGAAGGGGAGAGTGACGTGAGCAAGATTGGGGATACCACCGGTGGGGGACCGGATCGCCAAGGGGATGTAAGCAAAACCGACATGGTGGAGCGGCTGGTGTTGGATGCCGGGATGCGCGCCGAACGGTTTCGATCCTGTAGGACCAAAGGCAGGGCAATCCCTGCCAACGAAACCGGGCAGTGCACGGCGCCAACGCAGGCGCTTGCCCGGGAGGAAGGTGGCGTGGAAAGCCCTATGGGGGTGAAAAACGTCCCCGCGAAAGACGCCTCCGGCTCCCCACCCGCGCCACCTTCCGCCACCAAATTTCACCAGCGCGTCGCGCCGCTGGATTACACGCGCACGCTGTCGCTGATGAAGCGCAAACTCAGGTCCAATCTGGCCTTTGTGGTGCTGATGACATGCGCCACCAATATCTTGATCCTCGCGGTGCCGATCTACCTGTTTCAGATCTCGGACCGGGTGTTCACCTCGCGCTCCATCGACACGCTGGTGATGCTCACGATCGTGATTTTGGGCGCGATCATGGTGCAGACGATACTGGATGCGCTGCGCCGGCTGGTTCTGATGCGCTCGGCCGTCGATGTGGCAGCGCGGCTGGGTGCGCCGGTTCTGTCGGCGGCGGCGCAGGCCTCGTTGCATTCCAACGGGCGCGAATATCAGGTGCTCGGCGATCTGGGCGCGCTGCGCAGCTTTCTGGTATCTGGCACGCTGCTGTCGTTTCTGGACGTGCCGTTTGCGCCGATTTTCATGGTAGTGGTGTTCCTGATCCATCCGCATCTGGGGATGATCGTGGTGGGCACGGCGGCGCTGCTGGCAGTGTTTGCCTGGGTCAACCAAAAGATCACCAGCGACGGGTTTCGCCGTGCCAATCAGGCGCAGACCCGCGCCAACCTGCATCTCGAATCCATGTCGCGCAACAGCCAGATCATCAACGCGATGGCGATGATCCCCGAGGCAGTGGCGATCTGGGGGCGCGACACCGCGCAATCGCTCAAGGCGCAGATCGAGGCGCAGGACCGCAACGTCTATACCGCCTCGCTGTCGCGGATGTTTCGTCTGTTCACCCAGATCGCAATGCTGGGCTGGGGGGCGTGGCTGTCGTTGGATGGCCAGATCACCGGCGGCATGGTGATCGCGGCCTCAATTGTGGCGGGGCGTGCGCTGGCACCGATCGAAGGCGCGATCGAGGGCTGGAACAGCTTTCTTCTGGCGCGCGGTGCCTATGACCGGGTGGCGCAGTTGCTGGCCTCGGCCAAAAGCCGCAATGACAAGCTGCGCCTGCCCAAGCCGCTAGGGCGGCTGGATGTCGAGCGGCTGCTCTATGTCCCGCAAGGCACGAAACATGTGGTGCTCAATGCGCTGACCTTCTCGCTGGCGCCGGGCGATCAACTGGCGATCATCGGCAATTCCGGCGCAGGCAAGACGACGCTGGGCAAGATGCTGGTGGGTTCAATCCTGCCGACCTCGGGGGCGGTGCGGCTGGATCTGATGGATCTGCGCAACTGGGATCCGCGCCAGCTGGGCGAAATTCTGGGCTATCTGCCCCAAGACGTGCAGCTGTTCCCCGGCACGATCAAGGCCAATATCGCGCGGATGCGGGAGGATGCCAGCGACGAGGAAATTCACCGCGCCGCCGATCTGGCCGATGTGCATGACATGATCGCAAGCCTGCCGCAGGGCTATGAGACCGTGGTGTCCAGCGATGGCTCGCCGCTGTCGGGGGGGCAGAAACAGCGCATCGGGTTGGCGCGCGCTTTCTTTGGCGATCCGAAATTCGTGGTGCTGGATGAGCCGAACTCGAACCTTGATACGCTGGGCGATGCCGCCCTTGTGCGCGCCTTGGGCCATGCGAAACGCTCTGGCATCACGACGATTGTGGTGACGCAGAAACCCTCGCTGCTGAGCGCGGTCGATAAGATCATGCTGCTGTCAGATGGCAATATCGCGCTGTTTGGCTGGCGCGCGCAGGTGCTCGCCGAGCTGGAACGGCGCAAGCGCCCGCAACAGCCCCAAGTCGCGCCACAGGGCCGCACGCCCGCATTTCAAGGAGCTCCGGCATGAACAATCGTCAGGACATATCCGATAGCGCAAGCTGGTTTGCCGAGGTGCCGCGCTCGATCCGGGGCATGGTAATCATGGGGCTGGTGGTGTTTCTCGCGGCCTTTGGCGGGTTTGGCGTCTGGGCCTTTAGCGCGCCACTTGCGGCGGCAATCATGGCGCCGGGGTCGTTCGTGGCGACCGGGCGCAACAAGATGATCCAGCACCTCGAAGGCGGGATCATCAAGGAAATCCATATCTCCGAGGGCGATTTTGTTCAAAAGGGCCAGCCGCTGATGCGACTGGATGAGACCTCGGCGCTGGCCAATGAGCGCGCACTGTTTTTGCGCCGCGCCCGGCTGGAGGCGATGGAGGCGCGCATCACCGCCGAATATGACGGCTGGCGCGAATTGCGCCTGCCCGAATGGCTACTAGAGGCGCGCGCCGATCCCGAAGTGGCGGCGATGCTGGATGCTCAGCAACTGTCGTTCAACGTCACCAAGGCCAAGGTCGAAAGCGAGTTGGACCTGCTGTCACGCAATATCGCCGCGATGGAAAGCCGCATGCGGGGCTATAGCGCGCAGCTTGAGGCCACGCGCGCCCAGCGTGGGATGTTGGCCGAAGATCATGCGAGCAAAAAACAACTGTTCGAAAACGGACTGATCCGGCGCACCGAGTTCAACGCGATCCGGCGCGCGCTGGCGGATGCTGATGGTCAGATCGGGCGGCTGGCGGCGGAAGTGTCGGAAAGCGAGGAGATGCGTGCGAAATATCAAGCGCAAACGACACAGACGATTGAAACGCACCGCCAAGCCGCGCTGGATGAGCTGGAAACCGTGCAGGCCGAACTGGACGGCGTGCGCGAACAGGAACGCAAGGCCAACTCGATCCTGAAGCGTATTGTGATCGAAAGCCCCGTGTCGGGCACGGTCGTGGCGCTGAATTATTCGGGCGCGGGCGGCGTGGTCGAGGCGGGTAAGGTGATTGCCGAAATCCTGCCCTCTGAGGCGCCGCTGATCATCGAGACGATGATCGCGCGCACCGATATCGACGCGGTGAAGATCGGCCAGACCGCCTCGGTGCGCCTGACCGCGCTGAACCAGCGCACCACCCCGATCTTGAAGGGCGAGGTCTATTACATCTCGGCGGATGCGATTGTCGAACGCTCGGCGGCAACCCCGCGCGAGGTCTATCTGGCGCGCATCCGGCTGCCGCAATCCGAATTGCGCCGGGTGCCGGGATTTGCGCCGATGCCGGGGATGCCCGTTTTGGTGATGATCGAGACCGCTTCGCGCACATTTGCGCAATATATCGCCAAGCCTGTGGCGGATTCGATGCAACGCGCCTTTCGCGAACATTAAAGCCCGCCGCAGGGTTTGACCTTACGTAAAACGCGGGGCCATATGAGTTGGTCCCGCGTTTTAAAGTTAGGTTTTTTAGATGTCGCATCGCTCCCTTTTGCCTCTCGCTATTGTCGCCAGCTTGCTGCCCGTGGGTGCGAACGCGTTTGAAATTGGAGTGGGCTATGAGGGCCTGAACAATCCGCGCACCCCGATTGAGGGCTTGGCGCGGGTCTATTTCGGGCGCGATCTGGGGCGCGGCATCAGCTTTGGTCAGTCGATCTATGCCGGGGCCAAGGGCGATGGCGGGGGCGCGTTTTTCTGGGGCATTGAGGGCATCAAACGCTTTGCGCTGAGTGAGCGCATTTCGCTGAACACCGCGTTGTTTCTGGGCGGAGGCGGTGGCGCGGCGGTTGTCGTGGGCGATGGTTTCATGACCCGCGCCGGGATTGGCTTTGGCTATGCGCTGAGCGAGCGTGTCGATGCCGAACTGGGCGCGAGCTATATCAAAATCGCGGGTGCAGACATTGAAAACACGGCCCTGACGGCGGGGCTGACCTGGCATATCGGCGCAGGCGAAGATCAGCGCGCGCTGACGGGATCACCGCTGTCGATGCCGCTGCGCTCGGTTTCGATCCGGGGGTCGTATGCGGATATGGGCGGCAGTCGTGACCGCACCGGCGCACCGCAGACGAATTTGAAACTGGCGGGCGCTGAGGCGAGTTTTCTGCTGGGCGGGCGCAATGAGTTGGTGCTGTCGGGTGATGGCGCGGCGAGTGGCGGCGAAGGCTATATGCAAATCTTTGGCGGACTGCGCCACCGCATCGCGCTGGGCAATCGCGCCTCGGTTTACGGGCAAGCCGCGCTTGGCTTTGGCGGCGGTGGTCAGGTCGATACCGGGGGCGGCGTTTTGCTGGATGCAGGGCTGGGCGTCAGCGTGGCGCTGCTGCCTTGGGCCGATCTAGACCTGTCGGTCGGTAAAACCCTTGCGCCCGATGGCGATATGAACGCCACGGTGGCACGCATCGGTTTGACGCGGGTGTTCCGGCGCAGTGTCGAGGCCGGACCGGTCAGCGCACAGCCGCAACACTGGGCCTATACGCTGGGGATTTCGATGCAAGATCCCAATACCGCGTTTCGCAAAGCCGGGGCGACGGCGACGGGCAAGCCTGTGATGCAGGAAAGCTCGATTGATCTGTTCCTCAATGACAAGCTTTATGTCACCGGCAATGCGCAGACCGCTTTGGGCGGCGATGTTGCGGGCTACGCGATCGGGCTGCTGGGTCTTGGCTGGCGTCAGCCGATCGCGGATCGCTGGGCGATTTCGCTTGAAGGGCGCGTAGGCGCGGCGGGCGGTGGCGGCGTTGATGTGGCCGGCGGCGTGATCGGATCTGTGGCGATAGAGGCCGATTATGCGCTCAATGATACGATGAGCCTGTCGGTCGGACTGGGCAAGATCAAGGCACTGAAAGGCGGCGGCATGGCCCCCACCACGCTGACTGCGGGGCTAAAATTTCCCTTTACAACGCATTGAGCGACGGCCCCATCGGGCCAGTTTTTGCCTTGAAAATCAGCGGCGGCGCTATTCCTGACAAAAATAATCGTCATATTTTCGTGAAAAATACCAGAGTTGAATTGTCAGAGATCAAATCGCGCGCTATCTCCTGATTGTAAGGATCGAGAGATTGAGTCGTATCCGCCATGGAGTTGATCGCATGATGGCCAGCCCTGAAAAAATCGAAGCCGCCGTGGCGTTGCCCCTTGGCGAATGTCGCCGTGGCTTTCGCGGCACGCTGGTTTCCGTCTCGCCCGTTGCGACCCAAGGTGGGTTTGACCCCGAAGAACTCGAACGCCGCCTGCTGGAGCTTGGTTTTATCGAGGGTGCCTCGGTTCACATCCTGCACGAAGGCCCGTTCGGGCGTGACCCGATTGCCGTGCGTGTGAATGACACCACGGTTGCGCTGCGCCGACATGAGGCGATGGCGATCCTCGCGGAATGAGTTCGGCGTCCGCCATATCCCAGCCCCAAGCCATCCTGCCAGACCCCGACGCGCAACGCTTTGAGGCCGCGCTGGTGGGTGCGCCCAATTGCGGCAAGACGGCGCTGTTCAACGCGATGACGGGGGCCACCCAGAAGGTTGGCAACTATTCCGGCGTCACGGTCGAGCGCAAAATCGGCATTGCCACCACGGCGGCGGGGCGGCGGTTTTCCGTGATCGACCTGCCCGGCACGCATAGCTTGCGCGCGCGCTCTCCGGATGAAGAAGTCACCCGCGACGTGTTGCTGGGGCAGCGCAAGGGCGAGCGTGTGCCCGACATGATCCTTGCGGTGGCCGATGCCACGAACCTGCGCGGCGCGCTGCGTCTGGTGGGCGAGCTGAAAAAGGTCGGACTGCCGATTGTTCTGATCCTGAACATGATCGATATCGCGCGCCATCGTGGCTTGCAGATCGACCATGAGGCGCTGTCGGATGATCTGGGCATTCCCGTTGTCACCGCAACCGCTGTGCGCCGTGGCGGGCTGGATGCGCTGTGGGCCTGCGTCGATCCGATGCTGGAAGCGGGCGTCGAACCTGCCAAGGAAAGCACATGGCAAGCGCCCAGTTCGCATGATCTGCGCGTCGCGATGCGTGAGGCAGAACGGCTGGTCAACGCCCATGTCATCCGCCCGCCCGAACCCGATACCGTCTCGGCCAAGATCGACCGGGTGGTGCTCAATCCGATTGCCGGGCCGCTGATCTTGCTGGCGATCCTGTTCACGATGTTTCAAGCGGTGTTTAGCTGGGCCACGCCGTTTATGGATGCGATTGACGCTGCTTTTACCGGGCTGGGCGTGCTGGTCAGTGATCTGTTGCCCGAGGGGCTGATCCAGAGTTTCCTCGTGGATGGGGTGATTGCCGGGATCGGGTCGATCCTCATTTTCCTACCCCAGATCCTGTTCACTTTCTTCTTCATCCTGCTGCTTGAAGATTTCGGCTACATGGCGCGCGCGGCGTTCCTGATGGACCGGATCATGGGCAAGGCGGGGCTGAACGGGCGCGCGTTTATCCCGCTGCTGTCCAGCTTTGCCTGCGCGATCCCCGGCATCATGGCGGCGCGCGTGATCGACAATAAACGCGACCGGCTAACGACGATTTTGGTCGCGCCGCTGATGACCTGCTCGGCGCGTATCCCGGTTTACACGCTGATCATCGCCGCCTTCATTCCGCCCATCAAGGTCGCGGGGCTGAGCCTGCAAGGCCTGGTGATGTTCGGGCTGTATGCGGCGGGGGTGCTCAGCGTGTTGGTCGTGGCTTTTGTCGCGCGCTACCTGTTCTCGCGCGAAGAGCGCAACGCGCCGCTGATGCTGGACCTGCCCGATTACAAACTGCCCCGCCCTCGCAATATCTTTCTGGGCCTTTACCAACGCGCGCGGGTGTTTTTGCGCCGCGCGGGCACGGTCATCTTCTGGGCGATGGTGATCATCTGGGTGCTGTCGACCTTCCCGATGGCCCCCGAGGGCGCGACGGGCCCCGCGATCAACTATTCCTTTGCGGCGATGATCGGCAAGTTCATTGCTCCGGCGTTGGCACCGCTGGGCTTTAACTGGCAGATCGCGGTGGCGCTGGTGCCGGGCATGGCCGCGCGCGAGGTTGCTGTGGCGGGTCTGGCGACGGTTTATGCGGTGTCGGGCGATGGCGGGCTGATCCACACGCTGGCCGGGCAATGGAGCCTTGGCACCGCGCTGTCGCTGCTCGCGTGGTATATCTTTGCGCCGCAATGCATCTCGACGCTGGCGGTGATCCGGCGCGAGGCAGGCGCGGCGAAATGGATGTGGGTGGCGCTGATCTATATGTTCGCGCTGGCCTATCTCGCCTCGCTGGTGACCTATCAGATCGCGGCATCCTTGGGCGCGGGTTAAGCGTCGATTCGCGATCCGCGCGCGACGTATTTGCGGCGCGATACGCACCAAACCGCTCTCTTTTAACTCACAACCCATCACATACCTGTGCTTCGCGCGTCAGGTGTCTGGCCACTTCAGAGCCTTGCGGGCTGCGCGATGCGCTAAGTGGGACTGGGATTTTGCGTCAAATTCAGCCCCGCGCAGCAATCACGCGCGCCTTGCACATGCTGAAACCCGTTACAGAACTGTCAAGAACCGACCCTAGCGAAGGGGTTAAGCCATGCCCGAACGTTCGGCGTGGTGGTGAACCAATCACCTGGGATCAAGACAAGGACCGTATCATGATCACCCTTCGTATTCTCGCCCGTGGCGCTGCCCTCGCCGGAGCGACCCTCGCATATGCTGCCGTCGCACAGGCCGCTGACCTGTCGGGCGCTGGCGCGACCTTCCCCTACCCGATCTACTCGGACTGGGCGAAAACCTATCAGGCAAAAACCGGCACCGGCCTGAACTATCAGGCAATCGGCTCGGGCGGCGGGATCAAGCAGATCGAAGCGCGCACCGTGACCTTTGGCGCGTCCGACAAGCCGCTGGGCGGGGATGAGCTGGCCAAGAATACGCTGGTGCAATTTCCTACCGTAATGGGCGGGATCGTTCCGGTCGTGCATCTCGATGGCGTCAAGCCCGGCGAGATGGTTCTGGACGGTGCCACGCTGGCCGCGATCTATGAGGGCAAGATCACCAAGTGGAACGACCCCGCGATTGCCAAGCTGAACCCGCAGGTCAAGCTGCCCGATGCCGCGATTGCCGTGGTGCATCGCTCGGACGGTTCGGGTACCACGTTCAACTTCACCTATTATCTGGCCGCTGTTGACGCGGGCTGGAAGAGCGACATTGGCGTCTCGACGGCAGTGGAATGGCCCGTGGGTCTTGGGGCCAAGGGCAACCAAGGCGTCGCTGCGAATGTCGATCAGACCGCCAATTCGATCGGCTATGTCGAATATGCCTACGCGCTGCAAAACAAGATGACCTACACCGATATGATCAACAAAGACGGCAAGCGCGTGGCCCCGAAATCGGACGCCTTCGCCGCTGCTGCCGCGAATGCGGATTGGTCGAGCCAGCCGGGCTTTGGTGTGATCTTGGCAAACCAGCCGGGTGCGAACACGTGGCCGATGACGGCAGCGACCTTTATCTTGATGCATTCCGATGCCAAAGATCCGGCTGCTTCAGCGGAAGCGCTCAAGTTCTTTGACTGGGCCTATGCCAATGGCGGCACGGCGGCTGCCAAGCTCGACTACATCCCGATGCCCGACAATGTGGTCGCGCAGATCAAAAAAGAATGGGCTCAGATCAAGGGCAAAGACGGCGCTGCCGTCTGGGCAATGAACAACTGATCTGTCCCTAAGAGATGTGGGGAGGGCTGCCATTGGTAGCCCTCCCCTTGCCTATTTTCGCGGAGACTAAAATGGCCATCACGCAAGAGTTCAGCGGCAGGGCACGCGCAAACCCGGCGGCGCGCGCGGACCGGATTTTCTTTGCCCTGACACTGGGCGCGGCGCTGATCGTGTTGGCGGTCTTGCTGGGGGTGTTTGTCTCGCTGAGCTGGGGCGCTTGGCCTGCCTTTCAGGAATTCGGGCTGCGGTTTCTGATCACCGAAAAATGGAACCCCGTGACTGACAAATTCGGCGCGCTCGCACCGCTTTACGGCACGGTTGTTACCTCGGTGATCGCGATGGTGATTGCGGTGCCCGTTGGGCTGGGGATCGCGATTTTCTTGACCGAGACCTGCCCGCGCGTGCTGCGCCGCCCCTTGGGCATCGCGATTGAGCTGCTCGCGGGGATTCCCTCGATCATCTACGGGATCTGGGGGATGTTCGTCTTTGCGCCGTTCATGCAATCGGTGGTGCAGCCCGCCTTGATCGACACGCTGGGGCATGTGCCCGGTATCGGTATGCTGTTTTCGGGCGCGCCCTACGGGATCGGGATGCTGACGGCGGGGCTGATCTTGGCAATGATGGTGCTGCCCTTCATCGCCTCGCTGGCGCGCGACATCTTTCTGACGGTGCCCGATATGCTGCGCGAAAGCGCCTATGGGCTGGGCATGACCCGCTGGGAGGTCAACCGCCATATCGTCATCCCGCATGTGCGCACGGCGCTTGTGGGGGGCGTGATGCTGGCGCTGGGGCGGGCCTTGGGCGAGACGATGGCAGTGACCTTTGTGATTGGCAACGCGCATCGCATTTCGGGCTCGATCCTTGCGCCGGGGACGACGATTTCCGCCGCCATCGCCAATGAGTTCACCGAGGCCACGACGCCGCTTTATACCGCCTCGCTGATCGCGCTGGGGCTGGTGTTGTTCATCCTCACCTTCATCGTTCTGGCCTGCGCGCAATGGATGTTGCGGCGGATGAAACGCAAAGCGGGGGTGTGAGATGTCTGTTCGAATGACCCGGCGCAAACTGACCAATGCGCTGATGATGAGCCTGAGCACCGCCGCCGCCGGGCTGGGTCTGCTGGTGCTGGCGCTGATCTTGTTTCATCTTGTGGTGAAGGGGGCGGGCGCGCTGAATTTGGCGGTGTTCACCCAAGACACCCCCGCGCCCAATGCGGTGGGGGGACTGCGCAACGCGATTGTCGGCTCGTTGATCATGAGCGCGATGGCCGTGCTGATCGGCACCCCGATTGGCATTCTCGCGGGCACCTATATGGCCGAATACGGGCGGTTTTCGCGCCTCTCCACGGTGATCCGCTTTGTGAATGACATCTTGCTCTCGGCCCCCTCGATCATCGTCGGGCTGTTTGTCTATCAGGTACTGGTGGCCACGCTGGGCCATTTCTCGGCGCTGGCGGGGGCGGTGGCGCTCGCGATCCTGGTGATCCCGACCGTCGTGCGCACGACCGAGGATATGCTGCGCCTTGTGCCCGATCAGCTGCGCGAGGCGGGGCTGGCAATGGGTGCGCCGCGCTGGATCGTGATCCGCCAGATCGCCTATAAAGCGGCGCGTGCGGGTATGGTGACAGGGGTGCTACTGGCGATTGCGCGGATCTCGGGCGAGACTGCGCCGCTACTGTTCACGGCGCTCAGCAACAACTTCTTTAGCCTCAATCTGAGCGCGCCGATGGCCTCGCTGCCGATCACCATCTTTCAGTTCGCGCTGAGCCCCTATGACAACTGGCAGGCGCTGGCTTGGGCCGGGGCGCTGCTGATTACGGTGGCGGTGCTGGCGCTGTCGATCTTGGCCCGCCTTGTTACCTCGCAAAAGGACAAATCCTGATGGATACGTTGACCCGAGACCGCAATCCGCTGACGTTTCAAGGCATCGACCCGGCGCCGAAATCGCGCATCTCGATCCGCAATCTGGAGTTTTTCTACGGCGCGACCCGCGCACTCAAAGGGATTGATCTGGAACTGCCCGAAAATCAGGTTACGGCCTTTATCGGGCCCTCGGGTTGCGGGAAATCCACGCTATTGCGGGTGCTCAACCGGATGTATGATCTGTATCCCGGACAGCGCGCTACGGGCGAGGTTTTGCTGGATGGCGAGAACATTCTGGCCAAGGGCACCGATCTGAACCGGCTGCGCGCCAAGGTCGGGATGGTGTTTCAAAAACCCACGCCCTTCCCGATGACAATCCATGAAAATATCGCGTTCGGGCTGCGCTTGATGGGGGTCGCGAAAACCGAAATGGAGGGGCGGATCGAGGCCGCCTTGCGCGGCGCGGCGCTGTGGGAAGAGGTCAAGGACAAGCTGGGCAGTTCGGGGCAGTCGCTTTCGGGCGGGCAGCAGCAACGGCTGTGCATCGCACGCACCATTGCCGTCGAGCCCGAGGTGATCTTGCTCGATGAACCTGCTTCGGCGCTGGACCCGATCTCGACGGGCAAGATCGAAGAGACGATCCATCAGCTCAAGGCGCGTTTCACCATCGCCATCGTTACCCATAACATGCAGCAGGCCAGCCGCGTCAGCGACCGCACGGCATTCATGTATCTGGGCGACCTGATTGAGGCGGGCGAAACCGCACAAATCTTTACCCGGCCCCAGCATGAGCGCACCTCGGATTATATCACCGGGCGCTTTGGCTGACGGCTTGCGCCGCAACATTTCTCAACGGATGGTGAGAGACAGAGACGTTTTACCACCTTGAGTTTTCGGGGCCGATCCAGATTATGCCGCGACATAATCACAACCGAAAGATCGCCCATGTCGCATCGCCGCCTTGCTGCTCTCACGGCCCTGATCGTGCTGTTTATCCCGCAAATCGCCGCGGCCCATATCACCAGCACCGGCTCGGGCGGGTTTACCGCAGGCTTTGAGCATCCGCTAAGCGGCTATGACCATTTTCTCGCGATGTTCGCGGTGGGTCTTTGGGGTGCGCAGATGGGTGGACGGCGTGTCTGGTCGCTGCCCGTCACGTTCCCGATGATCATGGTGATCGGGGGCATCGTTGGCATTTTGGGCCTGCCCGTTCCCGGCATCGAAATTGGCATCGCGCTGTCGATTGTCGTTCTGGGTTTGGCGATTGCCGCCGCGTGGACGCCTGCGGAATGGGTGTCGCTGGCGATTATCGCGGTGTTTGGGTTCTATCACGGCTATGCCCATGGCGCAGAGCTTCCGATGGCCGCCGACCCGGCCGATTACGCGATCGGTTTCGTGCTGGCGACGGGGTGCATCCACGTGATCGGCGTGGGGGTTGGACTTGCGCTCAACCCGGTCTGGAAAGGGCGGCTGTCGCAGCTTTTGGGGGCATTCATCGCCTTTGTAGGCTGTGGCTTCCTCGTGCTGGCCTTTGGCTATATGAAGGGGCAATTGGGCTTTCTCGATGGGGGGCTGAGCCTCTTTGGTAGCTGATAGAACATTGTCCTTCGCAGGTCGGATTTCGTGGTTGCGCCATCTGTGGGTGCTGGCCGGGTTGGGCACGCTGATCGCGCTGGCACTGCTGCCAGTGGCGCAGCGCGGCGAGGTTGGCGCATGGCTGATCCGCGACGCGCTGGCCGTCGAGCGGCTGTTTCCCCTGTTCGGCTTTGGCATCGCGCTGGCACTGGTGCCCAAGCGCTCTGCCCAGATCGCCTGCGTGCTTTGGGGGATCGGGCTGGCGACAGGGTTTGCGTTGCGCATCGAGATGATGGCCGCGCTGCAACAGATCCCCGGTGCGATCACCCATCACTTTCTAACCATGCCGATTTCCGCCATCGCAATCGGGGCGACCTTGGCATTGGGGCGGACGCCGCGCCCGGTGTTGATCCTGCCTGCCGCGCTGATTTTGGGCGCGATGTATGCGCTGGCCACGAAATTGTCCGACCCCAGCTATGGCGGCACGCCTTGGGTCAGCCTCGCGGGGGTGGCGCTTGGCGTCTGGCTGATCGGGGCGGTCGCGCTGAGCCTGCGCTCATGGCGCGCGGACTGGTTTGAGATCGCGGGTCGCATCATTGGCAGTTGGCTTGTGGCGATCGGCATTCTGTATGGCGGCGTGGCGTTGATGGGCAACAAGCTCAAACCCAAGAACGTCCCGCCACAAAACGCCGCCTCGGAAAACGCCCCTGCCGCGCAATCTGCCGTGCCCGAAGCCGATGCCTTCCCCTCTTTCGGGGCCCCGCCCCCTGCCGCCCCGCCGGGCGAGAAAAAGCCAGAGTTCCAACCATGATCCGCCCCCTCGCACTGGC
Source organism: uncultured Thioclava sp. (assembly GCF_913064665.1). Classification (GTDB taxonomy): domain Bacteria; phylum Pseudomonadota; class Alphaproteobacteria; order Rhodobacterales; family Rhodobacteraceae; genus Thioclava; species Thioclava arctica. The sequence goes on from NZ_CAJYBT010000013.1 coordinate 81,736, forward strand.
CCTGCTTTGCACCGTGATCCCGCTGGCCGCGACCGCCCATCCCGAGGATGAGTTGCTGGTGCGTCTGCTGGTGGGCATGGACAAGGGAAAGATCACCCATATCGGCGAAAGCTGGACTTTCGACCCCTCGGTCTCGGATTGGTTACTGCAGACCTATGACGCGAATGGCGATGGTAAATTTGACGGCGATGAGTTGAACGCGGTGCACGAGGCGACCAAGCAAAACACCGAAGGGTCATATTACTACACCCGGATCTGGAAGGGCGAGACGCAACTGCCTGACCCCCAGATTTACGGCTTTCAGGCGACGGTGAAGGATGGCGTGGTGACGCTGGCCTTCGCGCTTGGCTTGGCCACGCCCGAAGACCCCAACGCCCTGCGCATCGAGATGTATGACCCCGAGAACCTGACCGGACTGGTGCCCGTAAAATCCGACCCGGTGGTCATTCGCGGGCTGGCTGAGGGACAAACCTGCGTACCCAACATCGCAATAAACAAGCCCGACGTACATGGCGGGCCAGACGATATTCCGATTGCCTTGACGCTGGCCTGTAGCGAGTAGCATGGGTGGGGGCGCCCCCCCCGGCGGCGAATGGCGACAATCATCGGTCAGGCAGGGGGCGCTGCCCCCCAGCGCGTTCCGCGCCTCCCCCCGGGATATTTTTATCAAGAGGAAGAGGGCAGTTTCGGTGCCGGGCGCGGATCGGCCAGTGGCGTGTCAGACAGCACGATCGGGGTGCGAATGCCTGCGATGCCATTGGCCTCGATACGCATCTGGCGCGCTTGCACTTGCGGGTTGGCAAAGACTTGATCGAGCGTATTGATCGGGCCTGCGGGCACGGTCGCGGTCTCAAGCGCGGCGAGCAGATTATCGCGCGGCCATGTCGCAAGCTCGGGCAGCAGGATGGCGCGCAGGGCGGCGCGATTGGCGACGCGGGCCTCGTTTGTGGCGAAGTCCGGCTGGTTTGCCAGATTGAGACCGAGCACCGCGCAGAGCCTTGCGAACTGCCCGTCATTGCCGACCGCCAAGATCAAGTCGCCATCGGCGGCGCTAATCACCTCGTAAGGCGCGATATTGGGATGGGCATTGCCTAGCCGATGCGGCGCGCTGCCAGTGGCGAGGTAGTTCATGCCCTGATTGGCCAGTACACCGACCGCACAGTCGAGCAGTGCCATATCGACCAACTGCCCCCGCCCGGTGCGGATGCGCGCGGCCAGTGCCGCCTGAATGCCGATCACCGCGTAAAGCCCGGTGAAGATGTCAGCGAAAGCCACGCCGACCTTTTGCGGCTCACCTTGCGGATCGCCGGTGAGGTCCATCCAGCCCGCCATGCCTTGGATCAAAAAGTCATAGCCCGCGCGGCTGGCATAGGGCCCGTCCTGGCCAAAACCGGTGATCGAGCAATAGACAAGGCGCGGGTTGAGTGCACTGAGGCTATCGTAATCAAGGCCGTATTTCTTGAGGCCGCCAAGCTTGAAATTCTCGATCACGACATCAGCGTCGGCCACCAGATCGCGCACGATTTTCTGGCCCTCTGGCGTGCGAAAATCGGCGATGACGGAGTGCTTGCCGCGATTGGTGGCGTGGAAATAGGCGGCCGAGCGACCCTCGGGACCGTCCCCCTCGCGCGAGATGAAGGGCGGGCCCCAGCGGCGGGTATCATCACCCTCGGGGGCCTCGACCTTGATCACCTCGGCGCCGAGATCAGCCAGCACCTGGCCAGCCCAAGGACCGGCCAGAATGCGCGCCAATTCGACGACTTTCACACCCTCAAGCGGTGCGCTCATGCGAAGGCCTGCAAGCCCGTCTGCGCACGCCCCAAGATCAGCGCATGCACGTCATGGGTGCCCTCATAGGTGTTGACCGTTTCAAGGTTCACCATATGGCGGATCACCTGAAATTCGCCCGAAATCCCGTTGCCGCCATGCATGTCGCGCGATAGCCGCGCCACGTCCAGCGCCTTGCCGCAATTGTTGCGCTTGATCAGCGAGATCATCTCGGGGGCGGCATTGGCCTGATCCATAAGGCGGCCGGTTTGCAGCGCGGCTTGCAGACCCAAGGTGATCTCAGTCTGCATATCGGCGAGCTTCTTTTGGAACAGTTGGGTTTGCGCCAGCGGACGGTTGAACTGTTTACGCTCTAGGCCGTAATTGCGCGCCGCGTGCCAGCAGAACTCTGCCGCGCCCATCACGCCCCAAGCGATGCCGTAGCGCGCGCGGTTCAGGCAGCCAAACGGCCCGTTGAGGCCCTGCACATGGGGCAGCAAAGCGTCTTCGCCGACCTCGACGCCCTGCATCACGATCTCGCCGGTGATGCTTGCACGCAAGGACAGTTTGTTACCGATTTTCGGCGCGGACAGGCCCTTCATGCCTTTTTCCAGAATGAAGCCGCGGATCTTGCCGCCATGGGCCTCGGACTTCGCCCAGATCACGAACACATCGGCGATCGGGGCATTGCTGATCCACATCTTGTTGCCGGTGATGCGATAGCCGGTGGCGGTTTTTTCCGCCCGTGTGACCATGCCGCCGGGATCGGACCCGGCATCGGGTTCGGTCAGCCCAAAGCAGCCTATATATTCGCCGCTGGAAAGCTTGGGCAGGTATTTGCGGCGCTGTTCCTCGCTGCCATAGGCGTAGATCGGATACATCACGAGGCTGGATTGCACCGACATCATCGAGCGATAGCCGCTATCGACGCGCTCGACCTCGCGCGCGATCAGACCGTAGGACACATAGCCCGCGCCAAGCCCGCCATATTCCTCGGGGATGGTCGCGCCCAACAGGCCCATCGCGCCCATTTCAGTGAAGATCGCGGGGTCGGTCTGCTCGCGCTCATAGGCCTCGATGACGCGCGGTTGCAATTTGTCCTGAGCATAGGCGCGCGCGGCGTCGCGCAGCATCCGCTCATCCTCGGTCAGTTGATCGTCAAGGCGCAGCGGGTCGTCCCAGCTGAATTGCCCCAGATCGGGGGCGTCTTTGGCTTTGATTACGGGTCTGTCGGTCATGCTATCCTCGCGGCCTGTCTGTCTTGGGTTGGGCGCAATCTTAGGCATGTAGCGCGCACAGGCAAACGATTTTAATTTTGAAGATGATGAGTTATTCGCATAAAGTCACCCCTTGCCCGATGAAGGGAGTCGCGATGCGCAAAGCCTATATTCCGACCGTGAGCGAGTTGCAGGCCTTCACCGCTTGCGCGCGTCATGGCACGACGACCCGCGCCGCCCAAGAGCTGAACCTGACGCAAAGCGCGATTTCGCGTTCGCTGGGATCATTGGAGGAACGACTGGGCGTAGCGCTGTTCAACCGGGTGCGCAAACGTCTGGTCCTTTCGCCCGCAGGACAAGCGTTTCTGGAGCGCGCCGAGGGAGTTTTAGCGAGCCTTGATAGCGCCGCGATGGGGGTGATGGCCTTTGGCGGCGCGGATGCGATTTTGCGTATCGCGGTGCTGCCCTCGTTCGCGCGCAGTTGGCTGATTGCACGACTGGCCCGGTTTGAGCGCATCGCGCCGCAGATCAGCCTTGATGTCACCGCCCGGCTGCATCCGGTGGATTTTCAAAGTGACCCGTTCGATCTGGCGATTATGCGCACACAGCATGAAGGGCCGGGAACGCGTGTTGTGGAACTGCTGCGTGAGACGCTGGTGGCGGTCTGTGCGCCGGGGCGGCTTGAGGGCGGCTCGCGCCTGGACGATGCCGCGCTGCTGAGCCATCCGCTGTTACAGCAATCGACGCGCCCGACGCTCTGGCTTGATTGGTTTCGCGACAGCGGTAGCGACCCGCGCCACATCCTGCGCGGCGCGCGGTTTGACCATTTCGACATGATTATGGATGCGGCGGGGGCCGGAATGGGGATTGGCCTTGTGCCCGAGATCATCGCCACCCCGGCGCTGGAGCAGGGGCGGCTGGTTCTGGCCTCAAGCCGACGGTTCGAGACGGGCGAGACCTATTCGCTGATCCTGCCCGAGCGCACGATGGGCAGCGCTCCGGTAGCGGCGTTCCAAGACTGGCTGATCGCCGAACTGGGCGCGCGTTAAAGGCCCATCGCGCTCAGGCGATGCCACGCGATCCGCTCGACCTGCGCGCAGGCTTCGGCCAGTTCCCTATTACGGTTATGGGCCAAGCGGCGATGAAACGCGTGCAGGATTGACGCCTTGGTGTTGTCTTTCACCGCGATGATGAAAGGAAAGCCGAATTTCTTGGTATATTGTGTGTTCAGCGCCTCGAAGGTGGCGCGCTCGGCGTCGCTGAGCGCATCCAGCCCGGCACTGGCCTGCTCGTTCGTGCTTTCCGCCGTCAGCCGCTTCGCCTGTGCCAGCTTGCCCGCCAGATCGGGATGCGCGGTCAGAACGCCCAGCCGTTCATCGGCGCTGGCGCTGCGAAACATCCGCGCAAGGGCCGAGGCCATGCCCTCAAGACAATCATGCGCGGGGCCGAGTTGCAGATCGAAGGCGCGCTCGGCGATCCAAGCAGAATGTTCGTAAACCCCGCCAAAGACCTCAATAAAACGTGCGCGCGACATCTGGCTGGGGCGCTCGCACCGGACCGGGGGATGTGTGGCCGCCCAATGCGCCGCGATCTCGCCGCGCGTGGCAAACCACACGCCCTCATGCCCGCGCGCGTATTCGAGAAAGCGTTTCAGCCCGGCAACCTTGCCCGGCCGCCCGATCAGACGATTGTGCAGCCCGACCGAGAACATCTTGGGCGCGCCTGCCAGCCCTTCGGCGTAAAGCGTATCAAAACTGTCCTTGAGATAGGTGAAAAACTGCTCGCCCTCGATATAGCCCGGCGCAGTGGCAAAGCGCATGTCATTGGCCTCAAGCGTGTAGGGGATCACCAGTTGATCGCGTTCCCCGGCCTCGACCCAATAGGGCAGATCATCGTCGTAAGTGTCTGAAATCCAGTCGAAACCGCCCTCTTCCGCCGTCAGGCGCACGGTATTGACGCTGCAACGGCCCGTGTACCAGCCGCGCGGGCGCTCGCCCACGACTTCGGTGTGCAGGCGGATCGCCTCGGCAATCTGGGCGCGTTCTTCAGCTTCGGGCATGTCCTTGTGCTCAACCCATTTCAGGCCATGGCTGGCGATCTCCCAGCCCGCCTCTTTCATCGCGGCGACCTGTTCGGGGGCCCGCGCGAGGGCTGTCGCCACGCCGTAAATCGTCAGCGGCAGGTTCAGCCCGGTAAACAACCGATGCAGCCGCCAGAACCCGGCCCGCGCGCCATAGTCATAGATCGATTCCATGTTCCAATGGCGTTGACCGGGCCATTGTGCAGCGCCCGCGATATCGGACAGGAACGCCTCGGACGCGGCATCGCCATGGAGCACGCAATTCTCGCCGCCCTCCTCGAAGTTCAGCACCATCGAGATCGCCACACGCGCCCCGCCGGGCCATCGCGGATCGGGGGTGGTGCGGCCGTAGCCGCGCAAGTCGCGGGGGTAGCGGGTCATCAGGGGGCGCTCCGTCATGTTCTTTAACCGCCTTAGAAGAAAGTAAATCGCGCCAAAGGGAAAGCCCCCATCCGCGCAACTCCGCGTGCTGCAGGGCGATGGACAGGGTATCAGAAAATTGGCTATGGTCCGTGGGTGTCATCGCGAAAATTCATCGGAGAGTGCCCGCAAATGGCCGCTGCTTATCGACCTATCGCGTGGCCGCGCCTATGCGGGAATGACGCGGCGATCAAAGCGCAGATATCGCCGCTTGAGTATGCCCACAAGCGGTGCACATACGCGCGCGCCTTTGCCCCGCCACTTTCGAGCCGACAACCGATATGACCCTTGAAGATGCCCTTTTGCCCGCAAGCGCACAGGCGCAGGGCGTGCAGGTTTTGCCATTTGGGCAAGATGGCCTTCTGGTGCGGTTCGCGCTAAGCGCAGAGCCATGGGCAAGCACGGCGGCACAAGCGTTTTATGATCATGCCAGCGCCGCCGCCCTGCCCTTCTTGCGCGAATTGCTGCCCAGTTTGACCTCGGTTCTGTTTCGGTTTGACGACACGAAAATCTCCCGCGCAGACTGCGCCCGCCAGATCAGCTCCCTTCTGTCAGAACGCGATTGGCAGTCGGAAACACCGCGCCCGGCGACCCGAGTTTGGCGCATCCCCGCCGCGTTTGGCGGCGAGAATGGCCCCGATCTTGAGGCGGCCGCCAAGCTTGCAGGTCTGCGCCCCGACGCCGCGATCGAGATGATTTGCGCCACGCCGCTGCGCGTGCTCGCCATCGGGTTTGCACCCGGTCAGCCCTATCTTGGCCTGCTGCCCGAGGCGTGGAATTTGGCGCGCAGGCAAACCCTCAACCCACAGGTTCCCAAAGGCGCTATCGCAGTTGCGGTGCGCCAGTTGGTGCTGTTCTCCAATGCCTCGCCCACCGGTTGGCGCCAAATTGCGCGCACCGCTTTTGCGCCGTTTCGCCCTGATGCAGAGCCAGCCGTGCCATTGCGCGCCGGCGATGCGCTACAGCTTGTGCCGGCCTCTGGCGATCAGTTGCGGGCACTGTTGGAGAGTGGCGACCCCGCAGGCGGCGCGATTTGTGAGAGCCGCGCATGACGGCGCAGATCATCATTCACAAGGCAGGACCAGGGCTGAGCGTGCAGGATCTGGGCCGCGTCGGGCAGACCCATCTGGGGCTGTCTCGTGGCGGTGCGGCGGATCGTCTTGCCCTTTATGAGGCCGCCGCGCTGCTGGGGCATTCTGCCCCGATTGCGGCTTTGGAAATGCCAATTTTCGGAGGTGTGTTTGAGGTGAGCGTGCCCAGTCGGTTCGCGTTGACGGGGGCACCGATGCGCGCTCAGATCGGCACGCGCGCCCTTGCTTGGAACGCAAGCCACCACCTGCAGCCCGGCGATATCCTGACCATTGGCGCGGCCACCGCCGGGGTGTTTGGCTATCTCACCTTTGCCGCCGGGCTAGAGGTGGCACCTCGGCTTGGCAGTCGCTCAACCCATCTGACGGCGGGTCTGGGAAACGCCCTTCAGGCCGGCACGCGCCTTGCGCTTGGCACCGATACCTCACGAGATCACACGGATATGGTGCTGCGCAGCGACACCCGGTTTCAGGGCGGCTCACTGCGCTATATCTATGGCCCGCAAACGGGGCTGTTTGATGCGCAAACCGTTGCGCGCTTTGATCACACGACTTTCACGCGCGCGCCTTCGGGCAATCGTCAGGGCGTGTTGCTCCAATCCGATACGGCGCCATTTCCCGCGCAGGCCCCCGCCGGGCTGGCCTCGGATTTTATCCAAGAGGGCGATATTCAGATGACGGGCGACGGGCACCCTTTCGTGCTGCTCAGCGAATGCCAGACGATTGGCGGCTATCCCCGCATCGGCACCGTTCTGGCCTGCGACATCCCCCGCATCGCACAGGCCCCCGTGGGCGCGTCGGTGCAATTTGTCCATGTCACATTGGCCGAGGCCGACCGCATTGCCGTCAGCCAAAAGACCCTGCTGCAAGACCTGCGCCGCCAAATCAGACCGTTGATCCGCGATCCGCGCACGATCCCTGATTTGCTGGGCTATCAACTCATTAGCGGCGTCAGTGCCGGGCGCGAACCAGAGGAGTGAGCGATGCTCAAAGTTGATCTCAACTCAGACATTGGCGAGGGCTTTGGCCCTTGGGCGACGGGCGATGACGCTGGGCTGATGGAGGTTATCTCTTCGGCCAATATCGCTTGTGGGTTTCATGCGGGCGATCCCGATGTGATGGCGACGACGATGGATTTGGCACAGCGCAAGGGTGTGGCACTTGGCGCGCATCCGGGGTTTCCCGATTTGCAGGGCTTCGGGCGGCGGCGGATGGGGCTGTCACCGGGCGCGATCCGCAACTTGATCACCTATCAACTGGGGGCCGCACAAGCGATGGCGCGGGCTGCGGGCGGGTCCTTGCGCCATTTCAAGCTGCACGGAGCGCTGTCAAACATGGCGAGTGAGGACGCCGCGCTGGCGCGCACCTGCTTTGAGGCGGCGCTGCGCGTGCAGTCCGATCTGGTGATCATGGTGCAACCGCTCACCGCCATGGATCAGGCGGTGCGCGATCTGGGCTGCGCCTGGGCGGGCGAGATTTATGCCGATCGCAGCTATAACGACGATGCGACGCTCTGCGCACGCTCTGCCCCCGGTGCGGTTTTACACGACCCCACAGAGATCGCCACGCGGATGCTGGAGATGCTGCGCGCGGGCGCGATCATTGCACGATCTGGCAAGCAGATTCGTTGCCGGATCGACACGATCTGCGTGCATGGCGACACAGCGGGCGCGCTTGGCGTGGCGCGCAAGTTGCGCCAAAGCCTTGAGGCCGCCGACGTTGCCATCGCCCCGTTTTGACCCGCCAAGCGTGCCAAGCTGTCCGGGTCTGATGGCGCGCAAGCCCCCTAACCCTTTGTAAAAAGGGGCCGCAGTGCAGTTCGCATCCCGCAGCCCAAGAAAATTTGCGCCCGCCCTCATCGGTGTCAAAAAAACTTCAAACTTTCTACTGTGAAGCCATTGCGCTTCCCCGCGTGGTGGCCTATCTAGCCCCCATTGGCGCGGGATGGAGCAGCCCGGTAGCTCGTCAGGCTCATAACCTGAAGGTCGTAGGTTCAAATCCTACTCCCGCAACCAATAAAA
>NZ_CAJYBT010000014.1 GCF_913064665.1 uncultured Thioclava sp.
CAACTTCGAAAAATAGAAGGTAGAACCCAGGATTGGCACCCTGGGTCTCAACCGGATGACCAGACTTGGCCACCCAGGTTGAGACCGCGCCGCCCGAATCCCGTCTCGGAAGGCGCGCGCGCCCGAGTGAGCGTCGAGCTGTAAACAAGGCCTTACAACGCCATCGCGCCCCTTTAAGCGCCGTAGGGCACCCAGATGTTTTTCACCTGCGTGGCGCGTTCAAGGAACAAGCGCCCCTGCCCGCCCCGACCGGCCCAGTCGCGCGCGTCATCGGCCTCCGTCCAGCTTTGCTTGAGGTTCCCTGCGCTTTGCGTTTCGACCATCTTGCAACCCGGTTGATCGCCGAAATACCAGATCGCATCGACCCCGTCATGGGCCGCCAGCGTCTTGGCCAGCTCGTCGCGCGGGCCGGTCACGATATTGACCACGCCACCGGGCAAATCCGAAGTATCGAACACCTGATAAAGATCGGTCGCCGCCAGCGGATGGGCTTGCGAGGGCACCAGCACCACATTGTTGCCCATCGCAATAGCAGGCAGCACCAGCGAGATCGCCCCGAGCAACGGCTGCGCACTCGGTGCGACCAGTCCCATCACCCCGATCGGCTCGTTCATCGCGAGCGTCACGAATTCGCTTTTCGTGCTATGCACGGCGCCGTCAAACTTATCGGCTTGAGCGGCATACCAGAAACACCGCGTGATAGCGGTTTCGACCTCGGCCTGCGCCGCCTTGCGATTTGCGCCGAGACTTTCCAGCCGCTCAGTGAACTCGCCTGCCCGCGCCGAAAGGTTCTCGCCGATATAATACAGCACCTGCGCGCGGTTGTGGCCCGTGGCTTTGCCCCAGCCCTTGGTCTTGGAGGCCGCTTCAACCGCGTTGCGGATATCCTTGCGATTGCCAAGACCTGCAAGCCCGACGACCGCCTTGCCACCCTTCACCTGATAGCTGTAGCCGCTATCGGGTCGCGCTTGCTTACCCCCGATATACAGCTTGGCGGTGCGGTCGATCTCGCCCGATTTGATCGTATCGGCCGGGCCGGTCGCAAGTGGCTCGGGGGTGCTGCCTTTGCCTTTACCAGTCGCGGCGGCAGGGTTGCGCAGATAGGCGCGCATGCCCTCACGCCCACCCTCACGGCCAAAACCACTTTCGCGATAGCCGCCAAAGCCCGCACCCGCGTCAAAGATATTGGTGCAGTTGATCCAGATAATCCCGGCCTTCACCTGTGCCCCGATATCAAGGCAGAGATTGACGTTCTCCGACCAGATGCTCGCGGCCAGCCCGTAGCGAGTGTTATTGGCCAGCGCCACCGCATCAGACGGCGTGCGGAAAGTGGTGAGCGTAACCACGGGGCCAAAGATTTCCTCGGTCGACAGGATGCTGGCGGGTTCGACATCGGTGACGAGCGTGGGCGGGAAATAGCAGCCCTTCGGTGCGTTCGCCTGATGCAGCGTGGCCCCTTGGCTTGCGCCCTGTTCGACCAGATCACGGATGCGGCTCAGTTGCGAGGGATGCACGATTGCGCCCACATCGGTGCTTTTATCCATCGGATCGCCGGTACGCAGTGTCTTCATGCGCGCACGCAACAGCGTCTCGAACCGCTCGGCTACGGATTCCGCCACCAGAATGCGCGAGCCAGCACAGCAGACCTGCCCTTGGTTGAACCAGATTGCATCCACCACCCCTTCGACGGCGGCATCAAGATCAGCGTCGTCAAAGACGATGAAGGGCGATTTCCCTCCCAGTTCCAGCGTCAGCGCCTTGCCCGAGCCCGCTGTGCGTTCGCGCAGGATCCGCCCCACCTCGGTCGAACCGGTAAAGGCCAGCTTGTCGATCCCCTCATGGCCGACAATTGCCGCCCCTGTTTCACCATCGCCGGTGACGATGTTGATCACGCCCTGCGGGATGCCGCATTCGATGGCGATCTCGGCGAAAGCCAGCGCGGTAAGTGGCGTATATTCGGCCGGTTTCAGCACCACCGTATTGCCCGCCGCCAGTGCTGGCGCGATCTTCCAGGCCAACATCAGCAACGGAAAATTCCACGGGATGATCTGGCCGCACACGCCATGGGCAGCATGGCCCGGCATCTCGTCCTCAAGGATCTCGGCCCAGCCCGCATGGTGATAGAAATGGCGCGCAACCAGCGGGATGTCGATATCGCGGCTTTCGCGGATCGGCTTGCCGCTATCAAGCGTTTCCAGCACCGCCAGCAGGCGTGAATGTTGCTGGATGTGACGTGCCAATGCGTAAAGATACTTGGCGCGCTGATGGCCTGACAGCTTGGCCCAATCGGGCTGCGCCTTGCGCGCGGCGGCAACGGCGGCATCGACATCGGCCTGCGTGCCTTGGCTGACCTGCGCCAGTACGGTGTCGCTGGCGGGATCGCGCGTCTCGAACAGCGCGCCCGGTTTGGTCATCTCGCCATTGATGTAATGGCCAAAACCATCCTTGTGTGCATCAAGCCATGCGCGTGCGTGGCTGTCATCTTCAGGGGCCACGCCATACTCCATCGTCTCGAGGATCGTCTGAATGCTCATCTTTGTCTCTCCTCAGGCAAGCGCATGGCGGCTGGAAGCGGCATAGCGCCCGGTCACGTGATGTTCGAGTTGGCGTTCGATATCGCCCAGCATCGAGCTGGCGCCAAAGCGGAACAGATCGGGGTTGAGCCAGTCGCGGCCCAACTCTTCTTTCATCAGAATCTGCCAGGCCAGCGCCTCTTTGGCCTGTTTCATCCCGCCTGCAGGCTTGAAGCCGATTGGATGGCCGGTCAACGCGCCGTAATCGCGCAGCGCACGGATCATCACTAGGCTGACGGGCAGCGTGGCGTTTACGCTTTCCTTGCCCGTCGAGGTCTTGATGAAATCAGCTCCCGCCTGCATCGCCACCATCGAAGCGGCGTAAACAGTGTTGAGCGTTTCAAGCTCGCCCGTGGCAAGGATTGCCTTCATATGGGCATCGCCACAGGCCGCGCGCATCGCCGTGATCTCATCGTGCAAGCCCTGCCAGTTGCCCGTCAGCGCCAGTTCGCGATTGATCACGATGTCAATCTCGGCTGCGCCTTGGGCCACCGCCCAGCGGATTTCCTCGAGACGCAGATGCAACGGCATCAACCCTGCGGGAAAGCCCGTTGCGACCGATGCCACAGGGATATTGCTCCCTTCAAGCGCCTTCACCGCATGGGGCACCATCGTGGGATAGACGCAGACCGCCCCCACCGTTAGCGCGCCCGGTTTCAGCCCCAGCCCGGCCTCGATATGGGGCGCAATCGGCTGGCGCGCTTTGGCGCAAAGCCGCTTGACGCGACCCGCCGTATCATCGCCCGCCAGCGTCGTCAGATCGACGCAGCGCACCGCATTGACCAGCCACGCTGCCTGATACTCTTTTTTCACGCTGCGCCGCGTGGTCAGCGTCGCGCAGCGGCGGTCAGCGGCGGCACGGTTCACGTGATGGCCCTCGAACATCGCGACGTCCAGCTTCATACCGGGGTTTCGCGCATGCTCGGGATGGGCGGCGGTCGTGGGCACAAGTGCCCCTTCGCGCGACTTCAGATCTGTCTGCGTTTTCATCGCATATCTCCTAGCTCGGAGCCTGTTCGCGCATATCGGCAAGGGCGCGGGACGCAACCCGGCCTGCCCTACGAGAACGGCATATCGGTATCAAGCAAGCGCCTGACTGGAAAGAAACGTCACAAATTCTTGGTCCGTCGCATAGCTTGTCTGGGTGCCGCGACGGGTAATTGACAAGGCGGCGTAGCGCGCAGCGCGGGTGAGCGCGTCATTCGCGTCCACCCCCGCCCCAAGGAAATGCGCGAAACTGCCGATAAAGGCATCGCCCGCCCCCGTGGTATCGACGGGGGTGACCGCGACCGGCGCTATCTCGGTGACGCTATCAGCGGTAACGCGACGCGCCCCCCGCCCGCCCAGCGTGACCACGACATTGCGAATGCCGCGTTCGATCAGGCTGCGCGCTGCGGCAACGACCGCCTCATCACTATCCGTGGGCAAGCCCGTCAGCAGCGCCAATTCGCTTTCATTGGGGCAGAACCAGTCCAACCCATTAAGCCGCGCAATATCGAGATCAGGATGCGCGGGTGCGGGATTGAGGATCGTCGCGACCCCTTCGCGCGCACCGAAAGCCACCGCGTGATAAACGGTTTCCAGATCGACCTCGAGCTGGAGCAGGATCGCAGAGGCTGCGCGCAGCGTCTTGGCGGCAGCATCGACATCTGACGGGGCCAGCGCGGCATTGGCCCCTTTCACGATCAGGATCGCATTCTCGCCATCACGCTCGACAAAGATCGGCGCCACGCCCGAGGCCTTGCCCGCCACCGTGCGCACATGGGTGGTGTCGATCCCGTTGGCCTCAAGGTTGGCGCGCACTTGCGGGCCAAACGCGTCATCGCCCACGCAGGTTACCATCGCGACCCGCGATCCCAGACGCGCGGCGGCAACCGCCTGATTGGCTCCCTTGCCGCCAAATCCCATCGCGAAATCCGGCGCTTCGACGGTTTCCCCGCGCTCTGGCATCCGGTCGATATAGGTCACCAGATCCATCATATTCGAGCCGACTACGGCAATCTTGTCAGACATTCTCGCTCTCCGTCATCTCGGAAATCTTGCGCGCTAGCGCGGCGGTTTGCGCAGCCGTCACATAGCCAAAGCGGGTTGCGAAACGCGCGGTTTCACCCGCCCCAAGGCTGCGCAGGTTCCCCTTGGCTTTCTCGGCAGTGTAGCCCTCGGGTTCGCAGGTCGAAGGCAAGGCAAAGGCCGCAACCGAGGCATCCTCGCCCGCCAGTATCCAGCGCGCGAGATGATCAAGTTGATCGGGCCGCCAGCTCATCACGAACCCGTCGCCCTGGGGGCGTTCAAGCAATGCGTGGCTTTCGCCCTGCGCATCGGCGCGCGGGTTTTCGATATACAGTACCTGCTCGGGATGCCATTGCTCAGGGTGATCGAGAACGGCGCTGTCTTGCGGGGTCTTGGCGAGGCGCTCGATGAAATCGGTATAGGCTTGCGTGGGCTGCACATGGGCGGGCACCTCGCGGCGCACACGGGTGCGTTCAGGCGTGAAAGGTGCCGCCTGATGGATGCGCCCGCCTTGCACGAAGGCGAAATTCACATGGCACATATACATCAAGTCCATCGGCAGAGCCGAGCGGTTCTCGACCGTCATCGCCATCTCGATCAGCGTGCCTTCGCGCAGCGTGATCGAGGGCATCGCGCGATAATGGGGACCAAAGCCGCGGATGTAATCGACATGCCCGCCAAGGCGCACAAACGCGCCCTGCCCGTCTTCGCCGATCTCCAGATACGCCGTATCCATTGTGGCGCAGGCCATCTCGCCATGCAGCGGATGATCGTCCTGCGGTCCGGGGCAGCCGTTGCGCAACAGCCCGCTGTGATAGGCCAGACAGCCATAGGTTTCCACGATCACCTGCGCAGGGCGCGGCTCGCAAAAGGCGCTGTCCATCGTCAGGCGCACCCCGTCAAACACCGCATCCCACAGCATCTGCCCCATATAGGGCAGCATCTCGACCCGACCGCGCGGGGTCTCGACCGCCAACATCTCAATGCCCAGTCCCGTGCGCCAGCCAGTCACGCTGAAGGCGTCGGTCTTTGCCAGCACAGTTGGTGCTAAACCGAACCGCTCACGCGGGAGGGGGATGATTACGCTCATATTACGATCCTTTCCGGCTGCGCCATGAGTTCAGCGCGATCACCCCGATCAGGAAGCCCCCCCAGACGAAGTCGATCAAGTGGTTGGACACGCGCATCATCTGGAAGCCCGAGGATAGTAGCGTCAGCGAGATCAGCGCCAGCGCCACGCCCAGCACATTCCCGCGACCACCCGCAGGGTTGGTCCCACCCAACACCGCGATCAGCACCGCCTGCAGCAGGTAGGACGCACCGTAATCGGATTTCGCCGCATTCGTGCGCGCCGATAGCAGCACCCCGGCCAGCGCGGCCAGCGCCCCCGTCAGCATATAGGAATAAAAGATCATTTGGCCACGCTTCACACCCGCATAGACCGCCGCTTTCGGATTGGTCCCGATCAGCTTGAGCCGCAGCCCGAAAGAGGTGCGCGCCAACAGCAAGGACAACGCAATGCAGATCAGCACGAAGATCAACAGCGGCACCGGGATACCGAGCAGCTTCCCATTTCCGATCGCGTTCCAACCCGGCGGAAAGCCCACGATCGCGGGGCCGCCCGTCAACACAAGGCAGAGTCCGATAAAGACTTGGCCAGTGCCGAGCGTCGCCAAGATCGGCGTGATCTTGAGCACCGAGATCAGAAAGCCGTTCAACAGCCCCGCCGCCATCCCCACAAGAAGCGCCACGATCACCCCAAGCGTGACAGGCCCAAGACCAAGCGCAGCCGAGCCGCCATCGCCCGCCATCGTGGCAAACAGCGTGCCCGCGGTGATGCCAGCAAGGTTCGCCACGCCCACGATCGACAGATCGATCCCTCCGGTCAGCATCGCGATCATCATCGCGATCGAGAGAATACCGAGTTCGGGCATGAAAAAGGCCATGGACTCGAAATTATAGGACGACAGGAACATCGTCGGCCTGAGCGCCGTCATGGAGATCAGCACCAGAATGCAAACCACGGCCAGCATCAGGTTGGTCTGCGCCGTCTCACCACTGACCAGATTGCGCAGGCCGGGCCGGGTCACCGTCGAATTTGTATCGTTCATCTTCATCTCCTGCCTCAGACCAGCGCACGGCGGTCGCGCAGCGCCGTCACCGTAACTGCCGCGATCAGCATCGCGCCCACGACGATGCGCTGCCAGGTCGTGTCGATCCCCATCAGGATCAGCGAGTTCTGGATCATCACCAGGATGAATACCCCCAGAACCGTACCCAGAACCGTTCCGCGCCCGCCAAATATCGACGCCCCGCCCAGCACCACGGCCGCGATCACGTCCAGCTCCAGCCCGACGAAATCACGCGGATTGGCCAGCCAAATCATCGAGGAGTGCAGCAGGCCGGAAAAACCTGCCAGCGCGCCCGCGGTGACATAGACGAAAATCATCGTGCGCCCGGTCGAGAAACCGACCCGTTTGGCGGCCTCGGGATCGGCGCCATAGGCATAGACCGAACGGCCGATCATCGTGTGTTTCAGCACCAGATGCAGCGCCAGCGCCAGACCGAGATAAATCACGATCATCGCCGTCAGCCCGTAGGTCGAGCCATTCGCGCGCTCCAGCGTGAACAGATCGGTCTTGCCAAACTCGACCAGCGCATCGGGCATTTTGTTGATATTCACATTCGAGGTGCCCACAAGCCCCAGCACCAACCCGCGCACCACCGAGGCAGTGCCAAGCGTCACGATCAGCGGGATCATCTTGAACCGATGGATAATGCCGGCATTCATCAGCCCCAACAGCCCGCCGATCAGGATCGCGGACATGAAAGGCAGCACCAGCCCGTTGTAATCCAGCGCCACCATCGCGCGCACCGTCAGATACATTCCCGCCACGGCAAAGGCGGTAAAAGACACGTCGATCCCACCCGAGATCATTACCAGCAAGACGCCAAGCGCCATGATGCCGATGACCACGTTCTCCTTGAGCAGGCTGAACAGGTTGGACATTTGCCAGAAGGCCGGATTCACGAGGCCGATGAAGATCATCGCCACGACAAGAATTGCTAGGATAATCGCATCCGAGCTGCGCAGGAATCTCATGCGTGTTCTCCTTCGATTTCACGCGAGAGCGCCGCATCAAGCGCCTCTTCGGTCAGCGTCTCACCCGACAATTCGCCCAGAATGCGGCCCTCGGTCATGCACAGCACCCGGTTGCAGTTGGCGGCCAGCTCGGGCAGGTCGTCCGAGATCATCAGCACGGCAAGATCGGATTTGCGGGTCAGGTCTTGGATGATGCCGTGGATCTGCTCTTTTGAACCGACATCGACACCCACAGTCGGCCCGTTCAAGATGAGCACCCGCGCATCCGTCATTAGCCAGCGCCCGATCATCACGCGCTGCGCATTGCCGCCCGAAAGTGTGCCGACCGGCACATCTATGCCGGGGGCGGAAATCGCCATCTCGGCAAACATCTTGCGCGTCTCGGCGCCTGCCTTTTCGGTATCCAGCCAGAGATGAGGGGCGAACCGCTCCATCGAAGAGACAATCGCATTGTCGCGGATCGAGCGGGTCAGGAACAAGCCTTCCGACAACCGGTCCTCGGGAACATAGGCCAACCCCGCCGCGATCGCCTCGGGCACGGATTTCGGTGCGACCGGAACGCCATCAACGCGCATCTCGCCGCTCATGTCTTGGCGCAGCCCAAAGATCGCCTGCGCGATCGCCTTGCGCCCGGCCCCGATCAACCCCGACAGGCCGACGATCTCGCCCGGCATCAGGGTCAGATTGATATCACGCGCCTTGTCGCCCACCGACACATTGCGCAATTCCAGCCGCGGCTTACGCCCCGTGACATCGGGCGCGACAAAGCGGCCCTGATGCAGATCGCGCCCCGTCATTGCGCGGGTGATCGCGCGCTCGTCAAAGTCCGAGATCGGCCCTTCGGTGACTTTCTTACCATTACGAAACACCGTGAGGCGTTCGGAAATTTCAAGCATTTCGCGCATCTTATGGCTGACAAACAGTGTGGCGATGCCATCGGCCTGCAAGTCGTGCACGATGCGAAACAGCCGCTTGACCTCGCGCCCGGTCAGCGTCGTGGTCGGCTCATCCATGATAATCAGCCGGGCATCCGCCAACATCGCGCGAGCAATCGCAACGATCTGGCGCCCTGCGGCGGGAAGGGTTTCGACAGTCGCATCCAAATCCAGCGACACGTCGAGACGCGCCAGAACTTCGCGCGCCATCTTGCGCGCCCGTGTCCAGTCGATGCGTGTCTTGCCCTCGCGCAGGAAGCTGTTGAGCGTGAGATTCTCAACGACGCTCAGCGTCGGAAACAGCGAGAAATCCTGATAGATCACCTGCACGCCATGCGCGATCGAGGTCACGGGATCGAGGCGATCAACCTTTTGACCATCAATGAAAATCTCGCCCTCATCAGGCTGGTAGACGCCGGAGACGACCTTGATAAGGGTGGATTTTCCCGAACCGTTTTCGCCAGCCAGACAATGGATGCGCGCGGCATCAAGCGAAAGCGACACATCGTCAAGCGCGCGCACGCCGCCAAAGCGCTTCGAGATATTGCGCAGCTCGATCAGAGGAGCGGATGTCATGGAATTCTCCTGTTGAGCAGGGGCCACAGAGGGTGGCGCGACAGGCGCACCACCCAGCTTCAGGCGTAGACAGCGATCAGAAGTCGTACTGATCCATGTTGTCCTTGGTCACCCCGACCCAGCCAGCGCCGTAAAGCACCTTGGCATCGGCACTATCGGCCTCTTTGAGGTCGCTATAACCCTGCAGGCCAAGATTGGTGCCCGCACCGATATCGGCATGCTCTTTGCCTGCGTCACGCGCCTTCAGCTCGGCCAGCGCGATCATGTTCATCGCGTAACCTGCAACAGCCGGATCCCAGAACTGAATGTAGCTGATATCGCCGTTCGAGATGTACTGACCGGCCACCGAGGGCAGACCGGTGCCTGCGAAGTGCAGCTTGCCTTGCAGACCGCTTTCCGCGATCAGACGCCCTGCGCCCGCCGAGGTCGGCATCGGACCACCGACGATCCCTGCGATATCGGGATGTGCGGTCAACGCCTCTTTCAGCTTGTTGTAATCGGTGTTGGCGTCGTCATAGGTTTCCAGCCGTTCAGTTGCGAGCGACATCTTCGGATAGGCTTCTTTCTGGCGCGCGATGGCCCCGTCGATCCACTCGTTTTGCGACTTCGAGGTGAGCGAGCCGACAGTGGCGACATATTGCCCCTTCTCGCCCATCTGTGCAGCGAGGTGATCCATCAGTTCTGCACCATAAGCGAGGTTGTCAAAGGCTTCGATGTCGTAATCGACATTCTTGATGTTGGAGGCCTCGTGGCTGACCACGACGATGCCACGATCGCGCGCCTTCTTGAGAACTGGCTCGAGGGCCTCGACCGAGAACGGCACGACGGCAATCGCGTCCACGCCTTGCGCGATCAGGTTCTCGATGAGTTGCACCTGCGCGGCAGCATCGGCCTGCGAGGGTCCAACCATCCAAGTGTCGCTACCAGTGTCGTCACCGAACTGCTTCACGCCGTCGCGCATCCGGTCAAACCAAGCGATGCCATCGACCTTCACCACGGTCGCGATGTGATAGGTCTTTTCCGAGCTGAGCATGGCTTTGTCGACATTGCTCGTGTCGACCACTTGCTGTGCCAGAACCGGGCTGGCGACAGCCATCGCGAGCGCGACAGCCGGAATGAATCCGAACTTCATGGTTACTCTCCCTTGTTGCGGACCTCCTCGCCCGCGTTTCCCGTCTACGGCACGGGTTTCAACCCACCGCACGGGTTATGTTACGATCGCAACATAACCTCGCCGAACATCTATTCGTGAAAAGGAAGTGTCAACCGATTTTTCAGCTGCGCCGCAGAATAAAGCCCGACCTCTGTGACGAGGCCGGCAATCTCATTGATTTCGCAAAACGCGACGGATTTCGATGCGCCGATCTTGCTTTCATCCAGCACGAGAAAGCTTTGATTTGAAAGTGAAATAGCGGCCCGTTTCAGTGCCACTTCGTAGTCGTGAGAACAGCTGACTGTCCCTCGTTTATCAATGCCACCAGCAGACAGAAACGCGACATCTATCGCCAACGGCGCAAGGCGGATTTCCGGATTGTCCGCGTGACAGGACCGGGTGCTGGATTTGATCTCGCCCCCCAAAAACTCCACCGGAACGTCCGAGCGCCCCTGCAGGATCTCGGCGGTGGTAAAGCAATGCGTGATGATTCGACGCGCCTTGCTATGGGCAAGCAGGCGCGCAAGATGGGGCAGCGTCGTTCCGGTATCGAGAAACACCACCGCGCCATCCGGCACGAGTGCGCGGGCATGTTCGCAGGCTGCACGTTTGGCATCGATCGCGCGTGTCATCTGGGCGTCGAAATCATAATGCTCGGTCGTACGGGTGGCCACAATATAGCCGCCCCGACACGCAAAGCCCGACGCTGCCTGCGCCGCATCCCGGCGCAAGGTCATCTCTGTCACGCCAAGTTGGTGCGATAGATCGCGCAGGCGCAGGGAGGGAGAGACGTCAAGCAGCGCGCTGATTTGCGCGATCCGTTCTTGCTGGCGGCTGGGTCGAGTCACGGGCGAGCCTTGGGGCTAAATAGGGAATGAAAAGGAATGTTAGCTGCGCGAATTGTCCGAAACCCATGCGCCAAAAGCAAGAGGGCTTGCTTTCAAGCGCGGAAAACAGATCACGCGCTTGCCTCGGCCATAGACTGGCGCAACGACTTTGCTGTGCCCTGAAGCGTCAGGAAGGCGTTGAACCGCGCTTCGTGTATGCGTGCGACGGCCCCTGTGGCAGGGGCAAATCGATCATCGACATGCGACATTGACCGCATCGCCTCTGTCATCTCTCCAAAGCGCCCCCCCGCCAAAGCCCCCAATATCGCCGCGCCCAAAAGGACGGGCTCGTCACATTGCGTAATCACGGTATCGACCCCCGTCGCATCCGCGATGATCTGGCGCGTGAGCGGATGTGAGCCTGCGCCGCCAGAAATCGAGATCTCGGTTATCGGCGCACCATATTTGGCTTGCGTTTCAATGATCTGACGCAGCCCGTAGCCCAATCCACACACCCCGGCGATGTAAAGCATCACAAGAGAATCGAGCCCCGTTTCCATCCCCTGCCCGACAATCACCGCGCGGGCATCGGGATCGGCAAGGGGCGCCCGATTGCCCAGAAATTCGGGCACCACATGGAGCGATTGCGCAAGACGAACGGCGTCTGACGCCGAACCCGCCAGCGCCAACGCCCGATCCGCAAGAAATTGCGGCACCGAAACGCGCGCATCTTTCGCCAGAGCGTCCGCCTCAGCCGCAGCCGGATGCATCTGAACGAGATGTGCGATCGCTGCACCTGCCGCCGATTGCCCACCTTCGTTGAGCCACATTCCCGGAATCATCGCCGAATAATAGGGCCCCCAGACGCCGGGCACAAAGACCGGCTCGCGGGTCGACGTCATCGTGCAAGAAGACGTACCGAAAACATATCCCAAACACTGGGCCGGATCGTCTATTCCGCCTGAGGCTGACACGGTCCCGACCCCGCCGGCATGCGCATCAATCAAACCTGCCGCGACAGGCGTGCCTGCACATAGGCCAAGTGCCTGTGCAGCGTCGTCACTCAGGCCGGTTCCCAGCGCGGTGCCCGGTTCAACGATACGCGTCCCGATCCGGGCGAACCCGTCCTCAGCAAGATCCCCAAGTCCGATGGCGTGAAAATACCCCTCATCCCAGCGACCTTCATGCGCCAGATAGGTCCATTTGCAGGTCACGGTGCAAGAAGACCGCTCCAGTGCGCCGGTCGCCTTCCAAGTGAGGAAATCCGTCAGATCGAAGAACTGCGTGGCAGCAGCATAGGTATCGGGGCGCTCCTCTTTGAGCCAAAGAAGCTTCGGGGTCTGCATCTCAGGCGAGATCCGCCCGCCCACATAGCGCAGCACATCGTGGCGGCCCTCATTGATCCGTTTCGCTTGATCGCGCGCTCGGTGGTCCACCCAGACGATGACATCGCGCTCTGGATGGGTGCTGTCGCTCACCGCAAGCCCGCCTTGCGCGCCGATCACAACAAGCGAACAGGTCGCATCGAACCCCATACCCGCCACGTTCCGGGCGTCGATCTGTCCCGTGGTTAAAGCCTCGCGCACGGCAGCGCAAACGGCTTGCCATATCTGCGCACTCGACTGCTCGACCTGACCGAAATCGTCAGACCAGATATCTAACGGATGTTTACCCACCGCTAGAAGTTCCCCGCGATCGTCGAATACTCCCGCCCGAGCGGACCCGGTTCCAACATCGATTCCGATGAACAATTTACCCGCCAAGATCGCCTCCCCTCGTTCGCCGCCAACATCCATAACGACATCAACAAGCGAACGCCAACCCGAGACAGATCACATGGCGGCGCTGATTGAAGCTACTCTAGCGGCTTCCCAACTTCGCTTGAGACCCCACTGGTTAACCTGTCAATGCACGGCGCATAGATGTTTCGAAGGCAACTCTAGATGCATATTGGCTGTCTGGAAGGCAGCACCAGGTTGTCAACAATGATCAGCCTGGGCTAAAGCGACTTCTTCGCTGGATAAGCAAAGCCAAGGCCGCGTTGACGGTTTTGAGGCGACGGGTGTCTATGATCGGAAGACAACAAATCGCAGCTTACGTCAGTGTCCGAATGTCGGGGGGAGTTCTGTCGGGTGAAACGTCGCCAAGCGGGACAAAACGATCGTCAGCGTTGCGGAATCAAGCTCTGCTTTCGGCGTAAAATGTGTCCAGCCTGA
The DNA here is from genome assembly GCF_913064665.1 of uncultured Thioclava sp. Classification (GTDB taxonomy): domain Bacteria; phylum Pseudomonadota; class Alphaproteobacteria; order Rhodobacterales; family Rhodobacteraceae; genus Thioclava; species Thioclava arctica. Next base: position 13,394 of record NZ_CAJYBT010000014.1, read on the forward strand.
TCGCATAGTGAAGGCCACGCACAGGATTGTTCTTTATGCAGCACATCGCATGAGCCTGAGCGCAATCAATGATTAGCGCAATCGTATTTTTAGCAAACCCTTGCCTTGAGTATGCTGGTGGAAATTGTGCCTGATGGCTCAGCAACCCGCAAAAAGGATCAACATGTTACCGAAAGAGACGGACACGGTTATCGTCGGTGGCGGTCAGGCCGGGCTGGCGATGAGTGAGCATCTCAGCAATTGCGGCATCGCCCACGTAGTCTTGGAGCGCGCGCGCATCGCTGAGCGTTGGCGCACAGAGCGTTGGGATTCGCTTGTGGCCAATGGCCCTGCTTGGCACGACCGTTTCCCGAGCATGGAATTTAGCGATACGGACCCGGACGCGTTTGCGTCCAAGCACAGCGTTGCGTCCTATTTCGAAGACTTCGCCAAGCAGATCGACGCCCCGATTTACTGCGGCGTCACGGTGCGAAATGCTCGGCGGATGGAAAACGCGACGGGCTTCAGGGTCGAGACATCGGAAGGGCTGATCGAGGCGCGCAACATCGTCGCCGCAACGGGGCCGTTTCAAAAACCGGTCATTCCGCCTGTGGTGCCCGAGCTAGTCGGTATCAAGCAGATGCATTCCTCGACCTACCGCAACCCGGAGCAGCTGCCCCAAGGCGCTATCATGGTCGTCGGCGCCGGGTCATCGGGCACGCAGATTGCCAGCGAACTACGGCACGCCGGACGCAAGGTTTACCTGTCGGTCGGGCCACATGACCGCCCTCCCCGCAGCTATCGAGGCCGGGATTTTTGCTGGTGGCTTGGCGTTTTGGGGAAATGGCAGGCCAAGACGCCGCCCGCAGGACAAGAGCATGTGACCATTGCCGTCAGTGGGGCCAATGGCGGCGAAACGGTCGATTTCCGCAAGCTTGCCGAAACGGGCATTACACTCGTTGGCCGCACGCAACGATTTGAAAACGGCAAACTGCTTTTCAACGCCGATCTGGTCGAAAATATCGCTGCGGGCGATGCGAACTATCTGTCCCTGCTGCAAGAGGCGGATGACTATGTGGCGCGTGAAGGGCTTGATCTTCCGCCAGAGCCAGAGGCGCATATCATTCCGCCTGATCCGGACTGTCTGACAGAGCCGGTTCTATCATTGGATCTGGCGCAGGCGGGGATCACGACGATCATCTGGGCCACAGGATTTGTGCAGGATTTCAATTGGCTAGAGGTTGACGCCTTTGGCGCAGACGGCAAGCCGCAGCATGATCGCGGCGTGTCCACCGCATCCGGCGTTTATTTCCTCGGCCTGCCGTGGCTGTCGATGCGAGGCTCTTCGTTTATCTGGGGGGTCTGGGTCGATGCGCAGTATTTGGCAGAGCATATTGCGGCCAAGCGCCTTGCGGCGACGGGGTAATGGCGCATGCACACGGTTGAATTTCTAAAGGCGCTGATCGGGTTTCCGACGATCAGTGCGGACCCAAATGACGACCTCATCGCGTACTGCGCAGACCTGCTGCGCGAAACGGGCGCAGAGGTCGTGATCATCAAAGACCCCGATCAGCCCAAGGCAAACCTTTACGCAACGATCGGCCCCACCGACCGTCCCGGTGTGCTGCTATCGGGCCATACCGACGTGGTTCCGGTGGCGGGCCAGAGCTGGTCGATGCCGCCCTTCGCGTTGACCGAGCGCGATGGCAAGTTCTACGGGCGTGGCACGGCCGATATGAAAGGCTTCGTCGCAAGCGCGCTGTCTGCGGCCTTGCGTGCATCCAAGATGGAGCTGAAAACCCCGTTGCACCTCGCCTTGTCCTACGATGAGGAAGTCGGCTGCCTCGGCGTGCGCTCGTTGATCGACATGCTGGCAGTGGCACCGTTCCGACCCCAGTTCTGCATCGTCGGCGAGCCGACGCAGATGATGGTCGCTACAGGTCACAAGGGCAAAACCGCGTGCCGCGTGGTGTGCACGGGTCGCGAAGGCCATTCCGCGCTGGCGCCGACGGCCCTGAATGCCATCCATTTGGTCTGCGATATGGTGTCTGCGATCCGCGCGATTCAGGCCGACATCAGCCGCACCTCAGTGCCGGATGACGACTACGACGTCACCTATTCGACGCTTCACGTTGGACGCATCAGTGGCGGGGTCGCGCTGAATATCGTGCCGAATACAGCCGAATTCTTGTTCGAAATCCGCAATCTGCCTGCGGATGATCCCCAAGCCATTTTAGAGCGATTGAAAGCCGCCGCAGAGGATCTTCTGGCCCCGCTTCGCCGCGACTTTCCCGAAGCGAACATCGTGATTGAAACGACAGGCAGCTACCCCCCACTTTCCACCGCTCAGGATGCGGAGGTCGTTCGTTTCGTGAAATCCCTGACGGGCCAGAATGCCACGCTCAAACTCGCGTTCGGCACGGAAGGCGGGCTGTTTTCAACGCAACTTGATATCCCGACGGTCATTTGCGGCCCCGGCTCGATGGCGCAGGGGCACCGACCGGACGAATTCGTCAGCGCCGATCAGCTCGCAAAATGCGATGCTATGCTGGACGCGCTTCTGGATCGGCTGGGCGCGGGTCTCTAGGGTTGATCGTGAGAACGCAGCAGACCCGCGGTTTTCAGATGCGCTTTCGCATGTCGAAAAAACGCAGCGACGATAGCAGAGCGATAGTCCGACCCCTTGGTCGCCAGCCCCAGAACGACAGGGCGAATGGCCCCCGTCAGCGGAAGCGTGACGAGTTTTTCGCCATCCGGTGCCAGATCGGATCTTGTGCGCATATTCACCAACCCAAAGCCATAGCCATTGGCCACAAGGCTGCGCGCCATCGACATATCAGACGTCCGCTCGGTGATATTCGGGCGCAAACCGCAATCCTGAAAGATCGACAGGAAATAATCGCGGCTCAGCGGTAGATCGAGCAGGATCATCGGCTCGTCTTTCAGGTCTGCTAGGTTCAAGGACGGCTGTTTCGCCTTTGGGTGATCCGTGGCCAACATGACGTATGGCGGCAAAGACACCACAGCATCAAAGTGAATGTCCTTTGGAATTTCAATATCATAGGTGATCGCGACGTCGATTTCGGCCTGTCCCAGCATGCGCAACAAATCTATCTGACTGCCATCTTTCAGGACCACCGAGGCATCGGGATACTCCGCCTCGAACGACCGGCGCAGCGGGGCGCTGAGCAGTGGCGCGATCGTGGAAAGTGCACCAATCGTGATCGGTCCACGCGCCTTTTCAACGATGTCATTGGCAAGGTCATTGAGACCGTTCGCGCTGAACAGGATCTGTTTCGCCTCGTTGAAAACGCGCCTGCCGCCCGGCGTCAGGGACAGGCCTTGAGCATGATGGCGCACGAATAACTGCACGCCCAGGTCGGTTTCCAACTGACTGATCGCCGATGAAATCGACGGTGAGGACACGTTGACGCGCTGTGCGGCCAAGGCAATCGTGCCCGCCTCGCCGACGGCGACCAGATATTCCAACTGTCTGAATGAAAAACGCAAAGGCATGCGCAAGAGTGGCTTTCGGGGCCCGCAATATCAAGCTGTGTTATTCATCCCCAGCCACGCCATAAGACGGAGCCTCACGCGGATCGAGGGCGCGTTGCACATAGGCGTCCAGTTGCGGCTGATAGATGGCCCATGCCGTGGCAACCGCCTCAATCGGGCAGTCCTCGGTCCAGTCGCACCGCAGATCGGCCACGGGCCATGCCACGGTGTCGCACATCTGAAGACCTGCCGAATGGATCGGGCCAGCCTCGCCGCCCGCAGCCAATCCGGCGCGCATCGCCGCCAGCAGGCGATCCCCCAGATGGCCGGTCGCATTCTCGAACCCGGCAACCATCGCTTGCGGCACGTCTTCATTCGCCAGCAGGTTGCCCGCCGCAATCACGTTCACCCCGCGCCCTTGCGTCCAGATCCCTAGCGAGCGCGGCCCCGAATGGATCGCCGTGCGGCCGTTGCGATCAATCGCCAGCACCTGCCGATACTCCATGAACTGCGCTTGACCCTGAATCTGCGCAATCGCGTCCTTTGCGGACAGGCCGCCTTGCATCAAATTCAGCGCCAACGGCCCCAGTGTCGGGTCAGTGATGTTCTGGCTCGACACCGCACCAACGCCTGCGCGGGTGTAGGAACACCGCGCCGCCACGGCGGGCGAGGACGATGCGATCGCGGTTCCGAACATGCCTGTTTGCGCGCAGCGCGCGACCAATGAGAATGTCATGCCGGGATCACCGCAGTGCCATCGATCTCAACCAGCCATTCCGGCCGCGCCAATGCCTGCACCACCAGCCCGGTCGACACCGGATGAACCCCTTTGATGTATTCGCCCATCGTGCGATAAACGGCCTCGCGGTGACGCACATCCGTAATATAGACGACAACCTTGACCAGATCGGCCATTTCGCCGCCCGCTTCTTCGATCAACTGCCTGATATTTTGCATAACCTTGTGGGTCTGCTCTATTGGATCATGGCTCTCGATGTTCTTGAAGTCATCCAGACTTTGCGGACATTGTCCGCGCAGATACACCGTCTTGCCGCCTTGCGTCACAACCGCTTGGCACAGATCATTGTCGAGCGACTGTTCGGGATAGGTATCCTTGGTGTTGAATTTGCGAATGCGTGTATGGGTCATGAGAGATCCTGCTGATGGTCCGCTGCCTGTATGCGTGCGTTGATATACTGCGCAAAATCATAGTTCGGCCGTTCCAGATGGGACAGATGCCCCGGCGATGCCGATTGTGAGCGCAGCCCCCGATAGACCTTCTCCGTGCACCCCCTATCCTCGACGTTCACGTCATCCAGCAGGGTCTTGAGCTGCACGAAATTGGCCTGCGCATCGGGATCATCTGCGTAGTCATTGGACATGCCGCCGCCAAAGCCGATGCGGACTTGGCCCACGCCGTGCGGATGCAGCGTCAGATACCAGAAATAGCCTGGCGTCAGCGTGATCAGCAGACTGGGATAGATCGCCAGCAGAAAGGTTGTGCGACGACGCTCGCCCTGCATCCGCGTGTTATTGGGATGCGCCATCGCGATCCTGAGGGTCTCGTCCTTTAAGATCGTATGATAGTTGAAGCTGTCTTCACCGGGCGGGCAGATCATTTCATTCAACTTGGACAGGCCACCGATTGTCCCCGCATGGCAGACGGGCAAATGGTAGCTCTCCATGAAATTTTCGGCCAAAACCTTCCAGTTGGTGTCCCAGATATGGGTCTCGAAAAAGGTCTCAGTGTAGTTTGTCATGTCGTAATCAGCGACAAGGTCTTCGACCTTTGCCAGTTGCTGCGCCACGGCGGGGATGTCGGGGTTTAGCGTCACGAAAACCCAACCAAGCCATTCTTCGCAGCGGATATCCGGTAGGCTGTAGTCCGATTTGCAAAACCCTGCGTTCTGATCCATCGCAGGCGCGCCGCGCAGCGATCCGTCCAGATTGTAGGTCCAAGCGTGATAGGGGCAGACAATGCTGCGCGTGTTGCCACGGCCTTCAAGCAAGGTCGACATCCGGTGGCGGCAGACATTTGACATCGCGCGCAACGCGCCAACCTTGTCGCGCAACACGATGATCGGCTGATCCGCGAGATCCAAAGTGATGTAGTCACCGGGATTGGCCAGCGCATCGGCGCGCCCGGCGCAAAACCAGTCATGGGCAAAAATCGAGGACGTCTCGCGCGCCAAAAACGCCTCGGACGTGTAAACGGAGGGCGGCATCGCGCGGGCTTGTTCAAACGGAAGTGACACGTTTTTGCGAAGGTCTTCGGCTGCGTCTTTCATCTTGTGTCCCTTCGTGATGATCGGGCGTCGGTCAAAGTTTTTATGGCAGATAACGAAATCGCGAAATGCTATGGCAGAATACCTTCGCAGCCACGGGTCGAACGGCTTTCAAAACGTTGCACATTTACGCCTCCACACATCGTCGAAGACCAAACACAAATAAAGCAACCTCTTTCGCAGTCTTGCTTTGCCAAAAACTAATCATGGCCTGCAAGAAAAAGCCGCCATTCGCAGCATCGTCGAAAATCGTCAAAATGCGGTCATGCGACGGCAGGACACAGCCTTCTTGGCGCTCTCAGTCACCATCAACGGTCCCGCCCCTGTCGCATCGGCTAAATCGGAATTAGCGGTCATCAGAGCGGAATGACGCAGCCTCGCGAGTGCTGCATCGCAAGTTTCGTCTGACATAGATCAAGGCAGCCTGACGCGTCATATGCGCAAATGCGCATAAAGGAGAATGCTCCATGATTCTGTCCGCTCTGTCTGCCCTCGCCGAACCGACGCGTCTTGGCGTGATTCCGCTTCTCGCGGATGGATCGGAACATTGCGTCTGCGAATTGATGAAAAAGCTCGACGCCACGCAAAGCCGCATGTCGCGCCACATGCAGGTGCTCAAGCAGGCCGGGTTGGTCGTGGATCGGCGCGACGCGCAATGGGTGCGCTACCGACTTAACCCAGACATGCCGCCCGAGATCCGTGCAGTCATAGAGGCCGTTCTCGCCGCAAGCGCGGCGGAAGCCGAAGAAAGGAAAGCCGCATGAGCGTCGATATCACAAGCCCACCCCGCCCTGCGCGCCCCGACTGGCTTTGGCATCTGGGGGTGGCCGCCTTCGTGCTTGGCTGGTGGCTGCTTTATGGTCAGCTCGTGCCGATCTCGGAATGGATCACCGCGCAACTTCCCGTCGCGCGCCACAGCCACACCGGCGAGGCAATCGCCTTTTTCTTCTACGACGTGCCCAAGGTGATGATGCTTCTCACGCTTATTGTCTTCGCGATGGGCGTCGTGCGCAGCTTCTTCTCGCCCGAGAGGACCCGCGCGGTCCTGTCGGGGCGACGCGAAGGGGTGGGCAATGTGCTGGCCGCCGGGCTGGGGATCGTGACTCCGTTCTGCTCGTGCTCGGCTGTGCCCCTGTTCATCGGTTTTGTTTCGGCGGGGGTGCCTCTGGGAGTGACCTTTTCGTTCCTGATCGCGGCACCGATGGTGAATGAGGTCGCGCTGATCCTTTTGTTCGGCCTTGTTGGCTGGAAGGTGGCGGCGATTTACCTTGGCTTCGGCCTTGCGATCGCGATCCTTGCGGGCTTCGTCATTGGCAAGCTGCATCTTGAGGGCTGGCTGCAGGATTGGGTGCGCGACATCCATTCCGGCGCGAACACCGCTGGGATCCTCGACGAAGAGCACCTGACGCTGGTCGATCGCTATCGTCTTGGACTTGAAGCGGTGCGCGAGATCTTCGCCAGAGTCTGGGTCTGGATCATCCTCGGGATCGCGATGGGCGCGCTGATCCACGGCTATGTGCCCCAAGACCTGATGGTGCGCATCATGGGCGCGGGAACGTGGTGGTCGGTGCCCGCAGCGGTGCTGATGGGCATTCCAATGTACACCAATGCCGCGGGCGTCATTCCGATCGTCGAGGCGCTTTTGGGCAAGGGCGCGGCGCTTGGCACCGTGCTGGCTTTCATGATGAGCGTGATCGCGCTGTCCCTGCCCGAGATGATCATCCTGCGCCAGGTCCTGACGCTGCGCCTGATCGCCGTGTTCATCGGCGTGGTGGCAAGCGGCATCCTTGGCGTCGGCTTCCTCTTCAACCTGATTTTCTGAAAGGACTATCCAATGAAAACCGTCAAAGTCTACGGCCCCGGCTGCAAACGCTGCGCAGCAACTGAGGACATGGTCAAGGACGCGGCCGCGCGCCTTGGCATCGCGGTCGAGGTCGAGAAAGTGTCCGACCCGCGCGCCATCGCGATGGCCGGAGTCATGTCGACCCCCGGCATTTCCATCGACGGCAAGCTGGTTCACGCAGGCGGCCTGCCGGACCAAACCAAGCTGGAAGGCTGGCTGTCGGCTTGACGGCAGGTTGCGCAACGCGCTTGAGGGGATGGCCGTCTAGGTTCGGCAGCGATGTCATATCAGAAGCGGCGGGTTTGGCTGATGAAGCAGTCATTTCTTTTGCCGAAATGCGCTTTCGCGTTTCGTCATCATCAAAGCTTCCAATAACGGCAGCCAACCTATTGGTTGGTATAGCAAAATCATCGATTTTGGAAAGAATGCTGGTTGCAAGGTCCGCATCAATGCAAGGCATCATATGTTTCCTTTGCGAGCAGCCGATCTTCTATTCGCCAAGCAAAGGCAAGTGCCACCTTGACCGTCTGCAACGGGCTCAGAGCCGCCCTTGTTGGAAACCATAATACGCTTAGCCGGGTGTTACGCTCGTGCCATAGCGGCTTTCTTCCCCTCGGGCATGCGCCCCAAGCGCTTGCAGCCTAGTCACACCTCCCGCCCCCTCTTGCACAGGGCCTTTTGAAAAGACTGCGGCGCGCTTTAGATCGCGGCCTTGGCCAAGTGCGGTTGCCAGAAATATCGCACCAAGGCCTGACGCGCGTAGGCCGGTCGGCTGAGTTTTTGCGGCTTTGGGACGTCTTTCGCGACCTGCTGAAACAATGCCCCGGCTGCGACAATATCCTCCGCAGAGGCCCGCCCTTTCAGGTCAATGCCATGAAAGCGCTCTAAAAACATAAGCGCCGCTTTGCGCCCCTCCCAATACTCTGGTCCGATGATATCGTCTCCCGGCCTGATCTTGGCCAAATCGACGGATGACATACCGGTCCGCGCAAATATGTAGTGAATAATCCGGTTGACCTCATCTGTAAGCGGCGCGCCCTCTAGCCCGGGCCGCTTCAGTCGAACAAGGCTGAAGCACTGAACATTCAGAAACCCGCGCACGAAAGGATCATTCCACGCCTTCACCCCGATCCATTTGCCCGAGGGGTTGCGCAGGAGCGGCAACATGAGATTAGAGACCTGATGCGCAAGGGCGGTTTTCTTCCTGCGCAGCAAGTCCCAGAAATACCCGTAGCGACCGTAGTCTCGCGCAAGACGTGCGACGAGCCAGAGGCCCGTTAAGGCACTGAGAATAAGGCTGCCGCCGATAAGGACTGTCGGCACTGGAGAAAACGCAGGCGCGATCTTTTTCACGACCGCCACCGCCACCCCCACGACAAGCATCCAAAAAAAACCAGCTTAAATACGTCAGAACCGCCAAGTTGAATGCATGGCGCACAAGACCATCGAGTGACCATCGCCCGCAGCGCCACAGGAATCGAAGCAGGAAGAAGGCAGCGATTGCACACAGCAGCGCGGCGATCGGTAGCAGGACATAATACCAGAGTGCGTTGGCGATAGACTGCTGGTTTTTGCCAATCCACTGAAGACCGGCATAGCCCAATCCCAACAACACGATGGCGCCAAGCGCACCGCCTCCCGATGACTTGCCGCCCCCCGAGCCACCAGAAGACCCGCGCGTTCCCTTTCGGATTCTAGCCGGCTCATTCACATAGCCAAAACCATGGCACCGTTGACATTGCATGAAATCATCGGCCGCGCCATAAGCCGCGCCACCGGATGCATTTATCCGGCCTGTGCCATTGCAGGCTTTGCATCGCGACATCGCCACACCCCCAAGTGCCGTTGCGGAAATCGCCCTCCCATTGGAGTTAACAAGGGTATCACGGTTTCCTGAATACCCAAAATCCTAGGGCAAGACAGCGGTTGGGCCGAACGCCCCCACTCAGCTCATGCGGTTTGAGCTGTAGCTACCGGGCGAGGCCATGAAGACCACGGTCTTGTTTGCGTTCAGAAAAACCCGGTGATGGGCATGGGCGGCCCGCGCCAGCCGGTCCTAAGCCCAGCCGCAGTCAGCAAAGCCCATGCCGCGCGCCCCCAAAAACCCCGGTTCGGGGGTGAGAGGGCGCGCGACCGCTTAGCTATGCCTATGCGCGCCATGCGAGAACAGCGGCCGGTTGGTCTTGTCCAGCAGCACCTGCTTGAAGCGCGGGCGGTGGCCCATCAGGCTGTCGGCCCCGAGCTTGGCAAAATCCAGCACCACCATCCAGACGAGGTTATAGACCCAGACCCAAGCGATGATATGCCACGGAAGCGCGGGCATCAGCCAGCCAAAGCCTGTCACCAACACCGCCAAGACCTGCGTCGCCAAGATCGCCGAAACCAGCGGCCAAGCCGGATAAGGTTTGCGCCAGAAGCTTTTGCGATTGCGGGTGACAAACAGCATCAGATGGCCACCGACCACGAGTTGCAGGAATATCATCGTTTGCAGATGCGGCGTGTCCATCGCGAACGGGATTTTGCCCAGATACATCAGGCCAAAGGTCTGGATCACCGACAAGAACCCCAGCAAAGACGAGACCCCCAGCACCCAAGGCATGTTCCAGCGCACCGGTTTCTTGCTCAGCCATGTGTTGTCATAGGCGATGGTCATGATCGGAATATCATCAAGCAAAGCCAGCAGGATAATCATCACCGCCGTCAGCGGATAGACCCCGAAAATCAGCATTGCGAGCACCACGAACAGCATGATGTCGATGGTCATCGCAATGCGGTAAATCGTGTAAGAGGTCATGCGCTCAAAGATCCGCCGCGCCTCTTCCACCGCTGAAATGATGGTCGATAAGCCCGGTGTGGTCAGGATCAGATCGGCTGCGGCGCGCGCGGCATCGGTGGCGCCCGACACGGCGATCCCGACATCGGCCTGCTTGATCGCGGGGCTGTCGTTCACCCCGTCTCCGGTCATGCCAACAAGGTGGCCGCGATCCTGCAAGGCCTTGACGATGCGGTACTTATGCTCGGGGTAGACGCGGGCGAACCCGTCGGCGGCCTCGACCTGTTGGGCGGCATCTGCGGGCACCTGATCGCCATCGCTCCCGAACAGATCGGTGGCAGGGCGGATATTCGTGCCCAGCCCCAACTTGCCCGAAATCTCGCGCCCGATGGCGGTATCGTCGCCAGTCACCATCTTGACCTCAATGCCATGGGCGCGCGCCTCGGCGATGGTCAGCGCGGAATCTTCGCGCGGCGGATCAAACAGCGGCAGGATGCCAAGAAAGACCCAGCTTTGCCCGGCATCGTCCGAGCGCGCCACACCCAGCGTGCGAAACCCCTTGGTGGCGAGGGCGTCCACGATCCCCTTGGCGCGCGTGACGGTGGCGTCATCGGGCGCGCACAGATCAAGGATCACCTGCGGCGCGCCCTTGCTGACGCGAAAGGCCCCCTGCGGGCCGGTCACATCGGCCTGCGTGCGTTTGCCCACCGGATCAAAGGGGGTAAAGGCGGTCTGCGTATAGCCAGCAAGAGCGGCCTCGTTCAGTCCACCGATCACGGCAAGGTCGATGGCGTCTTTGTCCTCGGCCTTGGAGGCAAGCGCGCCCGCAAGGATCAGCGCCTGCGTATCCGTGGCCGCGAACAACTCAGGATCGCCCAAGGTCAACTTGTTCTGGGTCAGCGTACCGGTCTTGTCCGAACACAGAATATCGATGCCCGCCATTTCCTCGATGGATTGCAGGCGCGACACGATCGCCTTCTTCTTTGACAGCGCCAACGCGCCCAGCGCCATCGTCACCGACAACACGGCGGGCATCGCCACCGGGATCGAGGCCACGACAAGGATCAGCACGAATTGCAACAGCCTCGCGGGGCTTTCTCCGCGAAACAGCTCGACCAAGATCAGCACCGCCGACAGAACCAGCGCCACGAGGATCAGGAAATCCCCGATCCGCAAGACGGCGCGCTGGAAATGCGACACCGCGCCCGCGCCTTCCACCAGCTTGGCGGTGCGCCCAAAGAAGGTGTTCGCGCCCGTCGCCGTGACCTGCGCCACCATCTCGCCCTGCTTGGCAATCGAGCCGGAATAGGCGTCTTCACCGGGCTTTTTCGCCACCGGCAGGGACTCCCCCGTCAGCGCGGCCTGATCGATCGAAAGATACGCGCCCTCTCGCAATCGCACATCGGCGGGGATCACATCGCCAAGGCGAATGCGGATCACATCGCCGGGCACCAGATCGGCGGCGTCGATCTCTGCCCATTTACCGTCGCGCAAGGCGCGCGCCCTCAGCGCAAGTTGGTTCTTCAGTGCGGCCAAAGCATCATCGGCCTTGCGTTCCTGCCAAAACCCGACGCCTGCATTAAACAGCAGCAGCACCAGAATGATCGCCAGATCCGCCCAATGCGCATCCAGCGCCGAAAGCACCGCCGCCGCCTCGATCATCCACGGGATCGGCCCCCAGAAATAGCCAGCCAGCTTCTTCAGCGGGCTGACCCGGTGCTCTTCCAGCGCGTTGGGGCCGAATGTCTCTAGCCGCTTGCGGGCCTGCGCCGCGCTTAGCCCCGCCGTCAGATCGGTTTCCTCAATCGGCGCGGCGGCATTTGCGCCCGCCGTCATGACACCGCCTCCATGATCCACTTGGCGATACCCGGCCAAGTGTCTTTCAGCGTGTTGGAGCCCATGAACAGGCCGATATGCCCGCCCGGCACCGTCTGCTTGACCATCTTTGCCGGATCGGTGCCAACGAGATGCTCGGCAGCGTAGACCTGCTCCCATGTGGTGATGTCGTCGCTTTTGCCCGCCAGCATGTACAGCGGACAGGTGATCGCCTTGAGATCAAGCGTTCGCCCCAACCCGACGAATTGGCCCTTGGCGAACATGTTTTTCTTAAACAGCAATTCAATCGACTGCAGGTAATAGGGCCCCGGCAGGTCGATCGGGTTTTCATACCAGCGCTCAAAAGCCTTGGTGCGTTTGAGGTATTTTTCATCCGTCGCATGGGCGTAGAGGTCGATGAATTTTCCTAAGTATTGCTCGCCCGGGTGCATGTTCTTCCAGCCTGCCAGCATATATTGCCCCAGCATCCGCCCACCGCCGCTTTTGACCATCTCGCGATACAGATCGAGCGGCATTTCATGGGCCAGCTTGCGGATCGGTCCGTGTCCAGCATTGGTGTCGATGGGCGATCCCGCCAGCACCAACGCGGCCACCTTTTCGGGGAAGCGCGCGGCATACATTGCCGACATCCAGCCCCCTTGGCACAGCCCGACCAAGGCCACGCGCCCGCCCAGATCATCGACCACCACGTTGATCTCGGCGAGATATTTGTCGATGTTGAAATCACGCATTTCGGGCGTGGCCGCCTTCCAATCCATCGCCAGCAGACGCGGCACCCCGGCATCGAGCAAGGTTTCGATCAGGCTTTGCCCTTTTTGGTAATCCGCGATGGTCGAGCTGTGCCCGGCATAGGGCGGATCGATCAGAACCGGCACGCCGCCCTGCCCTGCCCCTTTGCGGGTGAAATCGCGCAGCCGCATCGTGTCCATCTCTTGCAGAACGCGGTTTTCCGTGGCCCAGACCGAGGGCGGCGGATCGGTGATCTCGGCAATCTCGGCCACGGCTTTCATGTTCTGGCGAAACAGGTCCAGACCGTCCTGACCCATCTCCATGCTCATGGCCAAGGGCCAGAACCACGGAACGGAATGGTCGATTTTCGGGGTTTTAATGGGTGATGTCGTCATGATCTTTCCTTTCGAGAAATCGGCACGCGTCTCCTCCCCAAGCGCGGCACTTGCTTGCGTTACTGGGCGGTAGAACCGCCATCGACCACCGGCGCGCTGCCGGTGGCGCATTTCACCTTAGCCGATGCCAGTTACAGCACCGATCCCTGAGCCCTCGTCCTTCACACGATCCAATTTCCTGCCTCCTTAGTCCAACCGCTCCAGCGCCAGCGCGATGCCCTGACCGCCACCGATGCACAGCGTCACCACGCCGCGCCGGATGCCGTCGCGCGCCATTGAATGCAAAAGCCGCGTGGTCAGAACCGCGCCGGTCGCGCCGATGGGGTGGCCATGCGCAATCGAGCCACCCTCGACATTGACGATGTCTTCGGGGATCGACAGCTCCTTCATCACCGCCAGCACGATGGCGGCAAACGCCTCGTTGATCTCGAAGCGTTCGACATCGCCGATAGACCAGCCCGCCCGATCCAGCGCCTGACGCACGGCGGGCACCGGGCCAAGGCCGAAAAAGCCCGGCTCGACCGCGCCGATACCGTAAGACACCAGCCGCGCCATCGGGGTGACGCCCTTGCCCTCGGCCCAGCCGCGTTCGGCCACGATCATCGCCGCCCCAGCCGAATTAAGCCCCGGCGCGTTGCCTGCGGTGATCGTGCCATCCTTGCGAAAAGCGGGTTTAAGCTTGGCGAGGCTTTCCAGCGTTGTTTCGGGGCGGTTATGTTCGTCCTTGGCAAACATCACCGACCCTTTGCGCGATTTGATCTCGACCGGGGTGATTTCGGCCTCGAACTTGCCCGCTGCCTGCGCTGCCGAAAACCGCTCCTGCGAGCGCAGCGCAAAGCGGTCCTGATCTTCGCGGGTCAAACCGAATTTCGCCACCAAATCCTCGGTATGCCAACCCGAATGCTGATCTGAGAACGCATCGTTCAACCCGTCCAGCAGCATCGAGTCGTAAATCTCAGCATTGCCCATCCGGTAGCCCCAGCGCCCGCCCGCCATCAGGTAGGGCGCGCGGTCCATGTTCTCCATGCCGCCACCGATGGCGCTGGAAAGGTTACCAAGCCAGATTTCCTGCGCCGCACTCGCGATCCCCTGCGCGCCCGACCCACAGACCCGGTTGACCGTCATCGCGGGCACATCGACAGGCAGCCCGCCCCCGATCGCGGCTTGGCGCGCCGGGTTCATCTTGTTGCCAGCCTGAATGACATTGCCCATGACGACCGTGCCGATATCGCCGCCGCTCAGACCGGATCGCTCCAGAGCGGCGCGGATCGCGACCGCCCCGAGCTCGGTCGCCGGGGTGCTCTTGAGCGTTCCATCATAGGTACCAATGGCGGTGCGCGTCGCAGCCGCGAGAATAACTTCGATCCTGGACATGATTAGCTCCTTGGTTGAATTCACTTATTGTTTCGCGCGCCCCACCACGGCCGGGCGCAGCACGTGCAATGTGTGGCGTGCGATCATCAGATCTTCGTTCGTGGGAATGACGAAGACGGGAACCGCGCTATCCCCATCGCTGATGCGTGGCCCGTCAGTTTGATTGGCAGTCTCATCCAGCCGGATACCCAGCCATTGCGCGCCCGCACAAACGCCTTCGCGCACCGGGGCGGCGTGTTCGCCAATGCCGCCGGTGAAGATCAGCGCATCCAGCCCGCCCAGTGCTGCCACCAACGAGCCAAGTTCGCGCCCAATCCGGTAGATGAACAAATCGACGGCCTCGCGCGCCTCGGGGCTGGGGCTGGCCAGAAGCGTGCGCATGTCGCCGCTGATCCCCGACACGCCCAACAGGCCTGAGCGGCGATACAGCAGATCGCTCAGCGCCGCCTCATCCATGCCCCGTTCGCTCATGAGATACAGCAGCACACCGGGGTCAATCGCGCCCGAGCGGGTGGCCATCACCAGCCCGTCAATCGCCGAAAACCCCATGCTTGAGGCAACCGAGCGCCCCTCGCGGATCGCGCACATGCTCGCACCCCCGCCCAGATGCGCCACCACCACACGGCCATTCGCCTTGGCCCCCAGATATTCAGGCAGGGTCGAGGCGATATATTCGTAGGACAGCCCGTGGAAGCCATAGCGGCGAATCCCCGCGTCATGCATCTCGCGCGGGATCGCGTAACGGGTGCTTAGCGGCGCGTTGCTGGCGTGAAAGCCGGTGTCGAAACATGCGACTTGCGGCAAATGCGGGTGGCTTGCGCTTAGCACGCGCACAGGCACAAGGTTATGGGGCTGATGCAGCGGTGCCAGCGGGTTAAGCGCGGCCAGCTTTCGGGTGATCGCCTTGCTCAGGCGCACAGGTGCCGCAAATTTGGGGCCGCCATGCACGATGCGATGGCCCGCGCCGATCAGGGTCATGCCGCTGTCATGGGTCTCGATCCAGTCCAGAACGCGTGCCAGCACCGCCTCGTAATTAACCGACTCCAGCGCAGTATCAATGCCACCACTGGCCGCGGTGATCTTGAGATGGGGCGCATCGCCCAACCCGTCGACCTCGCCATCGGCAAAGGGCGTCGGATCGACCCCGTCTGGCCCCACCGCGAACAGTGAAAACTTGAGGCTGGTTGAGCCTGCGTTGAGGGTAAGAATGACCTCGCTCATGCCACGCTCCCCACCCTGTGCGCATGGATCAACGACGCCACCGCACATGAGGCCAACCGGCTTTGCGCAGAATCCGCGCGGCTCGTCAGCACTATGGGCACCCGCGCGCCCAGAACCACCCCGGCGGCCTCGCTGGAGGCGAGGTATTCCAACTGCTTGGCAATCATGTTGCCCGCGTCCAGATCGGGCGCAAGCAGGATATCGGCCCGCCCGGCGACGTCGGAATGGATATGCTTGATTTCCGCCGCCAGCGTCGAGACCGCATTATCAAACGCCAATGGCCCATCCAGCACCGCGCCGGTGATCTGCCCGCGCTCGGCCATCTTGCACAGGGCGGCGGCATCCAACGTCGAGGGAATGCGCGGATTGATCACTTCCACCGCCGAAAGAATGGCGACGCGCGGGGTTTCAACGCCCAGCGCATGGGCCATCTCAATCGCGTTCTGCACGATCTCGGTCTTGGCCGCGAGATCGGGGGCGATGTTGATCGCGCCATCGGTGATGAACAGCAGACGGTCCGTGCCCGGCACATCCATCAAAAACACATGGCTGAGGCGGCGTTTGGTGCGCAGGTTCAACTCGGGCTGCAAGATCGGGTGGAGAAATTCGTCGGTATGCAGACTGCCCTTCATCAGCGCGTGAACACGACCCTCATGGGCCATGCGCGCGGCCATTTCGGCGGCGGCATCGGAATGTTCGGTGTCCTCGATGGGCCAGTTGGACAGATCAAGGCCCGCCTCTTTTGCAGCGGCCCGGATACGCGCCTCGGGGCCAACAAAGACGGGAGAGATCAACCCGGCCTGCGCGGCCTCGATAGCGCCCGCTATGGCGTTGGGTTCGACCGGATGCACGATGGCGGTGAGGATGGGCTTCAGTGTTTTCGCCTGCGCGATCAGTTTGCGAAACTTCGCGCCGCGTTCGCCGATAATGAGGTTAGGGCTGTCCGATGGGGCGCGGGTGATCTGGTTGGCCGGGGCGGTGACCTGCAAGCTGCCCTCGACCAGTGACTTGCCCTTGGGCCCGGTGCCGGTGCAGTCGAACACGACCGCCCGTGTTGCGAGATCGACACTGCGCACGCGCACCTCGAGATCCAGCGTATCCCCCACCGCGAGCCCCGCGTGAAAGCGCAGATCCACCGCGTCGATCCGGCTGCCCGCACCGGGCAAACGCGTGCCGATCAGCGCCGCAAGGCTTGATCCCGCCCAAGCAATTGGCCCGGTTTCGCAGGCAACAGGCCCGCCACCGCCGCCAAGGGCTGAGATCAGCTCAAGATCGCGCACGGTCAGTTTGCGGCTTAGCCGGGCGCTATCGCCGGGCTTTATCTGCGCGATGGTGCGATTGGCGATGAGGTCGGTGTCGGTCTGAAGCATCTGCTTTCTCCTGTTTCGCTGTCTCATCGGCGCGTCAGATCAGTCGATGACGTGATAGCCTCCGTCGATATACAGAATGTCGCCGGTCACACTGCGCGCGCTGTCACTGACCAGAAACGCCGCCATCGCGCCGACCTCGTCGATGGTCGTCAGGCGATGTGACGGGGCCTTGGCGACGGCCTTTTCCATCAGCGCGTCGAAATGCGCGATCCCCGAGGCGGCACGGGTCTTGATCGGCCCCGGCGACAGGCTGTTGACGCGAATGCCGCTACCGCTGAGTTCAGCCGACAGCGAGCGGGTCGTGGCCTCAAGCGCGGCCTTGACCGGGCCCATCAGGTTGTAATGATCGACGACTTTCTCGGCGCCGTAATAGCTCATCGACAAAAGCGCGCCGCCCTTGTCCATCAGCTTCTCGGCACGTTTTGCCATGCGGATGAAGGAGTGCACCGAGATATCCATCGCGCGCGCAAACCCCTCGGGTGAGCAATCCGTCACCCGACCATGCAGATCGGCGGCGGGCGCGAAGGCGATCGAATGCAGCGCAAAATCAAGCCGCCCCCAGTCCCGTTCGATCCGATCAAACACCGCATCCAGCGCGCCGGGTTTTTCAACATTGCAGGGCAGGATGATCGGGCAAGATAGGGCTTCGGCCAGCGGTCGGACAAAGGGCTCGGCCTTGGCGTCGAAATATGTCAGCGCGAGGTCGGCGCCCGCATCACGAAAGGCGCGCGCGCAGCCATAAGCGATGCTCGTCTCGTTGGCGACACCGATGACAAGACCCTTCTTTCCACTCAGGGGAAGGTGCATCGGTGTCATCGGCGTCACTCCTGTTAGCGTTGCAACACGTATTCGCCCGGTGCCGGGCAAAGCGGGGGATAGCCAGCCTCCTCGCGCCCCATCTGCGGCAGCGGGCCCGGTTTGCCTGAACGCTTGGCGAGCCACGCTTGCCAAGCGGGCCACCATGACCCCTCATGTTCGGGCGTGCCGTTGAACCACTTTTTCGGCGGCACAAAGCTGGAATTGGCGCAGTGATCACCGATGCGGTAGTGGCGGCGTGGATGGCCGGGCTCGCTGACGATCCCGGCATTATGCCCGCCACTGGTCAGCAGGAAGGTCACATCGACATCCGTCAAAAGCGTAGCCTTATAGACCGAGTGCCAAGGGGCCACATGATCGTGCTCGGTCCCGACGGCAAAGATCGGCGTGGTGATATCGGGGGGGGCCACGGTGACATCGCCCAGCTCGAACCGACCTTCAGAGAAGTCATTATCGAGAAACAGTTTTTGCAGGTATTGCGAATGCATCTGATAGGGCATCCGGGTGGCATCGGCATTCCACGCCATCAGATCGTTTAACGGGCGGCGTTCGCCCATCAGATAGTCATGCACGATGCGCGACCAGATCAGATCGTTCGCGCGCAGCATCTCAAAGGCGCCCGCCATCTCGCCCGCGTCAAGATAGCCGCGCTCGGCCATCATGTCCTTGAGAAAGGCGACCTGACTGTCATCGACAAACAGCAAAATCTCGCCCGCCTCGGTAAAATCGATCTGCGCGGCAAACAGCGTGAGCGATGCCAGACGATCCTGCCCGGTCTTGCCCAGAAGGGCTGCGGCAAGCGACAAAAGTGTGCCGCCGATGCAATAGCCCACGGCATGCACCTTGGGCCCCGGCACGATTGCCTGCACCGCATCCAGCGCAGCAAGCACCCCCTTTTCCACATAGGTCTGAAGGCTGAAATCACGCTCTTCCTCGTCGGGGTTTATCCACGAGATCATGAAGACGGTGTGGCCCTGTTGCACCAGATAGCGCACCATCGAATTCTTCGGGCTCAGATCGAGAATGTAGTATTTCATGATCCAGGCCGGCACGATCAGGATCGGTTCTGGATGCACCTTGTCTGTGGTCGGCGTGTATTGGATCAGCTCGATCAATTCGTTGCGATACACCACCTGTCCGGGCGTCACCGCCACCTCATGGCCGGGGCGGAACTGCTCGGCCCCTTCGGGCGGCTTGCCCTCTGTTTCGCGCATCAAATCCTCAAAGAAATGCCGCGCGCCCGTCACCAGGTTCTGGCCACCCGTTTCATGGGTGCGGGCAATGATTTCTGGGTTTGTCGCCAAGAAATTGGACGGGGACATCATATCAAGCCACTGCCGGACCCCGAAATTCACCAGATCAAGGTGGTGGCGCGACACCCCCGCGATCCCCTTTGTCAGTTCGTCCCATAACTGCTCGGTCGCAAGGAAGGACTGGGCATAGGCCGCGAAGGGCCATTGTTGCCATGCCGGGTCGTCGAAACGGTGATCCTCGGGGCGCGGAGTGATCGGGGCCGCGCCCTCTTTGGTGTGATCGACGGCGAGCGCAGAGAGATACCCCGCCAACGCCATCTGACGCGCAAGCGCCGCGCGCAGGATTTCTGATCGTTTGCCCGGCGCATTGGCCAGATGCAGCGCCCAGTCGAGATAGGCGAGCGCGGCAGAGGCCGGTGACAACCCACCCGTCAGCCGCCCTTCACTGGCATGCAGCATCAGATCGAACGGATTGGCGGGCGGTATTGTCTTTGTCATGGTTCAGTTACTCACCTTTGCGGCGGCGCGCTTGCCTGCCCCAGACTCGGGGGCCTCTTTCGTCGCGGCCTGCAATTGCAGGTCTCCTGCCACCTCGCGAACAAGCTCGGCATAGCGTTGGCCCACCTTATCGGCCAACGCACCCCAGGTTTCGGCGCGCACAAAGGCAGTTTCCATCATCATCCCCAGCAGCTCCAGCTGAAAATCCGCAAACTCTTTTAGATCACGGCTTTGCGTCAATTTCGCAAAATGCCTGGAAACGTCTTCGTGGTCTTTCTGCACAGGGTCGATGTGATGCTGAATGGCGTCGGTATAGAGGCGTTGCAGATCGCTGGCGAAATCCGTGAGGTGCTCAAGCGTGGCATTTCCGCTCGCGATCGTGATGGCGCCCGGAGTGTTCAACCCGTTCCGGGGCAGCGCGGCCCTCTGTTCAAGGCTTTGTTTGAAGACATCCTGCGTATCGGGCATGCGTATCTCCTTAGATGCTATCTGCGGCGGGGAAGCGCCCCGTCCATCGCTGCAATGACACAAGCATCACGCCCTTGATTGCTAGATGGTGTTCGCCTTGGCCGCTTTCATCCATCTGACGCT
Source organism: uncultured Thioclava sp. (assembly GCF_913064665.1). Taxonomy (GTDB): domain Bacteria; phylum Pseudomonadota; class Alphaproteobacteria; order Rhodobacterales; family Rhodobacteraceae; genus Thioclava; species Thioclava arctica. The sequence goes on from NZ_CAJYBT010000014.1 coordinate 33,852, forward strand.
ACGCTTCAGCACTTTGTGAAACCTGATCAGAAAAATAAGACGCGCGACACGGGCGTTGCCTCGGGCGCACCGGGAAACGCCCGGTTGCGCAAGAAGGAAGCGTCACAGGAACGCGCTCAAGCATTCTTCCAAGCCATTTGCGTATCAGGTGATCTAGCCGATGCCAATCCTTGCTAGACAGGATCAGCCCCACTTAAACGGTGAAAAACGAGGTCGCATAAAGCCTCGCCAATCGGGGCGCCTTGGCGCAAATCACCGCCACGCTTTCACGCGATTTCTCTGTCCAAGCTGTCAGACTGCTACCTGCGCCGCCTGTGCAAACGGCCCAATCAGGCGAAATCGAGGCCGTCGCCATCGATGGCCCCATCCGCAACAGACAAGCGCAGAGCATCTCCCAGACATCTTCACCGGGCGCGCCCAGAGTTCGGGCGAGACGTTGGGGAGGTTGCGCATCATCTATCGCCGCGACGATCACCGCATCCTTGGTGTCCATGTTCTGGCCGAAGGAGCCGTCGATCTGATGGGCGCGGCCGCATTGGCGGTGCGCAATGGGCTGACGCTGGAACAGATCGCCGCCAGCATTCACCCGCACCCGCACCTGACCGAGGCCTTTGGCCTCACCGCGCTTTCCGCGCTTGGCCCAGTCGCTGCAAGGCTAAGGCTCATCTCAGCGCGGCCATATCGCTGCCAGACGGGGAAAGGTGCCGATCGGTTTCCCGCCATTCCCTTTTGCAAGCATTGCCAATACCCTGATCGCGCAAAACGCGCGGCGGAGTTTCCCTTGCCCCCGTCGCATGCCTGACCCGCATGCCGCGCCAAATCTGCCTGATGGCGGCCAGCGCGCCCTTACTCTGACGCCAAAAGCGCATTGACGAGCCCGCTTGACGGCTCGCAAAGGTCATCGATCACGTCGAAATGATGGCGGCGGGGCGCTGCGATCAGATCGGCGGGGGCCCAGCTTTCGGCAAGCAAGGCGGCTTGGCGCAAAAACTCCGGGCGCTCCGCCGCGCCGACCCAAGCGGTGACCCGCACACCGGGGCGCACGCCGTGCAAAGCCGGGCTTTCGGCGGCGGCGATCTCTGGGGTGAGCCCCAGTATCTCGTTGAGGGAGTTCAACACCAAGGGGCGCAGGTCGTGCAACCCGCTGATCGAGATAACCCGCGCGATGCGTTCGGCGATGGGGGCGGGCAGCGTGCTGTCATCTGACACCATCCGCGTCGCCAGATGACCGCCCGCCGAGTGGCCCGCCAGATGGATCGGCCCGTCCACAAGCCCCGCCGCCTGCGTGATGGCGCGGCTGATTTGCCCGGTGATGCCCGGAATGGTGTTTTCGGGCGCAAGCGTGTAGCCGGGCATAACCACCGTCCAGCCCCGCGCCAAGGCCCCCGCCGCCAGATGCGACCAGTGATCCTTGGAAAACGCGCGCCAATATCCGCCATGCACGAAGACCAGCAACCCTTTGGAGTCACTCTCGGGGCGGAAAATATCCATCTTCTCGCGTGCGCCTGTCCCATAGGCGACTTCGCTCAGACGGCCTTCGATCTGCGCCCGAAAGGCGGCGGCGCGGTCCAGCCAAAGCTGCGGATAGCTCTCGCCGTTTTCGATATGGGAGGCGTTCGCAAAAGCATCTTCCCAGTCAATTCCACTTTGATCGTCCATAACGCCTCCCGTTGGTTTTGCGCATCCTGTGCAGCCTCGGCTCACAAGGGTTTGATATTGCGAGCCGCTGCCGGCCTCGCTAACCTCCGCATCAAGCCGAACTCTCTCTCGTAACACTCTGTTTTGCAGAGGAGTCCGGCGCAGGCAACCCCAGGAAACGTCCATTGCAAGGCGGGCGTGTATCTTGCAGGGTCGCGCAGTTTAACGGAGGCGGTATGGCTTACGATCCAGCAAGTGAAGGAGCGAAGATGTCGTTCGCGACGGACATGTCCTATAGCGATTATCTGGGCCTTGATAAGGTTTTGTCGGCGCAGGACACGCTGTCAGATGCCCATGACGAATTGCTCTTCATCATCCAGCATCAGACAAGCGAGCTTTGGATGAAGCTGGCCCTGCACGAGCTGCGCTCTGCGCGCGAGATGATCCGCGCCGGAACCCTGCGTCCGTGCTTTAAGATCCTCTCACGGCTGGCCCGGATTTTCGAGCAACTCAACGGGGCTTGGGATGTTCTGCGCACCATGACGCCCAGCGACTACACGCGGTTTCGCGAGGCTCTTGGGGCCTCATCGGGGTTTCAATCTTATCAATACCGCCTGATCGAATTCGTTCTTGGCAATCGCAATCTGGCGATGACGCGGGTGCATGAACATCGCGCCGACATCATGGGTTTGCTGAATGCCGAACTGGCGCAGCCAAGCCTGTATGACGAGGCGATCCGCTTTGCCGCCGCTCGCCTTGGAGTGAGTGCTACGGATTTGCCCGAACCCAACCTGAACATGCCGCATGGTGCGGATGATCGGATCATGGCGATCTGGCAGCGGGTTTACGAGGCGCCCGAAGAGCATTGGGAACTCTATGAACTGGCCGAAAAGCTAGTCGATCTCGAAGACTATTTCCGTCGCTGGCGCTTCAACCATGTCACGACCGTCGAACGCGTGATCGGATTCAAGCGCGGCACGGGGGGCACGGCCGGGGTCGCTTACTTGCGCCGCATGCTTGAGGTCGAGCTGTTCCCAGAGCTTTGGAATGTGAGAGGAAATCTGTAATGGCGAGCCTGCCCAGAAAGCACCTGTTCGATCTGCCCGAAGGGGTGATTTATCTTGATGGAAACTCGCTTGGCCCCTTGCCGCGCGGCGTGGCCGAACGGCTTGAGCGTTGTGTGCATAAGGAATGGGGCGAGATGCTCATTCGCGGCTGGAACGACGCGCAGTGGATGGATCAGCCCGCGCGGGTGGGCAATAAGATCGCGAGGCTGATCGGTGCGCCCGAGGGCGCGGTGGTGATCGGCGACACGCTATCGATCAAGGTCTATCAGGCGCTGGCCTCGGCGCTTGAGATGCGACCCGATCGCAAGGTGGTGCTGTCGGACAATGGCAATTTTCCAACCGATCTTTATATGGCCGAGGGGTTGCTGCGCTCGCTGGGGCGTGGGCATGAGCTGCGCACCCCGCCTCCCGAAGAGGTCGCCGATGCGATCACCGAAGACGTGGCGGTCGTGATGCTGACGCAGGTGGATTACCGCACGGGCCGGATGCACGATTTCACAGCGATCACGCAAAAGGCCCATGCGGTCGGGGCCGTGATGATCTGGGATCTGGCCCATAGCGCGGGCGCGGTGCCCGTCGACATGGTCGCAAATAACGCTGAATTCGCCGTAGGCTGCACCTATAAATATCTCAACGGGGGGCCCGGCGCGCCCGCCTTCATCTATGTGCGCCCCGATATCGCCGAGACGGTACGCCCGGCGCTCAGCGGCTGGCTGGGCCATGAGGCACCGTTCGCCTTTGATCTCGGCTATCGCCCGGGGCGCGCGGTTGAGCGGATGCGCGTGGGCACGCCACCGGTGCTGCAGGCCACCGCACTTGAAGAAGCTCTGAGCGTCTGGGACGGGCTGACGATGGAGGAGGTGCGCGCACGTTCCATCGAGCTGTCCGAGCGGTTCATCCGCGAAGTCGAGGCGCGCTGCCCCGATCTGACCTTGCTCAGCCCGCGCGATCCTATGGCGCGCGGCAGTCAGGTTTCGTTCGGGTTCTCCGAAAGCTACGCCGCGATTCAGGCCCTCATCGAGCGGGGCGTGATTGGCGATTTCCGCGCCCCCGATGCAATGCGGTTCGGCTTTACCCCGCTATACATTGATGAGGGCGACGTGGTGGGCGCGGCTGAAATCATCGAGGATGTGATGGCCAACAGGCTTTGGGACAACCCGGCTTATAAGGCGCGTTCGCGCGTCACCTGAAAAACCGCGGCTGATGGCGGAGCCTAATGGCCGAGAAACGCAAGAACCCAACCCGATCAGCAGACGCAAAACGGCGCTGAATTTGGACCAGTGAACGTCCAAGGATCGGGGGGGGGGGTCATAAGGGAAGTTCGTGGCTGCGTTTGACCTCGCGCAGGACGACATTGGTTTCGGCGCTTTGAACGGCAGGCAGGCGGAACAGAAACTCTTCGAGGAAGACGTTATAGGCGTCGATATCCTTGCACAGCAGGCGCAGATGATAATCCGCCTGACCTGTGGTCGCGTAGCACTCCAGCACCTCGGCGCGGGTCGTGATCGCGTCGATGAACTCTTTGAGATGCTCGGGATTGTGCCGGGTCAGGCGCACCTGCACCAAGGCGCTAAAAGCCAGCCCAGCCACGCGCGGCGACAGCTCGGCCTTGTAGCGTTCAATCAGACCCTGCTCTTCAAACAGGCGCACTCTGCGCCAACATGCCGAGGCTGACATGCCAACCCGCTCCGCAATCTCGGCATTGGAAACGCGGGAATCCGCTTGCAGTATTTTGAGAATTTCTTTGTCGCGACTGTCCAGTTCCATTTGGATAATATGACTACATAAGTCGCTTATGTCGACACAAGTTTTCGAATTATCGGCAGTGATTCCAGGAACAAGATCAGATTATCCAAAAACCGCGTGATATATTTCCGGTGATTTTAGGGGGGAAAGCCGATGAACCAGACCACGCATCAGTTTCAAAGCTACGCATTGTCGGATCGCTATGACGCATCGCACGGCCGGGTGTTTCTGACCGGGACGCAAGCTTTGGTGCGGATCATGTTCGATCAGGCACGTCGAGATCGCGCGGCGGGCCTGAACACCGCAGGGTTCATTTCGGGCTATCGCGGCTCTCCGCTTGGCGGGCTTGATCTGGAGCTGTGGCGATCGCGTGCGCAGACCGATGCGGCGGGCATCACCTTCCTGCCTGCGGTGAACGAAGATCTTGGCGCAACGGCGGTGCTGGGGGCGCAACAAGCCGTGCTTGACCCCGATGCCACGGTCGAGGGCGTGTTTTCGATGTGGTATGGCAAAGGCCCCGGCGTTGATCGCTCAGGCGATGCGCTGCGCCATGGAAATGCCTACGGGTCCTCGCCCAAAGGGGGCGTTCTGGTGGTCGCGGGCGACGATCATGGCTGCGTTTCCTCGTCGATGCCCCATCAATCCGACGTGGCGTTCATGACGTGGTTCATGCCAACGCTAAACCCCGCCAATGTCGCGGAATATCTGAGCTTCGGAGAATACGGGATCGCGCTAAGCCGCTATTCGGGTACATGGGTCGGGTTCAAGGCGATTTCAGAAACGGTGGAAAGTGGTCAATCGGTGGAATTGCCCCAAGACCGGGTGTTTTCGCTCCCAGAGATCGACTTGCCGCCGGGCGGGTTGCATGTGCGCCGCTCGGATTTGCCCAGCCCGCTGATCGAAACCCGGATGGAACACAAGCTGCGCGCAGTCGAAGCCTTTGTCGAGGCCAACCCGATTGATCGCCACATCTATGACATCCGTGATGCCAGCTTTGGCATTGTCACCACGGGCAAAGGTCATCTCGATCTGATGGAGGCGCTGCGTCTTCTGGGGATCGATGAGGCTGCATGCCGTCGCCTTGGCATTGATATCTACAAGGTCGGCATGGTCTGGCCGCTGGCGCGCCGCGATGCGCTGGCCTTTGTGCGCGGCAAGACCGAGGTTCTGGTGATCGAGGAAAAGCGCGGCATCATCGAAAGCCAGTTCAAAGAGTATTTCTACGACTGGCCCGGCGACAAGCCCAAGAAAATGGTGGGCAAGCACCGCGCGGCGGGCGATCCCCTGGTGCCCTGGACCGGAGAACTAAGCCCGCTTGGCCTAGTGCCCATCGTGGCAGAGCGTCTGAACACCTATTTCCCCGATGAGGGCCTGCTGGCCAAGGCCCGCGCCCTGACCGATCATCCGCCGAGGCTGCTCAACGTGCCCGGCGCGACCCGCACCCCCTATTTCTGCTCGGGTTGTCCCCATAACACCTCGACCAAATTGCCCGAAGGCAGCAAGGCGGCCTCTGGCATCGGCTGTCATGTGATGGCCAGTTGGATGGATCGTGAAACCGGGGGCTATGCGCAGATGGGCGCCGAAGGTGTGCCCCATCTGGTGGCGTCGAAATACTCCGGCGGCAAGCACATGTTCCAGAACCTCGGGGAAGGAACATGGTATCATTCCGGCTCGCTCGCGATCCGTCAGGCGGTCGCGACCGGGGCCAATATCACCTACAAGATCCTCTATAATGATGCGGTCGCAATGACCGGTGGCCAGCCCGTCGATGGCCCGATCAGCGTCAGCGCCATTGCGCAGACCTGCCGCGCCGAAGGGGTGGATCGGATCGCGCTGGTCTCGGACGACATCGCGAAATTCAACCGCGCAGACTTCCCGCAAGGAACCAGTTTCAACCCGCGCGAAGACCTGGACGCCGTTCAACGCGTGCTGCGCGACGTGCGCGGCGTCAGCGTCCTGATTTATGAGCAGACCTGCGCCACCGAGAAACGCCGCCGCCGCAAGCGTGGCACGATGCCCGACCCCAAGCGGTTTGCCTATATCAACCCCTTGGTCTGCGAAGGCTGCGGCGATTGCTCGGTGGAAAGCAACTGCCTGAGCATCGAGCCGCTCGACACCGAGTTTGGTCGCAAGCGCAAAGTCAATTTATCGACCTGCAACAAGGACTTCTCGTGCCTCAACGGGTTTTGCCCCAGTTTCGTGACCGTGGAAGGCGCAGTGCGGCGCAAGAAGACCGTGCGCGACGTGGATGTGGCAAGCTTGCTGGGCGCCCTGCCCGCGCCGAAAATGTCAGACCTTGCCAAGCCCTACGACCTACTGGTGACCGGTGTCGGGGGCACGGGTGTGGTGACGGTCGGGGCGCTGATCACGATGGCCGCGCATCTTGAGGGAAAAGGCGCATCCGTTCTTGATTTCACCGGGTTCGCGCAGAAATTCGGCACCGTGCTCAGCTATATTCGTCTAGGCCAAAGCCCGGACGCGATCCATCAGGTGCGCACCGATATTGGCTCGGCCGAGGCTGTTATCGCCTGCGACATCGTGGTGTCCTCGGCGCCGCGCGCGTCGGCCTATTTCAAACCCGGCTCGCGGATCGTGCTCAATACCGCTGAAATGCCGACCGGTGACTTGGTGTTGCATCGCGATGCGAGCCTGAGTGTCGATCTGCGCGAACAGGCGATCCGCAGTGTCGCGGGCAGCGACAACGTCTGGAGCCTTGACGCCAACGCATTGGCCGAGACGTTTTTGGGCGACAGCGTGTTCGCCAATGTCATCCTGCTTGGCTATGCGTGGCAAAAGGGGTTGGTGCCGGTCAGCGAAACGGCTCTCAAACAGGCGATCACCCTGAACGCCGTGGCAGTTGAGAAAAATGCTCGCGCATTCGATCTGGGCCGGGTGCTGGCAGAGACGCCGGATGCCATCCTTGCGCAAGAACCCTCGGCTGCGCCCCCAAGTCTTGATGCGCTCATCGCCAAGCATGTGGCTTTTCTGACCGAGTATCAGAACGCCCGCTACGCAGAGCGCTATACGCGCTCCCTCACGCGTTTCCGTGCGGCTCTGCGCGATGAACTGGACCCAGCCACCGCGCAGGATCTGACCACAGCGGCGGCGAAATCGCTGTTCAAGCTGATGGCCTATAAGGACGAATACGAGGTCGCGCGCCTGCATGGGCAAGACAGTTTCGCCACGGCTCTGGCACAGGAATTCGAGCCCGGCTTCAAGATCAATTATCACATGGCCCCGCCGATTTTCTCTCGCAAGACGGATGCGCGCGGACGTCCCGTCAAACGCAGCTTCGGCCCGTGGATGACACCCGCACTGCGCGCGCTCGCTTCGCTGCGCCGCCTGCGGGGGAGCAAGTTCGATCTGTTTGGCTACAGCCAAGAGCGCAAACAAGAAGTTGCCCTGATCGACTGGTTCGAAACCCTTCTTGAAACCCTACCCGCGCTGATCTCGGACAAGACCGCGGCCTCGGCGCTAGAAGCGCTTGAAATACCGATGCAGTTTCGCGGCTATGGCCCGGTTAAAGACGACGCGATCCGCAGGTTCAAACCCAAGGCAGACGCGCTTGTCAAAGCCATGGCTTAGGACAGGCGCGCCTGAGCGCCCTAGCGGTGCTTGCCGCTCGCAAACATCGGGCCACCTTTCCAGCGCGGGAAACCGTAGCCGTGGATCTCGACCAGATCGATATCGCTGGCCTTGTCGGCGATCCCCTCTGTAAGAATGGCCTCGCCTTCGGCTGCCATCGCCGCAATCAGTTGCGCGGCAATCTGAGCGTCCTCAAGACCGGGCGCGTCCTTGGCGATGTGGGGCGCTAGCAGTTCTGCCACGCGCGTTGAGGGCTGGGGCGTACGATCGCCCTCGGTGTAATCATACCAGCCGCCGCCCGTTTTTTGCCCCTTGCGCCCTGCCCCAACAAGGATATCGCCCAGCGTCTCGGGCACGTCCTGCCCCGCTGCCCGCGCGCCCTCGCGTTGCAGATAGGCAATGTCGAGCCCGCCCAGATCCTGTGCCTCAAACGGGCCCATCCGAAAGCCATACCCACGCATCGCGGCGTCGACCTGTGCAATCGGCACACCGCGCCGCACGAGGGTTTCCGCCTCGGCACGGTAGCGTTTGAGAATGCGATTGCCGATGAAGCCCTCGCAGATGCCCGCGCGGACCGGGATCTTGTTCAATTGCTTGGCCAGTGCGAAACCCGTGGCCAGAACGTCTGGTGCCGTATCTGGCAGCGGCACGATTTCCAGCAGCTTCATGATCTGGGCGGGGCTGAAGAAATGCAGGCCGATGAAACGCTCGGCCCCCGGCAATCCGGCGAAGATCTCGCGCGGGTCAATATAGGAGGTGTTCGTGGCCAAGATCGCATCGCGGCGACAGTGCGCGATCAGGTTTTCAAAGACCTGCCGCTTGACGGACAGCTCCTCAAAGACTGCCTCGATCACCAGATCGCACTCCGACAATGCCGCGTAATCGGTGGCCCCCGTGACACCCGCCATCAGTGCATCGCGCGCCTGCTCAGTAAGCTTGCCCCGCTTGATCGCACCCGCGAATGTCTTGGCCAGCGTGTCGATCCCGCGTGCCAGCGCTTGTTCATCGCGCTCGATCAACACCACCGGCAGCCCGGCGCTGCGCAGGGCTGCCGCGATCCCTGCCCCCATCGTGCCGCCGCCCACAACGCCAACCTGCGCCAGCTTGCGCGGCGTCACGTCGCGTAGCGCATCAGGGCGGGGTGCGGCGCGCTCGGCAAAGAACACGGCGCGCAGGGCTGCCGCCTCATCCGAGCTGCGTAGCGCGAGAAAGCTCTCGCGCTCTGCGGCCATGGCTGCGTCAAAGGGCAGTTCGGTGGCGCGGCGCAGCGCGTCGAGCGCCTCAAGCGGCGCGCGATGGCCCGGTTTTGCTGCCAGTTTGCGCTTGGCCTCCCAAAACGCATCATCCATTTTCGCGACTGGACGCGCCGAAATCGGCGCAGGCAGGGGTTTGGCCAAAGCGGCCTTGGCAAAGGCAATCGCGCCTGCCTCCAGATCGCCCTCAATCACCGCGTCAATCAGCCCGGCTTCGCGCGCCTTGGACGCCGCCATCGGCTTGCCCGACGTCACCAGATCCACGGCCACCTCGACGCCTGCCAGACGGGGCGTGCGCACGGTGCCCGACGCGCCGGGGATGATGCCAAGCGTGACCTCTGGCAGGCCGATCTTCGCCTGCGGCACGGCCACGCGAAACCGGCACCCCATCGCGATCTCGAACCCGCCGCCCAAAGCCGAACCGTGGATTGCTGCGATCCATGGCACGCGCGCGGCTTCGAGATGATCCACCAGATCGGGCAGATGCGGCGGCTCTGGGGTCTGACCGAATTCGCGCACATCCGCGCCCGCAATGAACGTGCGGCCCTGACAGATCAGGATCGCGGCGCGCAAGGTCGGATTGGCATCGATGTCCTCAACGGCCTGCCACAGCGCTTTGCGCACCGCCGCCGAGATCGCATTGACCGGCGGGTTGTCGAGCGTGACGATAGCGATATCGCCCTGAGGACGGATCGATACAGGAGTGTTCATATTGGCCTCTTCAGATTCCCAGATAGGCTTCGCGGATGCGCGGATCCGCAATCAACTCGGCGGCGGGGCCGGTCATCGTGATCTGGCCGGTTTCCATGACATAGCCACGATCCGCAATCTTGAGCGCGCCATAGGCGTTTTGTTCCACCAGCAGGATCGTGACGTCGCGCGCGCGCAGACTTTCCACCACCTCGAAGATTTGCGCAACGATCAGCGGCGCCAACCCCATTGAGGGTTCATCAAGCAACAGGCAATGCGGCCGCCCCATCAAGGCGCGCGCTATCGCCAGCATCTGCTGTTGCCCGCCGGACAATCCGCCCGCCACCAGATTGCGCTTTTCGCGCAGGATCGGGAACATCGCGAAGGCATCTTGCATATCGCGATCGACCCGCTCGTCGGTGAACAGGAACGCCCCCAGCCGCAGGTTTTCCTCAACCGACAGGTTGGTGAAAATCTGCCGCCCCTCGGGCGATTGCGCCAATCCGCGCCGCAAGCGGCGATAGGCGGGCACCGAGGTCAGCTCATCGCCGCGAAAATGAATGCGACCCGCACTGACTGGCTGTGTTCCCGACAGGCATTGCAATAGCGTTGTCTTACCCGCGCCATTCGCGCCCACAACAGTCACGATTTCGCCCGAGCGGACCTCAAGGTCCACGCCGTGCAACACCTCGATCCGCCCATAGGCCGAGCGCACCCCCTCAACTGTCAGCATCGACACTCTCCTCATCTCCCGCGCCCAGATAGGCCGCGATCACCGCAGGATTTTTCGACACGCTCTCGGGGCTGCCCTCGGCGATCTTTTCACCGTGATCAAGCACGACGATATGGTTCGAGATCCGCATCACCATCTTCATGTCATGCTCAACCAGCAAGATCGCAATGCCCGACTGCGCCAGTTCCGCGATCAGATGGTCGATCTCTTCGGTCTCGACCGCGTTGCAGCCTGCGGCGGGCTCATCCAGCAACAAGACACGCGGCTGCATCGCAAGCGCCCGCGCGATCTCAAGCCGTTTGAGCGCGCCGTAAGACAGGTTGCCCGCCAATTCTTCGGCGGCCTTGTCCAGACGTACCCGTTTAAGAAGCTCTTGGGCCTGTGCGCGCGCAATCTGGGAACGCCGACGCGCGGCGGGCAAGGCCAACAGATCGGCGATCAGCGAGCCGCTTTCGCTTTGGTGAAAGCCCACGATCACGTTTTCCAGAACCGTCATTTCCTGAAATATCTGCAGGTTCTGAAACGTGCGGGTCAGCCCCATGCGCGCAAGGCGATGCGGCTCGGCTGCAGTCACATCCTGCCCGTCAAGGCGCACATGGCCGCTATCGGGCAGATAGACCCCCGAAATCATGTTGAACAAGGTCGTTTTTCCAGCGCCATTGGGACCGATGATCGACACGATCTCGCCCGGCTCGGCGGAAAACCCGACATTATCGACCGCACGCAATCCGCCAAAACCGATGCCAAGGCCCGATACTTCCAGCAAGCTCATTCGCCCCTCCCCTTCAACTTGGCCGCGATCGAGGGCAACAGCCCACGGGGCAGGAAAATCATCACAAGGATCATCACCAGCCCCAGCACAAGCTGTTCGTATTCGGCAAAGACCGTCAGCACCTGCGGCAGCAGCGTCAGGATTGCACTCCCCGTCACCGCGCCAAGGACCGAGCCAACACCCCCCAGAACAGCCATCGTCACCATCTCGATCGAATGCATGAAGCCTGCGATATCGGGGGTGACGAACTGGTTTTGCAGCGCCAGAAGCGAGCCTGCGACCGATGCATAGACGGCCGAGATAACAAAGGCTTGCAGCTTGAGGCGTGCTACATCAATGCCCACGGTGCGCGCTGCCACCTCAGAGCCGTGCAGCGCGCGCATGGCGCGCCCGGTGGCGCTTTGGAACAGGTTGAGCGCGATCCAAACGCCGACCAGCATCGCCAGCGCGCTTAGGATATACCAGAACTCTCCGCTCGACAGCTTCCAGCCCCAGCCGCGCAGGATTTTGCGCAACGCAAGCCCTTGTACCGCCATCCCATCGGGACCGCCGGTCAAGGCGCGCTCATTGGTCAGCACCATGCTCACAAGGATGCCAAAGCCCAGCGTTGCGACCGCCAGATAATAGCCGCGCAACCGCAAGATCGGCTTGCCGATCAACACCGCCAGCACCGCAGAGATCACGGCCCCGAGCAGGATCGACAAGGACGGCGGCAGGCCCAGATGCGCGGGCGCAAGCGCACAGGCATAGCCGCCAATGCCCGCAAACCCAGCATGGCCAAGGCTGATCTGCCCGGCATAGCCGATCAGGATCACAAGCCCGGTCACCGCCAGCCCGTTGACAAAAATCAGCGCCCCGACCCGGTAATAATAGCCCGAGGGAAAGAACAGCGGCAGCACCGCAACCAGCACCGCAAGCGCCGCCAGTTGCATCCATTTCGAAGACAGTTTCATGGTTCAGACCCTCTCCGTCGTGCTTTTGCCAAACAGGCCCTGAGGCATCACGAACAGCACCGCGAGGATCACGATGAAGGCGACTGCATCCTTGTATTGCGAGCTCAGATAGCCTGCGGTCAGCGCCTCGAGAAGACCCAGTGAGATGCCCCCCACCAAGGCCCCCTTGGGATTGCCCATTCCGCCCAGCATCGCAGCGGCAAAACCCTTGAGCGCAAGCCCGACACCTACGTCATAACCCACCAAGGTGATCGGCGTGACCAGCACGCCCGCCAGCGCCCCGATCGCCGCCGAAAGCGCGAAGGACAGCGTCATGACCCAGCCGGTATTGATCCCCACAAGCTGCGCGGCAAGGCGATTATTTGCGGTGGCCAGCACTGCTTTGCCCGTCAGCGTCTTGGTGAAGAACAGCCATAGACCGATGAAAACAAGCACCGCGCCACCAATCACCCACAGGCTTTGCGGCACGATTGTCGCGCCAAAGATGTGGATCGGTTGATCGCCGGAAAAGGACGGAAAGCGGTGCAACTGTTTGTCAAAAATCAGCTGCGCCGCGCCACGGATAAAGATCGAGGCGCCGATGGTGATGATGATGAGCGACACCACGGGTGCGCCGCGCGCGGGTTCCAGCGCAAGCTTGTTCAGCGCGACCCCGACCAGCGATGTGATCGCAATCGCGAGAACAGCCGCGAGGGGCAAGGGCAGCCCCGCCTGATAGGTGAAAACCGTGATCATCCCGCCCAGCATGACGAATTCGCCCTGGGCGAAATTCACCACGTCGGAGGCATTGTAGATGATCGTAAACCCAAGCGCGACCAGCGCATAAACCGCGCCAACCGTCACGCCGGACAGCAGGAATTGCAACAAGGCGTCCATGAACGTCTCCGATGAAGTCTAGTCCTGTCCGGGGCGATCGCGAAACCGCCCCGGCCTCAGGAACCTGGCCTGGGGATTAGTCGATCAGCGTCCAGCCGCCATCGCGGATTTCAAGCATCTTGAAGGCCGACAGATCGAGACCAAGGTGATCCTCGGGCGAGAAGCTATAGATGCCCGTGGTGCCGACATAGCCTTGCGTGGCCTCCAGCGCGTCGCGAATGGCCGCGGGATCGCTACCGCCCGTCTTCATCGCATTGGTCATCAAATCGACAGCGTCATGAGCATAGCCCCCGAATGTCGAGACCGTCTCGCCGTATTTCGCCTCATAGGCGGTCTTGTAGGCCGTCACGACAGGCTTTTGCGGATCGCTATCGGGCAGGATCGCAGCCACCAGCAGCGCGGTGCCCGGCAGGCGCACACCTTCGGCTGCTGCAGCCCCTGCCAGCTCGATGAACCCATCTGACGCAACCCCATGGCTTTCATAAAGCGGCAGATCAATGCCAAGCTGGGCCTTGTTGCGCGTTACGATGGCCGGGCCTTGACCGAAACCGGGATTAAGAATGGCCTGAACGCCGTCCGTATTGCGGATCTTGGTCAGCTGCGGGGTCATATCGGCATCTTGAGGACCGTAGGTCTCATCCGAGAGGATCTCGATTGCGTATTTCGGCGCAACATCCTTGCACTGCGCCTGCATCGAGGCACCAAACCCGTCCGTCCCCGAGATCATGCCAATCTTGGTGATCCCCTTTTGCTGCATATCGCTGAAAATCTTTTCACAGGCCATGCGATCGGTATGGGGCGTCTTGAACACCCATTTATGCACCGGATCGATGATCTGAATGGCACCCGCCAGCGAGATAAACGGAACTTCTGCATCCTCGGCAACCGACAGGATCGACATCGTCGTGCCGGTGGTCGAGCCGCCGATGATTGCGACAACCTCGTCATCCTCGACCAGACGCGTGGCAAAGGTGCGCGCCTTGTTCGGATCGCCGCCATCGTCATACAGCACCAGATCAATCTTCTCGCCGTTGATCCCGCCAGCTTCGTTGATTTGCTCGACCATCATTTCGATGGTCTTGGCCTCTGGATCGCCCAAGAAGGCGGCCGGGCCCGAAGCCGACAGGCTTGCCCCCAGCTTGATATCTGCCATCGCTGCAGTGGTTCCCAACACCACAAGTGCGCTTACAGCCGTTGTCATTAACAGTTTCATAGATAGTCCTCCCATACTCTCCAAAACCAAAGCTTGCCGTTGGCGTCTCTCCTTATGCCGCTTTCGGCCAGCGGATCATCACGCGCCGGAACCGGGACGCGACGAAGGCGGTGTCAGTCAGGCTGGCATTTCCGGCCGGATTGGCTCCGGTGACGTGGAAATCGGAAAATGCAGCGGACTGATTGACATAGATATTGCCGGTCAGATTGACCGACAGATTGACCCCGGCTGCGGCAAAGGCCATCGCGGCCTGCTCGATCAAGTCCGGGTCATTGGCGTAAAGCGCGGCTGTGATTGCGCCTTTGCGCGCGGCAATGCCTGAGGCACGCGCAATCGCATCTTGCGCATCCTCGCAGGGGATTACAAAGCTCACCGGGCCAAAACATTCGTCGTCTTGCAGGCCCGACCCCGCCCCATCCACCACCACCAAAAGCGGCGTAGCCGAGCGCCCTGCCCCAGTCTCGCCGCTCTCGCGCACCACCTGCCCCGCGTGACGCGCCGACGCGATACGTTCCAGCGTCGCGGGGTTCACGATAGTGCCGCAAATTGCCGAGGCGCTTTGGGGATCTGCCAACAAGGCGTCGATCGCCGCCACGATCCCGGCGACCACCGCGTCAAAGCTTTTGTGGCCCTCGGAGGTCTGAATGCCACCGCGCGGGATGTAGATGTTTTGCGGCGCGGTGCACATCTGCCCCGAATACAGCGACAGCGAGAAGGCCAGATTGGCGCACATCCCCGCGAAATCGTCCGTGCCGGTGATCGTGACCGAATTCACGCCAGTTTCTTCTGTGAAAACAAGCGCCTGACCGGCATTGGCGCGCAACCAATCCGCAAAGCTGGATGAGCCCGTGTAGTCGATGATCGCCACGGCCGGGTCGGTCGCAAGCTCCTTGGTGATTTCGGCACCCGGCGCGTCAACGGCCAGCAGCACTGCGTCTTGCGGCAAACCGGCCTCGGCGAACACCTCACGCAGGACCTTGACCGTCAGCGCCAGCGGCAAGATCGCGTGCGGGTGCGGCTTTACGATCACCGTGTTTCCTGTGGCGAGACTGGCAAACACACCCGAATAGCTGTTCCACGTCGGGAAGGTATTGCACCCGATCGCCAAAGCCACGCCGCGCGGCACCAGATGCCAGCGCTTTTCGATCACCAGCGGGTCGGATTTGCCCTGCGGCTTCTCCCAGACCGCCGTTTGCGCCGTTGCCGTCATCTCGATCCAGGCGGCTGCGATTGCCTCAAACCCACGATCCTGCGCATGCGGGCCACCGGCCTGAAACGCCATCGGAAAAGCCTGCCCCGTGGCGTGCATCGTCGCCTCGCCGATCAGGAATGACATCTGGTTCAGCCGGATCAGGGCCTCGATCAACGCCCCAACGCGCGCCTGCACCGAGGCTTTGCCCCACTGCGCCCCCGCCGCCTGCGATGCCGCGATCAGCGCGGCCGGAGGCGCCGCAGGATAGCTGATTGCCACATCCTGCCCCCAAGGGGACTGCTCTGCCCCAAGGCGTGCGGTCTCGGGATGGCCGGGCAGCATGAACGCGCCGCCAAGCAGCGCCTCATAGGCCGCATGGCCGTCCCGGCGCGCATCGGCCCCGTAAATTTTTGTGCTAGGCGTTTCGGGAAAAGGCGTCCAGAATTCACGCGCGCGCCACGCATGAACTGCACGATCCAGCAAGTCGCGATGGCGATCAAAGAAATCCGTCATGTCTCCTCCCAGAGTTCGATTCGTATCATTGACCGACCGGACGGTTTATGCAACTATTTGTTTGAGGGGCTCGAAAAAGAGCCAGGGAGACAGACATGACATCATCACAAACTTTGCTTTCCTTTCAGGAGGCTGGCGTCCTGAAGCTGACGCTCAACCGCCCGGAAAAGTTGAACTCTTTTAACGAAGAGATGCATCTCGCCCTGCGCGGCGAACTGGAACGCGCCCGCGACGATGACGCGATTCGCGCGGTGCTTCTGACCGGGGCCGGACGAGGGTTTTGCGCAGGCCAAGATCTGGGCGACCGCGATCCGCGCAAGGGTGGTCCCAAGCCCGATCTGGGCGCGACCATCGAGACGTTTTACAACCCGCTCCTGCGGCTGATCCGCAGCCTTGAAAAGCCAGTCATTTGCGCCGTCAACGGCGTGGCGGCGGGGGCTGGCGCGAATATTGCCTTTGCCTGCGACATCGTTCTTGCCGCGCAATCGGCGAAATTCATTCAGGCGTTTTCCAAGATCGGGTTGATCCCGGATGCCGGTGGAAGCTGGTCTCTGGCGCGCATTCTGGGCGAGCCGCGCGCCAAGGCCCTCACCCTTCTGGCCGAGCCCCTGCCCGCGCAGACGGCAGCTGACTGGGGGTTGATCTGGCGCGCCGTAGAGGATGACGCGCTCCAAGCCGAAGCCTTGGCCATTGCAAGCAAACTCGCAGCCGGTCCGACCACAGGTCTGGGCCTGACCAAGCGTCTTATTCAGGAGGCCGCGACAAGCGATCTCGACACGCATCTCGATCGGGAACGCGACTGCCAGCGCGAAGCCGGGTTCACCGACGATTATGCCGAAGGCGTCACCGCCTTTCTGGAGAAACGTTCCGCAAATTTCACGGGGCACTGATCATGGCCAAAGATATGAAACCGCTGACGGATATGACACCGCAAGAGCTGGCCGAGGCCTGCGCCGCCGCGATGTGGAACGACGATTCCGCCTCGCAACGCCTCGATATGGAGCTGCGCCACATCGCACCGGGCGCCGCCACTTTGGCGATGACGATCACCAACGCCATGACCAACGGGCACGGAACGGCGCATGGCGGCTATATTTTTACGCTGGCCGACAGCGCCTTTGCCTTCGCTTGCAACACCTACAATCAGGTCACTGTCGCGCAGCATTGCTCGATCACCTACATCGCGCCGGGGGCGAGCGGTGATCAGTTGATCGCCACCGCGAAGGAGGTGTCGCGGCGCGGGCGCTCGGGCATCTATGACGTGCATATCGCGCGCGCGGACGGGACCTTGATCGCAGAATTCCGCGGCCATTCGCGCAGCTTGGGCACACCGCATCTGTCGGATGAAACGCCGACAAAAGACGTATGATTTTTGGGAGGAAACCAGATGATCAACCTAAAACCCAGCAAAGATATGCTCGATCCGATCGAGACCGCCTCGCGTGACGAAATCTCCGCGCTGCAGTTTCACCGGATGCGGCGCTCGCTGACCCATGCCTATGAAAACTCGCCCTTCTATCGCAAACGCTTTGACGAGCACGGCGCACATCCCGAAGACCTCAAAACACTGTCCGATCTGTCGAAATTCCCCTTCACCTACAAGCAGGATCTGCGCGACAACTACCCGTTCGACATGTTCGCCGTTCCGCGCAAAAGTCTGGTGCGCGTGCATGGGTCGTCGGGCACGACCGGCAAACCCACGGTGGTCGGCTATACCAAGGGCGATATCGATGTCTGGGCCGATGTGGTCGCGCGTTCGATCCGCGCTTCGGGCGGGCGGCCCGGCGATATCTGCCACATCGCCTATGGCTACGGGCTGTTCACGGGCGGGCTTGGGGCCCATTACGGCGCGGAACGTCTGGGCTGCACGGTTGTGCCAATCTCGGGCGGGATGACAGAGCGTCAGGTCACGTTGATGCAGGATTTCAAGCCCGACATCATCATGGTGACCCCGTCCTATATGCTGTCGATCCTTGATGAATTCCGCCGTCAGGGGATCGACCCGCGCGAAAGCTCTCTCAAGGTCGGCATTTTTGGCGCCGAGCCTTGGACCAACAAGATGCGCGAAGAGATCGAGCAGGCCTTCGACATGCATGCCGTTGATATTTATGGGCTATCCGAAGTGATGGGGCCGGGTGTTGCGAATGAATGTGTCGAGACCAAAGACGGGCTGCATGTCTGGGAGGATCACTTCTACCCCGAAATCATCGACCCCGTCACCGGCGAGGTTCTGCCCGACGGCGAGATGGGCGAGTTGGTCTTTACCACGCTCACCAAGGAAGGTCTGCCGATGGTGCGCTATCGCACCCGCGATCTGACGCGCCTATTGCCCGGCACTGCGCGCTCAATGCGGCGGATCGAAAAGATCACCGGGCGCAGCGACGACATGATGATCCTGCGCGGCGTCAACGTCTTCCCGACACAGATCGAAGAGCAAATCCTGAAAGTCAAAGGGCTTGCGCCGCATTTCCAGATTGAACTGGTGCGCGCGGGTCGGATGGATGCGATGATCGTGCATGTCGAAGCCACGCCCGAACGCGCCTCAGCTGACGCCCGGTCTGCGGCGTCCAAAGAGCTTGCTCATCACATCAAATCGGTGGTTGGCGTTTCGTCCAAAATCGAGGTGCACGATCCCGGACAGATCGCGCGCTCTGAGGGCAAAGCCAAACGTGTGGTCGACAATCGCCCCAAAGAATAACCCGACCGACTGGTCAATCACATACTCACTAGTCTATAGGGGGCAAACTTGCCCCCTTCAGCATTCAGGCCCATCAGGAGGCTGACCCCCATGGCCAGAACACGCGCCAGCGATTTTGAAGAAAAGCAACATAACCTATTGCTCGATGCCGCCCGAGTTTTTGCCTCTCAGGGGATGGAGAAAGCCTCGATGTCGCAGATCGCGCTTGAGGCGGGCGTGTCGAAGTCACTGCTTTATCATTACTACCCCTCGAAAGACGCGCTTATTTTTGCGATCATTCAGGCCCATCTTGAAGACCTCGATTACGCATTGGCCGAGGCAAATGACGCCACGCTGCCCCCCCATGAGCAGCTCAAGGCTTTGGTGATGGTGGTTCTGGATGCCTATCGTGGCGCTGACGATCAACACAAGGTTCAGCTGAATGCGGGACCGGCGCTCTCGGATGCGCAGAAGGCAGAACTGACCAAGCTTGAGCGCAAGATCGTGGGCTATTTTTCAAACGTGCTGCGCGCGATTCATCCCGAACTTGACCGCCCAGAGCGCCCGCTGGTGATGCCCGTGACGATGTCGCTGTTTGGCATGATGAACTGGGTCTATATGTGGTTCAAGGAAGGCGGGCCGATCTCGCGCGAGGATTACGCCGATGTTGCCACCACGCTGATTCTGGAAGGTGTGAAAGCCGTTCGCTAGAGCCGTGTTTTTGGCACTAATCAACACAAGTTAGCATCAGGGCCCGAAGATTTCCCCGGGCCCTTTTTTCATGTCATATCCGCGTAGATCAGGCCGCTTGCGGCCATGTCTTGGCCACCAGTGTCAACACATCATACTGGGCAACGACCTCGTCTTTCTGGTTGCTCACCCGACAATCCCAGCGCACCTCGCCGTAATCGCCATTGGCGCGCGGGTTGATCTCTTTGCAGGTCAGACGCACCTGCAGGCTGTCCCCGAAATAGACCGGGGTAAGGAAGCGCAAGTTATCCACGCCGTAATTGGCCAAAACCGGGCCCGGCTCGGGGTCGACAAACAGGCCCGCCGCGAAGGACGCGATCAGATAGCCATGCGCCACGCGATCCTCGAAGAAGGGATTGGCCTTGGCCGCGTCGCTATTCATATGGGCGTAGAACGTGTCCCCCGTGAAATGGGCGAAATGCTCGACATCCTCTTGCGTGACTTCGCGCGACTTGGTGACGACCTGATCGCCGATGCGCAGTTCTGCAAGCGATTTACGGAACGGATGGCCATCGGATTGCGCAGGCGCTCCGTCGACCCATTGCCCGGTTACCGCCGACAGCATCTCGGGCGTGCCCTGAATAGCGGTGCGCTGCATGAAATGTTTGACGCCACGAATGCCGCCCATTTCCTCGCCACCACCCGCGCGCCCCGGACCGCCATGCACCAAAGGTGCCAGCGGCGAGCCATGTCCCGTCGAGGTCTTGGCCGAGCCGCGATTCCCGATCAGGACGCGACCGTGATAGGGGGCAAGCCCCGTGACGACATCGCGCGCAATATCGCGATCATTGGTAAACAGCGAAGACACAAGCGAGCCGCGCCCCTTGCGCGCCAGCGCCACCGCCTCATCCGCGTCTTGATAGCCCATCACCGTAGCGACCGGACCGAACGCCTCAATCCCATGCGCCGCATCCGCCGACATCGGGTCGCGCGCCCGCATCAGAACCGGTGCCATGAACGCACCCTGCCCCGCATCACCGCTCACAAGCGTGACGTTTTCGGGATCGCCCGAAACGATCTCACAATCGGCGGCAATTTCGCGGATCTTCTCGCGCACGCCGTCGCGATCTTTGCGCGATACCAGCGCCCCCATCTGCACGCCTTCGCCGTCGGGCAGACCAATCGCCGTCTTGGCCAAACGCGCGGAAAGCTGCTCGATCACGGCGTCTTCGAAACGGCTTGGAACGATCGCACGCCGGATTGCAGTGCATTTCTGCCCCGCCTTGACCGTCATTTCACGCGCGACTTCCTTGACGAACAGATCGAATTCCGGCGTGCCCGGCTCGGCATCGTCCCCAAGAACGGAGGCGTTCAGGCTGTCCGCCTCCATCGTGAAGCGCACGGAATTCTGCACGATGGCCGGCGTCGCCTTAAGCATCCGCCCCGTGCCCGCAGAGCCGGTGAATGTCACCACGTCCTGCTCGCTCACATGATCCAGCAGATCCCCGGCCGAGCCCGTCACCAACTGCAACGCGCCCTCTGGCAGTAGCCCCGTTTCCAGCATCCGGCGCACCACCAGCTCGGTGAGATAGGCGGTCTGTGACGCCGGTTTGACGATGCAAGGCATCCCCGCAATCAGCGACGGCGCGATCTTTTCCAGCATCCCCCAGATCGGGAAATTGAACGCGTTGATATGAACCGCGACGCCTTCCATCGGGCTGAGCACGTGCTGGGCAACAAACGACCCGTCGCGCGACAATCTCTCGACGGGGCCTTCGGTGATCAGTTTCGCATTGGGCAGTTCAAGGCGCGCCTTGGACGAAAAGGTCAGCATCGTGCCGATGCCGCCATCAATGTCGATCCAGCCATCCTTGCGGGTCGCACCGGTGGCGAAATTCTCGAGGTAAAACTCCTCTTTCATCTCCATCAGTTTCAAACCAATGGCCTTGAGCATCAAGGCACGCTCATGGATCGTCTGCTTGCGCAGAGCAGGCCCGCCAACGCGACGCCCCCATTCCAGTGCTGCCTTGAAATCAAGCCCCTCGGTCCCGATCAGCGCGTGGATCTGACCGGTCGCGGCATTGTAAACCGGGCGCCCCTCGCCAGTGCCTGCACGCCAAGCTCCTTCAAGATAGCTTTGCAGACGGCGTGGTTTCACAGCCGTATCCTTCATGCCTTGTCCTTCCATGTCATGCGAGTCCAAGTGCCGCCAGCGCCTCGGCACTGCGTGCCTTCCAGCGCCCCAAAAGCACTTCATTCGGTGCGTGGCGCAGCCCCATCGCGGAGAGGCGATCAAACCTCTCCGAGGCGGCAACGCCAAAGGTCTCGGCCACGCGATCCTGCCAATAGGCAAGCGAGGCCGCGATGTCGGCTTGTCCCTCGGCGGTGGCGGCGATCCGTTCGAGCCCCTCGAACCCAAGCTCCATATGGCGCGTCTCAATCGGGGTGATTTCGCGCATCACTTCGGCAAACGGCGTGTAGGAAACACCCACCATCTCTTCGAGCTGCACACAGGTCGCAAGGCCCATCAACGCGTTCATCACACAGGCATCGACCCAGCCCGACAGCGGATAATGAAACACCGACAACCGCATGTCGCCACCCCGGCGGGTCGGGGCGCTTCGATCGTCGCGCGCCCCGCGGGCCGCCCAATCGTGGCTTTGATTGTAAAGCGCCTTGTCGGTGCCGAAATCTTCCATCAGATCCAGCACTTTTTCCGCATTAGACGCTTTTTCCAAGGTAATCCGACTGGCCGCGATCCGTTCCTTGATACCCGGTGCCCAGTTGATCGCATTGGCAAAACCCGCCGATCCCGCCAACTCACTGTCGACAAAGGACGACATCATGCGCATCAACTCGGCCCGATAGCGTGGCGAGACGTTCTCAGGCGACGTGACCTTGCCGCCCTGCGCGAGGTATTCAGCGACCGACATCGTTTCTGCATCATTCGTCATAGCTAAGCACCACCTTGTCCGAGAGCGGGATACATTGGCACGACAGCACATAGCCCGCGCGCACTTCGTAATCCTCAAGCGCGTGGTTGACGTCCATCTCGACTTCGCCCTCAAGCACCTTGGCGCGGCAGGTCGAACAGACCCCGGCCTTGCAGGCATAGGGCGCATCCATTTTCTGCGCGAGCGCTGCATCCAGAATGGCCGTGCCATCCTTGGCCATTGCAAAGCTGCGGGTCGCGCCATCCAGCGTGATCGACACTTCACAGCTATTGGCCGTGCTTGCGCTGTCTTGCGAAACGGCAGGCGCCTTCGCACGACCCGGCTGCGAGGACGCGAACAGTTCAAACTTG
This sequence comes from uncultured Thioclava sp., assembly GCF_913064665.1. Taxonomy (GTDB): domain Bacteria; phylum Pseudomonadota; class Alphaproteobacteria; order Rhodobacterales; family Rhodobacteraceae; genus Thioclava; species Thioclava arctica. The sequence continues at coordinate 56,754 of NZ_CAJYBT010000014.1, forward strand.
ATCTGGCTGTCATCGAGGCCGTGCTTGCGCAGGCTTTCGGCAATCGTCAGCATCATCGGCTCGGGGCCACAGATGAACGCGGTATCGACGGTCTCGGCATCGATCCACATCCGGAACAGGGCCTCCATCTTTGCAGCGTCGATGCGCCCGGTGAACAGCTCGATATCCTGACTTTCGCTTTCGAGGATATGGATCAACGAGAAGCGGCCCAGATAGGTGTTCTTCAGATCTTCCAGCTCTTCGCGGAACATGATCGAGCTGACCTGACGGTTGGCATAGACCAGCGTGAAGGTCGATTGCGGCTCCCGCGCAAGCACGGTTTTCACGATCGAAAGCAAAGGCGTGATCCCCGAACCGCCCGCAAAGCCAAGGTAGGTTTTGGTCTGCGCCGGGTCCAGTTGCGTGTAGAACTTGCCCATCGGAGGCATCGCCTCAATCACGTCGCCCGACTTGAGGGTTTCATTCGCCCAAGTCGAGAACGCCCCCCCGTCCACGCGCTTGATGCCGACTTTCAGACAGCCCTCATCAAGCCCAGCACAGATCGAATAGGACCGGCGCAGTTCTTGACCGTCGAAATCATGGCGAAAGGTCAGATATTGACCCTGGGTGAAATCAAATTGCGCTGCCGCATCCGTTTGCGGCTTCAGCGTGACAACGACCGCATCGCGCGTTTCCTTGCGGATTTCGGTCACTTCCAGCGGGTAGAAACGGGACATGAGCCTCTCCTCCTTTGGCTCAGATGCACTTGAAATAGTCGAACGGCTCGAGGCAATCCTTGCATCTGTAGGACGCCTTGCAGGGGGTGGAGCCGAATTGACTCACTTTTTCCGTATTGGTCGATCCGCAGCGTGGGCAGGCAACGGCAAGATTGCCCTCACCGCTCAGCTTTGAAATCCGCCCGGCCAACACGCCATCGGCAGCCGTGCCATCGATGGGCGGAGCGATACCGAATGCGCGCAGCTTTTCGCGCCCGGACTCGGTTAGCCAATCTGTCGTCCATGCCGGGCTAAGCTGGCGCTGGATCTCGATCTTGTCGATCCCATGCGCGCGCAAGGCGGCCTCGACATCAAACGAGATCACGCTGGTTGCCGGGCACCCCGAATAGGTCGGCGTGATTTTCACGGCCAGCGTATCGCCCTGCCATTCCACATCTCGCACGATCCCAAGATCGACAACCGAGATCACGGGAATTTCGGGGTCGGGAACGCCATCAAGCCATTCCCAGATCTGCTCTACACTGGGGCGCGACATCGCTTACCACTCGCAGCCGGGATAGGCGCGCTGCAACCACTGCATCTGCGTCAATAGATGACCCAAATGTTCAGTATGCATATAGCCGTTGCGCCCGCCCTTATGGGCGAAACTGTCTTCGGGAATGCGCAGTGTCGCCTCGCTTAGAACGCGGCCAATCAATGCGTCATATTCCGCGCGCAAGCCCGCCGGATCAGGGCCAATACCGGCCTCGGCCATGGCCTGATCGACGCCATCGCTGGCAAACATCTCGCCAACATAGGGCCACAGATAATCCAGCGCCTCTTGCATGCGCGCATGACTTTCCTCAGAGCCATCGCCCAGACCAACAACAGTTTGCGCCGATCTTTCAAGATGATAGGCGACTTCCTTGGTGGCCTTGGCCGCGATTTCCGCAACGCGCGGGTCTGCGCTTTTGGTCAAAAGCGGCAAATAGATCGCGCTGAAAGCGTCAAACAGGAACTGGCGCAAAATCGTGCGCCCGAAATCGCCATTGGGCAGTTCTACCAGCAGCAGATTGCGGAAATCCCACGCATCGCGCAGAAACGCCATGTCGTCTGCCGTACGACCTTCGCCCTCGATCTCGGCGGCGAGACCCAGCCACATCTGCGTCTGTCCGATCAGATCAAGCGCCGTATTGGCCAGCGCGATATCCTCTTCGAGAACAGGCGCGTGACCGCACCATTCAGACACCCGATGACCAAGGACCAACGTGTTGTCGCCCTGACGCAGTACGAATTCCAGCAGGGCCTTTTGATCGACCTGTGCCATCACATATGCCCCACGTCTTTGGGGATGTCGTAAAAGGTCGGGTGACGATAAACCTTGCTTTCCGAAGGCTCAAACAGCGGGCCCTTATCGCCCGGTGCCGAGGCCGAGATATGGCGGGCCTCGACAACCCAGATCGACAGCCCCTCATTGCGCCGCGTGTAAACATCGCGCGCGTTGAGGATTGCAGTTTCCGCATCGGGTGCGTGCAGCGACCCGACATGACGGTGGTTCAAACCGTGCTGACCACGGATGAACACTTCCCAAAGCGGCCATTCCTTTTTCATGTTTTCCTCCTCCGAAACGCGATTATTCCGCTGCGACTTTGGCTGCTGCCCGCTTCTCGGCATGCGCCAGAAGCCCTTCACGCACCCATGCGCCATCGTCCCACGCCTTGCGGCGCGCATTCAGACGATCGGTGTTGCAGGGGCCGTTGCCTTTGAGAACCTCGAAAAACTCGTCCCAGTCGGGCTGCGAAAAGTCGTAATTGCCCGTCTCTTCGTTGAATTTCAGGTTCTCATCGGGAATGGTAAGCCCAAGATATTCCGCCTGCGGCACCGTCTCATTGACGAATTTCTGGCGCAGCTCGTCATTGGTGTTGATCTTGATCTTCCAGGCCATCGACTGCGCGGAATGCACGCTGTCCTTGTCCGAGGGGCCGAACATCATCAAAGACGGATACCACATGCGGTTAAGCGCATCTTGCGCCATCTTGCGCTGCGCCGCAGAGCCTTGCGCCATCTTCATCATGATCGCGTAGCCCTGCCGCTGATGGAAACTCTCTTCCTTGCAAATCCGCACCATCGCGCGCGAATAGGGCCCGTAAGAGGTACGCTGCAACGGCACTTGGTTCATGATCGCCGCGCCATCGACCAGCCAGCCCACAGCGCCCATATCCGCCCAAGTCAGGGTCGGATAGTTGAAGATCGAGGAATATTTCATCCGTCCCGACAGCAGCTTTTCGGTCAGATCGTCGCGCGTGACCCCCAGCGTTTCGGCGGCGCAATACAGATACAGCCCATGCCCGGCCTCATCTTGAACCTTCGCGAGCAAGATCGCCTTGCGTTCCAGTGTCGGGGCGCGGGTGATCCAGTTGCCCTCGGGAAGCTGGCCCACGATTTCGGAATGCGCGTGCTGACCGATCTGGCGGATCAGCGTCTTGCGATAATCATCGGGCATCCAGTCGCGCGGTTCGACCTTGATATTGGCATCGACCTTGTCTTGGAAATGGCGTTCGTCATCGCTCATTTCTTCGCGCGATTTGACGGCGTCACCAGTGGATTTGACCATTTGAGCATACATGTTCCGATCTCCCTTCAGACCCGTTCGAGGATCATGGCGATCCCCTGCCCGACCCCAACGCACATCGTGCACAGCGCATAGCGCCCACCCGTGCGGTGAAGTTGATTACTTGCGTGCAGCACCAGCCGCGCGCCCGACATTCCCAAAGGATGCCCCATCGCGATGGCCCCGCCATTCGCGTTCACAAAGGGGGCGTCATCTGGCAGACCCAATTCGCGCAGCACCGCCAAAGATTGCGCCGCAAACGCCTCGTTCAGCTCGATCACATCCATCTGCTCAAGGCTCAGCCCCGCACGCGCCAGCACCCGACGTGCCGCAGGTACCGGACCGACGCCCATGATCCGGGGCGGCACACCGGCCGCAGCCATCGCCACGACCCGCGCTCTTGGCGTCAGCCCATGGCGTTTTGCCGCTGCCTCAGAGGCGACAATCGCGCCCGCCGCGCCATCATTGACACCCGAGGCATTGCCCGCCGTCACCGTCAGATCCGCGCCGTTCACGCCACGCAGCTTGGCCAACAGCTCTGCCGTTGTGCCGGGGCGCGGATGCTCATCGGTATTGACGATTTTCGGCTCGCCCTTGCGTTGGGGAATGGTCACCGGCACGATTTCTTCTGCAAAGATCCCGGCTGCCTGCGCAACCTCCCAGCGGCGCTGGCTTTCGGCGGCGAAACGATCCTGATCCTCACGGCTGATATTGTAATCGGCGGCGACGTTATCTGCGGTTTGCGGCATCGTGTGGGTGCCATATGCGGCGTCCATCTTCGGGTTCGCAAAGCGCCACCCGATCGTCGTGTCATACATTTCGCCATTGCGTGAGAACGCAGTCTCAGCCTTGGCCACGACGAAGGGCGCGCGGCTCATGCTCTCGACACCGCCTGCCAGCATCAGATCCCCGTCACCCGCCCGCACAGTTCGCGCAGCAAGACCAATCGCATCCATACCCGAGCCGCACAGCCGGTTCACCGTCGTTCCGGGAACTTCGACCGGCAGCCCTGCCAGCAACGTGGCCATGCGCGCGACATTGCGGTTGTCTTCGCCGGCCTGATTGGCGCAGCCCATGATCACGTCATCAACCTGCGTCCAGTCGACGCCGGGGTTTCGCTCTTGCAAGGCCCGCAGCGGAATCGCGGCCAGATCATCGGCACGCACGCTCGACAAAGCGCCACCATAGCGCCCGATTGGCGTGCGAATGGCGTCACAAATAAAGGCCTCGCTCATAGAATCCTCCCCTATTCCTTAGCGCGAACAGAATAAACCGACCGTTCGGTCACTAATATAGAAAGAATTATATCACATGAAAAGAGAAACCTTCGAAAATCCGTAATACATTTATGTGGGACGAAATATGTCTCGGAAAGTCAGCAGCTTAAGCCAGACACTCTCGGCGCAGACGATCTTCCCGAAGCTCTGTAGCTGCCGTCGCCGTCGCCAACCGCCCGCGCGAATCGTGGAACGTCAAACCGATATGCTGGTCGGCCGCGTGGGTCAGAGCCAGATATCCGCGCACGAAAAGCGCGCGCGCCCGCCCCCCCGGCCAACCTTCGGGCAAAGCCGCCTCAGGCAGGCGCGGATCGACAAGAGCCGCATGACGATAGGCATGAACGAGTTGCAGCCGAAGCGCGAGCGCCTCTGGCCCCGGCGGCGCGCCAGCCTCGCACACATGCGCCAAGATCGGCTCAAACACCGAGAGAAACGCGTCATATTTCGCGCCCACCTCGGCCAAAGGCCAGGCTTGTGCCGCAAAGTCCCGCAGCGCCCCTATCCCTGCAACCGTATCGCAAGATAACACAGCAGCATTAGGGCGCAGGACATCATTGCGACGCGGCGCGATGAAGGCCTTGGGCCCAATTGGCAGCCAATCCGTCGAGACAATCTCAGCCTCGCTCAGGGTCACAAGCCACCCTGTCGGCTGCGGCGGCGGCGCATAGAGAACCCGCGCAGCCGCCTCGAATTCCTCCTCGGCCATGTCAGTAAGGCGGTAATAGCTTTTTCGCCCGATGCGCTCGCCCTCAAGACGCCCAGAGCTGACAAGCCGGGAAACGGCCGTGCGCACCAGCCCCTCGCTCAGACCATGCGCCGCGCAGCATTCGATCAACGTCCCGATCCAAAGCACACCGCCTCGCGGCGCGACGATATCGCCATAGAGCGTCACAATAAACGACGGCGCGCGCGGCGACGTCAGCGCATCGGCCTCGATTTGATGCATGATGATCGCCGCCCCCAGACATTACACCAAGGCACATATTAGGACAAAACTGTAACGAAAGGCAATGAAACTTGGAACCCGCCCCTTCCGCAATCGCAGCAAGTTCGCGCTTTGGGTTTGGCGGTGAGACTGTCGCGTCTGGTCAAGACAGCGCCTTCGCAGGGTCGCGACACTCCTTGGCATTCGTTCCGGAGCCTGCGCCGCACCCTTTGGCCGCAAAGGTTGCCGCTATTTCAGGCCCGGCGAATGGGCGCGCTGCACCTGCGCGGCCACACGCTCTGCCGCGGCCAAGGCGCCCTCCATATAACCGCCCATCTCAGGCGCGGTTTCGCTACAGGCAAACTGCAGCCGTCCGTCCCACACCCCGGCCAACACGGCGGGCAACCCATAGTCGGGATGCGCGCGCAGCGGATCAAGATCACGCGGGCGCGCCGTCAGTGGCTCGCGCGCCCAATCCTGAAGACAATACGCCTGCGGGCTCAGCGCGCGCGGGCCGAAGAACCGAGCGAATTGATGCAGCGCGGCTTGCGCCAGCGTGGTATCCTGCGCCTGCCGCGCGCGCGCATCCAGCCCGAGAAAGCCAAACAGTGCAGCGGGTTGCCCTGAATCCCCTGACGCATCGTGGATTTCCATCAGCGGTCCGCGCCGGCTCATCGCATCGCCCGAAAGCCCGTCGGCACGCCAAAACGCGTTGTCGTAAACTGCGACGAATTTCGCATGCCCCGCCATCCAGGTCGGGATCGCGTCAAGCGCGCTCAGTTGCGCAGGCGTCAGCGCGGGCGCGAAAGGCAGCGCCTGCGCAATACGCGGCGGCACCGCCAGCACGACCTGATCGGCGCTGCACGATTGCCCGTCCGCCAGCGTGATCTTCACCCCCACACCCGAACGCGCAATCCGCGTAACCTCTGCGCCCGTATGCACCCGATCTTGCGGCACACACGCCACGAGCGCGTCAATCAACGCCACCAGACTGCCCTGAAGCCGCCATGAGCCCGACATCGAGGCATAACCCATCCCGCGTTGAACTGGGCCGCTGGCATCCTCAAAACACAGCGCGCCTTGGTCATATTGGGCGAATTTCGCCAATCCAAGAGCGTCGATCAGCCCCGCGATCCGGGGTTGACCGGGCCAGAACCACGAGGGGCCAATATCCACCCGCCCCTGCGCGCTCTCAAACGCCTTGATGCGTCCGCCAAAACGCGCGCGCGCCTCAAACAGCTCAAACGCGACACCCGCGCCCTGCAACTGATGCGCCAGCGCAAGGCCCGTCAGCCCGCCCCCGACAATCGCAACCTGCGTCTGCATCATCGGTTGACCGACAGGGGGCTTTGCGGCGTCCCTGCATGCTTACGCATCAGGAGCAGCCACAAAACGCAGATGCCCGGTCTTCATCCAAAGATCGCAGCCCGCATCGCCCGCAATGGCAATAAGCGGCGCGCCATCGGGCAGGCGCAGCCACGCGCCCTGCCCCAGCGTATCGCCCTGCTCGCCGATCTCGCCGCGCAGCACGAACAACTCAATTCCGCCCGGCTCATCAACGCGCAACGTAGCCCCCGGCGCGAGGGTGAAATGGCTCACGACCTCGCGGTCATCGCGGTGCAATTCGGCCCGCTCAACTCCCGGCCCGGCCGGGCTGCGCCCCTCAGAGATATGCTTGCGAAACTGATCGCGATCTGCGGCGTCGAACTGCCAGAGCTTGACGAAAATCGTGCAGCCCTCTTGCGCGCCCGGCGTGTGGCGCGTGCCGGGCGGATTGCGCACATAGGTGCCCGCTGGATAATCGCCATGTTCGTCTTGAAACACCCCCTCGAGCACAAGAAACTCCTCGCCCCCGCCATGGGTGTGGGGAGTGAATTTATGCCCCGGCTCAAACCGCACGACACTGGTTGCGCGCGCCACCTCGTCGCCAATCCGATCCAGCATGCGCCGCGCGACCCCCGCCGAGGGTGAGCCGACCCACGCCAACGCCTCGGATTGCACCAATACCCGTTTTGAAAAATCCGAATTGAGTTCCATAACATCCCCAGAGTTTCACGCCCCACCCCAAGCAAGCGGCTTGGCAGGACGCAGTTTCTCGCTTGCGCCTCACCTATCGCGCGCAGACGAGATTTCAACAGTCGCGACGGGGTGATGGGGGGCCGCGTTCGGTGATGAAATGCACCTGAGACGCGCTAGATGTCGTCTCAAAGGCAACAAGGTATTGCATCCCCCCGCTGAAAACGGGCAAACGAGGCGAAACTTAAGGACCCCGGGAGCCATGCCCGAAAACGCCAACATCCCAAAGCAAGCCGGATCAGACATCCGACGCGCCGCGCGCCTGTCCGTTGCCCCGATGATGGACTGGACGGATCGTCATTGCCGGATGTTTCACCGCCAGATCTCACGCCATGCACTGCTTTATACCGAGATGGTCACGGCGCCTGCCGTCATTCATGGCGATCGTGACAAGCTGCTGGGATTCGATGTGCGCGAACATCCTGTGGCGCTGCAACTGGGCGGCTCGGACCCCGCGCAACTGGCGCAGGCGGCGCGGATTGGGGCGGATTGGGGCTATGGCGAGATCAACCTCAATTGCGGCTGCCCCTCGGATCGCGTGCAATCGGGGGCGTTTGGCGCGGTATTGATGAAATCGCCCGATCTTGTGGCCGAGTGCGTGGCCGCAATGATCGCCGCACAACCTGTTGAAGTAACGGTGAAATGCCGCATCGGCGTGGATGATCAGGTCCCTGAGGCTGTGCTGCCCGATTTCCTGTCCAAGATCGCCGCCGCCGGAGTCTCGCGCGTCACGATCCACGCCCGCAAAGCGTGGTTGCAGGGGCTCTCGCCCAAGGACAATCGCGAAATACCACCGCTCGATTATCCGCTGGTGCATGCCATGAAGGCAGAATTCCCCCAGTTGCACATCTCGATCAATGGCGGGATTGCCACGCTCGCGGAGGCGCAGGCCGAGCTTGCGCAGGGGCTGGACGGGGTGATGGTGGGGCGCGCGGCGTATCACCAGCCGATGGAGGTTCTGGGCGCGGCGGATGCCGAGATTTGGGGCGATGGTCGCCCGGTTGACCCGTTTGAGGTGGCCGAGGCGATGAAACCCTATATCGCGCGCCACATTGCCTCGGGTGGGCGGCTGCATCAGATCACGCGCCACATGCTTGGCCTGTTTCACGCCCGCCCCGGCGCGCGTCGCTTTCGCCAGATCCTCTCGGAAGGGGCCACGCGCGAGGGCGCGGGGCTTGAACTTTTCGAGAGCGCATTGTCAGCCCCGCGTGAGCAGGCTAACGAGGCGTAACCCTTAGGAGTTTGCCCCATGCCCGATCTGTCCACGCTGTTGCCGCTTGTCGCAATCTTGATGGCGGTGGGGGCATTCGCGGGCGTTCTGGCGGGGCTGCTGGGCGTGGGCGGGGGCATCGTTCTCGTGCCCGCGTTTTTCTACCTGTTCAGCGGGCTGGGCTATGGCTCGGATGATCTGATGCAGGTCTGCGTGGCGACCTCATTAGCGACGATCATCGTGACCTCGATCCGTTCGGTGATGGCGCATAACAAACGCGGCGCGGTCGATTGGCAAATCTTGCGCCAATGGGTGGTGCCGATTGCGATTGGTGCGGTGATCGGGGTGTTGGTCGTGCATCAACTCAGCACGAGCACGATGCAGATCATCTTTGCGATCATGGTCTTTATCATCGCAAGCTACATGATGTTTGGCAAATCGAGCTGGCAGATCGCTGACGGGCTGCCGGGAGGGCTGTTTCGGGCGTGGTTCGGGCCGCTGATGGGGTTTTTATCGGTGTTGCTGGGGATTGGCGGCGGGTCTATCGGCACGCCCATGCAAACCCTGCATGGCATTCCAATTCACCGCGCTGTGGCGACCTCGGCGGGCTTTGGCGTGACCATCGCCCTGCCCTCTGCGATTGGCTTTTTGCTCACACCCGTGGCCGATGCGCCGCCCTATTCAATCGGCGCGATCAACATCCCCGCCTTTCTGATCGTGATCGCGATGACCATGATCACCGCGCCGCTGGGCGCGACGCTTGCCCATAAGCTGGACCCGAAAAAGCTCAAACGCGTTTTTGCCGTCTTCCTGATGCTCGTCGCGCTGAACATGCTGCGCAAAGCGTTCCTCTAAGTGGCGCTTTATCGCCCCTTTTAGGCACGATGATAGCGCATAGCGAGTACGCCCCTCTTGCCTTCCGCACCGTCGCGCCCTAATGGCAAGATTATGACACAGCACCAGCGCCTTCTCATCATTGACTTTGGGTCTCAGGTTACGCAGCTGATCGCGCGACGCCTGCGTGAACTCAACGTCTATTGCGAAATCCATCCCTATCAGAACGTCACCGACGCCTTCCTGAAAGACTTCGCCCCGATGGCGATCATCTTCTCGGGCGGTCCCGATAGCGTAACGCGTGAGGGCTCTCCGCGCCCGCCGAAAAGCGCGTATGAAATGGGCGTGCCGATCCTTGGCATCTGCTATGGCCAGCAGGTCATGATGCAAGATCTGGGTGGCTTGGTTGAGGCCGGTCAAAGCCACACGGCCGAATTTGGCCGCGCTTACGTCACGCCCACGCAAACCCGTATCGACCTGCTCAAGGGCTGGTTCATGGATGGCTCTGGGCGCGAACAAGTCTGGATGAGCCATGGTGATCATGTCAGCCGCCTTGCGCCGGGCTTTGAGGTTTATGGCACTTCGCCGGGCGCGCCCTACGCGATCACCGCCGATCTGAGCCGCCGCTTTTATGCCGCGCAGTTCCACCCCGAGGTGCATCACACCCCCAACGGCGCGACCTTGTACGAGAATTTCGTGCGCGATGCGGGATTTACGGGCGACTGGACGATGGCAGGATATCGCCAGCAAGCGATTGATGCGATCCGTGAACAGGTGGGCGATGCGCATGTAATTTGCGGCCTGTCGGGCGGCGTGGACAGCTCGGTCACCGCGATCCTGCTGCATGAGGCGATTGGCGATCAACTGACCTGCGTCTTTGTCGATCACGGATTGCTGCGCCAGAACGAGGCCACGGAAGTGGTCAAGATGTTTCGCGACAACTACAACATCAAGCTGATCGCCGCCGATGAAAGCGATCTGTTCCTGGGCGAGCTTGAGGGCGTTTCCGACCCCGAGCTGAAGCGCAAGACCATCGGACGGCTGTTCATCGACGTGTTCCAGAAATACGCCAATGACATCAAGGATGCCGAGTATCTGGCGCAGGGCACGCTTTACCCGGATGTCATTGAATCGGTGTCGTTTTCCGGCGGCCCCTCGGTCACAATCAAGAGTCACCACAATGTCGGTGGCCTGCCCGAGAAGATGGGTCTGAAACTGGTCGAGCCGCTGCGCGAGCTGTTCAAGGACGAGGTGCGCGCGCTGGGTCACGAACTGGGCCTGCCCGCCTCGTTCATTGGGCGTCACCCCTTCCCCGGCCCCGGTCTGGCGATCCGCTGCCCCGGTGAAATCACCCGCGAAAAGCTGGACATTCTGCGCAAGGCCGATGCTGTTTATATCGACCAGATCCGCAAGCACGGTCTGTATGACGAGATCTGGCAGGCCTTCGTGGCGATCCTGCCGGTGCGCACCGTGGGCGTGATGGGCGACGGGCGGACCTATGATTTTGCCTGTGCGCTGCGTGCAGTGACCTCGGTCGATGGCATGACCGCCGATTACTACCCGTTCAGCCATGAATTCTTGGGCGAAACGGCGACTCGGATCATCAACGAGGTCAAGGGCATCAATCGCGTGACCTATGACATCACCTCCAAACCCCCCGGCACGATTGAGTGGGAGTGAGCGGCGGCGGCCCCAACGGGGCCGCAAATTCCTTCCCGTGAAAGGAATTTAGCCGCAAACGCCCGAGGTCCCTGTCCAAGGGCTGCCGAGGCAAATCACACCCCCTATTCGCATCCCTCGCACGTCAACATGCCCCAGCCGCGCATCCGCGATCTCTGTTGAGCCCCGCGCCACCACGAGACATTCAGTTGATCGACGCAGGCGATTTCGATGAAACAGCCCCTTCTCGCCACGATCCTTTCACTTGCCGCCCTCACCGCTTGCCGCTTTTCCGGGTGCCGCTGAGGGCCAGAAAAAGCTGATCGCCGATGAAACCACGGTGATGCGCTTCTGATCAGGCTCGACAGAGGCGCACACGATCGCCTAGCCTTGACGCCCGGACGGCTCCGCGCCGGGCCTTTTCACCCCTCGGGAGACTTGCCATGCCGCTGACCCTCACTGGCCGCCTGATCTGCACCGATCGCGCGCAGCTTGACATCCTGCGCACGCACCTGCCCGAGCATATCCGCCTCACCCATCTTGAACCGGGCTGTGAGCATTTCGAAGTCACCCAATCAAGCGATCCGCTGGTGTGGGAGCTGCACGAACGCTTTGCCAGTCGGGCCGATTTCGAGGCCCATCAGGCGCGCACCAAAGCCTCGCATTGGGGCCAGGTCAGCGCGGGCATCGCGCGCGATTATCAGATTACCGAGAGCGCGTAATCGCCCCTTTCGCACGCGCGCGCCCTGCCCTAGTCTCGCCCAAACACAGCGCGATGACAGAGGCCCCGATGACCCCGCTTTACGACACAAGCCTGCCCTTTTGGCGCGGCAATCTGCACACCCATTCCAACCTGTCAGATGGCGCGCTCGAGCCCGCCGAGGTTTGCCGACGCTACCGCGCCGAAGGCTATGACTTTATCGCGTTGACCGATCATTTCATTGGCTTTTTTGGCTATCCGATTGCCGATACCGTGCCGTTTCGAGATGCCGATTTCACCACGATCTTAGGCGCGGAACTGCATTCGGGCGCGATGGAAAATGGCGAGTTGTGGCATATTCTTGCGGTCGGTCTGCCGCCCGATTTCGCGCCCGGAAAGGTGTTCAGCTTTGATGCGCATCCCGATCAGGAAACTGGCCCCGAGATTGCCGCGCGCGCCGTCGCTGCCGGGGCGTTCGTGGCGGTAGCGCATCCGCATTGGTCGGGCTTGACGCTGGCGGATGCGCGCGCGCTTGAGACAGCGCATGCGGTTGAAACCTATAACCACGGCTGTGCAATGGGCTGCGATCGCGCGGACGGGTTTCATACGCTCGATCTGTTGCTGGGCGAAGGGCGGCGGCTTAACCTGATCGCCACCGACGACGCCCATTTCACCGAGCCCGATCATTTCGGCGGCTGGGTGCGGGTGGGCGCGCGCGAAAACACCCCTGAGGCGCTGCTGGCGGCGCTGAAATCGGGCCATTATTATTCCAGCCAAGGGCCAGAGCTGCGCCAGATTACGTGGAATGAGACCTCGGTCACGGTCGAATGCTCGGCGGTGGCCTCGGTGATCGTGCAGGGGCAAGGCACGGCGGCGGTGGCTCAGCATGGCCAGTCGCTGACCCGCGTCGAGATCCCGCTGTCGCGGCTGTCCAAATCGCCTTGGTTCCGGGTCAGCGTGATTGACGCGGCGGGCAAGCGTGCGTGGTCTAACCCGGTCTGGCGCACCGCGTAACCTCGCGCCCCGTGGCAAGAAAACGCGGCCCCAAGTCCCCTTGAGGCCGCGTAAACGTCAGTGATGATCGTATGTGCCCAAGGCCGATAGACGGTCGCGAAACACCCAGATCTGATACCAATTATAGATCAGGATGACCGGGATGAACCCACCCATCGCGACCGTAAACCCGACCAAAGACAGCGACGGATCGGCGGCGTCATAAACCGTCCATGTCCCCGGCACGAGCCAAGGGTAAACCGTCAGCGCCATCGCCCCCAGCGACGAAGCCGTCATCACCGCATACCATACCATCGCGGCAAGATCGCGCTCGCGGCGCGTCGCGTCCCAAATGTTCCACAGCGCATACAAGACCCAGGCCGCAATCACCCCCCAGCCCCAGATCCACGGGCCCGTCCATTTCTGCGACGCCCAAGGAAAGCGCAGCCAGATCCAGCCCAGCGTGATCACCGAGGCAATCACCAGCACGATAAAGCTGCCATTCACCCAGTCTTTCATATCGGCGCGCACCGGGCTGTCATGGACAAAGCGCGCGCGCAGATACAGCGCCCCGGCAAAGACCGAGGTGATCACCCCGACAATCCCGGTCCAGATGGAAAACGGGCTGATAAAGTCAAACAGACCGCCTGTGAAGGTCAGCACCGTGCCGCCCCCCGCATAGGTCACCGTGCGCGGCGTCAGTTGCACCCCGTCCAGCACTGCGCCACCCGCCGCCCCGATCAGAAAGGCCACAACCAGCGAGCCCACAGCAAAGCCCAAGCCCCAAAACCGCTGCGAGCGCGCTGCGTGATGGTGAAATTCCAACGAGACCGCGCGCAGCATGATCCCCAAAAGCAGCACCATCAGCGGCAACATAAGATAGTGAAACACCGAGCCATAGATGAAGGGAAACCCGCCAAACAAGATCCCCCCGGCCACCACGAGCCAAGTCTCATTGGCATCCCACGTCCCCGCCATCGAGGCCATGATCGCCCCGCGCGTCTGATCATCGCCATAAAACAACGAGATGATCCCCGCCCCAAGGTCTGCCCCGTCGAGGATCAGATAAATCGTGACACTCAGCGCCAGCGCCACAGCCCAAGCGAGCGCGAGAATATTATGCTCGTACAAGGCGTTGCGCAGCAATTCATGCTTTTGTCCGGCGCTGAGGGCGGGGTCATCGGCCTGCACCTTGTCGCGCAGCTGGCGAAACGACAGCGGCACCGAGCCGGTTTGCGATTGCGCACTCCAGAAGCCACCCGAACCGGGCAGCTCATTGGCTTGCGTGCCTTTGACGCTGGGCGCGCCCTCATGTCCGACGGGGGCGTTTTCCTGCGCCAAGGCAGGCAGGCCCGCAAGGCTGATCAGCACCGAGAGCGCGACAAGAAGCGTCTTTAACATCTGGAAAATCTTCATTTTATCGCTCCTCACTGGCCTTGCGCCGCGGTTTCAATGGGGGGCAGAGTGCCCAGCGGTTGGTGGTCCTCTTCGTTTTCACGCGGGATTTTGGCGCTCATATCGGGGCCTTTTGCGATCACCTTGAACAGAAAATACGCCGTCGAGATCAGCACCCCAAAGCCAAAGATCGAGAAACAAACGAACCACGCGATCTCTCCGGCAGAGCTGATTTGCGAGCGACCCTCGCTCACCGTCATCATGCCGTAGACGATCCAGGGCTGGCGCGCGACTTCGCGCGTCCACCACCCCGTCCAGATCGCGAGATAGGGCAAGAAGGCCGAGACAACCACGACGCGCAGGAACCAGCGGTTCTCAAAATCGGTGATTTTGCGATTGGCCAGCCGCCCGCGCACCCACAGCCACACCCCCCAAAGGGCCACGCCAAACAGCGCGACACCAATCGCAACCATCACGCGGAATGAATAGAATGGCACAAGGATGGGGGGGCGATTTTCGGCTTTGAACTGATCGAGACCGGGCACACGACTGACCCATTTATGATCTTCGAGCAGGCTGAGAACATGCGGAATCGGCAGCGCCCATTTGGTGCCCGAATTGTCGGCATTGGGCCACATCACCACGTTCCAGGACGTATTGGGCGTGCCATCAGCGTTATGGGTTTTGAAATGGCCCTCCATCGCGGCCAGCGCGGCGGGTTGTTCCTCGGCCACAGTGCGCCCAAGGCTGTCCCCGATCCAGATTTGCCCTGCCGCTGCAATCAGCAGCACCGGCAAAACCGCGCGCAATGCCGGGGCAAAGACCGACACATGGCGCTGCTTGAGCAACTGCCACGCCGAAACGGCAGCCACGAAAAACAGGCTCAATTCGAGACAGGCAATGATCATATGGGGAATTGCCGTCATCGAGTCAGGGTTAAAGATGATCTGCACCCAATCGCTCACCAAAAACTGGCCGCCGACCATTTTCACGCCCGCCGGGCTTTGCATCCAGCTATTGGCCGCGATGATCCAGAACGCCGACAGGAACGAGGCCACCGCCACGTTGAACGTCGCAAACAGGTGCATCCCGCGCCCGATCTTGTGCCAGCCAAAAATCATCAGCCCGACAAAACCAGCCTCATACATGAACGCCGTGATCGTCTCGAACCCAAGAAGATGGCCGAAGACCGGCCCGGCTGCGGTCGAGAAAGGTCCAAACAAAATGCCAAAGGCCAATTCCATCGTGACCCCAGTCGCCACGCCTGCGCCAAAATTGATGATGAAAAGTTTTTCGAAGAACCGCGTCAGACGATACCATTTCTCTTGATCGGTGCGCAGCCAGCGCCATTCTGCAAAGAAAATCAGCAGCGACAAGCCAATCGTCAAAGGCGGGTAAATGATGTGGAGACTGGTAATCAGAGCGAAATCAAGGCGCGCCATAAGATCGGCGAATGTGCTTTCCATTTTTAGCGTCCGAAGAAGAGGGCAGATATCGCGATAAGGGCGATAACGGTCACCCGAACGGCGCCGCTAAGATGGGGATAGCCCGCGCTCAGCCCCCGTCCACGCAAACGGCCAGTTTGTCGCAGCCCTCTCGCACGCCTGTGATCTGTCGTGATCTTGAAACGGGCTCAAAGCCCCCCAGTGCCCTGCCCGGCCTGTGAAATCAGCGCGCGGATCGCTTCGAGCTTGGCAATCACCGGGGGGCGCAGCACGAAGGGATAAAAGCTCGAATGGCCCATCGCGGCATTGACTGCATTCAGCGCAATCGACAGGTCGATCCAAGGCCCGGCAAGGCGCTTCATTGGCACCCCCAGCAAAGCGCCCGCGTTGCTCGGCAGCCCCGTGGGGCCGAGCAAGCCATAGGCGGTCGCAGTCTCGATCCCATCAAGCAAATGCAGCACATGCGCCCAGCTTTCGGCGAAATCCTCCCACGGGTGCGACGCGGCATAGGCCGAGACATAGAACTGCGCCCAGTCGCGGCGCGGGCCATTGCGGTAATACGCAGCCAATGCCTCGCGGTAATCGGCGCGATCATCGCCAAAGACAGCGCGGATGTCCTGTAATCGCTGGGGATCGTTTTGCACCAAAACCTGCCAGAAATGATGCGCAACCTCGTGGCGCAGATGGCCCGGCAAAGATCGGTAGGGTTCGCCCATCTCGCTGCGAATACGCTCGCGCTCGGCGTCATCGGCCTCGGCAATATTGAGCGTAATCACCCCATCGGCATGCCCCGTCAGCACCCGAGGCGCCCTTGGATCCATCGGATCGGCGCGAAACTCAAAGCGCGGGCTGGGCGCGCCCTCGGCATCGCTAAGCGGCAATCCCAGCGCCCCAAGCAGTGCCAAAAGCGCGCGTTTATCGGTTTCAAACCGCGCCCATTTCACGTCATTGCCCGGCACGCTCAGATCCGGCACGACTGTGGTATGACGACACGAACGGCACAGCCTTTGCCCCGCCATGGCCTCCCAGTTGCACCGGATGACCGCGCGATTGGCACAGGTTGCGTGATCCGGCCCGGTTTGCACAAACGCCCCGCCGCCTGCTTCGGGACGCCAAAGCAGGCCCGCCCCGCATTGCAGGCAATCGGTGTTATGAAACCAGATTTCGCTGGCACAGGCGGGGCAATGAAAACGCTGCATCGAGGGGCCTTTCAGACAGTAGTGCAGCCCCTAACGCGGGCCGGCGCAAGCTGGGTCCCTTGACAGCGTTTATACCCGCCCGAGCTTTGCCATCCGATTGTCACGCATCCGCGCGAAATCATCGCCCGCATGATAGCTAGAGCGCGTCAGCGGCGTCGCCGAAACCATCAAGAACCCTTTGCCAAAGGCCGCTTTCTCGTAGCTCTTGAACTCATCAGGGGTGATAAACCGTTCAACCGCATGGTGTTTCGGCGTGGGCTGCAGGTATTGCCCGATGGTGAGGAAATCAACATCGGCCGAGCGCATGTCATCCATCACCTGACGCACCTCATGGGCCTCTTCGCCCAAGCCCACCATGATCCCCGATTTGGTGAACATCGCCGGGTCCAGTTCCTTAACCCGCTGCAACAGCCGCAAAGAGTGGAAATAGCGCGCACCGGGGCGCACACCGGGATAGAGGCCCGGCACGGTTTCCAGATTGTGGTTGAACACATCCGGGCGCGCCTCGACCACCTTTTCCAACGCTTCGGGCGCACATTTCAGGAAATCGGGGGTCAAGATTTCGATCGTGGTGTCGGGCGCACGATGGCGCACGGCGCGAATCGTCTGGGCGAAATGCTCTGCCCCGCCATCGTCCAGATCGTCGCGATCCACACTGGTGATCACCACATGCTTCAGACCCAGCGTCTGAACCGCATGGGCCACTCGCCCCGGCTCGAATGTATCAAGCGCATCAGGGCGCCCTGTGGCGACGTTGCAGAACGAACAGCCGCGCGTACAGATCTCGCCCATGATCATCATCGTGGCGTGACCCTGGCTCCAACATTCACCGACATTGGGACAGCCCGCCTCTTCGCAGACCGTAACCAGCTTGTTGGTCTTCAAAATCTCGCGGGTTTTCTTATAGCCCTCAGAGACCGGCGCCTTGACGCGGATCCAGTCAGGTTTCTTCGGCTGAGCATTGCTGGTGCGATGCGCCTTTTCGGGATGGCGTTCGCCGGGCATCTTGAGATCGCGCATAGGACGTCCCTTTGCGATTGCAGGTTCGCTTTGACATAGGCCGATTGCGGGCGCGATGCAAATGCAGCTTGGTGCAAGGCCGCACTGCACGCGGCGCAGATCACGCAATTTGCGCCGCGCGCGCCGTCTCCCTCGTTTCATCTAGCCAGAAATACTCCGGGGGCTGGCGCAGCCAGCGGGGCAGCGCCCCTCGCGCTTGCCCCGCGCACCCGGCGTCACCCGATCATCGGGCTCGCCCCGCCATAGGTCTCGTCATAATGCTGTTTGAGCCGCTGTAGCGCGATGCGCAGCACAATCTTGCCCGACCGCGCGGACCATCCAAGGCGCTTTTCGGCCGCCTCCAAACCTTCGAGAAAGCAGCAACAGCGCAGCGCCATATCGCCCAGCCCCGGCCCCAGATCGCGCAGCGCCAACCCGACGCGTTCGCGTGCGCGCTCCGAGCCACCACCGCCCTGTGTCAGATCAGGGCGATATTGCCCGCGCCCACCGCCTCCGGTCAGGAAACGCTCCCAGTTCTGGCCAACGCGCGGCCCCATCTGCGCCAGTTCGAAATCCTCACGAAGCTGCTCTCCGGCGGCGACCAATTCGGCACTGAGAAAGGGCTCGCCATCCTTGTCACGGCGGCGTGCCAACACCCCCAAAGGGCTTTCGGCCAAATTGATCCGCATCCGGCGGCGCGCCCCATCGGGCGCAACACCCTCACGCGCCTCAAAGCTGCGATGCTGCGCCCCAAAGGGCTGCGCGCCGTCTTCGCTTTCACCGCCAACAGGTTGATCTTGTTCCAATAACCGCTTGAGCGCCGCACGCCCCGCCTGCGTCACCCGATAGCTGGTGACACGGCCCGCATGGGCCACCTCGATCCAGTCCTTCAGCGCAAAGGCCTGCGCGACGGCGCGTTCCAACACGGCGGTGCGCACCGTGCCGCGCAAAACAACCGATTTGTCCATGTCAGCGGCAACGATCAATAGCGCAGCGGGTTCGCACAGGCGGCGCAAGATGCGCTTTGCCTCACGCATCAAGGCAGCTTCGTCAGCAGGGATTTCACTGGGGCGAAAAGGGGCAGTCATGGGCGTTTCGTCCTTATCAAGGACGGTTGTATGTGGGGCGGCAGGCTCATTGGCGGCGCCGATACCGGCTGTGCGGCCCAGCGTTGCCAATGCTTCATCGACCAGCGGATCATCCCGCCGTGCCTCGATCCGGCGCACGCGGCGCAGAATGGTCGAGGCGGCGCACCCTTCGGCCCTTGCAAGCGCCCGGATCGGCACGCCCTGCTCAACATGGCGCAGGTAAAGCCGGGCATGGTCAGGCAGCCAGGCGGGTAAATCCGCCAAGACTGGTGCGATCGAATTCATGTGCTCCCCCAGATGGAACCGGTGTTACCCGGCGGGTCTGTTACATACAACCGTGGGTTGCTTTGGTTACCCGTTCGTTAATAAATCGGGCGAGAGCAAGAATTCCTTAAACTTCCTAAACAAAGCTTTGCACGGCGCACGGTGCAACTGGCCCACACGCAACACCCGCATAGGTTGAGTATAGGTGGATCGCATCAGTCAAAGGAGATCGCCATGACCGCGCCCATTCTCACCCCGCTCATCCCCGATCTGCATCAGAGCCTCGCAGCGTTGCGCCGCCCGCAATTGCTGGTGCGCGCGGCCCGCTTTGGCGCGCAGGAGTACAGCCGCAAACGCGATCTCAAGCGGCTGTTGCGCATGCCCGTCCTGCCCCGCCCCGCGGCGGCCCTTTCGCAGCTGATCGAGATTGAGACAGAGCAAGACGCGCTGCGCCGCGCGGGTGAGGCCAGCTACAGCCTGACCCACCACATTGATCTGTTGATCGCGGTGATGGGCGAGGCGCGCTTGCTGACGCGCGACGCCGATACCGCCTGAACGCTAGCGCGATTTAAACAGCGATCCCAGCACACCGCGCACCAGCGCCTGCCCGGTTTTGGTGCCCAGTTGGCGCGCCAGCGACTTGCCAAAGGTCGCGACGACCGAATCGGACCGGCTTGATCGCGTCATCTTTTTGCGCGGCTTGGCTTGGCTCGCAGGCTCATAGCGGCGCGCGTTGTTGAACTCGGCAAAGCTGTCTTCAAGCTTGCCCTCCGCCCCCGCTTTCGCTGCCGCCTCTTTGGCCTCTGCGTCAGCGGCCTCTTTCGCCGCAGCATCCGCCCGGCGCGCCAGAATTTCCTGCGCCGAGTCGCGATCCACCGGCGTGTCGTATTTCGCCCCGAACCCGGAATTGGCCATCACATCGGCCCGTTCGGCATCGGTGAGCGGGCCAAGACGCGATTGCGGCGGGCGCACCAAAGTGCGCTCGACCATGCCCGGCACGCCTTTGTTTTGCAAAAATGAGGTCACGGCCTCGCCGGTACCAACCTCTTTGATCGCGATTTCTGTGTCGAAACGTGGGTTGGTGCGATAGTTTTCCGCCGCGCGGCGCAGATCGCGTTGATCGCGCGCGGTGAAGGCGCGCAAAGCGTGCTGCACCCGGTTGCCCAGTTGCGACAAAATACCATCGGGCACATCGGTCGGGTTCTGCGTGATGAAATACACCCCAACCCCCTTGGAGCGGATCAGGCGCGCGACCTGTTCCACCTTATCCACCATCGCTTTGGGCGCGTCGTCAAACAGCAGATGCGCCTCGTCAAAGAAGAAGACCAGCTTGGGCTTGTCGGGATTGCCGACCTCGGGCAGTTCCTCGAACAATTCCGAAAGCAGCCACAGCAGGAACGTCGCATAAAGCTGCGGGCTGGCCATCAATTGATCGGCGGCCAGCAGGTTGATCTGGCCCATGCCATTGGAATCAGTGCGGATCAGATCGCTCAGTTCCAGCGCTGGCTCGCCAAAGAACTGATCGCCGCCTTGGTTTTCCAGCACCAAAAGCTGGCGCTGAATCGCCCCGACCGAACGCACGTCGACATTGCCATATTCCAGCGCAATCTCTTTGGCCTGCTCGCCGACATAGCGCAGCATCGCGCGCAGATCATCCAGATCCAGCAGCGCCAGACCCTCTTTATCCGCCAGATGAAAGGCGATGTTTAGCGCACCTTCCTGCGTATCGTTCAGCCCCAAAAGACGGCTCAGCAACAGCGGCCCCATTTCGGAAACCGTGGTGCGTACCGGATGGCCTTTTTTGCCAAACATATCCCAGAAAACAGTGGGATAGCTGCGATAGTTCAAGTCAAATCCGATGGTCGCGGCGCGCTCCATGAAAGGTTTGTGCAGCTTGCCCGTTTCCGAGCCCGCCGCCGCGATCCCCGACAGATCGCCCTTCACGTCGGCCATGAAGACCGGCACGCCCGCGCTGGAAAAGCCTTCTGCGAGGACTTGCAGCGTGACCGTTTTGCCCGTGCCGGTCGCCCCCGCGATCAACCCGTGACGGTTGCCATATTTCAGGGTCAGCTGTTGCGCCTCGCCATAGCCTTCGCCGCCACCGCCCACGAACACCCCGTCTTCGGTCAAAACACCCGTCATATCCACCGCCTCCGCCAAATTCCGTCGCCTTGACAATACTAAATTAACCCTTCTGCGCCAGTCTGTTCCTGTCCCCTCCCCAAGCTTCTTTTTGGGATCGTGGACTTCCTCCCTGTTAGACTTGGCCGCGCCCTTTTGGCGCGGTCTTTTTTCATATGCGCCAAAGGCTTCGCAGATAGCGTTCGGGGCGCATCCCTCGCTCAACCTTGATCACAATTGCCTGTTGACCTGTGAAAATTTCCGCAATAGCGTCAGGTTCAATAATGAAGTCGGCCAGTCCGACAGGGGGAACAAAGGAAGGGGTCCAATGTGGCCCCTTTCGATATTTCGCGCCCCGCGCGACTGCGATCCGCCCCGTTTTCACGCGATCGGCTGCTGCGCGCTTATCCGTGATCTGAAAGCGCCAGATTGGCCCTGACATGCCTGAAAGAGCATGGTAAACCCTGTCGCAATGATGTTCAGGAGAAGAGTAACCATGTCTCAACTGACGAAGCCGCTCGTTCTGGCGCTGGCGCTGGGTATGGCGCAAGGCGCTTATGCACAAGATACCACACCTGTAGTTCCGGCTGCACCTGCAGCTCCGGCCGCAACCCCGGCCCCTGCAGCACCGGCAAGCGATGCAACGGCACCCGCCGCCGATGCAACGACCCCGGCAGCGCCCGCCGCAACCCCGGCAGCGCCCGCCGCAACCCCGGCCGAGCCGCAGCAACCCGAGAATAATACCTACGTCAAAGCTACCTATGATGACTGGGAAATGCAGTGCATCAAGACGAAAGATGGCAAGGATCCCTGCCAGATGTATCAGGTGATCAAGGATGCGAATGGCGGCAATGTCGCAGATATTTCGCTGTTCGGTCTGCCCTCCGGGGGCAAGGCCGTCGCTGGCGCTACGATCATGGTGCCGATGGATACGCTGCTGACGCAAAACCTGACGATTCAGGTCGATACCAGCGCGCCCCGGGTCTATCCCTACACGTTCTGCCAGCCGATGGGTTGCTTTGCCCGCATCGGTCTGACGCAAGCCGAACTGGACGCCTACAAGAAAGGCAGCAAGGCGACGATTACCATCGTGCCGCTGGCCTCTCCGAACCAAAAGGTCACGGCGGACATCTCGCTCAAAGGATTCACCAATGCCTATGATGCGGTTGTGAAATCCAATGCAGAGACCGGCGCAGTTAAGTAATCTGCGTTAAGATCGCCGCACAAGTGGCTGATAAATAATAAGAACGCCGCGCCTTACCCGCGCGGCGTTTTATATTGCGCGCAGGGCGAGCACTGCGTTGAAGCCGCCAAAGGCAAAGGCGTTAGACAAGACCGCCCCCACCTGAACATGGCGCGCGACATTGGGCACAACATCAAGATCACAGGCGGGATCAGGCGTTGAGTAGTTGATTGTGGGCGCGATCACCCCTGCGCGCAGCGCCATCAAACAGGCCACCATCTCCACCGCGCCCGTCGCCCCGATGCAATGGCCGTGCATCGCCTTGGTCGCGCTGACCGCCACATGATCGGCCACCGCCCCAAACACCTGCCGGATTGCGGCGGTCTCGATCCGGTCATTGGCGGCTGTGCCCGTGCCATGGGCGTTGATATAGCCGACCTCCTCGGGGGCCATCCCGGCATCACTCAGCGCCCCCGCAATCGCGCGCGCCGCACTGTCCTGATCGGGCATGACGATATCGCTGGCATCGCAATTCATCGCAAATCCCGCGATCTCGGCCAGCGGCGTCGCGCCGCGCGCAAGCGCCCCCTCGAGCGTCTCCAGCACGAAAACGCCCGCGCCTTCGCCTTGCACCATACCATTGCGATCCGCGGAAAACGGGCGACAGCCATCGGGCGACATCACGCGCAGCCCTTCCCACGCCTTGAGCCCGCCGAAATTCAGCATTGCCTCGGCGCCGCCCGCCAGCATGCCCTCGACCATACCCGAGCGCACCATCTGAAACGCCAGCCCAATCGCGTGATTGGAACTCGCACAGGCCGTCGCCACCGCGAAACCGGGGCCTTGCAGGTGGTAGCGGATCGCAAGATGGGCCGGGGCGGCATTGGCCATCAGCTTGGGCACGGTCAGCGGATGCACCCGGTTCTTGCCCTGCGCATACACCGCGCGATAGGCGTCATTGGCGGTGCCATGCCCTCCGCCAGCCGAGCCGATGATACAGCCCCAGCGCGCAGGATCGGGGGCGTTTTCCAGCCCCGCCTGCGCCATCGCCTCAGCCCCCGCAACCAGCGCATATTGCGTGAACGCATCATACAGCGCGAGCTTGCCCAGTTCGAAGCGATCCTCGGGGGCAAAGCCGTGGATCTGCGCGCCGATCTGCACGCTCAACCGCTCAACATCGCTGAATTGCAGCGCCCCGATGCCTGATCGCCCCGCCGCCATCGCGGCCTGTGTCGCGCCCACCCCCTCGGCCAGCGCGTTGATCGTGCCCGCCCCGGTGATGACAACGCGGTGCATCACGCGACCGCCGCTGAGGGCGTGTCTCCGGCGACCAGCTTTTCGACCGCGCGCACAATCGCGCCGACCGAGGTAATATCGAACTGCTCTTGCGCGGTCTCATTGGCGTTGAAGGGGACAGTGATGTCAAAGCGCTCTTCAATGGCGAAGATCACCTCGACCAGTCCAAGACTGTCGAGCCCCAATTCCTCCAGCGTCATCTCGGCGCGCAACTCTTCGGGCGCGCGATGCGCTTCTTGGGCGATGATGGCGAAAACCTGATCGTGCACCTTAGACCTCATGCTCTGCTACGTATCGCCCCCTTTTTGCGTGAGTCGCGTAACAGTTTCCCGAAGTTCTTTGACTTGCGCAAACAATCTGGGCAATCGACGCAGCGATTTGTTGATTTCGACCTGAGTTTCCATCTTGACCGCCGGGCTGCCCCAGACCACGCGCCCCGAGGGCACATTGGTGAAAACATCCGTGCCGCCCCCGGTAATCACGTCATCACCGATGAAGATATTGTCCGACACGCCGACCTGCCCGGCCAGCACCACGCGATCCCCGATCGAGGTCGAGCCCGCAATCCCGACCTGCGCGCATAGCAGGCAATCGCGCCCGACCTGTACGTTATGGGCAACATGCACGAGGTTATCGAGCTTCGTGCCCGCCCCGATTTTCGTCGCACGCACCGTGCCGCGATCAATGCAAGAGTTCGCCCCGACCTCGACATCATCGCCGATTTCGACCGTGCCAAGGGAATGGATGCGCACCCAAGATTGATCTCGAATTTCAGCGTGTTTTCCAAGGCTTGCGCGCGCTTCTTCAACCATCGACGGCTCGGGCGTGACAAAGGAAAACCCGTCCGCCCCGATCCGCGCACCGGGTTGGCAGATGAAGCGCTCACCAATCACCACACGTGCGCCGATATGCACCTGCTCCAAAATCAGCGCATCGCTGCCGATCTGGGCACCTTGCGCGATGCTGACATGGCTGGCGATGCGCACATTCGCCCCGATCACCACATCGCGCCCGATCACCGTGAACGGTCCAATCGCCGCACCCGACCCGATCACAGCACTTTCATCAATTATCGCACTGGGGTGGATGCCCGGCGCAATCTCGGGGCCCGGATCAAAGGCGCGCGACAGCCCCGCCATGGCCAGCCGCGGGCGCGTCACGAATATCGCAGCCTTCAACCCGTAGCTTTGCCAATCTGCCCCCTGCCACAAGATCGCAGCCTGTGCATGGCCCTGCCCCAGACCTTCGCCATATTTCGGGTTCATTGCCAAAGCGATCTGATCGGCTCGCGCGCTTGCGGGTTCCGAGGCGCTATGCACCACAAGGCTCAAATCGCCCACGGCCTCGGCCTCAAGCGCCTGCGCGATCTGCGCGATTGTCTGCGACATGAGAGCGGTCCTTTTGTCGGGTCAAACCTTAGCGGCGGGCCTGCTTGACACCCGTCGCGCTAGATTTAACCCTTCGATCCGGGCAATTCCACCCCAGCCCGTTGCAAGGCCGCGAAAAGCGCCGCATCCCGGCCATAGACATCGCGGCGATATTCCACATGGCCGGTGGGCGTTGGAAAGGCCGTGAAATAGACCAGATGCACTGGCACGGGCTGTTTCAAAGGCACCGTGGTCTCGCGCCCGGTATTCAGGATACGCTTGAATTCCGCGCGCGGATCGTCACTTTGCGCACCCAGCAAAACATATGCCAGGTCAAAGGGTTGCCCTACCCGAATGCAGCCATGACTAAAGGCGCGGCTCTCTTTTTCGAATAACGATTTTGACGGCGTATCGTGCAGGTAGATGTTCCATTTGTTGGGAAACAGGAATTTCACCAACCCCAGTGCGTTGCGGTTCGAGGGCGGCTGTTTCATCGCAAAGGGGAAATTGCTCGCACTATAGGCGGCAAAATTCACCGCCGAGCGCGGCACGACACGCCCCCGCGAGTCGATCAAATCCAGTTGCCCCGCCGCGTTGGGATTGCGCTGCATCATCGGCAGATATTCTTTGGTCACGATCGAGCGGGGCACATGCCAGGCGGGGTTGATCACCAGCCGCTCCATCTCGTCGGAAAACTCGGGCGTGCGCCGATCGGGGTTATTCTGCCCCACCACCGTGACCGAGCGGAATATCGTCTTGCCGTCCTCCACAACGCGCACCGAGAAATCAGGGATATTCACCCAGACATAGCGCCCGGAAAAATCGAGCCCGTTCATCCAGCGCAAGCGTTCCAGCGCGACAAGGATCGACTTCATGCGATCTTCAGGCGATTGGTTGATCTCTTCCAGCGTGCCCGGCCCCACCACACCGTCGGGCGTAAGCCCCTGATCGGCCTGGTAGGCTTGCACCGCTTTTTGGATAGCGGCGTCATAGACAGCCGTGGCCGAACGCCCAAGATAGCCCATCTTTTGCAACCGGTCGCGCAGCGCAATCACCGCAAGGCCCGTGTCTCCGGGTTGCAATTTTTTCGCCGAAACGCGCGGCCCCCACCCGCCCTCTGCCAGTTGCTCTTGCAGGTCGAGCTTGTCTTTCAAAAGCTGCGCATATTGCGGCATTTTCGGCGTCAGCGCGCGCAGGAACAGCGCCGGATTGGCGCTCGCGGCAAAGGCCGTCAAGCGGGCCTGTGGATCGGCGCGCATCGGCGCGCGCTTGATATCGGGCAGCACTTTGGACGGATCCAGAACGCCATGGGAAACATCATGGGCATAGTCCAGAAACACGCGGCTGAGGGCGACCTCTAACAAGCCCCGCTGGCGTTCCGATTGCACCGCGCCAAACCGCGCACGCAGCCCTTCGGGATCGTAATGCGCCTGCGGCAAGCCCTGCATTCCCGAGACATCAAGCGCGGAAAACAGCGCGGCGCGGCGCGGCGCGTCATCAGCGGAGGTCCAGATCGGGCGGTAATCGCGCGCGGCGTAAAACGCGGCAAGCGCGGGGTCAGAGGCAGCCGCTTCGGCGATTGCTTGGGTGAAGCCGCTCAGTTCAATTCCGCTGATCGGAGACATTGCTCCTTGGGCCGCGATCTGGGCCGTGCCCTGAGCGAGCGCGCCAAACGCTATCCCCGAGACTGTTGCCGCAAGAGCGACACCGCGCAAACCGA
>NZ_CAJYBT010000015.1 GCF_913064665.1 uncultured Thioclava sp.
TGCGCGCGATCACCGATCTGGGCGGTCGAATCACGTCACTTTCCGTCATGCCTCTGAAAGACGGAGAAATGAGCGCCAAGGCGCAAAGCGTTTTGATCACGCGCTTTGCCGAGGCCATTCGAAACGCGAATTGAGGCTTGCAAGAGAACGCCACGCAAGGTGTTGAGGAATTTGTGATTTATTTCCCGAAAGGGACTTTCGCGTAAAGAAACGATAAGAAATAACTGTTTCCATGTTGGAAATTGACGCGCCTGCGGGCGAGAGCATGTGGATTTAAGTGGTGAAATCGCGGCGAAGCTCATTTCTTGACCGGGTGGTTCAGCGCCGCGCCTTGGCGCGCTGGCGTGAAGCTGCAAGAACTGCAGGCAGTCTGGATCTGGCGCAATTGCCGCTTCTGCGTTCAGATGCGCGTGCGCTACGCCGTGAAATCGACTCGGTGCTGCATCAGGTTGACGGGCGGCTACAAATGCCCCGGATCGGTGCCGATTCTGTGCCAGCTCCGCCCACCAGCGATTGGGCTTGGCGCCCCGAGCTATGGCGTGGGCCGGTCTCTCCTTTCGGGGTGGCGGGCGCGCAGAATCGCGCCCAATTGGGGCGGGAACTGACCCTGTTTCACGACTGCGACGAGTCTGAAATCACCCTGCGCCAAATCCGCAACCGCCATGACAGTGATCTGGCTCCCTGCGCGCTGCGGATGGATGTGTTTCGTTTCAATGGCTCGTTTCTGTCTTTCGTGCTTGATCTGCCCGAAACGGCACTGCAGCGATTGCACCTCAATCATCTGGTGCGCCTTGATATGAAACTGGAGCTAGAGCGCCCGCTGGAGATATTCTGTCGCCTCAACATCAAACATGGCCCGAATAGTGAGCAGTTGGTGCGCGAAATGCCATTGACGCAGGGCGACAGCTTTGTGGAATTCGATCTCGCCTACACGCGGATGAACGAGAAGCGGCTGGAGAAGGCCTGGGTCGATATCATCTTTGAGCGCCCCGCTATGAACCAGATTTTGCTGCGCGATTTGACGTTCTCGCGCTACCCACGCGCTGAGTTGTAAGGAACCTGCGATGCTAGAGTTAACGCGCATTCATGCCGGACGCTGGGAGGCGGTTTGGCGCGCCCCCGAGGTCCCGGTGCTTGAAGTGTTGCATCTGGGTCAGGCGCTGGAGGGGCTCACGGTGAGCGGCGCGCCGATGGAATGGCATATTTCACAACCGATCCCGGCAGAGCTGTTGTCAGATGGCGTTCTCAACTTTGTTGTGCGCGACTGCTCCAACGGCGCAGAGGTGGCGCATTTCGCGATCATCGCCGGAGAGCCATTGGCCGATGATCTGCGCGCGGAGATCGACTTGCTGCGCGCCGAGTTGGACTTGTTGAAACAGGCGTTCCGCCGTCATTGCGCCGAGAGCGGCGCCTGAAAGTTGACAGGCGGGCGCGCGATCTGCGCCTCTCTTTCCCGCCGTTTAGTACCCAAAACACAATGTCGTTTTGACCTTGCGAGGGAGGCGGCGCACCCCTAGCCTTCGGCGCAAATATATGGAGGCGAACATGGCGAAAATTGACGCTCGACTGGACGAATTGGGACTCACTCTGCCCGCCGCACCTGCACCTGCGGCGAATTATGTGCCCTTCGTGCGCAGTGGCAATTTGCTCTATGTCTCCGGGCAAATCTCGAACGGGCCGGACGGTCTGATCCTGGGTCGGCTTGGGGCGACGATGGATGTGGAAGAGGGCGCTGTCGCGGCGCGCTTTTGCGGGCTGGCGCTGATTGCGCAGGCCAAGGCGGCACTGGGCGATCTTGATCGGGTGAAGCGGGTGGTGAAACTGACCGGTTTCGTGAATTGCACGCCCGATTTTACGGATCAACCGAAGGTCGTGAACGGCTGTTCTGATCTGATGGTCGAGGTGTTTGGCGATGCCGGGCGCCATGCGCGTGCCGCCGTCGGGGCGCCAAGCCTGCCACTTGGGGTCGGCGTGGAAATCGAAGCAATTTTCGAGGTCGAGTGATGGCGCTACATCCTGCGTTTCTAAACCTGCCAATTGCGCATCGCGCGCTGCACGATACGGCCGCTGGCCGCCCCGAAAACAGTCTCGCGGCGATGCGCGCGGCGATTACAGCGGGCTACGGGATTGAACTTGACCTGCAGCCCTCGGCGGATGGCGAAGTGATGGTGTTCCACGATTACAGCCTGCATCGGCTGACCGAGGAAACCGGCCCTGTGAAGGGCCGCACCGCGGCGGAGCTGTCCAACATTGCGCTGCGTGGCGGGGATGAGGGCATCCCCACGCTTGCCGAGGTGCTGGCGCTGGTCGATGGGCGCGCTCCGCTGCTGATCGAGATCAAGGATCAAGACGGCGCGATGGGGCCTAATGTCGGCCAGCTTGAGGCGGCGGCGGCGGAACTGTTGCGCGATTACCCGGGGCCGCTGGCGGTGATGTCGTTCAACCCGCATTCCATCGCGGCGTTTTCCAAAGCCGCGCCCGCGATCTGTGTTGGGCTGACCACATCCGCCTATGATGCGCAGGATTGGCAATTGTTGCCTGCAGCGCGACGTGATGCGCTGCGTTCGATTCCTGATTTTGACGCTGTGGGGGCGCAGTTCATCTCGCATGAGGCGAAGGATCTAGACTCACCGCGCGTGGCAGATCTGAAAGCGCGCAACGTGCCGGTGTTGTGCTGGACGATCCGCTCGCTTGAGGCTGAGCTGCAGGCGCGCCGCATGGCGAATAACGTCACCTTTGAGGGCTATCTTTCGCCTCTGTCCGCTTGACCAAAAGGTGGCTCGCCCCAAGTTCAGCGAAAGCCCCCGCAAACCTCGGCAGGTGCCATGGATCAAAGCGTTGAAATCACGCTTCATTCGGATATTTCCGAAATAAGCGAAAGTGATTGGAATGCCTGTGCGTGCCCAGAGCTTGCGCAGGGCCTGCGGGCCTATGATCCGTTCACAACGCATCGGTTTCTGGCCGCCTTGGAGGCGTCTGGATCTGTCGGACCGGGCACTGGCTGGGACGCGCGCCATTTGGTGGCGAAGGTCGAGGGCCGGGTGATTGGCGTCGCTCCGCTTTATGTCAAAAGCCATTCTCAGGGCGAATATGTGTTCGATCATGGCTGGGCGGATGCGTTCGAGCGCGCCGGTGGGCGCTATTACCCCAAGCTGCAATGCGCGGTGCCTTTTACGCCGGTGGCGGGACGCCGACTTTTGGTGCTGCCGGGGTTGGAAGAGACCGGGCGGCGCGCCTTACTGGCCGGCATGGCGCAAATTGCCGAGGGGGCGGGCGTCTCGTCGGTTCACATGACGTTTTGTACGCAACCCGAGATGGAGGCCGCCGCAGACGCGGGTTGGCTGCCCCGCATCGGCCAGCAGTTCCACTGGATCAATCGCGATTACACCAGCTTTGACGATTTCCTCGCCGAGCTTTCGTCGCGCAAACGCAAAGCCTTGCGCAAAGAGCGCGCTCGGGCGCAGGCGTTTGGCGGGCAGATCATTTCACTGACAGGCGATGACATTCGCCCCGAGCATTGGGATGCGTTCTGGACGTTTTACCAAGATACCGGCAGTCGGAAATGGGGCCGCCCCTATCTGACGCGCGCCTTTTTCGACGCGTTGCATGAGATGCGCGAGGATGTACTGTTGGTGCTGGCGCTGCGTGATGGCACGCCGATTGCAGGGGCTCTGAACCTGATCGGGCGTGAGGCGCTGTTCGGACGCTATTGGGGTTGCATCGAGGATCACCCCTATCTGCATTTCGAACTGTGCTATCATCAGGCCGTGGATTGGGCGATTGCACAGGGATTGAAACGGGTCGAGGCGGGCGCGCAAGGCGAGCACAAGCTGGCACGCGGCTATCTTCCGGTCGCCACATATTCGGCGCATTGGATCGCTCATCCGGGCCTGCGACGCGCGATTGCCGACTACCTTGAGGCCGAACGCACGGCCGTTGATGAAGATATCGAAATCCTGACCGAGATGGGGCCGTTTCGGAACCTCAAGGAACCGTGAAGGGCATCGGGCGTTTGTCACAGGACATATTAAGGGGACTTGAATGACTTTGGACGATCTTACGAATGTCAGCGGCTGGCTAACCCAGACACGCATCGACGCGGCAATCCTTGTGGCGGTGAATGTTCTGGCCGCACTGGTGATCCTGCTGCTGTCTATGTCCGTCTCGGCATGGGCCAAGCGCCGGATCGTGTCGCTATCAAACAGTCATCAAAAGCTAGACGATACTCTGTTCGGTTTCCTGGGAAATTTAGCGAAATACCTGATTCTCGGGATCGGGATCATCTTCATTCTCAATCGCTTTGGTATTCAAACGACATCGCTGGCCGCCTTGATCGGTGCCGCAGGTCTGGCCGTGGGTCTGGCGCTGCAAGGGGCGCTGAAGAACTTGGCCGCCGGTGTGATGATCATCATGTTTCGCCCGTTCCGGCAGGGTGATTTCATCGCAGCGGGCAGCGAAAGCGGAACGGTGACTGAGATCCAGCTGTTTTACACGGTTCTGACGACCTATGACGGGTTGCAGATCATCGTTCCCAACAGCGATATCTGGTCGAGTTCGATCATCAATTACTCGGCCAATGCGACGCGGATGATGGATCTGACGATTGGGGTCGCCTATAATGCGGATCTGAAAAAGACGCAGTCCATTCTTGAAACTATCTCGACCTCGGATGCCCGCGCTTTGGCCGATCCCGCCCCGACGATCCGGGTGAAGGCGTTGGGGGATAGCTCGGTCGATTTCACCTTTCGGGTCTGGGCCAATTCAAGCGATTACTGGGCTTTGCAAGCCGAGATGCTGCGCAAGATCAAGGAAGAGTTCGACGCCAATGATATCGGCATTCCCTTCCCGACACGCACTTTGGAAGTCGTGCAGGTGCCCCGTATCGAAACTGCGCAGAAGCCTGCGCAAAGCGGTGCAGTCTGAGTTGCAGGGAGGCGCGGAAGCGCTAGGTTTCGTCAGATGCGTTATGGGAGAAAGATATGACCACAAAGCTAGACTCTGAGGAACGCAAAGCGCTGTTGCGCGGGCTGGAAGATACCGGCTGGCGCGCGGCAGAAGGCGCGGATGCGCTGGTCAAACGGCTGATGTTCAAGGATTTCTCTGCCGCTTGGGGGTTCATGTCACAGGCCGCGCTCTGCGCCGAAAAGATGGATCACCATCCCGATTGGCGCAACGTCTATAACAAGGTCGAGATCACGCTTTCGACGCATGATTGTGGCGGCGTCAGCGTTTTGGATATCGAGTTGGCGCGTGCACTCGATGCGCTGGCGGACGATGACTGCGAGGTTGATCGCGATATCGGGCGTCCGATCATGCGGCTTGCGGATGAGGTGCCGGAATAGGATTTGGTTCGGCGGAGAGCGCAAGCCCTCCGCCGCGCAAACTTAAATCGCGGCCAGCAAGCTTTCGCCCGCCGAGGCCTCGCAGGTGCCGGGGCTATCCTCGACATGCAGCACTTTGACAACGCCATCTTCGACCAGCATCGCATAGCGCTTTGAGCGGTTGATCAGGCCCGCGGGCGGGGCGTTGAAATCCATGCCGATGGCTTGGGTGAACGCGCCTTCCGCATCAGCGAGCATGCTCAGCCCCGCCGCAGTCGCGCCGGTTGACTCGCCCCAAGCCTGCATCACGAAGGGGTCGTTGACCGCGACGCAGATGATTTCATCCACGCCCTTTGCAGCAAACGCATCCTTAGTGCGCAGGAAGCTGGGCACATGGGCGGTTGTGCACACGCCGGTGAAAGCGCCCGGCACCGCGAAGATGACGATCTTGCGGCCCTTCATCTTCTCGCCAAGGCTAACATCTTGCGGGCCTTCGCTGCCCATCGAAAGAAAGGTGGCGCCTGGAAGGACGTCGCCGGTGGTGAGTGTCATGGAATGCTCCGTTGCTGTCGCGTTGCGTTTGTCGCTTGGGACGATATAGGGTCAAGCGCGGGTCAGGCCAGTGGAGATTGATATGAGCGGCATCGTTATCGTTGGAGCGGGGCAAGCGGCGGCCTCGATGGCGGCGAAATTGCGCGGTCTTGGCTATGACGGGGCGCTCAGTGTTGTCGGATCAGAACCGGTGCCACCCTATCAGCGTCCACCGCTATCCAAGGCCTATTTGCTGGGCGAAATGGCAGTAGAGCGGCTGACCCTGCGCTCAGATACATGGTGGGCGGAGCATGATGTAAGTCTGCGTCTGGACACCACGGTGAGCGCGATTGACCCGGGCGCGCAAGTCTTCACCCTGTCGGATGGCGATACCCTTGAATATAGCGATTTGGCGCTGTGCACAGGCGCCACGCCCAAGCGGCTGCCTGCCGCGATCGGTGGCGCATTGGATCACGTTTTCACGGTGCGCAATCTGGCCGATGTCGATGCGATGCGCGCGCTGTTCGTAGCGGGCAAACGGCTGGTGGTGATCGGCGGGGGGTATATCGGCCTTGAGGCGGCAGCGGTGGCGCGCAAACTGGGGCTTGAGGTCACGTTGATCGAGGCCGCCCCACGCATTCTGGGCCGGGTGGCCTGCGAAGAGACGGCCGAAGCGATCCGCGCGCTGCACCACACGCATGGGGTCGAGATCATCGAGGGCGTCGGGCTAACGCGATTGACGGGCGATGCGTGGGTCACCGGGGCCGAGTTGAGTGATGGCCGCATGATCGCCGCGGATTTCGTTGTGGTCGGCATTGGCGTCACCCCCGATGACGCGCTTGCGCGCGCGGCTGGGATCGCCTGTGACAATGGGATCGCGGTGGATGCGCGGGGCCGCAGTTCAGACCCGCATATCTGGGCGGCGGGCGATTGCGCGTCCTTTCCCTACGCAGATGGCAGGCTGCGGCTGGAAAGCGTGGGCAACGCGATTGATATGGCCGAATTGGTGGCTGCGAACATGCTGGGGGCGGCCCAGGAGTATACGCCCAAGCCGTGGTTCTGGTCAGATCAGTTCGACGCCAAGTTGCAAATCGCCGGGTTAAATCTGGGTTATGACAAAGTGGTTGCGCGTGCAGGCGAAGGCCAGAGCTTCTGGTATTTCCGGGACGAGCGGTTGATTGCGGTCGATGCGCTTTCGGATGCGCGGGCCTATATGATCGGCAAGCGGCTGATCGAAGGGGGCAAGCCCGTCACATCAGCGCAGGTTGCTGACCCGACATGCGATTTGAAGGCTTTGCTGAAATGAGAATCATTGGTGGCGAGCGGCGCGGGTTGAAACTGGCCGACGTGGGGGCGGGCGATGCGCAGGCGCATCTGCGCCCGACCACCGACCGGGTCCGCGAGAGTATCTTCAACCTGCTGATCAATGGTGGTCATGGCAACCCGGTGGCGGGGGCGCGCGTGCTTGATCTATTTGCGGGCACCGGCGCGCTGGGCCTTGAGGCCTTGTCGCGCGGGGCCGCGCGGGTCGCCTTTGTCGATGACGGCACAGTGGCGCGCGCGCTGATGCGCCAGAATATCGAGGCGATGCGCGCGATGGGCGTCAGCGATGTGTGGCGGCGCGATGCGACCAAGATGGGGCCGTGCCGGGGCGCGGGCTATGACCTGATCTTTCTGGACCCGCCTTATGGGATGGGGCTGGGCGAACGCGCGATTGCCTCTTGCCTTGAAGGTGGCTGGATTGCCCCCGGCGCGATGGTGGTCTGGGAGGAAAGCGCCGCGCCAATGGTGCCTGCACCTTTGGTTCAGATCGACCAGCGCCGTTACGGCGATACGCTGGTCACATTAGCAAGGAACCCAGAATGAACGTGCAAGCGGTTTTGTTTGATTGCGATGGTGTGCTGGTGGATAGCGAGCCTGCGACCTTCGATCTTCTGGGCGAGGATCTTGCCGCGCATGGGCTAGCGATGTCGCATGACGAGATGGAGCGTATGTTCATCGGCGGCACCATCGAAGGCGTGGCGCATCAGGCCCGCGAGATGGGGCGACCCTGCCCGCCGATTGGGTCGAGAGCTATTACATCCGGCTTTATGCGCGGCTGCGCGAGGGGGTCGCACTGATGCCGGGGATTGCGGAACTGCTGGATCGGCTTGACCGTGCGGGCATTGCCTATGCGGTGGGCTCGAATGGGCGAATGGCCAAGATGGAGGCCACGCTGGGCCAGCATCCCGGCATCAAAGCGCGGCTCGAGGGGCGGCTGTTTTCGGGGCAGGATATGGGCTGTCCCAAGCCCGATCCGGCCCTGTATTTGCACGCAGCCCGCGCGGTTGGCGTGGACCCCGGCTACTGTGTGGTGATCGAGGATAGCGCGACCGGCGCGCGTGCGGCCAAGGCGGCCGGGATGCGCTGTCTGGGCTACGCGCCGCAGGGGCCGAATCCGCGCCTTGCTGCAGAAGGCGCGGAGCTGTTTACCGATATGGCGCAAGTTCCGGGGCTGATCGGGCTGGAATAGGGTCTATTTGATCCAGCCCGACAGGTTGTCCTCAACCACATCCATCAGCGCCTTGATGTGCAGATCATCATCGTTGAGGCAGGGGATATAGGTGAACGTCTCACCGCCCGCATGCTCGAACGCTTCGCAGATTTCGCCGTTGATTTCCTCGAGCGTCTCGATGCAATCGGCGGAAAATGCGGGCGAGATCACCGCGATGTTCTTTTTCCCGGCCTTCGCGAGTTCCGCGACATGCTCGACCGTGTAGGGCTTGAGCCAGACTTCGCGACCAAAAACCGACTGGAAAGTGGTGTCGATCGCGTCTTTGTCCCAACCCAACCGCTCGCGCAGCAGACGTGAGGTTTTCTGACATTGGCAATGGTAGGGGTCCCCCTCCATCAGATAGCGCTGCGGCATCCCGTGATAGGAGGCCACCAGCACATCGGGCTTGCGATCCAGCGTGGCATAGACCCTCTCAACCGAAGCCGCGAGCGCCTCGATATAGCTGGGGCGGTCAAAATATTCAGGCGCGATGCGCGCGGCGGGCTGGCGGTTTTGCTTCATCAGGGCGCGGAAGAACTGATCATTCGCCGTAGCCGATGTCGGGCCCGCATATTGCGGATAAAGCGGCAAAAACAGGATCTTCTCGCAGCCCTGCTCGACCATGCGATCCACGACCGATTGCGTCGAGGGGTTGCCGTAGCGCATGCAGAAATCGACCACCACCTCAGCCCCGTAGCGCGCCGAAACCGCCGCGCGCAGCTTGGTAACCTGCTGTTTGGTGATCGTCATCAACGGGCTTTCATCGGCCTCGGTGTTCCAGATCGTCTTGTAATTCGCCCCGCTCGTGAACGGACGGCGCGACAGGATGATCAGTTGCAGCAGCGGCTGCCATTTCCAGCGCGCGATATCGACGACCCGATGGTCGGACAAAAACTCGCTGAGATAGCGGCGCATAGACCAATAATCCGTGCCGTCCGGCGTTCCCAGATTGGCAACCAGCAAACCAATTTTGGCCGCTTTTACGGGCGGGTGGTCGGCGGGCGCATGAGCAAGGCGCGCAGCGGCATCATTCGTCATCTGTCACTGTCCTATTTCTTGTTCTTCGGAACCTTATCCCGACTTAACGGGTTTGCCTGTCAGGTCAATGCGGCCTATTCAACCGACACTGGATCACTTACGTTCGCAACATGATATTGGATGACTCACCCCAGACGAAACCCGGACCACCGGCACTGAACCCGAACGGGGATGCGCTTTTTCTGGATTTTGATGGCTGCCTTGTCGAGATCGCACCCACACCGGATACCATCAAAGTGCCCGATGATCTCCCCCATGTCTTGCAGGAAGTAGCCGCGCGTCTGAATGGGGCGCTGGCAATCGTCTCAGGACGCTCTTTGCACGAGTTAGAGACTTTTTTGCAGGGGTTTGACGGACCAATGGTCGGCTCTCACGGGGCCGAGGCACGCGGCATGACTGCGCCGATGGCACAACAGCCTATGGGCCTGTCTGACTTGCAACAAGAGATGGCGGATTTTGCTAGCCAGTCGGGCCTGCTCTATGAGCATAAAAGCCATGGCGGGGCGGTGCATTTTCGCTCTGATCCCACCCGGCAAGCGCAGGTTGAGGGGTTCGCGCACGCGCTTGCAGAGCGCTATCGCGATTTCACTGTCCAACCCGCAAAGATGGCGGTTGAGCTGCGCCCGACGGGATTTTCCAAAGATGGCGCGCTGGTTCTTTTGTCCGAGCTATCCGCCTTTGAAGGGCGTCGCCCAGTTTATGCGGGCGATGATACGACGGACGAGCCAGCGCTGGCCTGGGCCGAGGCGAATGGCGGTTTTGGTATCAAGATTGGCGCGGGCGAAAGTGTTGCGCGGTTTCGGCTGCCCGAGCCCCAGCAGCTGCGCGGCTGGCTTTCTGCAGCGCTGGAGGGCGAAGCATGGGACGTCTGATTTGCCTGTCAAACCGCATTCCCACCGGGGCGAACCCTTCGGGGGGGCTGGTCGTGGCGCTCGGCGATGTGCTGAGCGAAACCGGAGGTGTCTGGATTGGCACGTCGGGCGAGATCGCCGAGCAACCCGGCACCGAGCTGCGCGAGATCGAGGGCGGACCGTTCAAACGACTCTGCTTTGATCTGACCGAGGAAGAACACGCGCTCTATTACGACGGCTATTCAAATTCGGTGCTGTGGCCGCTGTTTCACGGCCGCACTGATCTGATGCAAATCCAGCAGGATTATCTTGATAGCTACAAGCATGTGAACCGGCGTCTGGCGAAGATGCTTGCGCCGATCCTTCAGCCAGATGACCGGATCTGGGTGCATGATTTCCACTTCCTGCCGCTGGCCTATGAGCTGCGCGTCATGGGCGTGCAAAACCCGTTCGGGTTTTTCCTGCACACCCCGTTTCCCGGCCCGACCACGATGCGGGCGCTGCCCAACGGGCGCGAGATTTGCGAGTGGTTATCCAATTTCGATCTGATCGGCTTGCAAAGCGAGCGCGATGTGCGGGCCTGTCTTGCCTCGATGGTGGAAATTGGCGGCGGCTCGGATTTGGGGAGTGGCTTTGTGCATCTCTCACCGCGGCAATGCCGGATCGCGGCCTTTCCGATCTCGATCGACGCGGGCGAATTCAAGACCTTGGCCGAGCGCGAGATCGAAAAGCTGCCCGCTGGCATCGTCAAAGCCAATCGCAGCCTGATGATTGGCGTGGATCGGCTGGATTATTCCAAAGGGGTGCCGCAACGGTTTCGTGCCTTTGGCGAGTTTCTCGATCGCCACGAAGATTGGCACCGCCATGTCTCATTGATCCAGATTTCGCCCCCAACCCGTGAGGGCGTGCCGGCCTATGACGATATTCGCGAAGAGACCGAGCATCTGTCGGGGCGCATCAACGGGCAGTTTGCCGATATCCAATGGGCGCCGATCCGCTTTATCAACCGCCCCGTGCCGCGCGCGGTGTTGGCGGGGCTTTATCGGGCCTCGCAAGTGGGGCTGGTGACGCCGCTGATGGATGGGATGAACCTTGTCGCCAAGGAATATATCGCGGCGCAAAATCCCGAAAATCCCGGCGTATTGATCTTGTCGAAATTTGCCGGGGCCGCCGAGCAGATGGAGGAGGCGCTGATCGTCAACCCTCATGACACCGAGCAGATGGCGACATCAATGCTTACCGCGCTGTTGATGTCGCTGTCAGAGCGGCGCGAGCGCTACCATGCCTTGATGAAGGGTCTGACCACGCATGACGTGCATTGGTGGTCCAAGGCATTTCTGACCGCCTTGGGGTAAGCGGCGTTGGGCCAATCAGTGACCCGGCTTGTCACCCGTCGGAATTTCCATCGTGCCCAGCGCATCAGCCAGACGTTTCGCGGCTGATCCGGGGCGCAAAGGTTTTTGCTGTTTCGGGTGGGGTTTCCAGCCCGTCAGCCAGACCATCTCAAATGTGGCGCGCATCCGGCCATCAGGCTCGCGATAGCTCTCGGAATAGATCCTCAGAGACTCGGACATCACGTCACGGCGGGTGAAGTGGCGGCTGCGAGTGGTAAGCGCATTGGTCTCGCCCATGGCGCGCAGATCGCTGAGCAGGCGCAGCGGCGTTTCATAGGTCACTTTGCGCGTCACCGCATCTGCCACGGGCAGCGCAAACCCGGCCCGCCCCAGCAAGGCCCCGAGATCGCGAATTTCGCCCATCGGCAGCACGCGCGGGCTAAGACCGCCGGTGATCGACGCCTCGGCCTGCGCCAGCGCCGCGCGCAACTCATTCAGGGTCTGACCGCCAAACATCACGGCCAGAAATAGCCCATCAGGTTCCAGCGCGCGGGCAGCCTGCACCATCTGGCCGACCGGATCATTGGCCCAATGCAGGCACATCGCATGCACCACCAGATCATGCGCGCCCGCTTCCAGATCAAGCAGATCGCTATCGGCCACGAATTTGGCGTCGGGCAGGATTTTGCGCCACGGTTCGGGAAAAGCGGTGATCACAGCGGGCGACGTAAAGGTTCTGTTAACCTCTTGGAGCCTTTCATACAGCTCATCAGCCGCGTCCTCGTGCAGGAACAGCTCGGGGGCGCGCGCGGCGCGGGCACGTTGGCGCATCAAGGCGGCGCGGTCGGTCAAGAGGGGCGGTGTGTTCATGGCTAATTCAGGTCTTAGCGTGCTTCGCGCACGGATGCTAGCGGGAGGGATGCATGCGCTGCACGCCGTCTTCCCGCCGCGCTGTATTGCCTGTGGCGAAGAGGTCGGGTCTGATTTCGGCCTCTGCCTGAGCTGCTGGGAGCAAACGAGTTTCGCCACCGGAACGGTCTGTGATGCCTGCGGGGTGCCGCTGCCGGGCGATGACGGCGGCGAGGCCGTGCTGTGTGACGACTGCCTGACCCATCCGCGCCCCTGGACGCGCGGGCGCACGGCGATGATGTATTCCGGCGTCGGGCGCGATCTGGTGCTGGCGTTCAAACA
The DNA here is from genome assembly GCF_913064665.1 of uncultured Thioclava sp. Lineage (GTDB taxonomy): Bacteria > Pseudomonadota > Alphaproteobacteria > Rhodobacterales > Rhodobacteraceae > Thioclava > Thioclava arctica. The sequence continues at coordinate 12,800 of NZ_CAJYBT010000015.1, forward strand.
TGCCGACCGGCTTGATCTGGTGCGGCCAATGGCAGGGTGGATGGCGCAGGCCGCGCGCGCCCTGATCACGCCTGACACGCTGATTGCGCCGATCCCTCTGCATCGCTTGCGGTTGCTGAAGCGGCGTTACAACCAATCCGCGCTTTTGGCCAAGGCGATGGCGCGGATCACCGAACGCGAAGGCTGCGTCGATCTGTTTTTGCGCACCCGAAACACCCCCAGCCAGAAAGGGCATGACCGCGGCGCGCGGCTTGCCAATCTCTCTGATGCGATCACCCTGAACCCGGCGCGCGCCGATCTGATCGCGGGGCGCAATGTGCTGATTGTGGATGATGTGATGACCTCAGGGGCGACGCTGGGGGCGGCCACACAGGCGGCCATGCACGCCGGTGCTGGCCGAGTTGACGTTGTGACACTGGCGCGCGTTGCGAAGGCGCCCTAAATCCCTATAGTCGAGCCGACTTAAGAAGGATTATCGCATGAAGCGCGTCGAGATCTATACGACCCGGACCTGCCCGTTCTGCATCATGGCCAAGCGCCTGTTGGATCAAAAGGGCGTTGCCTATGAAGAAACCGACGTGGGCCGTGACCCGCATCTGCGCGCACAGATGACGCAGCGCGCAAAGGGTAGGCGCACTGTGCCACAAATTTTCATCGGTGATCAGCCAATTGGCGGCTGCGATGAGCTGCATGCGCTTGATCATTCGGGCAAGCTCGACACTTTGTTGGCGGGTTGAGCCGATGAAAGCAGCTCTGGTTCAGCTTTCTGTCACCGATGACCCGGTCAAGAACCTGCCGATCACGCTTGAGTTCATCCGGGAGGCTGCGGCCGGTGGCGCGCAGATGATCGCGACGCCCGAATGCACCAATCTGATTTCCTCGGATCGCGCCTATCAGCGCACGGTGCTGCACCACGAGCACAATGACCCCACGCTGGCCGCAATCCGACAAGAGGCGGAACGGCTGGGCGTGTATGTGCTGATCGGCTCGCTCTGTCTGAAAACCGACGATGAGGATGGGCGTTTTGCCAACCGGTCGTTTCTGATCGGACGCAAAGGCACCATCAAGGCGAGCTATGACAAGATTCATATGTTCGACCTCGACGTATCCGAGACCGAACGCTACCGCGAATCAGAGGGCTATCGCCCCGGCAGACAGGCGGTGCTTGCGCCCTCGAAATACGGTTTGCTCGGGATGTCGGTGTGCTACGATCTGCGCTTTCCCCATTTGTATCGCCAACTCGCACAGGCAGGTGCGACTATTTTGACGATCCCGTCGGCCTTTACAGAGGGCACCGGGCGCGCCCATTGGGACATTCTGGTGCGTGCGCGCGCGATTGAAAACTCATGCTTCGTTCTGGCGCCGGCGCAATGTGGCACGCATGGCGCTCATGAGGGGGGACCACGCAAGACCTGGGGGCACTCGCTGGCAGTGAACCCTTGGGGCGATGTGCTGGTCGATGGCGGCACCGAGCCGGGCGTCAGCCTTGTCGATATCAATCTAGATGAGGTCGAAACCACGCGATTGCGCCTGCGCTCGCTGTTTCATGACCGGAGCTATGAGGCACCGTGAGCCAAGATCCCGATCCCCTTGCCGCAGCCCTATTCGCCGAGGTCTTCATGGCCGACCAGTTGGCGCGCAGCGTGGTCAGCCGCGCCCTGCCCAAGGGGATGGAAATTTCACATTTCTCGGTGCTCAACCTGTTGAGCCACATCAATGAGGAACGCACCCCTGCACAGTTGGCCGAGGCGCTGCACGTGACGCGCGGCGCGATGACCAATACGCTTGCCAAACTGGAATGGGCGGGACATGTGCATGTGCGTCCCGATTGGGATGATGCGCGGCGTAAATGGGTGTCTCTATCGCCCTCGGGTCGGCGCGCCCGCGATGGCGCACTCGCATCGTTGATGCCGATCATCGGAGGGATCGTGCGCGATCTGGGTCCCGACAAAGTGCGCGCAACCTTGCCGGTCTTGCGCGAATTGCGCGCGCGGCTGGAAGAAAGCTGATCGGGTTGGGGGCGCTGCCCCCGGCCTGCGGCCTCCCCCGGGATATTTCGATCAAGAGGAAGAAAAAACGCCCGGCTCGGGCCCGTTTCTGGGCTGCAAGGCCGGACGCTTCCCCTTGAACGGTCATCGGCGTCCCCGCCTGTTCCGCAAAACCAAACTCACCTGATTCTGGTAAAGAAAAGCCTAACTTCCTCTTGATCGAAATATCCCGGGGGTGAATGGCGCAGCCAGAGGGGGCAGAGCCCCTTTCTCCTGGACTCAAAAGGCCCCGTCGTTTTGACACGACGGGGCAAGGCTGTGCCTGAGGACGAGCCTCAGGCACTGGCGGTAAACTTGTGTTGCTAGTGAAAGACGCTCAGGTCATCTCTGCGCGAATTTGTTGACGCAGCAGATCAATGGGGACCTGTTTGCCATCGCGCTTGAACGTCCAATAGGTCCAGCCATTACAGCTCGGCGCGCCTTCAAGATGCGCACCGACCTGGTGGATCGAACCTTTGACATCATCGCCGATCAGCGTGCCATCAGCGCGCACCTTGACCTTGTGACGACCGTTCATCGAAAACAGCTCTTCGCCGGGGCGCAGCATGCCGCGCTCGACCAATTGACCAAAGGGCACGCGCGGCTCGGAGCGTTTCGAGGTCGAGACCTCGAGTGCCTCGCGGTCGAATTTGCGAATCTTCGAGAGGCGTTTTTGCGCCACCTCGCGATAGGCTTCCTCGCGCTCAATGCCGATAAAATCGCGGCCCAGCATTTTCGCCACAGCGCCCGAGGTGCCGGTACCAAAGAACGGGTCGAGCACGACATCGCCGGGATTGGTGGTGCCTACGATGAGACGATGCAGCAGGGCTTCGGGTTTTTGGGTGGGATGGGCCTTGTCGCCATTCTCATCCTTGAGACGCTCACCGCCATTGCAGATCGGGATCACCCAATCCGAGCGCATCTGAATGCCCTCGTTCAGCGATTTCAGCGCCTCATAGTTGAACGTATATTTCGCGCCCTCGGCTTTGGAGGCCCAGATCAGCGTTTCATGCGCATTGGTCAGGCGTTTGCCGCGGAAATTCGGCATCGGGTTGGATTTGCGCCAGACCACATCATTGAGAATCCAGAAGCCTTGATTCTGCAGCTCAGCGCCCATGCGGAACACATTGTGATACGATCCGATCACCCAGATCGCCCCATTGGGTTTGAGGATGCGGCGCGCGGCGGCCAGCCAGTCGCGTGTAAACTGGTCGTAATGCGCGAAGGATCCGAACTGGTCCCAAGCGTCATCCACCGCATCGACCTTGGAATTGTCGGGGCGATGCAGATCGCCGCGCAGTTGCAGGTTGTAAGGGGGGTCGGCAAAAATAAGATCAACACTGCCCTCGGGCAGGCTGTTCATTACTTCGATGCAGTCACCTGCAAGAATCTGGTTCAGGGGCAGTGCATTGCGCACTACCGGGGTCTTGATCTTGGTCATACTCGCCTCTTTCTGCCCGTCTTTCGGGTGTCGGCTTTTGCGCCGATCTATGTCCACCAAGATGAGTCAAAGGCGATTCCCCGTCAATTTCTTTTTTGAATCAAGGGGTTATAAATTTCTCTTGGCACAAGATATTGTGGACGGGTTTGAATGAACGTCTATGAACAGGGGTTACCCCCAAATCTAGAAGCGCTTGCAGATGGTCCTTGGTCGGGTAGCCTGCGTTTCGTTCCCAACCATAACCCGGATACTGTTGCGCCAAATCCACCATCAGCAAATCGCGCGCTTCTTTCGCGAGAATTGAGGCCGCCGCGATCGACACGGAGCGGCCATCGCCTTTCACCACAGCTTCGGCTGAGAGGGTAAGGTCGCGCGGCAGGCGGTTTCCATCGACCAAGACATGATCGGGGCGCTTGGGCAGTCCCGTAACCGCGCGGCACATCGCCAGATGCGAGGCTTGCAGGATGTTTATCGCGTCAATTTCTTCGACGCTGGCATGGGCAACGCAAAATTGCGCGGTTTGCATGATCTCAGCGGCAAGCTTGGCGCGTTTCGCCGCACTGAGCTTTTTCGAATCGTTCAACCCTGCGGGGATATGAGCCGGATCCAGCACCACTGCCGCCGCCGTTACAGGGCCACAAAGCGGGCCGCGCCCCACCTCGTCAACGCCAGCGATTACGGTGAAGCCGCGCAAAAGGGCGGCGCTTTCGAAGGAAAAATCGGGGGCTTGTGTCATCGCACCGAGATGCCCCGGTTTAGCGTCGCGTTCAACGAAAAAGCGGGGGCACTTGGCCCCCGCCCTGCTCGACGGTGCGTTCTGTGGCACCTGCCTGCTGACTTAGCGACGTGAGTCGCGCCCGTAATAGGCGTTGCGATCCCAGTGATTGCGGTCCCAGCGATTGCGATCATAGGCATCGTTGCGACGCTCCACACGGCGTTCAAAGCGGCGCTCGTCACGGCGATCCACACGGCGGTCGCCATGGTGGCCGTGACGATGCACTTCGCGATACACAACACGCGGCGGCGGCGGCGGCGCATGACGCACGCGGCGTTGGTTGTTGTTTGCGGAATCAAGGATCAGCGCCGCAGCCCCAATCCCCAAGATGACGGTCAACGCCTGACGGTCCTTCTGGCCCAGCGCCGCCGCAGGGCTCGCGGTGGCGGCAAAGGTGCCCAAAGCCAGCGCGGAGGCGGTGAACAAAGCGGTCATTTTGGTTTTGAGTGACATGGTCAGTCCTTTCGGTAGGGCGACCCACCGGGGCCGCATCAAAGCGATAAGTCACCCTCATCCCAATCGGCTTGGACAGACAATAACGCCGCGATGTTATCGGATAGCAGCCCCACCAACCCCCTTTGGCTATTGAATAACATTGCCGGTTTGCGCAACGTGGTCGGCATGAAACAGCTTATCCTCATATGCGCCTTCATCGGCATGGCAAGCACGGCACAGGCCGAGTGTTATGCCGATTACAAGGCCAAGCGCGACGACCCGTTGCAGCTGCAATATGGCGTGGCGAGAGTCTCGGATAAGGCGTGCTCGAAACAGGGGGCCGCGCGCGAATTAGCGCCGAGGCTCAAGTCTGCGGGCTGGACCTTGTTGACGGTTGTCTCCACATTCGGCCCCGAAGGCTTAGCGCAAAGGAAGGCCAGTGCCGGACCATTTTACCTCCGTTACTGACAGTTTGCGGCTGGGTTCGCGCGCGGTGATCGGCGGAATCGCGGCGGTGGTCGCGATTCTGGCGATAGCGGCGGGGCTGTTATTTGCCGCACTGCCCGATGCCAACGCGTTCAACGCGCGGGTCGAGCAGATTTTCGTGCAAAACGACAACCTCACCTCGCAGGCTGAGATCAAGCTGCTGGAAGTGCTCGCGCAATCGGGCACCGCGTTTTCCGATGTGCTCAGTTCTTATCGCGTGATCATTTTCATCCTGCTGATCTTTGCGGCGGCGCTTTTGATCGTCACACTGATCTTCTTGCTGCTGCTGATCGGTCTCAACCGTCGCATGATCGAGATTCGCCGCGCCGGGATCGAGGTGCAATCTTTGCACATCCTGCGCAGCGAAAACGCCGTGATGCTCAACGATATGGCGTTCTCGTTGACCCCCGCCGCGATTGAGACCCTTTCGGTGCTGGCCGAGGCACGGATGGATGACGATATCCTCACCGGGGTGCAGATCGAAGCGATGATATCGGGCCGATCCGAGGCCGATTGCGACGAAGCCGCAGGTGCCACACGCATCAAACGGCTGCGCGATGCGCTGGGAAATCAGCTGGTGACAGAGCTGCTGGTGCGCAATATCGCGCGCAAGGGCTATGCGCTGAGCGTCGCGAAAGAGGCGATCCGCGTCGATTGAGTCCGGTTGCACCGCTGTCACATGCACCTTATATCCCGGGCCTGTCCTGCCGGGGGAAAAGCCATGTCTGACACGCCCTTCTACCTGATCGACGAAATGCGCCTTCTTGAAAATATGCGCAAGATCGAACGCCTGCGCGAACGCTCGGGGGCGAAGGCGCTGCTGGCGCTGAAATGCTTTGCCACATGGTCGGCCTTTGACATCATGCGCCCCTATCTGGATGGCACGACGTCGAGCTCGCTGTTCGAGCTGCATCTGGGGCGCGAGAAATTCGGCAAGGAAACCCATGCCTATTCCGTGGCGTGGTCTGATGGCGAAATCGACGAAGCCATCGGGTATGCCGACAAGATCATCTTCAATTCGCTGAGCCAGCTTGACCGTTTCGGCGACAAGGCCGCGCATATCGAACGTGGGCTGCGGCTCAATCCACGGTTTTCGACCAGCGGCTTCGATCTGGCCGATCCGGCGCGGCCGTTCTCGCGTCTGGGCGAGTGGGATACCGAGCGGCTTGAGGCGGCTATGGGGCGGATCTCGGGCGTGATGATCCACTATAACTGCGAGAATAGTGACTTTGCGCTGTTCGATCACCAGCTTGGCCGGATCGAGGCAGAGTTCGGCGATATCCTCAAGCGGCTCGATTGGGTCAGCCTTGGCGGTGGCATCCATTTCACCGGCGAAGGCTATCCGCTGGATGATCTCGCGGATCGGCTGAAACGCTTCTCTGACGATTTCGGCGTGCAGGTCTATCTCGAGCCCGGCGAAGCGGCGATCACGCAGACCGCCAGCCTTGAAGTGACGGTGCTGGATATTCTCGACAACGGCAAAAAGATCGCCATCGTCGACAGCTCGATCGAAGCGCATATGCTGGACCTGCTGATCTATCGCGAAACGGCCAAGCTGCCCCAGAACGGCACGCATGAATATCAGATCGCGGGCAAGACCTGTCTGGCGGGCGATATCTTTGGCGATGGCAAATTCGATGCGCCCTTGCAGATTGGCGACCGGATTTCGATTGCCGATGCAGCCGGTTACACGATGGTCAAAAAGAACTGGTTTAACGGCGTGAACATGCCCGCAATCGCAATTCGCCGTGCCGATGGCACGATCGAGCGGATTCGAGATTTCACCTATGAGGACTACCTGTCCTCATTGTCCTGAAGGGCGCTCGCGCCCCCTTCCCCTGTCCAATCAAAAGGAGACAGCCGAAGTGAAAAAGAACGTGCTCATCATCGGAGCGGGCGGTGTCGCGCAAGTCGTGGCCCATAAATGCGCGCAGAATAACGATATTTTCGGCGATCTTCACATCGCCTCGCGCACCAAAGCGAAATGCGACGCGATTCTTGACAGCGTGCGCGAAAAGGGTGCGATGAAGATCGAGGGCACGTTTGAGGCCCATGCGCTGGACGCGATGGATGTCGCCGCGACCGCCGAACTGATCCGCAAGACGGGCGCGCAGATCGTGATAAATGTTGGCTCGGCTTTCGTGAACAAATACGTGCTCGATGCCTGTATCGAGACCGGTGCGGCCTATATCGACACCGCAATTCACGAAGAGCCCGACAAAATTTGCGAGGCTCCGCCGTGGTATGCCAATTACGAGTGGAAGAAACGCGATCTCTGCGCGCAAAAGGGCGTAACGGCAATTTTGGGTGCCGGGTTTGATCCGGGCGTGGTCAACGCCTATGCCCGCTTTGCCGCCGATCAGATGGACACGGTCAAATCTATCGACATCGTCGATATTAACGCAGGCTCGCACGGCAAGTATTTTGCGACCAATTTCGACCCTGAAATCAATTTCCGCGAGTTCACCGGCACGGTCTATTCTTGGCAGCAAGGTGCGTGGCAGGAAAACGCGATGTTCGAAGTGGGCCACGAATGGGATTTGCCCGTCGTGGGCAAGCAGAAAGCCTATATGTCGGGCCATGATGAGGTGCACTCGCTGGCCGCGAATTACCCCGATGCCGATGTGCGCTTCTGGATGGGCTTTGGCGATCACTACATCAACGTTTTCACCGTGCTGAAAAATATCGGCCTGCTGTCGGAAAAACCGGTGATGACGGCAGAGGGGCAAGAGGTCATCCCGCTCAAGGTGGTCAAGGCCTGCCTGCCTGATCCGTCCTCGCTGGCTCCGAATTATACCGGCAAGACCTGCATCGGCGATGTAGTCAAAGGCGTGAAAGACGGCGTCGAGACCGAGCTGTTTGTCTATAACGTCGCCGATCACAAAGAGGCCTATGAAGAGGTCGGCTCGCAGGGCATTTCCTACACCGCGGGCGTGCCCCCGGTCGCCGCCGCGATCTTGGTCGCGCAAGGCGATTGGGACGCCAAGACGATGAAAAACGTCGAAGAACTGGACCCGAAGCCGTTCTTTACCGTACTCGACCGGATCGGCCTGCCCACGCGGGTGCAAATCGGCGGATTGGGTGGTGCGGACAAAGCCTGGACCGAGATCTGAACCGCGACCAGATTAAAGCCAAAAAGGCGGGAATAGAGACAAATTCAGGGGCGCACCGATCAGCAATGGTGCGCCCCTGAATTTTGAGTCATCTGTGGCGATCTACGAGATCCTGTCCCCTTGGAAAGGGCTAAGAACTTGGCCGCTTTCCCAGGAAAACTCCGTTTGCACGTCGCAACTAGACCCCCATCTACCTGAGGCCCGCAAACAGGAAATGACCGCAAGAATTACCTTAGCTTGCTGCTGGCTTTTCGTCCTCGGCGCTCATCTGCTCGCTCGCCTCGACCACCTCGGCATCCACGATGGACTCCTCAGGATCTGACGCAGGCGCAGATGCAGGTTTGCCCACGATCAGCGGCAACATCTCGGCCCCATTGGGCAACGGCGCGGCATGCTGTGTCGTTTCGCGCCAGCTCAAAGTGTCGAAACCACCGCAATTGTCACAAATCGGCGTCCATTCGGACTGGATATTCTGACAATTATCGCAGCACCATTGCGGGCCACGCGGAGCCGTCAGCGCACAGGTCAACCAACCGCGCACAACGGCATCATCCGCGCCCTCGCCACGCTCTACCGCCGCCATGATCGCAAGCACGCGCGCGGTGGGATGTGTCTCGGGCAGATCGCCCAGCGCCCGACGGGCTGCCGGGAAATCTTCGGCGGAAATGTTCAACTCGGCTTTCAAAAGCCGTGTCTCTTCGTGCTCGGGTCGCGTCACCAACAGTTTGTCAAACCGCTTGAGCCGCTTGGCAGGCGCTTCATCAGGCGCGATCGCGGCATAGGCCGCCGCCAAGTCCGGATGCGGTTGCACCCCCCAGGCTTTGCGCAAAATACGCTCTGCCGCGCGGGGCTTGTCTTTCTCGATGTAAGACCGTGCCGCCATCACCACCGCCGGTATCAGATCGGGCGAGGACTTCGCCGCAGCAATCGCTGCTTCACGCGCCTCAACGCTCGCACCTTCAGCCATGACATCCTTGGCCTCTTGCAGAGCCATCACTGCATCGCGCCGCTTATGCACGTCGCGCGGCAACTCGCCTTGGCGCAGCTTGGATTGAAGTACGCCACGCGCGCCCTTCCAATCGCCTTTTTCCGTCTGTAATTTCAGCAGCGTATCTTGAACCTCGCGGTGACGCGGTTTGAGCGCATAGGCCTTTTTGGCCAATTCCAGCGCGGTGGTCGTGTCACCCTCTTCCAGCTTTTGGCGCATCAAGCCGCGCACGCCCACAAACCGCGTGCGATCATCGCCCAGAAGGCGCTTGTAAACTTCGCTGGCCTTCTTCGTATCGCCGATCTGTTCAGCCGCCTGCGCGGTGAGCAGATTGGTCAACTCAGGGCGCTGCAAATAACGCTCGGCCTTGGCCGCTTTGGACAGTGCCAACCGCCCTTCGCCTGCCGCCGCAGCCATCATGCCTTCGGCGAGTGCCTCATAGCCTTTGCGTTCCCGGTTGCGATCAAAATAGCGGCTGATCGCGGTTTCATCCCCCGAGATAAAGCGCAGAAACGCCACCAAGAACCCCACGATCCGGATCACCAACCAAATCGCCACAAACAACAAGATCGCCGCGATCACCGCCTGCAACGGACCAAGCGTGAACTCCATTCCCAGCGTCGAAATCCGCAATCCGCCTGACATATCCGCCAGATGTGACGCCCCCAGCGTGGCTGCAGCCACGACGACAAGGAACAGGGCAACTTTTATAAAGGTCCAGATCATCTGCGGTTCCTCATTGATTCTGGCCAAGCTGGCCGGCCGCATCCAGCGCGGCGACCCGCGCCTGCGCCTGTGTGGACCAATCGGACAGTGCAGGTCGCGCCGCCTCGGGCAGTTTTGCGATCTCGGTCAGGGCCGCTGTCAGATCGCCCGTATTCACATCCGCTTGCGCGCGCGACAAAACCGCATCTGGGCCATCGCCCGCTTGTGGGGTCAAAGACCGCGCGCCCGTTTGCGTCAACAAAAACGCCCCCAGCTTATCGCCCAAACTCGCCCCGCTACCCGCCTTGCGTGCCGCAGCGAGCGCCAAGCGCGCCGCCTCGGGGAAACTGGCCTGTAGCGATTGCAATGTAGGCACGTCCCCGCTCAATGCAGCAGGAATAGAGACACCCGCCGCCTGCAAATCAGCCCGCGCCGGATCAAGCGGAGCGCCGGCATCAAGAGCGGCCTTCATCCGCGCACTCGCCGCTTGCGCCATCGCCGCCTTTGCAGCCGCCTGCGATTGGTCTTGCAACGTCTTTGCCTGCTGCTCGGCCTGATCAATGCGATCTTGCGCGGCTTTTGCGACCGCCTCGATTTGCGCCTTGGTCGTTGCATCCACCGCGGCACCCGACGCCTCAAACCCGGACATCTGCTTTTTCAGATCATCGAGCGTCGATTTATTCGCCCGCACCTCAGACCCGATCTGGTCCAGCGCGCCTTGCACGCCCGACAGATCCGGCGCGGGAGGCTGGGCTGATTTCAATGCGGCCAACTGGCTGCTGAGCGCGTCAATCTTACTCGATAGCGCATTCTGTTTTGCGTCGATGTCGGCAATGGCGCTGCTCTCGGGGGCAGCTGGGAACCACGCGGCAAATTGCGGCGGCAGCTTGGGGAGCGTGTAAATTGCGGCTCCTGCTCCCACGATCGCAGCAATCACACCGCCCAGAAAAAGCGGCATGAAACCGCCGCGCTTCACCGGAGCGGCAGCGGGCGGCGGCAAGATTGCGGGTTCGGGGTCTGGCGCCTCTGGCGCAGTCTCTTCCGTGGCAGTTGTGATCGCATCCTCAGCGGGCGCATCTTCAGTTGTCTGGGCTAGATCAACACTTTCATCCGCCTCAACAACGGCTTCGGACGGCGCATCACTGGTGTCTTGGGAAACATCGGACGCCAGCTCTGTCTCATCGACGCCAGCGGGCTGCGTGTCTTGCGCGATATCCGATGATGGATCAACGCTCTCAGCTGAAGTGTTTTCGACACCATCTACTGGCTGCTCCTCGGATTTTGGTTTCCGAGTTCTTGGTTTTGCCATTGGCCACGCCCTCCAGATTCGCGCCGAAATTTCGCGGTATATAGTCAATCTAGAGAGGTGCTGCCCCCGGCTCAACCCGCCATCTGCGCGCGCAGCAAACGGTTTAGGGCCTCCAACACCCCAACCGCATCCGCTGTCGGCGCAACTTCAATCAGATCATATATAGAGGGCTGACAGATATCAGCTACTGCCGCGCTGATCGCTGCGACAAATAGCGGCGCATGATGATCAGGCAGTGCCTTGGTGAGGGCCCGCGCACTATTTGGTGAAAAAATCGGTATCAATAGCGGCGTCTCTCCGCGCAATGCAGCGCGCGCATCCGGCGATAGCGGGACTGACACTTGTCGGTATAAAACGATCTCATTCGTCTCTATTCCGGCGTAATCGAGCGCTTTTGCGAGATCAAACGCGATCTCTTCACCACGTGCGTGAAGCAGTCTTTCCCCGGAATACGTTGCCTTGATCACCGGTATCAGCGCCTCGGCACCACCCTCACCTGCGATCGCATGAAACCCCGCTTTGCGCGCCGCCTGCGCCGTGCGCGTGCCAACGCAATAAGCGACGCGCCCCATCGCATCTTCCCGCTCGGCAAAGACACGCACCGCATGTTGGGACGTAAAAATCAGCGCTTCGGCTGGCGGGATTGCCCCATCCAAAGGGTCGATCTCGATCAAAGGAGAGATGAGCACGGGCCAATCGGCGCCAAACCGCGCGTGAAATTGCCGGGCAAACGCCTCGGAACTGGCACGCGGCCGCGTCAGCAGCAGAATCGGCTTCTCGATACGCTTACCCATCTGCCAAATGCGCCTCGGGATTGTGTGAACCCTTCCCCGGTGTTACCTGCGAAGCAACGCACACGCAACATCGGCCCCGATGACACAGACGCTTACATTCCTCGGCCTCGAATCCAGCTGCGACGACACAGCCGCCGCTGTGGTGCGCAGCACGCCCGATGGAAATGAAATCCTATCCTCCGTCGTCGCAGGCCAGACCGAGCTGCACGCCCCGTTCGGAGGCGTCGTTCCCGAAATCGCCGCGCGCGCCCACGCTGAAAAGCTTGATCTTTGCGTCGAAGAGGCACTGGAACAGGCCGGAATTGATCTGGATGGTCTGGATGGGATCGCAGTTACCGCCGGGCCGGGCCTGATTGGTGGGGTGATGTCGGGCGTGATGTGCGCCAAGGGTCTTGCCGCCGGGTCCGGCTTGCCGCTGATTGGCGTGAACCATCTTGCTGGCCACGCGCTGACGCCGCGTCTCACGGATAATCTGCCGTTTCCGTATCTGATGCTGTTGGTGTCAGGTGGGCATTGCCAGTTTCTGATCGCGAAGGGCCCCGAAGAGTTCACACGTCTGGGCGGCACCATTGACGATGCCCCTGGCGAGGCCTTTGACAAAGTCGCCAAGCTGCTGGCCCTGCCCCAACCCGGTGGCCCTGCGGTCGAGGCCGAAGCAGCCAAAGGTGATCCCAAAGCGATCTCGTTACCGCGCCCGCTTTTGGACCGGCCGGGGTGTGATATGTCCTTTTCCGGTCTCAAGACCGCCGTTTTGCGCGCACGCGATCAAATCATCGCCCAATATGGTGGCCTGCCGCGCACGAAACGTGCCGATCTCTGCGCCTCGTTTCAGGCGGCCGTGGCGGATGTCTTGGCCGAGAAATCCCGCCGGGCCTTGCGCGAATATCTGACGAGCGCACCCCAGCATCCTGCCTTGGCGGTCGCAGGGGGCGTGGCGGCCAACACGGCTATTCGCGCCAGTTTAGAGACAGTTTGCGGTGAATTCGGCGCACAATTCCTCGCCCCACCCTTGCGGCTTTGCACCGATAATGCGGCGATGATCGCCTATGCTGGAATTGAGCGTTTTCGCGCAGGTGCGCGCGATGGGATGGACTTGGCGGCGCGCCCGCGTTGGCCGCTTGATAAAACTGCACCAGCGTTGTTGGGATCGGGAAAGAAAGGGGCCAAGGCATGAGCATCTCAGTTCTTGGAGCGGGCGCTTTTGGTACCGCGCTCGCCATCAGCCTTGCCCAAAACGGCCCCGTCACGCTTTGGGCGCGCGATGGCGAGCATGCCCGCCAAATGCAGGCGACGCGAACCAACGCCCGGAGATTGCCGGGGGTGGATTTGCCCGAAAACGTTTCGATAGATGCAGACCTTTCGCTATGTCTTGCCGCTGACACGCTGCTGTTAGCGATGCCGATGCAGCAAATGGGAGATTTCCTAAAGACCCATGCCGAAAAGCTTGGCGGCAAAACGCTGGTGTCGTGTTCGAAGGGCATTGATATCGCGACGGGCCAAGGCCCGACTGGCCTGATCCGCGCTCATTGCCCCGGCGCTCGCGCCGCCGTTCTGACAGGTCCAAGCTTTGCCGCCGATATCGCGCGTGGCCTGCCAACGGCGTTGACGCTTGCCTGCACCGATCATTCGCAGAGCTTGCAGACCGCACTTTCAACGCCAAATTTGCGCCTCTATCGCACAACGGACACGACCGGCGCAGAGCTGGGTGGAGCGTTGAAAAATGTCTATGCCATCGCGGCGGGCACCGTGATTGGTGCAGGCCTTGGCGATTCCGCGCGCGCCGCGTTGATGACCCGCGGATTTGCCGAAATGTTGCGCTTTGCGTTGATGTTGGGCGCGCGGGCCGAAACGCTTTCGGGCCTTTCGGGTTTCGGAGATCTGGTATTGACCTGCACCTCAAGCCAATCGCGCAATTTTAAGCTAGGCCATGCGCTTGGTGCGAACGAACCCTTCGATCAAACGATCACGGTGGAAGGGGTAGCCACGGCCAAAGCAGTCTCTAAACTGGCGCAAAGCCGCGATATCGAGATGCCGATCGCTGCCATGGTGACGGCCCTGACAGAACAGAAAATCAGCGTAAACGACGCGGTTCAAGCGCTGCTTGCGCGCCCTTTGAAAGAGGAATGAAATGTATTTTGCCCTGATCTGCCGCGACAAACCCGGCGCACTCGATATTCGCAAGGAAAACCGCGACGCCCACCTCGCCTATATCGCTGAAACAGGCGTGGTGTTCATGGCCGGACCGTTCATCGAGGCGGGCGCGATGTGTGGCTCTCTCGTGATTCTCGCGCTCGACAGTCTTGAAGCCGCGCAAGACTGGGCTGCGAATGACCCCTACGCCAAGGCCGGGCTTTTCGCCGATGTCAGCATTCAGGAATGGAAAAAGGTGGTGGGCTGATGCGCTACTGGCTGTTCAAATCCGAACCCAACAAATGGTCATGGGATCAACAAGTCGCCAAGGGCGACGCGGGCGAAGAATGGGACGGAATCCGCAATTATCTGGCGCGCAACAACATGCGCGAGATGGAAATCGGCGATCGCGCCTTTTTCTATCATTCCAATATCGGCAAAGAGGTTGTCGGCATTGTCGAGGTTTGCGCCCTCAGCCATCCCGACAGCACAACGGATGACCCGCGCTGGGACTGCGTTGATATCAAGGCGGTAAAACCGTTCAAACGCCCGGTGACGCTCGCCGAAGTCAAAGGCGATCCGCGCCTATCAGAAATGTCGCTCGTTACTTCGATGAGGCTTTCGGTGCAGCCAGTGACCGAAGAAGAGTGGAAGATCGTCTGCGATCTAGGTGGCGTGGATCCCGAATAGGAATCACTGACGCCCTCTTTGAAAAGACAAAGAGGGTTCCGGCACCCCTACCAGAACCCTCCGTCACCCACGTGCTCCCCTAACGCACCACACGTGAAACTGTATCTCGGGTCTGGCCATCCTGGCCGGTGAGATAGGTTTACGGACAAATCCGCCTCAAGGCAAGCTTACTATCATGAAAATACAAGCAATTACAATGCGTTAACGTCAATACTTCATTAACCCTTGTGCTGCGACATCACACCACTTGTGTCGTGAAAAAGATTTTACCCCCATCAAATAGCTGGAATCGCTCGCGAATTCGTGAGCAAGTCGGCCCCGCCCTTTGCGTCACGCTCACATTCGCGTGTAATGTCACATGACTGTTACATTTCCTTCGCATAAGCGTCACGCAAGCCCAATAGGACGCCAACAAGGCCGCAAAGGCCCGCAACTGAACTCTGGGAGTAACAAATGAAATCCGTGACCCTCACCGCTTCCGCCCTAGCGATCCTCGCCGCTTCAGGCAGCGCAGCGCTTGCGCGCGACAACATCCAAATCGCTGGTTCGTCGACCGTACTGCCCTACGCGTCGATCGTGGCCGAGGCCTTTGGCGAAAACTTCGACTTTCCGACCCCGGTCGTAGAATCCGGTGGGTCTTCGGCCGGCCTTAAGCGCTTCTGCGAAGGCGTAGGCGAAAACACGATCGACATCGCCAACGCATCGCGCAAAATCAAAGACAAAGAGATTGCGACCTGCGCTGAAAACGGCGTGAAAGACATCATGGAAGTCCGCATCGGCTATGATGGCATCGTCTTTGCCAGCCAAAAAGATGGCCCGGACTTCACCACATTCGTGCCCGCTGACCTGTATAACGCGCTTGGCGCCAAGGTGATGAAAGACGGCAAGCTCGTCGACAACACCTACGGCAAATGGAACGAATTCAACGCGAACCTCCCCGATGCCGACATCATGGCCTTCATCCCCGGAACCAAGCACGGCACCCGTGAAGTCTTTGAAGAAAAAGTTCTCGAAGCTGGCTGCGAAGCCACCGGCGCGTTCGAAGCCTACAAGGCCGAGGGCATGGACGACAAAGCCGCCTCGAAAGCCTGCATGAAAGTGCGCGCCGACGGCAAGGCTGTGGATATCGACGGCGACTACACCGAAACCCTCGCGCGGATCGCTTCGAATCCCAATGGGGTTGGTGTGTTCGGTCTCGCTTTCTACGAGAACAATACCGACAAGCTGAAAGTGGCAACCATGTCGGGTATCGCGCCCTCCACGGCGACCATCGCCGACGGCAGCTACCCGGTGTCGCGCCCGCTCTACTTCTACGTCAAGAAAGCGCATATCAGCGAGATCCCCGGTCTCAAGGACTATGCTGAATTCTTCGTCTCTGACGACATGGCTGGCCCCGATGGCCCGCTGGCGCAATACGGTTTGGTGTCCGACCCGGAACTCACCAAGGTTCAAGACGCTGTCGCCAACGAAGTGACCATGAAGTAATCAAGCACTGCATCTTATGATGCGGCTCTGGGGGCGGCATATTTCGTCGCCCCCACCTTCCTTTTAGGACATTTTCCAAAACAAAGGCGAGGCTCATGCCTGTTTTCTGGATCATCGCGATCATGCTGGCGCTGGCTGTGACAGGCTTTGCGATGGGGCGCGCGAAAGCCCTGAGATCCGTTGGCGGGGATCGGCGCCTTTTGCATTCGCTCCCATTTTACGCAGGCGCGCTGATTGCAATGGCGAGCTTTATACCGGCCTTGATCATGTTGGTTTTACTTTTGGCTTTGCAAGCCTCAAGCCTCCTCTTGGCTGGCGCGACGATCCTTGCGGCACTGGTCGGCTTTGCCATAAGCCTGCGCCTGATCAGCCAAGACTTTCGCGCGCGAAATGCTGTCGAAGCCGGGGTGCGCGCCCTGCTGATTGCTGCAGCAAGCGTTGCGATTCTCACCACCGTTGGCATTGTGTTGTCGCTTATTTTCAACACGATAGAGTTTTTCGGCCTCTATCCCGCCTCAAACTTCTTCCTTGGGATGAACTGGACGCCCAGCTTTGGTGGGGGCTCTGATCTGGGCATTCTGCCGCTGATTTGGGGCACTCTTTACATCTCGTTTATCGCGCTCTTGGTCGCCGTGCCGATTGGGCTCTATGCCGCTGTTTACCTCTCGGAATATGCTTCACATCCGGTGCGCAGCATCGTCAAGCCGCTGCTCGAGGTGCTCGCGGGGATCCCGACCATCGTGTATGGTCTGTTCGCGCTGCTTACCGTTGGCCCCTTCCTGATGTCGATTTTCGGCCCCAATGGCCCGACGGCGGCGATTGCCGAAAACGGCTGGATGCATGCCGGCACCGCGGTGATGACCGCTGGCCTCGTGATGGGCATCATGTTGATCCCCTTCGTATCGTCGCTGTCTGATGACATCATCAACGCCGTGCCGCAAAGCCTGCGCGACGGTTCATATGGCCTGGGTGCGACGAAATCTGAGACGATCAAACAAGTGATCCTGCCTGCGGCCCTTCCCGGCATCGTGGGCGCTATCCTGCTTGCCGCCTCGCGCGCCATTGGCGAGACGATGATCGTGGTGCTGGGGGCCGGGGCTGCGGCGCGTCTGTCGCTCAACCCGTTTGACGCGATGACCACCGTCACCGCCAAGATCGTCAGCCAGTTGACCGGCGACGCCGATTTCGCCTCACCCGAGGCGTTGGTGGCCTTTGCTTTGGCAATGACCCTCTTTGTGATCACGCTTTGCCTCAACATCTTCGCGCTCTGGATCGTGCGCAAATATCGGGAGCAATACGAATGAGTGACGCGACCCATTCCGCACCGCAGAAACCGGCCGCCCGTTCGCTGCATCAGCTAGATACGCGCACCAAACGCCGTAACGCCTCTGAGACCCGATTCAAGGTGATGGGTATCGCAGCGATCAGTGTTGGACTGGCCTTTCTGGTGTTGCTGCTCACCACAATCATTCTCAACGGTGCGTCGGCCTTTCAACAGACTTTTATCAACGTGCCAGTCTATCTTGATCCCGCCAAGATCGACAAAAAGGGCAATCGTGACCCCGCAGATCTGAAAAAGGCGACCACGTTCACCTATGCCCCGCTGATCCAGAAGGGCTTGCTGGAAGTTGTGGAAAAGGCTGGATTAGAGACTGATCTGAGCAAAGCTAAAGAGCTCAAGAACCTGATATCGGCCTCAGCAGCGGCTCAGGTGCGTGACCAGGTGCTCGCCGATCCTGCGCTGATTGGACAAACGGTCGATTTCAAAATCCTCGCGTCCTCACGCGTCGATGGCTATCTCAAGGGCCGCGTGCATCGCGATGAAATCGCCAAGGACAAGAACATCAATGTCGCGCAGCTTGATCTGACCGACGCGCTTCTCAAAGCGGGCGTAGTTCACAAAGGCTTCAACTGGAATTTCATATTCGGCTCTGACGCCTCGGATTCGCGCGCCGAACAGGCGGGGCTTGGCGTGTCGATGCTGGGTTCGTTCTACATGATGCTGGTGGTTCTGGTGCTGGCTCTGCCCATTGGGGTGGCCGCTTCGATCTATCTTGAGGAATTCGCTGCGAAAAACCGCTTCACCGACTTGATCGAGGTAAATATCTCCAATCTCGCTGCAGTGCCCTCCATCGTGTTCGGTATCCTCGGCCTTGCCGTCTTCATCAGTTCGCCCATCTGCCGCAATCCGCCCCACTGGTCGGTGGTCTGGTGCTGACGCTGATGACGTTGCCCACGATCATCATCTCGACCCGCGCTGCCCTCAAGGCGGTGCCGCCCTCGATCCGCGATGCGGCCCTGGGCGTTGGCGCGTCCAAAATGCAGTCGGTGTTCCACCACGTCCTGCCGCTCGCGATGCCCGGCGTTCTTACCGGCACGATCATTGGCTTGGCCCAGGCGCTTGGGGAAACCGCGCCGCTTTTGCTGATCGGGATGGTGGGCTATGTCGCGACAAACACCCCCGATGGCTTTATCGACGGCTTCGTATCGCCCAACTCAGCGATGCCCGCGCAGATCTATGAATGGGCCAAGCGCGCAGACCCGGCATTTTACGAACGCGCTTGGGGCGGTATCATCATCTTGCTGGTCTTTCTGCTGAGCATGAACATCATCGCGATCATTTTGCGCCGCAAGTTTGAGCGCCGCTGGTAAGGAGACGCAGCCATGAACGACATGACATTGACGGAGAGAGCTGTGAACGCCACCGAAAACAAGATCACCGCGCGCAACGTGCAGGTCTACTATGGCGAAAACCACGCCATCAAAGATGTCGATGTCGATATTCTCGACAAGACCGTGACCGCGTTTATCGGCCCTTCAGGCTGCGGAAAATCGACCTTTCTGCGCTGCCTTAACCGGATGAACGACACGATCGACATCTGCCGGGTCACCGGGGAGATCCTGCTGGATAACGAGGATATTTACGACCGCCGCGTCGATCCGGTGCAGTTGCGCGCCAAGGTTGGGATGGTGTTTCAAAAACCCAACCCCTTCCCGAAATCGATTTATGACAACGTGGCCTATGGCCCCAAGATCCACGGCTTGACGCGGAACCGCGCCGAACTGGACGAGACCGTCGAGGCCTCGTTGCGCAAGGCCGCCCTTTGGAACGAGGTGAAAGACCGCCTGACCGCGCCGGGCACCGGGCTTTCGGGCGGACAGCAGCAACGCCTGTGCATCGCGCGCGCAATTGCCACCTCACCCGAGGTGTTGCTGATGGATGAGCCCTGTTCGGCGCTTGATCCGATCGCCACGGCGCAAGTTGAAGAATTGATTGACGAGTTACGGACCAATTATTCGGTCGTCATCGTGACCCATTCGATGCAGCAAGCTGCCCGGGTGAGTCAGAAAACCGCCTTCTTCCACCTCGGACATTTGGTGGAATACGGCGATACAGACAAAATTTTCACAAATCCCACCGACCCCCGGACCGAAAGTTATATCACCGGCCGGATCGGCTAAGGAGGCAGGCATGAGCGACCATATCCTTTCCGCATTTGACCGCGACCTAGAGGCTGTTCAGGCCCTCGTCGTGAAGATGGGCGGAATCGTCGAAGAGCAGATCCTTAACAGCGCGCGCGCACTTGAGACCCGCGATGCTGATCTGGCCAAAACTGTGCGCGAACGTGATCGCGCCGTCGACCAGCTTGAAGAGAAAATCAACGAAGAGGCCGCGCGCCTGATCGCCCTGCGCGCCCCCGCCGCCCGCGATCTGCGGGTTGCGCTTTCGGTGATCAAGATTTCGGCCAGCCTTGAGCGGGTCGGCGATTACGCCAAGAATATCGCCAAGCGCTCCAAGGTTCTGCTCGACAGCCCGCCGATCAATGGCACGCCCGCCGCGATCCGGCGCATGGCACAAGCGACCGAAGCGATGCTCAAAGACGCGCTCGACAGCTATATTCAACGCGATGTCGATCTGGCCCGCGACGTGCGCACGCGCGATCTTGAAGTGGACCAGATGTATAATGCGCTGTTTCGCGAATTCCTGACCTATATGCTGGAAGACCCGCGCAACATCACACCCTGCATGCACCTGCATTTTATCGCCAAGAACATCGAGCGGATGGGTGACCATGCGACCTCGATCGCCGAGCAGGTGATTTATCTCGTCACTGGAGAGTTGCCCGATGATACTCGCCCGAAATCTTCCAGCGTGATCGAAACGGAGGTCTGACATGGCGCCCGCCCAGCAGCCCTGTGTATTGGTGGTCGAGGACGAGTCCGCCCAGCGTGAAGTCCTGTTCTACAATCTCGATGCCGAAGGCTTTCGCGTTGTGATGGCGGAAAACGGCGACGAGGCCCTTCTGATGGTCGCCGAGGAAAAGCCCGATCTCATCGTGCTCGACTGGATGCTGCCGAATGTTTCGGGCATCGAGATTTGTCGGCGCGTCAAAGCCAATACCGAGACGCGCCACATCCCCGTCATCATGTTGTCAGCGCGCTCGGAAGAGGTGGACCGGGTGCGCGGGCTTGAAACCGGCGCGGATGATTATGTAGTAAAACCGTACTCTGTGGTCGAGCTGATGGCCCGCGTGCGTACCCAGTTGCGTCGAACGCGCCCTGCGACGATGGGAGAGCGGCTAACTTACGACGATATCTTGCTGGATTCCGAAGAACATCGCGTCTTCAGAGACGGTAAGCCATTGAAATTAGGGCCAACTGAGTTCCGCTTGCTCTCGACCCTGATGGAGAAACCGGGTCGAGTCTGGACTCGCGATCAATTGCTGGATCGGGTCTGGGGGCGCGATATTTATGTCGATACGCGCACCATCGACGTGCATGTAGGGCGTTTGCGCAAGGCTTTGATGACTCATGGCGGCGCCGATCCTGTGCGCACTGTGCGCGGGACGGGCTATTCGCTGGGCTGATTGGCGATAAAATCATCAACCTCGGCGCGTGTCGGTATGACATCGGCAGCGCCGGGGCGTATCACCTTGAGCACTGCCGCCGCCCCGGCCAACCCTTCCGCGAGTCCGGCGATCAGATACGCCGCATCCACCTGAAAACCAGCTTCATTTTGCAGGATCATCGCGTCGCCCGATCCCGCGCAATCGCTACGGATTGGTTCGCGCCCTATTTCGCTTGCCCCAACCGACAAGACGCCAAGGCTGCCATATTGAGGATGTCGTTCACCGTCGATGACGTTGGGCAGAGCTGCACCGCCTGCGAGATCCCGGTCAGGATCGGCCCGATCACGGTGGCGCCTGCCATTTCTTGCATCAGCTTGACCGAGATCGACGCGGAATGCCGCGCTGGAACCACCAGAATGTTGGCTGGACCGGTCAGGCGGCAGAACGGGTAATTCGCCATTTGGTCCATATTCAACGCGACATCGACAGTCATTTCGCCATCATATTCGAAATCGACGCCACGCTGATCCAGGACTTTCGCCGCCCGGTGCATTTTGGTCGCGCGCTCGGACACCGGATAGCCGAAGGTCGAGAAGGAACAAAACGCCGCGCGCGGTTCTAGCCCAAGGCCACGCGCCACTTGCGCCCCCGAGGTCGCAATATCGGCCAGATCGTTCTCATCAGGCCATTCATGCACCAGCGTATCGCCGATCAGCACCACGCGCCCTTTATTTAGGACCGCCGTGATCCCCACCGCCCCATCCGAAGGCTTGGCATCAATCACCTTGTTGATCAGCTCAAGCACATGCGCCGATTTCCGAGTCGCCCCCGTCACCAGCCCATCGCCATGCCCATGCACCAGCATGAGTGCAGCGAACACATGACGATCGCGCGTGGCGAGCTTGTGGGCATCCTCACGATCCACGCCTTGGCGCTGCAACCGCTCGTAGAGATAGTCTTTATAGGCGGCGATATGTTTGGAATTGGCCGCGTTTACGATGCTCAACTCGCGATAGGCATCGCCCAGACCCGCGGCCTCCAGCCGCTCTTTGACGTCTTGTTCGCGCCCGACAACAAGCGCCTGCCCCATGCCCGCGCGCTGATAGGCGACGGCTGCGCGCAAAACGCGGGTATCATCGCCCTCGGCAAAGATCATGTTGGCCTGCGCCTGACGCGCACGCGCGTGAATGCCCTGCAAGATCGAGGCCGTCGGATCCATCCGCGCCTTGAGGCTTTGGGCATAGCCCTCCATGTCGATGATCGGACGCCGCGCCACGCCGGTATCCATTCCCGCCTGCGCGACGGCGGGCGGAATCACATAAATCAGACGCGGATCGAACGGCGTCGGAATGATGTAGTCGCGCCCAAAGCTGAGCTTGCGCCCATAGGCCATCGCAACTTCGTCGGGCACATCCTCGCGTGCAAGTTCGGCCAATGCGCGCGCACAGGCGATTTTCATCTCGTCATTGATCGCGCGGGCGTGGATATCAAGCGCACCCCGGAACAGATAGGGGAACCCAAGCACGTTATTAACCTGATTGGGATAATCGCTACGCCCGGTCGCTACGATGGCATCGGGGCGCACAGCATGAGCTTCCTCGGGTGTAATCTCGGGATCGGGGTTCGCCATTGCAAAGATCACTGGATTGTCGGCCATTACCGCAACCATCTCGGGCGTCACGGCCCCCTTGGCCGACACGCCAAGAAACACATCCGCACCCTCCATCGCTTCTTCCAGCGTGCGCGCCTCAGTTACTGCGGCATGGGCAGATTTCCATTGATTCATGCCCTCGGTGCGGCCCTGAAAAATCACACCCTTCGTGTCGCACATGATGCAATTATCGTGTTGCGCGCCCATCGACTTGATCAATTCCAGACACGCGATCCCTGCAGCGCCGGCTCCGTTGAGCACAATCTTGCAATCTTCTATCTTCTTGCCCGACAGCTCCAGCGCGTTGATCAATCCCGCCGCACAGATTACCGCAGTGCCATGCTGATCATCGTGGAAGACGGGAATATCCATCAACTCCTTGAGCCGCTGCTCAATGATGAAACACTCCGGCGCCTTGATATCCTCAAGGTTGATGCCACCAAAGGTCGGCCCCATCAGCTTGACCGCATTGATGATTTCGTCGGCGTCCTCGGTATCGAGCTCAATATCAATCGCGTTGACGTCAGCAAAGCGTTTGAACAGAACCGCCTTGCCCTCCATCACCGGCTTTGACGCCAGCGCCCCAAGATTGCCCAACCCCAAAATCGCCGAACCATTCGTGATCACCGCAACCATGTTGCCCTTGACCGTATAGTCATAAGCCAGCTCTGGATTGGCCGCAATCGCCTCAACCGGCACCGCAACACCGGGCGAATAGGCCAGCGACAGATCGCGCTGCGACGTCATCGGCGTCGAGGGCACAATGTCATATTTCCCCGGACGCGGCTCCAGATGATAGGCAAGCGCCTCTTCTGGCGTGATACGAGTCTTGCTGGGCATGGTCCGGGCTCCTCCTACAGGTTCTTTCGTCATAACGCCCGGTTATCTCACGCTCAATGGAATTGCGCCCGAATCCGGGGTTTTGTAGGGTCACGCGACTGGAAATGGGGGCGACATGAACAAGCCAACCGTCACGCCGATGATGGAGCAATATCTTGGGATCAAGGCGGCCAATCCGGGCGCACTCTTGTTTTATCGCATGGGTGATTTCTACGAGATGTTCTTTGACGACGCCGTCGATGCGGCTGCGGCGCTTGATATTGCGCTGACCAAGCGCGGCAAACACAACGACGAAGACATCCCGATGTGTGGCGTGCCCGTTCATGCCGCTGAAGGCTATCTGCTGACGCTGATCCGCAAAGGCTTTCGCGTCGCCATCGCCGAGCAACTGGAAGACCCCGCCGAGGCGAAAAAGCGCGGAGCAAAATCGGTTGTGAAACGTGACGTGGTGCGTCTTGTCACCCCCGGAACGCTGACCGAAGAAAGCCTGCTAGAGGCTCGCCGTCATAACTTCCTTGCCGCGTGGGCCGAAGTTCGCGATGCGGGCGCGCTGGCTTGGGTAGATATCTCGACGGGCGAGTTTCGCGTCATGACCTGCCCGCTGACACGCTTGGGGCCCGAATTGGCCCGCCTCGCCCCGCGCGAAGTGCTGGTCAGCGAAGTAAAAGAGCAGGATTGCGCCGATATTGTCTCTGATATGCGCGCCGCTCTCACGCCTTTGTCGCGGGCAAGTTTTGACAGTCAGGCCGCAGAAAAGCGCCTGCTTGACCTCTATGAAATTGGCTCACTCGAGGCGTTTGGCAGCTTCAGCCGCGCCGAAATGGCCGCGATGGGGGCGATTGTCGATTATCTCGACATCACCCAGAAGGGCAAACTCCCGCTCCTGCGTCGTCCCGTGCTAGAAGATGGCGGCGCCGCCATGCAGATTGACGCCGCGACCCGGCGCAATCTGGAACTCACGCAGGCACTGTCTGGTGGCCGCGAAGGCTCGCTGCTGCACGCCATCGACCGTAGCGTGACCGCAGGGGGCGCGCGCCTTTTGGAGCGTCGCCTGTCCGCGCCCTCGCGCAACTTGCCTGAAATCCACGCACGCCACGACTCCGTGCGGTTTCTGCTAGAACAGGCTCGATTCAGCGATGATCTGCGCGCTGATCTCAAACGCTGCCCTGATATGGATCGCGCGCTTTCACGCCTTGCGCTTGATCGCGGCGGTCCGCGCGATATGGCGGCAATCCGCAATGGCCTTGAACAAGCGGGACGCATCGCCGAAGCCCTGCAACAGACCGACGCCCCGGATCTTTTGAAAACGGCTGCCCGCGCGTTGATCGGCCACGAAGACTTGGTCGCGCTCCTTGATGCGGCCCTCATCGCAGAGCCGCCGCTTCTGGCGCGCGATGGCGGCTTTATCGCCACGGGCTATGACGCCGAACTCGATCAAACCCGCAAGTTGCGCGACGAAGGGCGCAGCGTGATCGCAGAATTGCAGGCGGAATATATTGCGGCGTCAGGCATCACCGGCCTCAAAATCAAACACAACAATGTCTTGGGCTATTTCATTGAAACCACGGCGACCCATGCAGAAAAGATGCTTGCGCCGCCTCTTTCGGAACGCTTCATCCACCGCCAAACCACCGCCAATCAAGTGCGCTTCACGACGATTGAACTAAGCGAGCTGGAAACCCGCATTCTGAACGCGGGAAATCACGCGCTTGAAATTGAAAAACGTCTCTATAACAGCCTGAAAGGCGCAATTTTAGGCCAATCCGGCCCGATTGGTGAAGCCTCGCGTGCCCTTGCCGAAATTGATCTTTCCACCGCGTTCGCAACCCTCGCCAGAGGTGAAAACTGGGCCGAACCCAAGATCGATGATAGCCGCGCCTTTGAGATTTCCGGGGGGCGCCATCCGGTCGTCGAAGCCGCACTCAAAAGAACGGGCGAGCCCTTTATCGCCAATGACTGCGGCCTCACAAATGGGCCGACTCCAGCCATCTGGCTGCTCACCGGCCCGAACATGGCGGGTAAATCGACCTTCCTGCGCCAAAACGCACTTATTGCGCTGCTTGCGCAAGCCGGAAGCTTCGTTCCCGCAAAAAGCGCCCATATCGGGATTGTTTCACAGCTATTTTCGCGCGTGGGCGCTGCTGATGATCTCGCGCGAGGGCGTTCGACCTTCATGGTCGAGATGGTCGAAACGGCGGCGATCCTCAATCAAGCCGATGACCGCGCTTTGGTGATCCTTGATGAAATCGGACGAGGCACAGCCACCTACGATGGGCTTTCGATTGCCTGGGCGGTGATGGAGCATCTACACGCCACGAACCGCTGCCGCGCGCTGTTTGCAACCCATTACCACGAGATGACCGCGCTTTCCGCCAAGCTTGAGGGCGTGGAAAATGCGACCGTTACTGTCAAGGAATGGGACGGCGAGGTGATCTTTCTGCACGAGGTCCGCAGGGGCGCGGCAGATCGTTCTTATGGGGTGCAAGTGGCGCGTCTTGCCGGACTGCCGAGTTCGGTCGTTGAACGCGCCCGCCTCGTCCTTGACGCTTTGGAAAAAGGCGAGCGGGAATCTGGCACCAAAAAGCAGGCGATGATTGATGACCTACCCTTGTTTTCAGTCTCTAACACACCCCAAACCAGCCCAAAGCCTGCGGGAAATCCGGAACTCGAGGCGGCTTTGAAATCCTACATCCCGGATGAGATGTCGCCGAAAGACGCGCTCAACGCGCTTTACGCATTGCGCGCCCTGCTCAAGGATTGATCTTCGTATTTGGAAAATATCCGACGAGGGTCTGGGGGCATGACACCCCCAGACTTACGATCAGGATTTCGGCGTTGAACTCACGCCAACTTTAGCAGGCCGCAACAGCCGGTCGTGGATCATGAAGCCGTGCTCCATGACCTGAATGATGTCACCCGCTTTCGTGCCAGGCACAGGGGCTTCAAACATCGCTTCATGTTGCTGGGGATCAAAGCGATCACCAATCTGGGGCGCCATCGATGTAATCCCGTGCCGCGCGAAGACATTGATCAGCTCGCGCTGTGTCAACTCGATCCCTTGGATCACCGGACCCGCTTGGGCACGCTGCTCTTCGGTTACGGCCTCCAAGGCGCGCTGCAAAGCGTCAAAGACCGGCAGCATGTCACGCGCCAAACGCGAACCGCCGTAATTTGAGGCCTCTTGCCGCTCTTTATCAGCCCGCTTGCGCGCATTCTCGGCATCGGCCAAAGCGCGCATGAAGCGTTCACGGAACTCATCACGTTCGGCACGCAACTGCTCGATCTCATCGGCCTCTGCGGCCATGATATCTTCAAAAGCCTCATCCACATGGGCCTGATCTTCGGCAATTTCGTCTTTCTTCTCGCTCATGCCCTTCATCCCTTGCTCTGGCCGGAAATCAATCGCCCGACCAGCTGCGCTGTATAATCCACAATCGGAACGATCCGCCCATAGTTGAGCCGCGTCGGCCCGATTACACCAACCGCGCCGATGATCTTCCGGTCAGCGTTCATATAAGGAGAGACCACCAAAGAGGAACCCGAAAGCGAGAAAAGTTTGTTCTCAGAGCCAATAAAAATGCGAACACCTTCGCCATCCTCGGCCAGATTCAGGAATTCCGCGATATCGCGCTTGCGCTCCAGATCGTCAAAAAGGGTGCGGATGCGGTCGAGATCAACCTCTTCGCCCAGCAAATTCGCCCGGCCACGCACGATCAAACGCTCAGATCGCTCGCCCTTGTCTTCCCAAGCGGCCAAACCATTGTCGATCAACTCGGCCGCCAGCGAATCAATTTCCTGCCGACGGTTGGCGATTTGATGCAGAATATGGGAGCGCAGCTCTGAGAGTGTTCGCCCCTCTGCCATCGCGTTCAGGAAATTCGCAGCCTCGCGCATGGATGACGGCGTCTGCCCGATTGGCGGCGTGAATACCCTATTTTCTACCTGACCGTCGGCAAAGACCAAGACAACCAAAGCGCGGTCCAGAGCAAGTGAAACAAACTCGATATGTCGGATCGGTGCCTCTTGTTTGGGCGCCAAAACAAGGCTCGCGCCCTGGGTCATCCCCGACAGAGCGCTTGAAACACGCCCTAAAATAGACCCTACATCACCCGAATTTGCCCCCATCGTCGCTTCTAACGCGGCGCGGTCATCCTCACCGAGATGGCTCAACTCCATCACACCATCGACAAACATCCGCAGGCCCAACTGCGTAGGGATACGCCCGGCCGACACATGCGGGCTGTCCAACAGCCCCAGATATTCGAGGTCTTGCATGACGTTTCGGATGGTGGCCGCTGACAGTTTTTCCGTCATTTGACGGGTCAACGTGCGCGACCCCACCGGATCTCCCGAAGACAAATACCCCTCAACCACCCGGCGAAACACCTCGCGGGAGCGGTCATTCATCTCGGTCAGAATATCGGTCTTAACTGTCATCTCAGCGCGCCTCCGAGTGAATTAAAGCTGCGTGAGGCCGGTCGTCAATCTCGGCTTTCGGGGTTGCATCGCGGCCACGCGGGGATCAAATGGGATCAAACCAGTTGAGAGGATCCAAAGATGCGCCCTTCCGGCAGAGAGTTAAGCGACCTTCGCACGATTTCAATCGAAACGGGCGTAACAAAACACGCCGAGGGCTCTTGCCTGATCAAAATGGGCGACACGCACGTTCTGTGCACCGCCTCGATCGAAGATCGCGCACCGTCTTTCCTCAAAGGCTCAGGCCTCGGCTGGGTCACCGCAGAATACGGGATGCTACCCCGTGCAACCAATACCCGCAACCGGCGCGAGGCTGCGGCTGGCAAACAAGGCGGTCGCACCGTTGAAATCCAACGCCTGATCGGACGGGCACTGCGCGCGGGCGTGGACCGCTCTGCACTGGGCGAACGTCAGATCGTCGTGGATTGCGATGTCATTCAGGCCGATGGCGGCACGCGCTGTGCTTCGATCACCGGGGGCTGGGTTGCGCTGCGTTTGGCTGCGAATAAACTTCTTAAAACGGGCGCCTGCACCTCCGATCCGCTACTGGACCATGTCGCTGCAATCAGCTGCGGGATCTATGCAGGCCAGCCGGTCGCTGACCTCGATTATGCCGAGGATAGCGAAGCAGGCACAGATGGTAATTTCATCATGACCGGCGCTGGCAAGCTGATCGAAGTGCAGATGTCTGCCGAGGGCGCTACCTTTTCGCGCGATCAGATGAACAAGCTGCTCGACATGGCCGAGTCGGGCGTGACGCAGCTCGTCGCAGCGCAGAAAGCTGCCGTCGGATGAGAAAATTCACGGACAAAAAGCTATTGGTTGCCACGCATAATGCGGGGAAACTTGAGGAAATCATCTCTATCCTTGCGCCTTTCGGCATCGAAGTCGTTGGCGCCAAAGCCCTGAACCTTCCCGAGCCAGAGGAAACCGAAGACACCTTTGTCGGCAATGCGCGCATCAAAGCCCATGCCGCCGCCAAGGCCACCGGACTGCCCGCACTCGCCGACGATTCCGGGATTGAGGTGGATTGCCTGAACGGTGCGCCAGGCGTCTTTACCGCCGATTGGGCAACCACACCCACCGGTCGTGATTTCACGATGGCTATGGAGAAAACCTGGAAGGCCTGCGACGACATTGCGGCCCCCGCCCCACGCATTGCGCGGTTTCGTTCGACCCTCGTACTTGCGTGGCCCGATGGTCATGACGAGGTCTTCGCTGGCAAGGTTGAGGGACAATTGGTTTGGCCAATGCGCGGCAAGCTTGGTCATGGTTATGATCCAATGTTTCAACCCGACGGCTACGACATTACCTTTGCCGAGATGGATGCAGATGAGAAAAACCAAATCTCTCACCGCGCCGATGCGTTTCGTCAATTTGTAAAAGTGTTCGAGGGATAGATGACCGAGCGACGCCTTATATCTGGCACCTCCCCCTACGAGCCGAAACTCGGCTATTCGCGCGCTGTAGTTCAGGGCGATTGGTGCTTTGTCGCGGGAACGACGGGCGCGGATTTCAATGGTCAGTTTCCCCATGATCCGCTGGAACAGGCTCGAAATGCGCTCAAAACCATCCGCGCGACTTTGGAGCAGGCTGGGTTCACGATGAAAGACGTTGTGCGGGCGAATTACATCATCACCGACGCAAGCCTCGTAGAGGCGATCGCACCGGCGCTAGGCGACACATTCGGCAATATCCGACCCGCGGCAACGATGATCGTCGCCGGCCTCGTAAACCCTGCGATGAAGGTCGAAATCGAAGTCACGGCCTTTCGGGGATGAGTGACGACTGGCGGAATGGCGGCTTTGGCCTCTACCTTCACTGGCCCTTCTGCGCCGCCAAATGCCCCTATTGCGACTTCAATTCCCATGTTTCGTCCAAAATTGATCAATCTCAATGGGCCAAAGCCTATCTGTCAGAGATTGACCGTGTGGGCCGCGAAACTCAGGGCCGCACCCTCAACACTGTCTTTTTCGGTGGCGGCACGCCCTCGTTGATGGACCCCGAACTTGTCGGCGCGATCCTGGAGCGTGTCCGCGCGACTTGGCCAATGGTCAACGATCCTGAGATCACCCTCGAAGCGAACCCCACAAGCATTGAATCGGGGCGGTTTAGAGCCTTTTTTGACGCGGGTGTGAATCGCGTTTCGATGGGGATGCAGGCGCTGAATGACGATGATTTACGCCGCCTTGGGCGGATGCATAGCGCCGCTGAAGGGCGTCGCGCCTTTGATATTGCGCGCAATACGTTCGACCGCGTCAGCTTTGATCTGATCTACGCGCGCCAACACCAGAGCACGGAGCAATGGCGCGCTGAGTTGAACGAAGCGCTCAGTATGGCCGCAGATCACCTCTCCCTCTATCAACTCACGATCGAGCCCGGCACAGTTTTCGGGGCCCGTCACGATCTGGGCAAGCTTCACGGCCTTCCGATCGACGACACCTCGGCCGATATGTATCTGATCACACAAGACATCTGTAATCAGCACGGCCTGCCCGCCTATGAGGTGTCAAACCACGCGATACCGGGTTCGGAGAGCCGCCATAACCTGATCTACTGGCGCTATGGAGATTATCTTGGGATTGGTCCCGGCGCGCATGGGCGCCTCACGCTCAACGGGACGCGCTATGCAACTGATACGCCAAAGTCCCCCACTCTATGGCTTGACCAAGTAAACGAACGCGGCACCGGTGAAGGTGCGCGTGAAAGTCTCAGCGACAGCGACCAAGCAATCGAGTATCTTCTCTTTTCGATGCGATTGACGGAAGGGCTCGACATGAACAGATATGCCAAACTTGCTGGCAGAGAGATCGAGCCCGCTGCCATTCGTCATTTAGAGGAAATTGGCATGATTATGCTGGATCAGGGTCGAATTTGCACGACTGAACAGGGCCGCCCTGTTCTAAACGCGATTATTCGAGAGCTCATGCCGTGATCCGGTTTCTTTGGCTCACCCTGGGGCTGATTTCGCTAGTGATCGGACTGATTGGCGCGATCGTTCCCCTTGTTCCGACCGTCCCACTCATGCTGCTCGCGGCGTTTTTCTTCGCGAAATCCTCGGAGCGCCTGCATAACTGGCTCATCACCCATCCCCGGTTCGGCACCGCGATTCAGGACTGGCAAGAGCACCGCGCGATCTCAAAACGCGCAAAGATCGCGGCTTCGATCTCTATCCTCATGGCTTTCGCGTTCTCGGTGATTATCAGCTTGCCGGTCAAGCTTTTGGCGATTCAAGCAGCAACGCTCATCGCTGTCTCAATCTTCATTTGGACACGACCAAATAGCTAATCAGCGCCCACTGCTCAGCAACTGGCACAAACGATCAAGGTCATCAAGATCGCTATAGCTGATCACCAGCTTGCCTGACCCCACATCATTGTGGTCGATATTGACCTTCATACCAATTGTAGCAGAGAGATCTCCCTCCAAAGCCCGGGTATCTGCATCTTTCTGGGGCTTCGGTCGCGGGGCCTTCGCCCCTTTTTCGGGTTTTTTCGCCAAACGCTCGACGTCGCGAACCGACAGCGACTTTGCAACCGCTTGGCGCGCCAATGCCACTGGGTCATCTGCCGTAATCATCGCGCGTGCGTGCCCTGCCGACAACTTACCCTCTCGCAGCATGTCGCGGACCTCTTCAGGCAGCTGCAAAAGCCGCATCAGGTTTGCGATATGGCTTCGACTTTTCGACAGCGCTTCAGCCAGCTTTTCCTGCGTATGCCCAAAGCGATCCATCAATTGACGATAGGCTTGCGCCTCCTCAAGCGGATTGAGCTCTGCGCGTTGAATGTTTTCGATGATCGCAACTTCAAGCACTTCGGTGTCGTCGAAATTGCGAACAATCACTGGCAATTCGTGCAAGCGTGCCATCTGCGCCGCGCGCCAGCGCCGCTCACCCGCGACAATCTCAAAATGATCAGGTTTCTTGGGGTGTGGGCGCACGATCAGCGGCTGAATGACGCCTTTTTCTCGGATAGAGGCTGACAATTCCTCCAACGCGCCCGGCTCAAAGTCTCGCCGTGGCTGATCGGGATTGGGCTCCAGCCGCTCAATCGGAATATATTGCTCGGCGCGTCGCGGCGCATCCTCGGACACAGCCGGGTTCAGATCGACATCCGCCATCAAGGCAGACAAACCCCGGCCCAATCCCCGACGCTCATTTCGCTTCTCGGCCATGTCTCAACCCCCTCGTTTCGTCGCCTGATGGCGCGCAACCAATTCCTGACCCAGCGCACGATACGCCACTGCCCCGCGCGAACTGCTATCATAGCTTAGCACTGGCATAGCGTAAGAGGGCGCCTCGGATACGCGGACGTTTCGCGGGATCATCGTACGAAAAACCAGCTCACCCAGAGTGGCGCGCGCATCCGCCTCAACTTGTTGCGACAGATTGTTGCGCACATCATACATTGTCAGCACAACACCCTCGATCCGAAGAAAGCGGTTGGCGCTTTGACGTATCTCACGGATCGTCAGCATCAGCTGGGAAAGGCCCTCTAGCGCAAAGAATTCTGCCTGTAAGGGAACAAGAACGGAATGCGCCGCAACCATTGCATTCACCGTTAATAGGCTGAGCGAAGGTGGGCAATCAATCAAGATATAGGCGAATTCAAAGGGATCTATGTCTGTATGTCGTAGGGCATCATGCAAAAGAAAGCTGCGCTTTTCCGTTGAAACGAGCTCCATATCGGCGGACGAAAGATCTGTCGTCGCGGGACAAAGAAAGAGGTTCTCAATATCTGTCTTGCGAATGACGGACGCAATCGGCGCATCTTCGAGCAGCAACTCATAGGTGCTCGCATCGCGATCATCGGCCTCAACGCCCAGCCCGGTCGAGGCATTCCCCTGCGGGTCCAGATCGATCAGAAGCACCTTTTCACCAGCCTCAGCCAATGCGGCCGCCAGATTGATTGCGGTGGTCGTTTTACCCACCCCTCCCTTCTGGTTTGCGATTGCAATTATTCGAGGATCGCTTGCGCGAATTGGATCAGACACGCTTTGCTCCGGTAATTTTCAGAATGACGCCGTTAGGATCGGTCTGGCTCGACCAAGTCTCAAGATCAAAGGACCAGCTTTCCCGTGCGCTCGCAACCTCTTCTTCCCAGCGCGCCCCTTTTGGAAATAGCGCAACGCCCCCTTTTGCGAGGTGAAGCGCAGAAAATCCCAGCAATTTCGGGAGAGGCGCTAAGGCGCGTGCGCTCAGAACATCACAGTCAAGCCCGCTCATTTCTTCGATTCTCTCGGCCTCGACGCGCGCAGAAAGCCCTAACTCGCGGATCGCTGTCATCAGAAACGCCGCTTTCCGGTGATCCGATTCGACGAGGGTCACGGACAGATTTGGCCGCTTTTCCTCAGCCAATATTGCGATTATGAGCCCGGGAAACCCTGCGCCCGAGCCCAAATCCGCCCATGACCGCCCCGTTTCCGATGCCAGAGCAAATATCTGCGCCGAATCGACAAAGTGGCGGCTCCAAATTTCCGATAGCGTTGTTGCGGAAACCAGATTGATCGCCTTGTTCCATTTTACGAGCAGCGTTTCTAGCTTCTGCAGGCGCTCCAATGTTTCACGTGAAACATCGAATTTCGCTTGAAATTGCGCCGACGCGCCGCTCATGCAATTTTGTCCTTCTTTGTCTGACGGAGCTTTGCCAGCAACAGCGTCAACGCAGCGGGCGTCACCCCATCAACGCGCCCCGCTTGCCCAAGCGTTTGCGGGCGCGCTGCTTCAAGCTTTAGCTTGAGCTCATTCGAGAGGCCCGTAAGCCCGTCATAGTCGAAATCCGCTGGAATCGCCCAATTCTCATCACGCTTAATTGACGCGGCATCACGTTCTTGGCGCGCTGTATAATTAGCGTAAAGCGCATCCTTCGCAAGCTGATCGCAGATTTCCGGTGGGATGTCTGCCAAGCTTGGAAGAGCGTCTTGGAGCTGATCCATCGAAATGTCCGGGAACGATAATAGCTGCAGCGCACTACGTCGCGTCCCATCCTGAGTGACACGAAACCCCTTCGCCTGCGCCTCTGTTGGACTCAACGAGATCGCCTCCATCAGCAACCGCCCCGCCTCCAGCGCCTCAACCTTACGTTCAAACATCTCCTGCCGCCCCGCCCCGACGCAGCCAAGAGCGATCCCAAATGGGGTCAGCCGCTGATCGGCATTATCCGCGCGCAGCGAAAGACGGAACTCAGCGCGAGAGGTAAACATCCGATAAGGCTCACTCACCCCACGCGTCACCAAGTCGTCGATCATCACGCCGATATAGCTATTTGTGCGGCTGAAATGTGCCGGCTCCTGATCGCGCACGGCTAGTGCGGCATTCAAGCCCGCAGCCAGCCCCTGCGCGGCGGCTTCCTCATATCCGGTTGTGCCGTTGATTTGTCCCGCAAGGTACAGCCCGGGAAGCTCACGCAACTGTAGTGTCAAATCAAGCGCGCGGGGATCGACGTAATCATATTCAATCGCATATCCCGGTTGCAGAATTCGCGCCTGCTCCAACCCATAAATTGAATGAACATAGGCTTCCTGCACATCGCGCGGCAACGAGGTCGAGATCCCATTCGGGTATACTGTATCGTCTTCAAGCCCTTCTGGCTCAAGGAAAATTTGGTGCGACGTCTTATCTGCAAACCGCACGATCTTGTCTTCGATTGAGGGGCAATATCGCGGGCCAACACCTTCAATATGACCGCCATACATCGCCGATTTATCCAAGTTTTCCCGAATAATATCATGCGTTTGCTCGTTCGTATGGGTAATCCCACATGATATTTGCCGAACAAAAGGCCGTCGATTTTGAAACGAAAACATCGTTGGGTCATCATCGCCCGGCTGGCTTTCCAGACGGTCCCAGGCAATCGTTTTACCGTCGATCCGCGGCGGCGTTCCTGTCTTCAGCCGACCAAGCGGCAAGCCCAATGCCTTCAAACGCTCTGCCAATGCGCGCGACGGCTTATCGCCAATGCGCCCACCCGGCTGCCTTTGATCACCGATATGGATCACGCCGTTCAAAAAGGTGCCCGAGGTCAATATAGCGGCCGCGCCCCGAAGGACGGACCCATCCGCCAGAACGACTCCGGCCACACGACCACTCTCGATAACAAGGTCCACAACCTCGCCTTCGATCACATCCAAATTTCTCTGCGCTGCCGTCAGTTCCGTGATTGCACGACGATAAAGCGTGCGGTCCGCTTGGGCACGTGGCCCCTGCACCGCAGGCCCCTTACGTCGATTGAGCAGCCGAAACTGAATTCCCGCGCGATCTGCGGCTTGTCCCATGACTCCATCAAGCGCATCAATCTCGCGCACCAAATGGCCTTTTCCAAGCCCGCCAATCGCCGGATTGCACGACATCACCCCAAGCGAATCCGCGCGCAAAGTCACCAGTGCCGTCACAGCACCGACGCGTGCCGCCGCATGCGCTGCCTCTGTGCCGGCATGCCCGCCACCAATAACAATGACATCGTAATGTTTCACGTGAAACACTCCTACTTTCCGATACAGAAACTGGAGAATATCTCATCCAGAAGATGCTCAACATCGACGCGGCCAAGCAAAGATTCCAAAGACCACACAGCTTGTCGCAGTGATTCCGCCGCCAACTCGCTTCGTTCAGACCCGCGCAATACCTCATCTCGCGCCGATTCCAAAGCCTCAAATGCCGCGCGGATCGCATGACGGTGACGTTCGCGCGTCATCACGCCTGCGCCTGCAGCACATTCAGACAGCCGCGAAGCAATTTCAGCAATCAAACGGTCCAGACCAAGCCCGGTTTTCCCCGACACCGCAAACCCCGCAGCGACTCCAAGATCTGCCTTGCCGTGGACGATGATATCATCGGGCTCAGGGGAAATCAGCGGCACCTCGCCACCGTCCAGCAGGAACACCCTTAAATCGGATTGACCAGCACGCTGCAAAGCCCGCTCGACGCCGATCGCTTCGATGGCATCCTCTGTTTCTCGCAATCCGGCGGTATCCAGCAATGTCACCGCCAAACCAGCGATATCCATCCGAAGCTCAATCACATCCCGAGTTGTGCCCGCAAACTCCGAGGTGATCGCCGCTTCTCGCCCGGCAAGAGCATTCAAAAGTGTGGATTTACCAGCGTTCGGGCGACCGACAATCGCGACTTCAAACCCCTCGCGCACCCGCTCGGCGGCATCGATTCGACGGAGTTCATCGCTCAATCCAGCACGAACCCGATCAATCAACGCTGTAACCTCGGGCGACACGTCAACTGGCACCTCTTCATCGGCGAAATCGATCGTCGCCTCGATCAAGGCCGCAGCGCGCACCAGATCGGCGCGCCACCCCTCGACGCAATCCCCTACCGCTCCAGACAGAACCTTTAACGCTTGCTTGCGTTGCGCTTCCGTCTCAGCCTCGATCAAATCCGATAGGCCCTCGACTTGCGATAGATCGAGCCGCTCATTTTCCAAGGCACGCCGGGTAAACTCGCCCGGCTCCGCCAAACGCAGACCTTCTTGCTGACCCAATGCACCCAAAACAGCACTGACCGTGGCAACAGCCCCATGGATATGCAGCTCTGCCACATCCTCGCCGGTAAAACTTGCGCCGCTTGCAAAACACAGCACGAGTGCCTCATCCAGCTCCTCAGAACCCAGCCGCAATTTGCGCAAGCCTGCAACCCGCGGTGGCGGCAATGGGCCGGATAACGCAGTCGCAGCATCCCAAGCTTGCGGCCCCGAAATTCGGATCACCGCAACACCTGCCTTGCCACGCGCGGTCGCCAAAGCAAAGATCGTGTCCATCGTAACCCCCTGAGGGAAAACGATAAATCAGCGTCAGCCGTTCATCGAGTCAAAGAATTCGGAATTTGTTTTGGTTTGTTTGAGCTTGGAAATTAAGAACTCTACCGCGTCAGTCGTGCCCATCGGATTCAGGATGCGCCGCAGCAGATAGGTCTTTTGCAGATCTTTCTGATCAACCAACAGCTCTTCTTTCCGGGTGCCGGATTTCAAGATATCCATCGCCGGGAAGACGCGCTTGTCAGACACTTTGCGATCCAGAACGATTTCCGAGTTACCCGTGCCTTTGAATTCCTCAAAGATCACTTCGTCCATCCGCGAGCCGGTATCGATCAGGGCCGTCGCGATGATCGTCAACGAGCCGCCCTCTTCGATATTACGTGCGGCACCAAAGAAGCGTTTCGGGCGTTGCAAGGCGTTCGCATCCACACCACCGGTCAAGACCTTACCCGAGCTTGGCACAACGGTGTTAAACGCGCGCCCCAGACGGGTAATCGAATCGAGCAGGATCACGACATCGCGCTTGTGTTCAACCAAACGCTTGGCCTTTTCGATCACCATCTCGGACACCGCAACGTGGCGTGTCGCCGGTTCATCAAAGGTCGAGGACACAACCTCTCCCTTCACCGACCGCTGCATGTCCGTCACCTCTTCAGGACGCTCATCGATCAGAAGCACGATCAAATAGCATTCCGGGTGATTGGTTTCGATCGAATTGGCGATATTTTGCAGCAGCACAGTCTTACCCGTGCGCGGCGGCGCTACGATCAACGCACGTTGACCTTTGCCGATCGGCGCGACCAAATCGATGATACGGGCCGAACGGTCCTTGATCGTCGGATCTTCGATTTCCAGTTTGAAACGCTCATCAGGGTAAAGCGGCGTGAGGTTATCAAACGCCACCTTATGACGGGCTTTTTCCGGCTCTTCGAAGTTGATTTTCTCAACTGTGGTCAGTGCGAAGTAACGTTCGTTTTCGCCGGGCGCGCGGATCACACCTTCAACGGTGTCCCCCGTACGCAAGCTGTATTGGCGGATCATCTCGGGCGAGACATAAATGTCATCGGGACCCGGCAGATAGTTCGCCTCGGTCGAGCGCAGGAACCCGAACCCGTCTTGCAGAACTTCCAAAACACCGTCACCGCCGATATCCCAATCATCTTCGGCATGCTCTTTAAGAATCGAGAACATCATCTCGCCCTTGCGCATGGTCGAAGCGTTTTCGACATCCCATTCTTCCGCCAAAGCCAACAGCTCTTTCGGGCTTTTCGCTTTGAGATCAAAGAGATTGAGGCGGGTTTCGCTCATATGTCACCTGTCGTGCCAACCCACACGGGATGCAACCCGTGCGGCGTCATATCATTATCTACAGAAAAACCAATCAGCCAGAACGGCCGGGGCTTATCTGCCAGATACGCCTCACGCCGTGCGAAGTCAATAAAACTTAGAATTTCACGATCACCGACAGAACGATCACGATCATAAACACCGTCGGCACCTCGTTCATCATCCGATATTGCCGCCCGGTTTTAGCACTATTGCCACTGGCAAGCGCTTTGCGCTCTTTGGCGCACCACATGTGAAACCATGTCATCCCCAGCACTGAAACCGCCTTGGTCCAGGGCCAGATGCTTGACCAATCCACAATCCCCGGTGTGAAAACCAACATCAGACCAAACAGCCAGCTCGCGATCATCGACGGGTTCATGATCGCCTTGAGTAACAAGCGCTCTTGATGCTGAAACAGCTTATCCATGTCAGAGCCATGCACCACGCCCTGCTTTTTAAGCCCCTCAACGTGATAGACATACAGCCTTGGCAAGTAAAACAGCCCAGCCATCCAAGTGATGATGGACATCACATGCAAAGCCTTGATCCACGGATACCAGTCGCTCAGGAAATTGGTCATGTCGCCTCCAGGTCACAGGCCTCTTCTTAATAAATAAATATAGATATTGAAAAGATGATGATGATGTAGGCCCTGTGGACTATGTGGATTAACAGTTTGTTCAGGGCTTTTCCACAGGAACGTGGATCGGGATAAGTGCTGGACTGACTTTTTTCGAGAAGACAATAACCTATTGATGATAAAAGACATTTAACGTGTTTTTGAGATCTATTCCTGTGGATAACTCTTGGGATGGATTGTGGAACGCGGCGTTTTCACACATCCTCGCGATCCTGAGTTCCACAGGTGGATAATCTGCGTGGATCGTCCGTGGAACACGACGAGATGGTGGAGAACTTCGTCAAACCCAGTTATGCCCAATTCCATCCCTAGGGTTTCACATCGGGTTATCCACATAGTCATGAACATCCTGCTTGCCTCTGCATCCGAGATCCGCGCGCAACTTTTACGCAATGCCGGGCTGATCGTTCAGGTCCTGCCCGCCCGCATCGACGAAGATGCGATCCGCCAAGGCCTTGAGGCTGAAGCGGCGCGTCCACGTGACGTTGCCGATCTGTTGGCAGAAATGAAAGCCGCCAAAATTTCGGCCAAAGCACCCGGTCAACTTGTACTGGGGGCGGATCAAGTGCTTGAGTTGAAGGGTGAAATCTTTACAAAGCCCGTAACTCCTGATGACGCCCGTGCCCAATTGCGCGCGCTTAGCGGTCAGACCCATAAATTGCTATCTGCGCTTGTCGCGATCCGCGATGGCGAACCGCTTTGGCGCCATGTCGCAGAGGTGCGCCTTACTATGCGCCCGCTTTCCGATGGCTTCATTGACGCCTATGTTGAACGCAACTGGGAGAGCATCCGTCACGCCGTTGGCTGCTATAAGCTTGAAGAAGAAGGCGTGCTGCTTTTCTCTCGCATCGAAGGCGACTATTTTGCGGTTCTGGGCCTGCCCCTGATTGAGTTTCTCAACTGGCTAAGCGCACGAGGAGAGCTGAGCACATGAGCGATCACCCCCGAATACCGATTGCCGGCGTTATCGGCTCGCCCATCGCGCATTCGCGCTCGCCGGCGCTGTTTCGCCATTGGTTTCAGCAATACGGCGTTGCGGGGCATTATGTGCCGCTCGATGTCGCAGCAGGTGATCTTGAAACGGTCCTGCGTACCTTGCCCAAAGCCGGTTTCGTTGGTGTGAACGTAACGATCCCGCATAAGATTCGTGCATTGGAAATCGCCGACGTGATTTCAGATCGAGCGGCGCTGATCGGGGCGGCCAACACTTTGATCTTTCGCTCTGATGGAAAGATTCATGCCGATAATACAGATGGTTACGGATTTATCGCCAATCTCAAGCAATACGCGCCGGGCTGGACCGCTAACGCGGGTTCGGCGGCCGTCTTGGGTGCGGGCGGGGCTGCGCGGGCGATTGTTGCCTCGCTATTGGAAACCGGGGCGCCTGAAATTCGCATCTCCAACCGCACCCGCGCACGCGCCGACGCGCTGCGCGCAGAGTTCGGCGCGCGCATTGTCGTTTATGACTGGGTGCAGGCAGGCAATATGATCGAAGGCGCAACGACGGTTGTGAACACCACCTCTCTGGGCATGACCGGAAAACAAGAGTTTCGTGTGCCCCTTGACGCGCTAAGCCCCGGAACGACGTGCTGCGATCTTGTCTATTCGCCGCTGCGCACGAAATTCCTGATCGCCGCCGAAGAGGCCGGATGCGTCGCCGTCGATGGCTTGGGCATGTTGCTTCATCAGGCGGTCCCCGGCTTTGAGCGGTGGTTCGGCCAGCGCCCCGAGGTCACCGATTCCTTGCGCGATGCGGTTCTGAACGCATGAAACGCCCGTTTCTGCTAGGCTTGACCGGCTCTATCGGCATGGGAAAATCCACGACGGCAGCGATGTTTGCTGACGCGGGCGTGCCGGTATGGGATGCCGATGCCTGCGTGCAGGATCTTTATGCCAAAGGCGGGGCCGCTGTGGCGCCAATTGCAGCCGCCTTTCCCGAGGCGGTCCAAGATGGCGCAGTAAGTCGCGACGCGTTGAAGGCGCGCTTATCGCAAGATAAACAGTTTCTAGCCCGCCTTGAATCGATCGTTCACCCGCTCACCACCCAATCGCGCAAGGCGTTCATCGCAGCGCATGGCGACGCCGATCTGATCTTGCTTGATATCCCGCTCTTGTTTGAAACTGGCGCGGATCAGGGCTGCGATGCGACGCTTGTCGTGTCGGCCTCACCTGAAATTCAGCGTGCCCGCGTGCTGGACCGACCCGGCATGACGCAGGCGCAGCTTGAACTGATCCTCGCGCGTCAGATGCCTGATGCGCAAAAACGCGCCCGCGCAACCTATGTGATCGAAACCCGAACGCTTGAGCAGACCCGTGAAGATGTGCGACACCTGATTGCGCAGATCAAGGAGGCTCGCGATGCGTGAAATCGTGCTGGATACCGAGACCACCGGCTTTGAGCCCGGCGAAGGTGACCGCATCGTCGAGATCGGCGCGATTGAGCTGTTCAATCACATGCCGACCGGACGCACCTATCACCAATACATCAACCCCGAACGCAAAATGCCGTCATCGGCGTTCGAAGTGCACGGGCTCGGTGACGACTTCCTCGCTGACAAACCGAAATTCGCCGAGATCGGATTGGATTTTCTTGAATTCATCGGCCCGGATTCAAGATTGGTTATTCACAACGCCAAATTCGACATGAAATTTCTCAATGCCGAGCTAAGTTGGGCCAAGATGGAGCTGATCGCGAACGAACGCGCGCTGGATACGCTTGCGATTGCGCGGCGCAAATTTCCGGGCTCTCCTGCCTCGCTTGACGCGCTGTGTCGGCGCTTCAGCATCGACAATTCGTCGCGCACGCTGCATGGCGCGCTTCTCGACAGCGAAATCCTAGCCGAGGTTTATCTAGAGCTGATCGGCGGCCGTCAGCCCGGCTTTGGCCTGCAACTTGTCAATGATACCAAGGGCAAAGGCGCTCAATCTGATACCTGGCGTCCCTCGCCGCGCCCCACCCCCCTGCCACCTCGACTAACTGCGCAGGAAAATGAGGCGCACGTCGCCTTTGTCGCCAAAATCGGCGAAGCCGCGATCTGGAAGCGGTATGACTAGCCAAACCTGTAGGTTTTGCGCAGATTTCGCGAAGTTTCCCATTTCACCCTGCGTCAACTACCCTTACATCCAAGACCTGTTCCGGGCTTGAGGGAGGATAACCCATGCTGGACCTGACCACGATGCGCGCCACCTTGGCCGAGATCTACGATCTCGCGCCGTCTCTAGAACTCGCGCAAGAGATGCGCGACATTCACGCCAAGATGGATCGGGTCGTTCCGCTTCCTGACTTCGCTCGCTACGCGCCCTATATTCGCGCGATCAACAAGCTGAAGCGCGAAAAGAATGCCGTTATTCTGGCGCATAACTATATGACGCCGGAAATTTACCACGGCGTAGCAGATGTTGTGGGTGACAGCCTGCAACTTGCGATCGAGGCTACCAAGGTTGAGGCCGATACGATCGTGCAATGCGGCGTGCATTTCATGGCCGAGACCTCGAAAATCCTGAACCCTGCCAAGACCGTGCTGATCCCCGATGTCAAAGCGGGCTGCTCGCTGGCGGAATCGATCACCGCCGAGGGGATCGCCGAGATGCGCGCGAAATATCCCGGCGCGCCGGTGGTGAGCTACGTCAACACTACCGCCGAGGTGAAAGCCGCATCCGATATCTGCTGCACTTCGTCCAATGCCGCCCAGATCGTCGCTGCGAT
The DNA here is from genome assembly GCF_913064665.1 of uncultured Thioclava sp. Lineage (GTDB taxonomy): Bacteria > Pseudomonadota > Alphaproteobacteria > Rhodobacterales > Rhodobacteraceae > Thioclava > Thioclava arctica. Next base: position 55,432 of record NZ_CAJYBT010000015.1, read on the forward strand.
GGATAGCGATGTAGTGATTATGACGCCAGATCAATATCTTGCGCAGAACGTCGCCAATGAGGTGCCGCAGAAGAAAGTCGTCTGGTGGGAAGGCTCTTGCATCGTGCATGAACAATATACCAAGGACGACATCAACGCCTTTCGCGCGCTCCACCCCGATACCCGCATCATCGCCCATCCCGAATGCCCGCCCGATGTGGTCGCGGCGTCGGATTTCTCGGGCTCGACCTCGGGGATCATTGACTATGTCACCCGCGAAAAGCCGAGCAGCGCGATGCTGGTCACGGAATGCTCGATGGCCTCGAATATTGCTGATGCCTTGCCCGAGGTCGATTTCACCGGGCCGTGCAACATGTGCCCCTATATGAAGAAAATCACGCTCGAGAAAATCCTGTGGTCGCTGCATACCGGCACGCACGCAGTAGAGGTTGATCCTGAAATTTCCGCCAAGGCCAAGATCGCCGTTGAGCGGATGATTGATCTCTCGCGGGCGCTTACCAAGTGATTGAAACAAAACGCACAATAATTGTCGGCGCAGGTCTTGGTGCGCTCTATGCCGCCTTGAAACTGGCCCCGCGCCCGGTTTTGGTGATCTCACCTGAAACGCTGGGCGAAGGGGCGTCTTCGGCTTGGGCACAGGGCGGTGTGGCGGCGGCAATGGCTGCGGGTGACACGGCCGAAGCGCATGCGCGCGATACGGTTACCGCAGGTGCAGGCACGGCCTCGCCCGAGATCGCGCAACTGGTCACGGATGAGGCGCGCCAGCATATTCTGGAACTGACCAATCTTGGCACGCCCTTTGATCGCGATGCGGAGGGTGGCTATGTGATGTCGCGCGAGGCAGCGCATTCTCAGGCCCGCGTGGTGCGCGTCAAAGGCGATCAAGCCGGTCGGGAAATCATGCAAACGCTAATCGGGGCGGTGCGAAAATCTCCGTCAATTCAGGTGCTTGAGGGGGTTCTGGCCCAAGGGCTTGAGGTCAAGAATGGCACGGTCACCGGCGTCTGGATCGAGCGCGCGTATGCGCCCTCGGGTGCCACGTTGATCCGCAGCCCTGCTGTGTTGCTGGCGGGCGGCGGCTCTGGCGGGTTGTTTGCCGTGACGACGAATCCCCCGCGCATTCGCGGTCAGGTGATTGGTATGGCGGCCCGCGCGGGTGCGCGCATCGCGGACCCCGAATTCGTACAATTTCACCCGACAGCAATCGCAAGCGGAGATGATCCCGCCCCACTGGCAACCGAAGCCTTGCGCGGCGAAGGTGCGACCCTGATCAACGCCGCGGGCGAGCGGTTCATGCTCGCGGTGCACCCCGATGCCGAATTGGCCCCGCGCGACATCGTGGCCCGCGCTGTGTATCTGGAACGTCAGGCGGGTCGCGAACCTGCGCTTGATACGCGCGCGGCGTTGGGCGCAGAAGTTCTGACCCGGTTTCCGGCCGTCGCGGAATCGTGCAAACGCGCGGGAATAGACCCTGTTTCACAGCCCATCCCTGTTGCGCCCGCAGCGCATTATCACATGGGCGGAATTGATACCGATGCGTTGGGTCAAAGCTCGCTAGCGCGACTTTGGGTCTGTGGTGAGGCATCTTCAACCGGGCTTCATGGTGCTAACCGCTTGGCATCGAACGGGTTGTTGGAGGCGCTGGTTTATGCTCGCATCTGCGCGCTGGGGATCGAGGCCGCCTTGGGCGATATCGTTGTCGCGGATGAGATCGCACCCGAATTCCCCGATGGCGATATTGCGGTGAACGAGGCACAATTGATGCGCCTGCGTCACGCGATGACTGACGGGGTTGGTGTTGTGCGCGATGCGACCGGGCTGAAATCGGCGCTACGTGTGATTGCGGATGTCGAGGCGCATGCCTGCACCGAAACGATGCGCAATATGACGGCAACCGCGACCCTGATTGCTGCCGCAGCGCTCGCGCGTGAGGAAAGTCGGGGTGGTCACTACCGGTCCGATTTCCCAGAACCAGACCCTGATATGGCTCATAGAACCAAAATCACGCTGCAAGAGGCGCTGAAAATTCGCGCCCGTGCCTTGGAGGACTGACATGCTGCCCGAGTTGCTGATCGAACCGATTGTACGTGCCGCGTTGATCGAGGATCTGTCCCCGATGGGCGACGCGACCACCAAGGCGGTGATCCCGGCGGGTAAGACCTATGCCGCGCGTCTGAATGCGCGCGAAGAAGGTGTGGTGTCAGGCATGCAGGTCGCCGCACTGGCCTTTCGTCTGGTCGATCCGGCGCTGCGGGTGCAGGTGCTCGTGGCGGATGGTGCCGCGTGCAAACCGGGTGATACGCTGATGACGATCGAAGGGCTCGCGTCCTCGATCCTGATGGGCGAGCGGGTGGCGCTGAACTTCGCGGGCCGGCTGAGTGGGATCGCCACGAAAACAGCCGGTTTCGTCGCGCAAACCAAGGGCACTAAGGCGCGCGTCACTTGCACGCGCAAAACGACGCCGGGGCTTCGGGTATTGGAAAAGGCGGCTGTCGTGCATGGTGGCGGCTTCAACCACCGCTACGGCTTGTCGGATGCAATCCTGATCAAGGACAACCACATCGCTGCCGCTGGAGGCGTGCGCCAGGTGCTTGAGGCGGCGAAGGCGGCGCGCAGTCACATGATGCGGATTGAGCTGGAGGTGGACACGCTGCGCCAGATGGAAGAGGCGCTGCGCGTGGGCGGTGCGGATGTGATCTTGCTCGATAATATGACCAGTGATGAACTGCGCGCGGCCGTGGCGCTGAATGCAGGGCGTGTGACGCTGGAAGCCTCGGGGAATATGAAGCTGGAGCGGATCGCAGAGGTCGCGGCGACCGGTGTCGACTACATTTCGGCAGGTGCGCTGACGCATTCCGCGCAGACGCTCGATTTGGGGCTCGATTTCTAGAGTTTAGCCAAGATAGTCCCTGAATTCGGCGCGCACGGCCTCATAAACGTGGCGCTTGAAGGGCACGATCTTGTCGATCAGCTCGTCAAATTCCATCCATTGCCAGACCGAAAATTCGGGATGCTGCGTGTCGATTTTTACCTGATCATCACGGCCGTTGAAGCGATAGAGAAACCACTTCTGTTCCTGCCCGCGCCAACGCCCGTTCCAAATTTTGGGCACCAGATCATGGGGCAGTTCGTAGCTGATCCATTCGGCAGATTTCGCGATCAGGTCGACCAGATCAGGCGTTACACCGGTCTCTTCCTCTAGTTCGCGCAGCGCGGCCTCACGAGGCTTTTCGCCCTTGTCGATCCCGCCTTGCGGCATCTGCCAGGCCGGCCCGGGATTGTCGATGCGCTGACCGGCAAAGACCCGGCCCTGCGCATTGAGCAACACAACGCCAACATTGCGCCGATAGGGAAGTTTGGAAATTTGCTCTGGGGTCATGCAAAAAAGGGGCCCGTAGGCCCCTCTCCTTTAGTTCTTTTTGGTGGCGTCAGGTTTCGCAGGCGCAGCTTCAGCCTTCTGCGTTGGCTGCTCTGCCTTGATGTCTGTGGACAGCGCCGAAAGCCCCTGGATCAGGTCAACCGCATAAGACATCTGGAAATCATCAAGCCGACGCTTGGCGGCCTCTGCGGCCTTTGTGCGCTCATCAAGGGCTTGTTTCTTTTCGTCTGCGGTCATCGAGTCATTGGTGATCGCGCCTTTCAGATCGGCTTCCGAAGGCATCTTGCGTTCGGGAGTGTCTTTCTTGGCGGTCTCATCCGCAGGGGGTGGAGCGGGCTGAGGCACCACAACATCGGGTGAAATCCCAAGGCTTTGGATCGAGCGACCCGAAGGCGTATAATAGCGCGCCGTCGTTAGGCGCATCGCCCCTTCGCCTTGGATCTGCATCACCGTTTGGACAGAGCCTTTCCCAAAGCTTTTCGTGCCCACAACGATGGCGCGATGATGGTCTTGCAGCGCACCGGTCACGATTTCCGATGCTGACGCCGAGCCGCCATTGATCAGCACGACGATCGGTTTGCCATCTGCAAGATCGCCGGGCGTCGCATTGAAGCGCTCGCTATCTTGCGGGTTGCGCCCGCGTGTCGAGACGATTTCCCCTTTGTCGAGGAAGGCATCCGATACTTTGATTGCTTGGTTCAGCAAGCCACCGGGGTTGTTGCGCAAATCGACGATAAAGCCATCAACCTTGTTCATTCCGCCAATCTCAGCGACCTGTTTCTTGATCGACTCCTGCAGGTTCGGGAAGGTTTGTTCGTTGAACGTAGTGATCCGCAAGATCACCGTATCGCCATCGTGACGGCCCTTCACAGCGGTCAGCTTGATTGTGTCGCGGGTGAGCGTGACGTCAAAGGGCTCTTTCTCGCCGTCGCGCACGATTGTGATCTTGATCTCAGAGCCGACCGGGCCGCGCATCTTGTCGACGGCCTCATCCAGCGGCATTCCCATCAGCGATTCACCATCGACAGCCGTGATGAAATCCCCCGATTTGATCCCGGCTTCGGCGGCGGGTGTGCCATCCATCGGTGAGACGACTTTGACGAAACCGTCTTCTTGCGTCACCTCGATCCCGAGACCGCCAAACGAGCCACGCGTTTGTACACGCATATCGGCGTAATCATTGGGCGGCAAATAGCTGGAATGCGGATCAAGCGAGCTGAGCATTCCGTTGATGGCCGCTTCGATCAGCTTTTTAGAGTCGATCGGTTCGACATAATCCTCACGGATTTTTTCGAAGATATCGCCAAACAGATCCAGCTGTTGATAAACTGTATCTGGCTTTTTCGCTTCTTGTGCCATCAGCGGCGCGGCCACCTGTGTCGAAAGAACGGCACCTGCCAACGTCCCGCCAAGCGCGGCCATCATGAACTTTTTCATACTCAACCTTTGTCGCCTCTCGTCTGGGTGAACCACGGGGCCGGGTCCACGGGCGCATCGCCCTTTCTCAGCTCCAAATAAAGCGTTTCGCTTTGTCCTGCGCTACCGCCGTCTTGCGCCTCTTGCACGAATTCTTTGCCGAATTCCCGTGCTCCCGGCGTTATTCCGCCCATCAAACCGATCGGCGCTCCTTTTTGAAGCACATCTCCAGTCTCACCATAGACTGTTCCGAGCCCTGCTAGAACCAGAAGATATCCGTCTGCTGGCTCCAACACCATCACATTTCCGTAGTCGAGCAGCGGTCCACGATAGCGAATTGTCGCAGGCCAAGGCGTGGTCACCAGCGCTGCGGGTGCTGTGGCGATCACAAGTCCGGGACGTTTGATGCCCGCCGCATCGGTTTCATCGAAATGACGCAGCACCGACCCGATCACTGGCAGTCGCAGCGACCCTTTGGCCCCAGCGAAGTCATCCATCGGTGGGCCGATATCATTTTCCATGCCGCTCAGACCGGTGGCGAACCCTTCCAGCGTATCCGCGCTTTCGACCAGTTTGCGCAGTTCTTCAGGTTCCTCAAGATAGCGCTGGGGCAGTTTTTCGCGCTCGGAAATTGCTTCGGAGAGGGCGGTGCGCGCTTGCGTGACCGAGGTCATGCCCTGCTCAAGAACGCCGCGCGCATTTTCCTGCAGCTTGCGCAACGTCGCGATCTCATCAAGCTGTTTGCGCAGCCCCTCGGCCTCTTGTTGCAAGGCGGGGGCGACCGATGACAGCACCATGCCCGAACGCGCCGACCCTTCAGGGCCAGACGGGTGCAGCAACAAAAGCGGGCCGTCGGTTTGCTGCATCGTGGACATCACGGCGAGCAGCCCCCCCAATTCCTCGCGCTTGGCGTCAAAGCCTTGCTTGATCTCGCCCTCGCGGATCGCGGCGCGACGCAACCCATCGCGCAGCGCGCCCAAGCCCATCTCATAGGCCGAGATCGTTTTCGTAAGCGCGGCCACGCGATCAGATTTGGTTTGCGCATCATTAAGCGCGGTAATCGCCTTGCGTAAATCACTGGCGGCAGACATGGCAATATCGGCCGCAGGTTCTGCCTGCGCAGCCGCCCCGAAAAGCAAAAAGCAAACAAGGAGGGCGCCGCGTTTCACGTTTCGATCAGGCTCTTTCCGGTCATTTCGGGCGGAATAGGCAGCCCCATCAATTGCAACAGGCTTGGCGCCAGATCGGCCAAGCGTCCCTTGTGCAGCTTGGCGCCTTTTGGCCCGCCCACCAGCGCCACAGGTACAAGATTGGTCGTGTGCGCCGTGTGCGGCCCGCCAGTTACGGGATCAATCATGGTTTCGCAATTGCCGTGATCGGCGGTGATGATCATCGCACCGCCCGCCTTTTCCAGCGCCTCAACGACGCGGCCAATGTCACGATCCACCTCTTCGCAGGCCGCCATCGCGGCTTCGAGTGAGCCGGTATGACCCACCATATCGCCATTGGCATAGTTGACGATAATCAGATCATAGCCCGCCTCAATCGCGCCGATGAGATGCTCGGTTACTTCGGGCGCGCTCATTTCCGGTTGGAGATCATAGGTCGCGACTTTTGGCGATTTTGGCATGAAGCGATCCTCGCCCTGCCAAGGCGCTTCGCGCCCGCCATTCAGGAAGAACGTGACATGAGGGTATTTTTCCGTCTCAGCGATGTGAAACTGGGTTTTACCCTGCTTGGCGACCCATTCACCCAGCGTGTTGATCAGTTCGCGCTTGGGATAGGCAACGCTCATATAGGCGGTATGGGCCTCGGAATATTGAACCATGCCTAGCATCGCCGCCAATTTCGGGCGTGCGCCAGTGTCAAACCCGTCAAACTCCGGCGCGCCAATGGCCGCCAGAATTTCGCGCGCGCGATCCGCCCGGAAGTTGAGACAGAACAGCCCGTCGCCATCCACAGCCCCTGCGTAATCGCCGATCACCGTGGGTTGGATGAATTCGTCCATTTCCTTGCGCGCATAGCTTTGCGCTACGGCCTCGGCGGGGGTGGCGGCGTGCTCCCCTTCGCCTTTGATCATCGCATCATAGGCGCGCTGCACCCGATCCCAGCGATTGTCACGATCCATCGCGAAATAGCGCCCGATCACCGTGGCGATGGTGCAGTTTTCCGGCAGGCGCGCGACCAGATCATCGATGAACCGCCTGGCGCTGTCGGGGGCCACATCGCGACCATCGGTGATCGCGTGAACGACAACGGGCACCCCTGCCCCGGCGATCATTTTGCACGCGGCAAGCAAATGTTCGATATGACCATGCACGCCCCCGTCCGAGACGACGCCCATCAGATGCGCCCGCCCACCTTTGGCTTTCAGCGTCTCGATAAAGCCAAGGATCGCCTCGTTCTTGAAAAACGAGCCATCCTCGATCGCCAGATCAATTTGGCCCAGATCCATCGCTACCACCCGACCCGCGCCGATATTGGTGTGACCGACCTCGGAATTGCCCATCTGCCCTGTCGGCAAGCCGACATCGGGACCAAAGGTGATCAGCGTGGATTTCGTGCCATTGCCCCAGATCGCGTCGATATTGGGGGTCTTGGCCAGCGCGGGGGCGTTGCCCTCGGTTTCGGGGCGTTCGCCCCAACCGTCAAGAATGCACAAGATCACCGGTTTCGGATTGCTCATCGCCACCTCCTGCTAGCTGTTGGTGTTGTTTACGCGCCTCGCCTGATACGAGCAACCGCCTCGCCCATCAAACGCGATGATAGGGCGTGCCCGCAATGATCTGTCCGGCCCGATAAATCTGCTCTGCCAACATGACGCGTGCCAGCATATGCGGCCAGACCATCTTGCCAAAAGAGATCGAAAAATCGGCTTTGGCGCGCAGGTCTGGCGCGATGCCATCCGCGCCACCGATCACAAAGGTCACATCGCGCGCTGCATCTCGCCATGTTTCCAGCTTTTGGGCAAATTCGGGCGAAGAGATCAGGCTTCCGCGCTCATCCAGGCTCACGATCACAGAGCCATCGGGGATCGCGCGGGATAAAAGCTGCGCCTCGGCCTCTTGGCCCAGACCCTTTTTATCCTCAACCTCGATCAGTTGCGCGGGGCCCAGACCCATCCCCCGCCCGGATTTCTCAAACCGGGAGAGGTAGTCGTCGATCAACTCGCGCTCGGGGGATTTGCGCAGGCGACCGACCGCGCAGATCGTGATTTTCATCGGTCAGCCGCGATCAGACGTCATCGTCCAGCAAAACGCTATCCACGCTTGGCGACATCCACATCTTCTCAAGCTGATAAAAATCGCGCACTTCGGGGCGGAAGACGTGAACAATCACATCGGCACTGTCGAGCAGAACCCAATCCCCTTGATCCTTGCCTTCGACTTTGCAGATGCGGCCAAATTCTTGCTTGAGCCGTTCGGACAGGTTTTCAGCGATCGCGCCGACCTGACGAGAGCTACGCCCCGAGCAGATAACCATGTAATCACCGATGGAAGAGCGGCCGCGCAGATCGATTGTGACGACATCTTCGGCCTTATCATCTTCGAGAGATGAAATGACACGCGCGAGAATTTCTTCGCTCGTGGCGTCAGCACCGAGGGTGTGGGCTGTCATGACGACCGCCTTTGTGCCGCTGTCGCCCGACACGAGTGAGAGATGAGACAGGACATAGTCCTCCAGAGGTTGCACGCCAGTCCGGCCCCGGCGCAGGCCATACTATTAAGGTAACATCGCTTCTGCACGATTTCAATTTTCGCTCTGCGATTTTTGCGGGCTGTTCTGCACAACCAGTGTTGAGCCATCGAGCATGCGCAGTTCGCGTTGCGGGAAAGGAATGGAGATTCCGTTTTTCTTGAACGAATCCCACAGCGCCAGATAGACCGCGCCGCGCACATTTGTAAGCCCTTCAACGGGGTCTGTGATCCAGAATCGTAAGATATAGTCAATCGAACTGTCGCCAAAGCCTGTGATGTGGCACACGGCGGGGCGATTTGACAGCACGCGGCTCACCGATTGCGCGGCCTCGACCGCCAGTTTGCGTACCAGATGTGGGTCGTCGTGATAGGATGTCCCAAACAGCAGGTCGATGCGAACAAACTCGTTTGAATGCGACCAGTTGACGACCTGTCCGGTGATCAGATCTTCATTCGGGATTAGATATTCCTTACCGTCTCGGGTGACGACGCTGACATAGCGCGCCCCAAGCGAAGCGATCCAGCCGAAGGTTTCGCCAAGGCTGATCACATCGCCCGGCTTGATTGACTTATCGAGCAGGATGATCACGCCCGATACAAGGTTCGAGACGACTTTTTGCAGCCCGAACCCCAAGCCCAAGCCAATCGCACCCGATAAGAACGCCAGTCCGGTAAGATCGAAGCCCACCGCCTTTACGCCGATGAAAATGGCGGCACCGTACAATAAGACCTGCATTGTCTTGATTGCCAGCTCGGTCATCGACGGGCTGATATCTTCGTTCAGACGCAGGCGCGCTGTGGTTTGGCCGGTGATGATGCGCGCGATTGATAACAGCGCGGTGGTCAGCACCAGCGCCTTGAGAATTGCCATAGCTGTCAGGCGGAACCCGCCCAGCTCGATGGCGATAGAGTCAAGGACGCGCTCGGTATCGTCCCAAAAACCCAGATAATACAGCGTGACCCAAATCCACGCGCCCCAGCTTACGATCCGGCGCAGGAATGAGTTGCGGATCAGGCGCGCAAACAGGCCAACCACAAGCCAGGCGGTGACAAGCGTTGCGGCCAGCACCACCAGAAAGCGCCAAGAATAGAACCCTTTGACGGCATCAAGGACGAGAACCGACGACCAAGCCAATATGATGAAGAATATCCCGCGAAGCCGCTTGCGAAACAAGATCACCCAGCGTTTCTGTCGCGTGCTCAGTTCGCGCTTGCGCGCCCAGTCATCGACCTTGGGCGACAACCAGATCCGGCCCAGATGTGCCAGCGCAAAGCACCCGGCAATGACTGCAAACTGCCATAACCGCGAGGGTAGCAGCATCGAATTGAAAAAAATCATGACCTGCGCCCAGAGCGCGGTCAGTGTCTTGGCGGTGTCCGGGCTCAGAAAGTCCACATGCACTCCTTTGTGATCAGGCTATCAGACCAGCGCTGAAAATCAAAAGCGACTCTTTTGATTGCCAGCCTTCACGCAACCGCCTATTTAAAAGCTTATGACGCGTGTTTTTGACATGGATGACCGCGCCCGCCTACGCGAGCGTTTCTACGGTGAAAGCCGTTCGGTGCTGGCCCGACTTTGATCGGGCAGCCCGCAGGCCGCGCCTGCGTTCCCATGTCTGACGTACAAGCTATCCAACGAAAGTGAGAGCCATGTCTGCTCCGAAGACCCTCTATGATAAAATTTGGGATTCCCATGTCGTGTCGCAAGATGAAGACGGCACCTGCCTGCTGTATATCGACCGCCATCTCGTGCATGAGGTGACCAGCCCGCAAGCCTTCGAGGGGCTGCGCATGACGGGCCGTTCGGTGCGCGCGCCCGACAAGACCATCGCCGTGCCCGATCACAACGTGCCCACCACGACCGACCGCGCCTCGGGCGTGATCGAGAACGAGGAAAGCCGCATTCAGGTCGACGCGCTCGACAAGAACGCGCGCGATTTCGGTGTGCAGTACTACCCTGTCTCCGATGTGCGTCAGGGCATCGTGCATATCGTTGGCCCCGAACAGGGCTGGACCTTGCCGGGCATGACCGTGGTTTGCGGCGACAGCCACACCGCGACGCATGGCGCTTTTGGCGCTCTGGCGCACGGCATCGGCACCTCGGAGGTTGAGCATGTTCTGGCGACACAGACGCTGATCCAGTCGAAGTCGAAGAACATGAAGGTGGAAATCACTGGCAAGTTGCGCCCCGGCGTGACCGCCAAGGACATCACGCTTTCGGTGATTGGCGCGACCGGTACGGCTGGCGGCACCGGCCATGTGATCGAATATTGCGGCGAGGCGATCCGCGCGCTGTCGATGGAAGGCCGCATGACCGTGTGTAACATGGCGATTGAGGGTGGCGCGCGTGCTGGTCTGATCGCGCCGGACGAGACCACGTTTGAATATGTCAAAGGCCGCGCCCATGCGCCCAAAGGCGCGCAATGGGAAGCTGCGCTCAGCTGGTGGAAAACGCTGTTCACCGATGAGGATGCGCATTTTGACAAGGTTGTGACGATCCGCGGCGAAGATATCGCGCCGGTCGTGACCTGGGGCACCTCGCCCGAAGACGTGTTGCCGATCTCTGGCGTTGTCCCGGCCCCTGAAGATTTCAAAGGCGGCAAGGTCGAGGCGGCGAAACGCTCGCTCGATTACATGGGTCTGAAGCCGGGCACCAAGCTGGAAGACATCGCAATTGACGTGGTCTTTATCGGCTCTTGCACCAATGGCCGGATCGAAGATCTGCGCGCCGCAGCTGAAGTGCTGAAGGGGCGCAAGATGGCCGATGGCGTGCGTGGCATGGTCGTTCCGGGCTCGGGCCTCGTGCGCGCGCAGGCTGAAGAAGAAGGTCTGGACCAGATCTTCCTCGATGCCGGTTTTGAATGGCGCATGGCGGGCTGCTCAATGTGCCTTGCGATGAACCCCGATCAGCTGGCTCCGGGCGAGCGTTGCGCATCGACCTCGAACCGCAACTTTGAGGGGCGTCAGGGCCGCAACGGCCGCACCCATCTGATGAGCCCCGCCATGGCAGCGGCGGCGGCCGTCACCGGCAAGCTCACAGATGTGCGCAAGCTGATGGAACTGGAAGAGGCATAAGGACAGCGACATGGATAAGTTCGAAAAACTCACCGGGGTCGCGGCCCCCATGCCGCTGGTCAATATCGACACCGATATGATCATCCCGAAAAACTTCCTGAAGACGATCAAGCGCTCGGGCCTTGGCGTGCATGCCTTTGCCGAGATGCGCTATGACGACAATGGCAATGAGAACCCCGATTTTGTGCTGAACAAACCGCAATATCGTGACGCGCAGGTGTTGGTTGCGGGCGACAATTTCGGCTGTGGCTCGTCGCGCGAACATGCGCCTTGGGCGCTGGCGGATTTCGGGATCAAGGTCGTGATCTCGACCTCTTTCGCAGATATTTTCTTCAACAACTGCTTCAAGAACGGGATGCTGCCGATCGTGCTTCCCCAAGAACAGGTCGATCTGTTGATGAAGGATGCCGAGAAGGGTTCCAATGCGCGCATGACCGTCGATCTGGAAAACCAGCAGATCACCACCTCGGAAAGCGACGTCATTCCCTTTGAAGTCGATGCGTTCAAGAAGCACTGCCTGCTTGAAGGGCTCGACGATATTGGCCTGACACTGGCAAAAGCGAGTGCGATCGACAGCTTTGAGGCACAAGCGGCCCAATCGCGCCCTTGGGTTTGATCTGAACCAAATCGAACGTGAGAGGTCGCCTTCGGGCGGCCTTTTCCTTGCGGCAAGGAACTGACCTCGCCAACAGTCGTTTATCGGCAGTCGTTTCTCAAATGACATATCAAGTTTGGATGCAAGATCATGAAAGCTGCAAACCTCTTTCTAGGAATCGGTGCGGGGATGGTCTTGCTTGGTATTCTCGCGCTGGCCAATCCATTCACCGCCTCTCTCGCGGTGACCACATTCGTTGGCATCTTGTTTTTGCTGGGCGGTGTGGCGCAGGCTTGGCTTACCTTTCGCGGAATTGACGCAGAGCACCGGATGTCGCACGGGGTGATTGCACTGCTCAATATCGTTGTCGGCGTCTGGCTTCTGGCCAATCCGCTTTCGGGCACAGCCTCTTTGACTTTCGTGGTGGGCGCGCTGTTCCTGATCATGGGGGCAATGCGGCTGATTGTTGGCCTGCGCATGCCCCGTCACGCGATGCGCCCGCTGCTGTGGTTTACCGGGTTGGCCTCAATCGTGATTGGTGTCGTGATCTTTTCCGACTTCCAAAATGTCGCCACCACCCTGCTTGGCGTCTTGTTGGGGGTGCAATTGCTGCTTGATGGCCTTGGCCTGCTTGTCCTTGGACTTAGCGGTCGCGGACCGCGACTTTAAGAAAATAGCGCCCCGAGAAGCCCCAACCACTATATTTAGTTAGTCCAACAAAGGCGCCACAGTTTTGCACCGAGTTTGATGCAAAGCCGCACCAGTTCCTCCCCCAAAATGCCGGAAACAGTCTGTTATTGTTAACGAAAGATTGCCAGGCACGGGGAATAGGGGCAAAATCATGGCAAGAATGAGGCAGTCCGTCACAATAGGCGGGCATCACACGGAACAAGGCTCCGGCATCGTATCGGGACCGTTCGTGATGAAGGGGTAGGGCAGTGTTTTCACGTCTGACAGGAGCGCTTTTGCGTGCGATTTTGATTGGGTTTACGGTCTGTATTCCCGCTTTGGTGCTGCCAAATACCAATGTGGATACGGCCCAGATCGTTGCGCTGCTTGCCCTGTTTGCTACGGCGTTGACCTTCTTTGAATATGCTTCTGTCTATCCCGGTCTTGTCGAATTTCGCGATGCGCCACCGTTCAATCGGATCCGCTTTCTAGCGCTGTTCTTCATGCTTCTGATGATGTCAGCTGCCACGGATGCGCGGCACGAACCCAATACCTTCAATCTGTTTATCGAAGCTTTAGGCGAAATGATTTCGCGTGCGCTCGATGTGCCATACAGCCCGGTGCGCCTGTTCCTGCTTGCCTTGCCCGAGCATTCAAGCCCGGCGCATATCGAAGCGGTGCGCACGGCGGCTGGAATGTCATATTTCATTTCGATCATGGCGCTGTTTATCTTTGTGCTGAGCATGCGCTTGCGCGGTTGGCCGGTTGCGAAGAGTACGTTTAACGTCTGGGTCAATCTGCCTACCTTCGATCCCACGGCGGGCGGTGATGTTATCGAACGGTTGCGGCGCGATGCTTGGTTTAACGTGGCGCTGGGCTTTCTATTGCCCTTCCTTGTTCCCGCGGCAATCAAGCTGGTATCGATGAACTTCGTGTCGATCACGCTGGTAAACCCGCATACGCTGATTTGGACGGTGACAGCATGGGCCTTTCTTCCTGCAAGCTTGTTCATGCGCGGCATTGCGATGGGGCGCGTCGCAACGATGATCGAGGTAAAGCGGCGCGCGCGAGACGGTTCGGATTTCGTGCCGGCCTGATCTTTGCGATGCTTTGTGTCAGCGTTGTTTCTGCACCGGCAGAAACGGTGCGCATCGCCACTTGGAATGTCGAATTGAGCCGAAAAGGTCCGGGGCTTTTGCTGCGCGACATAACGGCGGGCAAAGATCCTCAAATCAAGGCCGTGGGTGAGATCTTGGATCAGGCGCAGGCGGATGTGCTGCTGCTGACAGGGATCGACTGGGATTACGACGGGCGCGCGCTTGCAGCGCTCAATGCAACGCTTGCACGGCCTTATCCCTACCTCTACGCGCCCCAACCCAACGCCGGGTTGCGAAGCGGCGCTGATCTTGATGGCAATGGCGCGCTGGGCGAGGCGCGAGACGCACAAGGCTATGGCCGGTATCAGGGCCAAGGCGGTATGGCCTTGCTGTCGCGCCTGCCGATAGAGACCAAGTCAGTGCGCGATTTCTCGACCCTATTATGGCGGGATTTGCCTCAAAGCACGATCTCGAATGCACAGCTGTCTGATCGGGCGCAGGCAGTGCAGCGGCTTTCGTCTGTGGGTCATTGGGATGTGCCGGTAGCGCTGGCGGATGGCCAAGCGCTCCATCTGTTTGCCTTTGCCGCGACGCCTCCGGTGTTTGACGGGCCAGAGGATCGCAACGGTTGGCGCAACCATGATGAGGCGGCGTTCTGGCTGCGTTATCTGGATGGTGATCTTGCGCAAGCCGCCCCCAAACCGCCGTTCGTTCTGATGGGTGATTTCAACATTGACCCGCAAGACGGTGAGGGTCGCCGCGCCGCCCTACATACCCTTCTTAGCGATCCGCGCCTGCAAGACGTCACCCCGCAAAGTCTTGGCGGCAAACTGGCGGCGGATGTCGCGCACAAGGGCGATCCCGCGCAAGATACTGCGGACTATAACGGCCCGGGCAATCTGCGGGTGGATTATGTCTTGCCGTCCGCAGGGCTAACGGTGACGCGGTCCGGGGTGATCTGGCCTGCGCCGGGCGCGGCATTGGCCAAGGCCGCCGCGCGTGCCTCGCGTCACAAACTTGTCTGGGTGGACATTTTGGCACCCTGATCGGGAACGACTTTCATGCCGCGCATATACAGGTGTTCAAACACCAGACGTTGCACGGTTTTAGGCTCGAAGTCGGGGAAAAGCGCCTTAAAATCAGTGCCATCAATCGCGTGATCCATGTCGTAAAGATAGCGCATTTCGCGCAGCTCTCGCGCTAGTTCCCAGACCGGAGACGCCAGTAAAAGCGCGGTCCATGGAAAGCGCTTGATCGTAATCTTACGCCCCAACTGCCCTGCCAGTTCATCGGCCAGCTCGCGAAACGAGAACCGGGTGCCGGGATAGCCCAGATCAAGCAATCCCGGCAGCGAGTCGGCACTATCGGCCAGCGCCACCGCGATCTGGGTCAGATCTCCGATATCGGCATAGGTGCGCCGCGCTTCGGGTTTGCCCATTGCGGTAATCCGGCCTTTGCGCAAATCTTTCAGCACGATGCGGTTGAGCAATGTGGTCGGGGATTCGGGGTTCACGAAATCGCCGGCACGCAGCATCACAACAGACCGCCCTTCGGAGGCGAGATCGCGATAACGCTCTTCCATCTCGGCGCGAATGCGACCCTTTCGCGTGCAGGGATGATGCGCGGTGGTGGCGCGCCACGGGCCGGGTTCGCGACCGTAAACATAGACATTCGCGGGGATCATCACCGAGGCCCCACTATCGCGCGCAGCGGCAAGCACCTTGGTAGTGATTTCCGGGATTTGATGCTCCCAATCGTGATAATTTGGCGGGTTCATCGCGTTAATGATCCAGCGGACGCCACGCGCCGCAACGGTCATATCGGTGCCGCGATGATAGCGATCGACGTTCCAGCCCGCAGCGCGGAATGCTCGGGCCGCGACAGAGCCGAAATGCCCGCCCATTCCCAGGATCAATACCCTGCGATTCATATTCGCCCTCATTTCAACTCTGCTCTTTTGACCTCATGATGCGCCTATCTGCAGTCATGTGCGAGTCCTCTGCAACCATACCTGCGAAAGCCTGCCGAAGCCTCGGCAAGGCACCGCCGATCATCCAGGCCGCGTTTCGCGATGCGCCATGCTTGACCAAGCGGCGGGCAGGCGCTACCCCGCTTGCGACCCTGCATTCTTTGGAGATACCCGATGTCCAACCCCTCCATCCTTATCCTTCCCGGCGACGGGATCGGCCCCGAAGTCATGGCCGAGGTGCGCAAAGTCATCGATTGGTTCGGCGCCAAGCGCGATCTGGCTTTCGACGTTAGCGAAGATCTTGTTGGCGGTGCCGCCTATGACAAGCACGGCGTTCCGCTGGCTGATGAGACGATGGCGAAGGCGCAAGAGGTGGATGCAGTTCTGCTTGGCGCAGTCGGTGGGCCGAAATACGACGTGCTCGACTTCAGCGTGAAGCCCGAGCGCGGGTTGCTGCGTCTGCGCAAGGAAATGGACCTGTTTGCCAATCTGCGTCCCGCGCAATGCTTTGACGCGCTGGCGGATTTCAGCTCGTTGAAAAAGGATATCGTGGCCGGGCTCGACATCATGATCGTGCGCGAGCTGACCTCGGGCATCTATTTCGGCGAGCCGCGTGGCATCTTCGAAGAGGGTAACGAGCGCGTCGGCATCAACACCCAGCGCTACACCGAAAGCGAAATCGAACGTGCCGCCCGTGCCGCGTTTGAACTGGCGATGAAGCGCAACAAGAAACTTTGCTCGATGGAAAAAGCCAATGTCATGGAATCGGGCATCCTGTGGCGTGAAGTCGTGACCCGCGTTGGTCAGGACTACCCCGAGGTTGAGCTGAGCCATATGTATGCTGATAACGGCGCGATGCAGCTAGTGCGCGCGCCCAAGCAGTTCGACGTGATCGTCACCGACAACCTGTTCGGCGATATCCTGTCGGATTGCGCCGCGATGCTGACCGGCAGCCTTGGCATGTTGCCCTCGGCCAGCCTTGGCGCGCCGATGGCCAATGGTCGTCCGAAAGCGATGTATGAGCCGGTGCATGGTTCTGCGCCCGATATCGCAGGGCAGGGCAAGGCCAACCCGATCGCCTGTATTCTCAGCTTCGCGATGGCGCTGCGCTACAGCTTTGATCAAGGCGATGAGGCCACCCGCCTGGAAGCCGCGATCGAGAAAGTGCTGGCCGATGGCGTGCGCACGGCTGATCTGATGGGCCCGGACGACGGCACCCCGGTTTCGACCAGCGAGATGGGCGACAAGATCATCGAAGCGCTTGACGCAAGTCTCTAAGCTATCGTGCTCTCTCGCAAGGCTTCCGGCGCGGCTCACCAGCCGCGCCGTTTTCTTTGGGGTTGAACCTCGCGCCAATTCGAAGACATTGTGAGCGGTAACATCAAGAGGCTGCAATGAGCGAAGCGGGACGCAAATCGAATGGTAGGGGGGCAGCGCTGGCGCTGCTTTCGATGGCGATTTTCGCAACCCATGACGTGATCATCAAACATCTCGGTCAAAGATACTCCCCTGTCGAGATCGTGTTTTTCGCGGCGCTTCTCAGCTTTCCGCTGCTTTCCAGCATCATGCTTAACGACAAGCGCGGCGGCTCTTTGCGCCCGTTGCATCCCGGTTGGGTGATTTTGCGCGTGGTTTGTACAGTGACGACCGGGCTTTGTGCGTTTTATGCGTTTTCGACGCTGCCCTTGGCGCAGGTCTACCCGATCCTGTTCGCGATGCCGCTTTTAATCACAGTGCTGTCGATCCCGGTCCTTGGTGAAAAGGTCGGTCCGCATCGCTGGGGTGCGGTGATCGTGGGGTTGATCGGTGTGCTGATCGTTGTGCGTCCGGGCCAGACTGATTTGCAACTTGGCCATTTCGCGGCGATGCTGGCTGCAGTTTGTGGCGCGATGGCCTCGGTTATCGTGCGCAAGATCGGCGGCGAGGAGCGTTCGGTCGTGCTGCTTTTGTCACCGCTTCTCGGCAATTTTCTGGTGATGGGCGCGGCGCTGCCCTTCGTCTGGGTGCCGCTACAATTGCCCGATCTGGGTTTTATGGCGGTAATTGCGCTATTCGGGCTGACCGCATCTTTTCTGCAAATCCTCGCCTATCGTTCGGGCGAGGCGGCGATCGTCGCGCCGATGCAATATTCTCAGATTCTATGGGCGATTTTCTACGGCTGGTTCATCTTTGGCGAGGGTGTGGATGCCCCCACTATGCTTGGGGCGGGCGTCGTGATTGCCTCGGGGATGTATATCGTTTTCCGCGAGGCGCGCCCGAATGTCTCGGAAAATCAGCCAGTGCTGCGCACCCGCGGCCGGACCGAGACCGTAACCTCGCCGCGCAGCTCATTGCTTGGGCGTGCGATGGGCCTGCGTCCGCGCAATCCCAGAACCTGAATCAGACCCCTTGCCAAACCCTGCACAAGGCGCTAATTCCCGCCCCACGGTCGGAGCGTGGCGCAGCCTGGTAGCGCACCTGCTTCGGGAGCAGGGGGTCGGAGGTTCGAATCCTCTCGCTCCGACCATTTAGAAAGCCTCCCGAAAATCAATAATTCGCAAAACAGCGCACTCTATTTTGGAGTGTTCCTGAGACATCGCCGTCCTAGCTTTCGGGCCGGAAATTGGGAATGACGCCACAACGAAACTCAGGCGCCGATGCTCGCCGCTTCTGGCACGTGCACGAAGGTTTTCTCAAATCCGCGCAGCCGTTTGTGAATCGACAACAGCTCGATAATCGTCGTCCACGAGCCCACCAAATATTGGAACGATCCCGTCACCTGCCCAAAGGCCGTCAGGATTTGCTGCATCACGCCAAAGGTAATCTTGCCCGCAACGATGGTCGGGATCAGCATGATATTGGCGAATACATTGTCGGCCTGAATGTAGAAACCGCGGAAGATGTTGAAATAGGCGAAGTGAAAGAAGTAGCGGAAGTAAGATTGCCGCAATGTCCCAAACAGATCTTGCACGGTTAGCGGATGGGCGCGGTTTGCGTCATCCTCGCCATACACCAATTCCTTGCGATAGGCGGCCTCGGTGCGCTGATTGGCAAAGGCCAGCCCGGGCAGACGAATGCCAGCCACCGCCAGCAGCACCGTGCCAAAGGCCGACCAGAAGATCGCGGCCACCAAAAGCGGCTCGGCAATATGACCCACGAGGGGTAGCTCGGAAACGAAATGACTCAGGCTCGCCAAGACCGGCAAAAAGGCAAACAACGTGATCACGGAATCGATCATCGACACGCCCAGATCCTCGACGATCGCGGCAAAGCGCGCGGTGTCTTCTTGCACGCGCTGCGCTGCGCCCTCGACCTGACGCGCGCGGGGCCAATGCGACATGTAATAGGCGTTCATCGCGGTGCGCCAACGAAAGACGTAATGGCTCGTGAAAAACCGGGTCACGATATAGACCACCATCCAGACCAGCGCGATTTCGGACCAGATCAGCAGCATGTGATAAAGCTCGCCCTGCGTCACCCCATGTCCCCCGTCCAGCGCCTTCTGGATCGCGTCGAAAAACGGGCGTTGCCAGTTGTTGAGATCGACCGTGGTCTGCACGCTGAAATAGTCTGACGCCACGATCAGCGCGGTGCCGGGGATCGACCACCATTGCCAGGGATGAGGCGACACGATCATCCAGGCCGCGGTAAATGCCACCACCCACAGCGCGCAATAGGCGTAAAACCACAGGAAATCGGGTGTGATGAAGAAGCCAAGCCCGATCACCGGCGGCGCGCTGGGCGCAGGCTCGCCCATGCCGAACCGCGCGCCCAGATCGCGCGCAAAGACATACCAGATCAGTACGGAAAGCAGGGTGCAGAAAACCGCACTGGAAAAGAACAGCCGTGGATTGGGGAAAAAGGATCTGAACACGATGCACGCCTCGCAACGCGACCCACCAAACGCGCCGCGCCTTTTGTTGTAGCGCTGCTGAGGTGGGGGTGAAGGCTTGGAGCGCTAGCGTCACATGGATGTGTCCCGGGGTCGGCCGTCAGATGGGTCGGGTGTTCGCCAAGGCTGTCAGGCGGGGGCGTCATCCATCTTTTTTGATCTCGACGCACAGGGCTGGCGCGCCCGCCATCGTGCAATTCTTCAGCGCGGCTCGCTCAACGTCTCAATTCCAAGCTTGAACCTAGGCTCAAACGCCTAGATCAGACTGCCTTCTTTGAGGTGCTTTTGGTGATCCCGGTTGGATTCGAACCAACAACCTGCCCCTTAGGAGGGGGCTGCTCTATCCAGTTGAGCCACGGGACCACGCCGCCCTTGATGGCGTCAAAGCATCATGCGTGCAAGTCTGTGAAGGCGGGGAAAATGAAAAGGGGAAGCGTATTGGCCCACCGCTCCCCCTTTTGATACCTCTCCCACGCTCAGAAACTGCGCGTGAGCTAAGCAATCGCAGCGATTCGGTTGACGAAAGTCAACCCAATCGCTGTTACCGCTAACATGACGCGCATCATTCGCTTGCGCAAGGGAAATGTTTGGCGCTAACAAGAATAACCCCAGCAAAGGATGAGTGCGTGTCCCGCCCAAATGATCTCCGCCGCCCGCTGACATTGCGCGATGTGTCCGAAGCCTCGGGGGTCTCGGAGATGACGGTAAGCCGGGTCTTGCGCAATCGCGGCGATGTGTCGAATGCAACGCGTGAAAAGGTGCTCAAGGCGGCAAAGACGCTGGGCTATGTACCCAACAAGATTGCCGGAGCGTTGGCCTCGCAGCGCGTCAATCTGGTGGCCGTGATCATTCCGTCGCTGTCCAATCTTGTCTTTCCCAAGGTGCTGTCGAATATCTCGGATGAGTTGGAAGATACCGGCCTGCAGCCTGTTGTGGGCGTGACCAATTATTCCCCCGAAAAAGAAGAGCAGGTGCTGTATGAAATGCTCTCATGGCGCCCTTCAGGGGTGATTATTGCGGGGCTTGAACATACCGACGCCGCGCGTGCCATGCTGCAAAACACCGACATTCCGGTGGTCGAGATCATGGATGTTGACGGCGAAGGCATTGATTCGGTGGTGGGTATTTCGCATCGCCGCGCCGGTCTGCATATGGCCGAGGCGATCATTGCCGCTGGCTATCGCCAGATCGGATTCATCGGCACGAAAATGCCCGAAGACCACCGCGCTCGCAAACGGTTTGAGGGGTTCAAAGAGGGTCTGGCAAAGGCTGGGCTGACTTTGGCCGATACGGAATTTTACGCTGGCGGCTCGGCGCTGGCGAAGGGGCGCGAGATGACCGAGACACTCCTTCGGCGCTCGCCAAATCTGGACTTCATCTATTATTCCAATGACATGGTTGGCGCAGGCGGGCTGTTGTATTGTAGCGATCTTGGGATGGATGTGCCGGCCCAGATCGGGCTTGCAGGCTTTAACGGGCTTGATCTGCTCGATGGGTTCTCGCAACGGCTGGCGACGATGGATGCGTGCCGTGGCGAAATCGGGCGCAAGGCTGCGCAGATCGTGGCAAAGCGCTCGCAAAATGATCAGGTCGCCAGCGAAGTGATCGAACTGGAGCCGGTGCTGCAACCGGGCGACACGATCCGCCGGATCTGAGCGCTTAAACCGGCCGGGGATTTAGCGTTTCGCGCCCCAGCTGAGCGAGGCGTATTGCCGGGTATAGAATTCCCCCATCAAGCCGATCATCAGCAGCGCCAGCCCAAGATAGAGCGGATATTCCCAATTCGAGAAATGCGGATTGTAGTTGATGAAGACATAGCCGCGCGCCTGATCAATCGTGTGAAACAGCGGGTTCCAGTCAAACAAGACCAGCATCTTGTGGGGCAAGTTATTGGCAAGGAACATCTTGCCCGACGCGATCATATTGGCCCGCGAGTAGATTTGCTGGATGATACTGACCACATCGGGGGCCCACGGTTTTGCCGCCAGCATGACCAACCCGATCGCCGCCCCTGTGAACCATGACAAGAACACCATCCCCATCGCGCCGACCCAGTCATAAATCTCAATCGGGTGGAAGGCGGCGTGATAGATGAACAGCACCACAAACATCGAGAGCAGCTGGATATAAAGCGCGCTCAGCGCCGCTGACGAAATGGAAATCGCAGTCGTCATCGGCGCGTGTTTCATCATCGCAGAGGTCGGCCCTTCGGCCCCAAACACCGCACCCATCGCCTTGGTGTGGGTCATGAACAGGAAAATTCCGCTCATGACATAGAGCAGGAAATCCCCGCGGATCGAATTCCCGCGCAACCCCAAAACGCCAAACATGATGTAAAATGTCACCACCAAAAGCACGGTCTGAAACATGTTCATGACCAGCCCGAGCAGTGCATTGCCATGTGACTTGCGTATGTGGCGCACCGTCGCATGATAAATCAACTCCAGCAGGCTGAAGGTCGATCCGATCGTGGAGTTGCTGCGTTTTGCCTTGAACATACTCTGTCATCCTGGCTGCCTGCGCTGCACCTTGTGCTGGAAACCTTGCCGTTCCCTTGCCGCCGCATCATAAGGGAGGTGGATAACCATAGCAATTGGGCCAGAATAGGGCCGGAACGGAGGTGTGATGGATTTCGAGCATCTGACACGCGTGATGCGCCGCTTGGCACTCGAAGCGGGTGACAAGATCATGGAAATCTATAACTCGCCCGAATTTGAAGTGAGATCCAAATCCGACAACTCTCCTGTGACGGAAGCCGATGAAGCCGCCGACGCCCTGATTTCCTCAGGATTGCGTGCGGAATTTCCCGATATCGCGCTGGTCACCGAAGAGCAGGCGGATTCGCACAGCCAAAACGTCTCGACCTTTCTGATCGTCGATCCCCTTGATGGGACTAAAGAATTTGTCAAACGCCGTGGCGATTTCACGGTCAATATCGCCTATGTCGAAGATGGCAAGCCGCTGCGCGGTGTGGTCTATGCGCCCGCGAAGGGGCGGCTGTTTTACACGCTTGCCGATGGCCGCTCGATCGAAGAGACGGGGCCAAATTTCGACAAGGCAGCACCGGGCAAACAAGAGCCGATTTCGGTCTCGATTCCCGACAATCGCGCGTTAATGGTGGTGGCCTCAAAATCGCATCGCGATCAGGCCACGGATGATTATATCGGCCAATATGTGGTGGCGGATATGAAATCAGCGGGCTCGTCGTTGAAATTCTGCTTGGTCGCGACCGGTGAGGCCGATCTGTACCCACGCCTTGGGCGCACGATGGAATGGGATACGGCAGCGGGCGATGCGGTGCTGCGCGGTGCGGGTGGCCAAGTGATCCGGTTCGACGATCACAGCACATTCACTTATGGCAAGCCGGGCTTTGAAAACCCGTTCTTCATCGCCTATGCCCCCGGCGTTTTATTGGTGAAATAATGTCTGTTCTCATCGTCATTCCGGCGCGCTACGCGTCAAGCCGCTATCCTGGTAAACCACTGGTCGAACTGACTGGCGCAACGGGCGTTTCCAAGACCCTCATTCAGCGTAGTTGGGAGGCCGCGACAGCGGTTTCGGGTGTGGATCGCGTGGTTGTGGCCACCGACGACCCGCGTATTCGCGACGCGGCAGAGGCGTTCGGGGCCGAGGTGGTAATGACCTCGGAAAGCTGTCGCAATGGCACCGAGCGCTGCGCCGAGGCTGCCGCGGCCTTGGGCGATGCCTACGAGATCGTGGTCAATCTGCAGGGCGATGCACCGCTCACCCCGGCTTGGTTCATCGAAGATCTGGTCGCCGGGTTGCGGGCCAATGACTGGGCCGAATTGGCGACCCCGGTGCTGCGCTGCGAAGGAGAGATGCTGGCCAGCCTGCGCGAAGATCGCCATCAGGGCCGCGTCGGCGGCACGACGGCTGTTTTTGGTGCAGGCAATCGCGGGCTTTATTTTTCGAAAGAAGTGATCCCTTTCACTTCCGAAAGCTACTTGCCTAACGATCCAACGCCGGTGTTTCACCATGTCGGTGTTTATGCCTACCGCCCCGACATTCTGGCACAATATCCAGATTGGCCAATCGGCCCGCTGGAAGGGCTTGAAGGGCTTGAACAATTGCGCTTCCTCGAAAATGGGCGCGCGGTTCTATGTGTCGAGGTTGAAGCGCGCGGTCGGCAATTCTGGGAGCTGAACAACCCCTCGGATGTGGCGCGTCTCGAGGCCATGATGGCCGAAATGCAGCTGCCCTGAGGGCGGCACAGGCGCAAGGCTCACGAAGCATTCCCAAGATCCCGGCAACGCACGCATATATTGCAGCTATAGGCGATAAACAGCGAGCGCGCTGCGCTGCAGCACTCTGCCATCTTGTTCCTAGTCATATTTTCGGTCACGATACCTCAAATTTTGATAGCGCAATGAAAACGAACCGATAGGTGTCCAATGAAAAGCAAGGTTACAAAGGCGATTTTTCCGGTTGCCGGCCTTGGAACCCGCTTCCTTCCCGCGACCAAATCTATCCCGAAAGAGATTTTGACGCTGGTGGACCGCCCCCTCATTCAATACGCGATTGATGAGGCGCGCGCGGCAGGCATCAGGGAGTTCATCTTTGTGACGTCGCGGGGGAAATCTGCGCTCGAAGACTACTTCGATGACGCACCCGAGTTGGAAGCGGCCCTTCGCGAGAAAAACAAAGATGACTTGCTGCAAGAGCTGAAGGCCACGAATATGGAATCCGGCGCCATCGCCTATGTGCGCCAGAACAAGCCGCTGGGTCTGGGTCACGCGGTTTGGTGCGCGCGTCGTCTTGTGCATAACGAACCCTTCGCCGTGATCTTGACCGATGACGTGATCGCCTCGGAAAAGCCCTGTCTTCAGCAGATGATGGAGGCTTACGACGAAACCGGGGGCAATATCGTTGCCGCGATGGAAGTGCCCAAAGAGAAAACCTCGTCTTACGGCGTGCTGGATTGCGAAAGCGAAGATGGCGCAACCGTCAAGGTCAAGGGGATGGTCGAAAAGCCCGCCCCAGAAGATGCGCCCTCAAACCTAGCAGTGATCGGGCGCTATATCCTGACGCCGAAGATCATGCAGAACCTGAACACGCTGAAATCTGGCGCTGGTGGTGAAATTCAGTTGACCGATGCGATTGCTCAGGAAATTTCCGATGGCAACCCGGTCTATGGCTATCGCTTCCGCGGCCAGCGCTATGACTGCGGGACCAAGGCAGGATTTTTGCAGGCGACGGTGGCCTTTGGTCTGCAACGTCCGGATCTTAGGGACGAATTTTCGGAATACCTGACCGATATCATGTCGATGCGCGCGGCGGCCGAGTAACAATGGCGGCTTATGTTTTGGTCACCGGGGGTGCGGGCTATATTGGTGCGCATGCCTGCAAGGCCCTTAGCAAGGCAGGCTATGTTCCTGTGTGTTTTGACAAC
>NZ_CAJYBT010000016.1 GCF_913064665.1 uncultured Thioclava sp.
ATCAACCTCAGTTTCGGATTTCATCTGCAGGAAGCTGTTGCGACATTTGCCCTGACCGAGCGCGATTTTTCGCCCGCCGATCTGGCGATGGAATTGCTCTATCTGCAAGAGGCGAAATCGCTGGTGATGCAAGAGTTGCGCGCGCTTACAGAGCGTCTCGATGCAGCGCGCAAACAGGCGGAAACGCAGGCCTTGACCGATCCGCTCACACGTCTGGCCAACCGACGCGCGATGGAGGCCGCTTTGGCGCAAGCGATTGCCGGGGCGGCACAAGGCGGCGCGCCGTTCACGTTAATCCAGATTGATCTCGACTATTTCAAATCGGTCAATGACACGCTGGGCCATGCTGCGGGCGACTACGTGTTGCTCGCGGTTGCGCGGATATTGCACGAGGAGATGCGCGCAGGCGATTTGGCTGGCCGGATGGGTGGCGATGAATTTTTGCTGCTTTTGCGCGGCGTGATGACGCCAGAACAGGTCAAACACTTGGCGGCACGGATCATAGATCGTCTGCAAGAGCCGAAATGGCACGAAGGGCGCGAGTGTCTGATTTCAGGTTCGCTTGGTGTGGTTATGTCGCTCGATTATTCTCCGCCCGAGATGGAGCGTATGCTTGTCGACGCAGATACTGCGACCTATGCCGCCAAAGAGGCTGGGCGAGGGTGTTGTTTGATGTATCGGGAGTTAGACGGGGTCGAAACTTAGGCGCCAAGCGGATCGCTCCCGCAGCGCGAAACGCAGATTTCTCTTTCGTTTGCCCGTCTTGTTCGGCTAAGGGCAGCCTATGAGACAAGGGTTTCCCATCGCACGGCCGGGGATGCGCATTGGCATTCTGGGCGGGTCGTTTGACCCCGCCCATAGCGGCCATGCGCTGATCACCCGCGAGGCGTTGCGACGCTTTAGCCTGGATCAGGTGTGGTGGATGATCAGCCCCGGCAATCCGCTTAAGCGCGCCGGGCCAGCGCCGATGGCGCAACGCATCGCTCAGGCCGCGCAGGTCATACAGGACCCGCGCGTCGTGATTACTGATATTGAGGCGCGTCTTGGCACGCGCTTTACCGCCGACACGCTGGCGCATCTGCAAGCTATCTATCCGGGTGTGCGCTTTGTCTGGCTGATGGGCGCGGATAATTTGGTGCAGTTTGATCAATGGGATCATTGGCGCGACATCATGGATCGGGTTCCGGTGGGAATTCTGGCGCGCCCGGGTTGGCGGATGCGTGGACGCACCGCGCGTGCGGCGCGCATTTATGCGCAGTTCGAACTGCCCGCCCGCGCCGCCCATGCGCTTGGCGATATGCAGACCCCGGCGTGGTCTTTTGTGAACATACCGATGTCGCCGCTGTCCTCCAGCGCGATCCGGGCGCAGGGCATTTGGCCGCGCAGATAAGCGCCATGCCCGCTTGAAGCTGCGCTTGGCCCTGCGCTAGGGTTTCGCAGGTGCGCGCATGGGAATCAAAACATGATTAAGCTGTCACGGCGAAGAGTAATCAGAGGCCTTTTCGCGGGAACGGCGGTGATGGCGCTGCCATCGGGTCTGCGCGCACAAACCGCGATGGCGTCCAGTGCAGCCCTGATCCGGGGCGCGGGGCTGAGCGGCGATGTGGCGTTTGTTCTGGCGGATCTGCGCACGGGGCAGGTGCTTGAAAGCCGTGGTGCGAACAAGGCCATGCCGCCCGCATCGGCGCTCAAGACGATCACCTCGCTTTATGCGCTAGAGACCCTTGGGTCGCAGTTTCGATTTGGCACGCATGTGATTGCAACCGGTCCGATTGTGGGTGGGATCATTCAGGGCGATTTGATCTTGGCAGGGGGCGGTGATCCGACTCTGAGCACCGATGATCTGGCCGCGATGGCCCAGCAACTGGCTGCGAAGGGCGTGCGCGGTGTGACAGGGCGGTATTTGACGTGGTCGGGAGCCTTGCCGTACACGCGCGAGATTGCCGATGATCAGCCGATTTATGCGGGGTATAATCCGGCGCTTTCGGGGCTGATGCTGAACTACAACCGGGTGCATTTTCAGTGGAAACGCGCGGGCAATGGTTGGGCGCTGAGCATGGATGCGCGCGGCAAGACCGCCCAGCCGCCCGCCTACACGGCCAAGGCAGCGATCGTTGATCGGGCCAAGCCGCTGTTTACCTATTCCGACCGCGGCGGGATTGAGCAATGGACCGTTGCCTCGAAGGCGCTTGGGCGGGGCGGCAGTCGCTGGTTGCCCGTGCGTGACCCGGCTGCTTATACGGGAGATGTGTTTCAGACGCTTGCGCGTGCCCAAGGGGTGCCGCTGCCCCAAGCGCAAAGTATTTCGCGTATGCCCGGCGGGGATGTGTTGGTGACGCAGGCGAGCGACGCGCTGTCGCCACTGCTGCGCGCAATGATGAAATATTCAACCAATCTGACGGCCGAGGCCGTGGGTTTGACAGCGAGTGCGCGACAGGGTGCGGGAGGCTCGCTTGCGGCGTCGGGCAAGGCGATGGCAAATTGGTTGAGCGCGCGCACGGGCACCCGCTCGGCGCGGTTCACGGATCATTCGGGGCTGCGGGCCGACGCGAAAATTGCGCCCGGTGATATGGTCACGGCGCTGCGGGTGTTGGGCGCGCCAATGGGGCTGCGGGTTTTGATGAAGCCTTTCAAGCTGCGCGATGCGAGCGGCAAACCGATGAAAACGCAGCCGTTTGCGGTGGATGCCAAGACCGGTACGCTGGATTTCGTTTCGACTTTGGCGGGCTATATGACGGCGCCAGACGGGACAGAGTTGGTCTTTGCGATTTTCACCGCCGATCTGGCGCAACGTCGGCGCACTCTGGGGCAAGAGCGCCCGCCCGGTCAGCGCGACTGGGTCAGACGCTCCAAGATATTGCAAAGTCAACTTTTGCAGCGCTGGGCGGCGGTTTACGGTGCTTGATCAGCCATTCACATAGGCCCACACGACCTCTTCAAGGCGGGGCAGCAGGTCTTCGTAGAGATGCGCAACGTCGAAAAGTGCTGTGTTTGACAGCGAGGTGTCCGCGGCTGCGGGCTCCAGCAGATAAATCAGATCGCTCCAGGCGTAATGTGCCTGCACCAAAGCCTCGAACGTGTCGGGCGCGGGCGGATCGGGCGTGTCTGCGGCAATTCCTCTGCGCAGGGCATATCCGGTTTTCTCAAACAAGTCGGTTTTCGTCCGAATTTGGCTGATATGTGCCTCGGCGCTGCCATTTGCGCCATGAGTCGCGGCGAGTAGGCAGATGTCCTTGATGATGGCCTGCGACAGCATGCGTTGCCGCCCGGCAAGTTTGATTTCCACAAGATGTGCACCTGATTGAGGCGCTCTTGCGCGTTCAAGCGCGCCCACCACCGATTGCGAGGTGGCAAGCAAGATCGGTTCGAGCCGGACAAGTCGGCCAAGCAGGGTCTGCGCGTCTGTTTTGTCAGCGCTACGCTGGTCCCGGATCTGGGTCGCCAGATTGCGATAGGGACCCCAGATCATCCGGCTTTCATGCAGCGCGATGCGTGCGAACACCCCATCGATCGGGGGCAATCCCATCGACGGGGCGCCCGTTTCCAGATGGTCCAGAGAGACACGAAACAGATCGAGCGATTGCGTGAGAATTTGGATCTGTCTTTCGCGGTCGATGCCGAGGGTGAGGAAGCAGGCCGCTGCGGTCATTCGCTGGCTCAGCAGCCGTTGGCGCCCCGCGATATCCATGCGTAGCTTGTCGATCTCATCTGCGCTGCGCTGTTGCGCGACGACGGGCAGGGAAAGGCCGAGCGCAAACAGGCAAGTGAAAAACAAGCGGAGAAGGCGCATAGAAACCTCTGAAAACAAGTGTTGCAGAGGTTTCTAGCATAGCCCGGTTTCGACGCGGTTAACGCTGCCTCAAAGAGTCATATGTCGCGCCCGCGCCCCGCGTTCGATAGCCACCGCATGCAGTCGGTCGATGGCCAATTCACTGCGGATTTCCTCGAGCATGCGCAGCTCGGTCTGGCGGATCGTGCCATCGGCGGCGGCCACATCGCAAGCCAGCGCATAGGCGGTTTCATACAGACGTTCGGGCAAGGCCGCGCGGATCAGGCCAAACAGCGCCTCCAGCCCGTCTTCTTCTTCAAATAACGCATAGACCGATTTCGACACGCGCGCGGCGCGGTCGATGTCGTAGCTGGCAAAGATCGGCATGTGGTCGATGATGCGGTTGATTGCGATGAGTTCGGAGGTGGGCACATGCTCATCTGCGGCGGAAATGGCGACCATTACCGCGATCAGGGCGTCTTGGGACGAGAGCGAGGACAAAATATCGGGCAAGGGGAGGCTCCTGCTAGGGGTTCAGGGTGCAAATTATTGACTGTGAGCGCGCGCCGCAATAGGTGGGGCGCGAGTGGGCGCGATGGGCGCGCCGCGATGAGGTGTGCTATGACGAGCTTGCGTGACGCTGCGATGACTTCCAAGGCCTGGCCCTTTGAGGAGGCGCGTCGGCTGCTTAAACGCTACGAGAAGAAGGATCCCGAGAAGGGATACGTGCTGTTTGAGACGGGTTACGGGCCCTCGGGGCTGCCCCATATTGGCACGTTTGGCGAGGTTGCGCGCACCACGATGATCCGGCGCGCCTTCGAGGTGATCTCGGATATCCCTACGAAATTGCTGTGCTTTTCCGACGATATGGACGGGATGCGCAAAGTGCCGACGAACGTGCCCAATCAGGACATGCTGCGCAAGCACGAGCAAGAGCCGCTGACTTCGGTGCCCGACCCGTTCGGGGAATACCCGAGCTTTGGCGATCATAACAACGCGATGTTGCGCCGGTTCCTCGATACGTTCGGGTTCGAGTATGAATTCGCGAGCGCGACCGAGTATTACAAATCCGGCAAGTTCGACGACATGCTGATCCGTTCGGCGGAGCGCTATGATGACATCATGGCCATCATGTTGAAAAGTTTGCGCGAAGAGCGTCAGCAGACCTATTCGTGTTTCCTGCCGATCCATCCCGAAACGGGGCGCGTTTTGTATGTGCCGATGAAAGAGGTCAACGCCAAGAACGGCACGGTGACCTTTGACGACGAGGACGGGCGCGAATGGACGCTGCCGGTCACGGGTGGCAATGTGAAGCTGCAATGGAAGCCCGATTTCGGCATGCGTTGGGCGGCGCTCGATGTCGATTTCGAGATGTACGGCAAGGATCACTCGACGAACACGCCGATCTATGACGGGATTTGCCGGGTTCTGGGGGGACGTGCGCCCGAGCATTTCACCTATGAGCTGTTCCTGGATTCCAATGGTGAGAAGATTTCCAAATCGAAAGGCAACGGGCTGTCGATTGATGAATGGCTGACCTATGCCTCGACCGAATCCCTGAGCTATTTCATGTATCTCAAGCCAAAGACCGCCAAGCGGATGCATTTCGATGTGATCCCGAAAGCGGTGGATGAATACCACCAGCAGCTGCGCGCCTTTCCCGATCAGGATGCTGAAAAGCAAGCCAATAATCCGGTCTGGCACATTCATGGTGGCCAACCGCCTGAAAGCCACATGGTTGTGCCGTTCTCGATGCTGCTGAACCTCGCAAGCGTTGCCGGGTCGAGCGACAAGGAGGGGCTGTGGGGGTTCATCAAGCGTTATGCGCCCGATGCCACGCCCGAAACCCATCCCGATCTGGATCAGGCGGCGGGCTTCGCAGTGCGCTACTTTACCGATTTTGTCGCCCCCGAGCGCCAGTTCCGCCTACCCAGCGATCTTGAGCGCGCGGCAATCGAAGATCTGCGCAATCAATTGGCTGCACTGCCGAAAACAGATCTGCATGTGCAGTTTGAAGACCCCGCAGATGCGTTGCAAACGATCGTTTTCGCAGTGGGCAAGGAGCATGGGTTTGAGCCACTGCGCGATTGGTTCAAGGCGCTTTACGAGGTGCTATTGGGTGCCTCGCAAGGCCCGCGTTTTGGCGGGTTCATCGCACTATACGGTGTTGATGAAACGATCGCGCTGATCGACCGGGCCTTGGCAGGTGAACTGGTCGCTTAACGCACAGCGAGACCACGATCAGAACCGCCCGTGCAGATCGCGCGGGCGGTTTGCGTTTGTGCGGCTCCCAAGGGACGGCGCACGGTGCTCTCAGCACTTCTTTAACCTTCTCCTCTAGCTCTTGTTGGGCCGAGGCGCGCGCTTCGGTCGATCCCCAGCACGAGTATCCCCAGGCCATGGCAGCCAGAGTGGAGCGATCCACGCGCCTGGGCCTTTGGGCCGATGCGCCGTGCCGGGTGGGCGGGAACAGGAACAAGAGGATTGCTGATGAACGTGGCGATTACCGATGGGCTGGTGTTGACCCCGCCCGCTTTCGATGAAGGGCTGGATCAATGGTCGAGCGAGAACGGCACGCCGGGCTCAACCACCTATGAGGATGCAGCGAATGCGGCCTTTGTGCCAGCGGATGCGGATTTTTCCGGCTGTCTGGAGCTGCTCAAAACACAGAGCACGCAAAAGCTGCGCGCAATGGTCAAAACGCCGATCCTGCCGGGGACCTACCTGAAAATCTCGGCGCGGGTGAAAGCGATGAGTGGCAACCTGCCTTCGGTGCGGATTGCGGGTTATGCGGTCAGTGCAAGCGGTGCGCATATCAGCGGGCTGAACGAGGTTGGACCTAGCGTTGCGCTGCTCAGCTATGGCGAGATTGTCGAGGTCTCTGCGATTGTTGGCACTGGCAACCGGGCGGGTGTCGATATGGTCTGGGGAATGCAGCCCCATGACGGCTATTTCGGGCTGGATATGACCGGGGCCAATGGCGGTGTCGTGCGCATTGATGACATCCAGATCGAGGATGTGACTGACGCCTTCCTGCGCGACATGATGGATTGGGTCGATGTGCGCGATTACGGCGCGGTTGGTGACGGGACGACCGATGACTCGGCCGCTTTCGTGGCCGCGGATCAGGCCGCAGCGGGCCGTGAGATCGTGGTGCCGGAGGGCAGCTATTTCCTTGGCTCCACGATTTCGATCAAGGCGCCGATCAAGTTCGTGGGCACTTTGGTGATGCCGGTCGCCGCCAAGTTGGCGCTGCTGTCTTCATTTGATTTCCCGACCTATGCCGAGGCTTTTGGCGACGAAGAGGCTGGGTTCAAGAAGGCGTTGCAGGCGCTGTTTGGCTATACCGATCACAATGTGCTGGACCTGAAGGGGCGGCGCGTCGAGATTTCCGCACCGATCCGGATTGATGAGATTGCCCCGGACCTGTCGAGCTTTTCGAACCGGCGGATTCTGCAGAACGGTCAGTTCAACGTGATTGAGGGGCCCGTTTGGAATGATCAGGTTGTGACCTCGCAGGCGACCTATTCCAGCGCGCAATCCATGCAGCTGACCAATGTCGCCAATATCGCCAATATCCCGGTGGGCGCGCATATCACGGGCAGCGGTGTGGGCCGCGAGGTCTATGTGAAATCGGTCAATATCGGCGCGGGGACGTTGTATCTCTCGCAGCCGCTTTATGGCGGGTCGGGCACGCGCAATTACACCTTCACGCGCTATCAATATGTGCTGGATTTCTCGGGTATGGATAAGTTGGACCGGTTCAACATCGCCAATGTCGAATTCCTATGCAATGGCGCGGCAAGCTGTCTGATGCTGGCGCCGGATGGGCAGATGACGCAGATCCGCGATTCATATGTGGTGCGGCCCAAGGATCGCGGGATCACTTCGATTGGGCGGGGCTGTCAGGATTTGCTGGTCGATGGTTGCCAGTTCCTGTCAGACGAAATGCTGACGCCGGCGCAAGATCGCAAATCGGTCGTGCTCAACGTCAATGCCAATGACAGCAAGATCCGGGATTCGCGTTTCGTGCGGTTCGGGACGACCTTCGTTCTGAATGGCTCAGGTCATCTGATTGTCGGCAATCACTGGTTTCAGGGCGATGAAGAAACTGCGGGTGTGCGGGTCGCCGGGTTGGTGTTCACCCAGACCAATGTGCAGGCAGCGGTGACGGGCAATTACATCGACAACTCGGTGATCGAGTGGACCAATGAACACGACGCCGATCCCGGTTTCGCCAATGAATACAGCTTTGGCGGGCTGACGCTGACGGGCAATACCTGTGTGTGCATCAATGTCGCGCCGTGGTTTACCTGGCTGTCCATCAAGCCCTATGGGGCGGGGCATTTCGTGCAGGGTTTGAGCGTGGCGAACAATGTGTTCAAATCGCTCAATGGCAATGTCGACCGGATCGAGCGGATCGATACGACATTTGCCGATCTGGATCGCTCGCGGATGCGCAATATCACCTTTGAAGGCAATATGTTTAACGCTATCAATAGCATAACGCAAAATCCGGTGGTCCTTGAGGTCAACCAATCCAGTGCGCAATCGGTCTGGACGGTCGATCCAAGCGACTATCTGCCCTTTGGCGGCTGGGCGCGCAATTGTCAGGGGCTCGTGGCCGAGGGGATGGTGCGCAACGCCTCGGGGACGCGGATCGAAGCGATGCCCTATGTGGCGGTCGAACAGGGGGCAAGCAAGACGCTTGCGACGATCAACTGGCCTGAGGCGACCAAAGGGCGAATGCAGATCGTGCTGCGGATGGACACTCCGATCTGATTGCAAGCCGGGCTTCGGTGCGGCGATTGGGGTGAGGCGGTGGCGCGCGGGGGGGAACCCTCGCGCGCCTTTCGTTCAGCTGGTGGGTGCCAAATCATGCGCGCTGAGCTGCCAGGCGCGCCCAAAGCCGCCATTCAGTGCACCCGAT
This sequence comes from uncultured Thioclava sp., assembly GCF_913064665.1. Classification (GTDB taxonomy): domain Bacteria; phylum Pseudomonadota; class Alphaproteobacteria; order Rhodobacterales; family Rhodobacteraceae; genus Thioclava; species Thioclava arctica. Next base: position 8,700 of record NZ_CAJYBT010000016.1, read on the forward strand.
TGCGGGCGCAGGACGAAGAAGGTGAAATCGGGCAGGTCGATATAAAGTTTCGATTTCGGATGGGTCGCCAGCCAATGCGCGTGCAGCGCCGCAAAACGCACTTCATTGCGCCCGATCTGATCGGCCAAGATGCGCAGCGACAGACGCGGATGGGTCAGCGGGTCGCCCTTCTCCCCCGGCTCGCCCAGCAGCAGCCCGGCACGCGGATCAGCCAGCAGCGCGCCCGTATGCGCCGCAAGCCCCGAGACCAGTGTCGCGATCTCTCCTCCGGGTGTTGTTCCAATCGCAACGCGGCTCACAGCGGGAAAGCCGCTATTGGCGTCATTTACCGCCAGCGCCCCGAATGTCGCCGCCGCGATCAGGTTTCGCGCCAGAGTGCACGCGTCGTCATCGGTGGGGCGGATCGGGGATTGGGGCATTTTCTCTCGGTGGTGCGCTTGACAAGCCCGAATGCGAGGCGTTTGTTGGCGCCACATAATCATAGTTAGCGTCCCATCATGAGTGAAACAACCCAGGCCGGGAAGGCGGGTGTCTCTGGCATGCCGCATGTTCCTTTGCGTCCCAAATTATTAACCGCGTTGGCCGAAGGCTATGGGCTGCGCGATCTGCGTGCCGATCTGGTCGCGGGGCTGACGGTGGCCATCGTGGCGCTTCCGTTGTCGATGGCGATTGCGATTGCCTCGGGGGTGGGGCCCGAACGGGGGCTTGTCACCGCGATCGTGGGTGGCGCGCTGGTCTCGGCTTTTGGCGGATCACGGTTTCAGATTGGCGGGCCGGCAGGGGCGTTCATCGTGCTGGTCGCGGCGTGCGTGATGCAAACGGGCGTGTCTGGCTTGGTGCTGGCGACGCTGTTATCGGGTGTGATGCTTGCCCTGCTGGGCGTGTTGCGGCTGGGGGGCTACATTCGGTTCATGCCCTATCCGGTGACCGTCGGGTTCACCACCGGGATCGGGGTGATCATCCTTGCCAGCCAGTTCAAAGACATGTTGGGCCTGTCCCTGCCGGGCGGTGAGCCAGGACCGATCTTGCCAAAAATCGCGGCACTTTGGGGTGCGCGAGGCACTGCCAGCCCGATGGCGATTGCTGTGGCGCTTGCAACGATTGCGCTGATTGTCGGGCTCAAGCGGTTTGCGCCGCGCTTGCCCTCGCTGTTGATCGCGGTGGCTTTGGTCACGTTGATCACCGCGCTGGCGGGCCTGCCGGTGGAAACCATCGCCAGCAAATTCGGCGAATTGCCCCGTTTTCTCCCCGCCCCCGCACTCCCCGATCTGAGCTGGGACAAGGTCAGCACGGCACTGCCTTGGGCACTGTCTTTCACGCTGTTGGGCGCGATTGAATCGCTGCTATCGGCGATGGTGGCTGACGGGATGAGCGGCGGGCAGCATCGCTCGGATATGGAGTTGGTGGCACAGGGCATCGCCAATATCGGATCGGCGCTGTTTGGCGGCATCTGCGTGACCGGCACGATTGCGCGCACCGCAACCAATGTGCGGGCTGGCGCGCGCTCGCCCATCGCGGGGATTGCGCATTCGGTGATCTTGCTGGCGACGATGATGGTGGCCGCGCCCTTGGCGGGAAGCATTCCGCTGGCCGCCTTGGCGGGGCTGCTGGGGATCGTGGCGTGGAACATGATCGAGCGGCATGAATTTGCAGCGCTGACGCGGGCCTCGCGCGGCGATGCGCTGGTGTTGTGGGTGACGTTCCTTGTCGTGACCTTCCGCGATCTGGCCGAGGGAATCGTGCTGGGCTTTGCACTGGGCGGGCTGGTGTTCATTCGCCATATGGCCGAGCTGGCGCAGCTGCGTGAAGGCAGCGCACCGGCGGCCGATAACCCCGAGGCGCAAGACCCCGACGTGCTGCGCTACCGGCTGCACGGGATGGTGTTTTTCGGTTCTGTCGCGCGTTTGGGCACGATCTTGACGCGGATCGCACAGCGCCCGCGCGTGGTCGAGATCGACGTGGCCGAGGTAAGTTTCATCGACTCCACGGGCGTGCAAATGATTGCAACGCTTGCGAAGCAGTTGCAGCGCCGGGGTGGGGCGCTGGTGATCGTGAATGCCCGCCCCGATATCGTGCAGGCGCTGAACGCCTATGGGCTGGCGCAGGCGGGTGTGGATATCCTCCCCGCCCCGCTCTGAGCTCGAATCACGCGCGCGTCATCTAACCGGGCCGATTTCGCGCGCCGCTAAAACCTTGACCTCCCGGTCAATTTGCAAACCCCACAGATTTTCTAAGCTCTCAACAGCCAAGCGATTGAAACGGCTTGCCTATTTTTTGACATAATTTGCTAACTTTACAAAGTTAGCGCAAACGCTGTCAAATAATTTACAGAAAAATCTAATACATAAAGGGGGTTACATGAAACTTAACGTATGGGTTACACTTAGCGGGGGTAAAGTGCCTGCGGCGGCGTCGCGGGCAGGAGGCGGCGCCGCGCCGCGACATGAAATTGTGGGAGGAAGCCAATGGCTGCTCAGGAACAAGCGCATCAAATCCCGGACCTAAAAGAAATTCCGCCGGGCTTTGAGAACGCACATGCGGATGCTGCGAAATATCGCGCGATGTATCAGGAATCGATCGATACGCCTGACAAGTTCTGGGCCCGCGAGGCGCAGCGCCTGGATTGGATCACCCCGTTCACCAAGGTGAAGAACACCGATTTCACCTACGGCAATGTCTCGATCAAATGGTTCGAGGATGGCGTGCTCAATGCTTCGGTGAACTGCGTTGATCGCCATTTGGCCACGCGCGGCTCTCAGACCGCTATCATCTTTGAGCCCGATGATCCCGAAACCCCGGCGCTGCATATCACCTATAGCGAGCTGTCCGAAAAGGTGAATCGCTTTGCCAACGTCCTGCTAAGCCAAGGCGTGATGCGTGGCGACCGTGTGGTGATCTATCTGCCGATGATCCCCGAGGCCGCTTATGCGATGCTGGCCTGTGCGCGCATCGGCGCGATCCATTCCATCGTGTTCGCTGGCTTCTCGCCCGATGCGCTGGCCAACCGGATCAACGATTGCGGCGCCAAGCTGGTGATCACCGCTGACAGTGCCCCGCGTGGCGGGCGTCGCACGCAGCTCAAGGCGAATGCCGATGCCGCATTGCTGCATTGCTCGGACAAGGTGCGCTGCCTTGTGGTCAAGCATACCGGCGATCAGACGAGCTGGATTCAGGGCCGCGATGTCGATGTGAAGGCGCTGATGGATAACGTCTCGCCCGAATGTCCGCCGCGCCCGATGAGCGCCGAAGACCCGCTGTTCATCCTCTATACCTCTGGCTCGACGGGCAAGCCCAAGGGCGTGGTGCACACGACGGGCGGCTATCTCGTCTATGCCTCGATGACGCATCAATACACGTTCGACTATCACGATGGCGACGTGTTCTGGTGCACCGCCGATGTCGGCTGGGTCACCGGCCACAGCTATATCGTCTATGGTCCGCTGGCCAATGGCGCGACCACGATCATGTTTGAAGGCGTGCCGACCTATCCCGATGCGGGCCGCTTCTGGGCCGTGTGCGAAAAGCACAAGGTCAGCCAGTTCTATACCGCCCCCACCGCGATCCGCTCGCTGATGGGGCAGGGCAAGGAATGGGTCGAGAAATACGATCTGTCCTCGATCAAGGTGCTGGGCTCGGTCGGTGAACCGATCAACCCCGAGGCATGGGCTTGGTATGATCAGCATATCGGCAAGGGCAGATGCCCGATCGTCGATACGTTCTGGCAGACGGAAACGGGCGGCCACATGCTGACCCCGCTTCCCGGCGCGATTGCGACCAAACCGGGCTCGGCAACGCGCCCCTTCTTTGGCGTCAAACCGGTTATTCTGGATGCGCAAACCGCGCAGCGTCAGGATGAAACCGAGGCCGAGGGCGTGCTGTGTATCTCTGATAGCTGGCCGGGCCAGATGCGCACCCTTTGGGGCGATCACGAGCGCTTCCAAGAAGCCTATTTCAGCCAATATCGCGGCTATTACTTTACCGGTGATGGCTGTCGTCGCGACAAGGATGGCTATTACTGGATCACCGGGCGCGTTGATGACGTGATCAACGTCTCGGGTCACCGGATGGGCACGGCCGAAGTCGAATCCGCGCTGGTCGCGCACCAGGCTGTCGCCGAGGCCGCCGTCGTTGGCTATCCCCACGAGCTGAAAGGTCAGGGCATCTACGCCTATGTCACCTTGATGAACGATGTCGAACCCACCGAAGAACTGCGCAAAGAGCTTGAAAAATGGGTCCGCACCGAGATCGGTCCGATTGCCAAACCCGACATCATCCAATGGGCTCCGGGCCTGCCGAAAACCCGCTCGGGCAAGATCATGCGCCGCATTCTGCGCAAGATCGCCGAGAATGATTTCGGCTCGTTGGGGGACATTTCGACACTGGCCGATCCGTCGGTGGTCGAGGAGTTGATCGAAAACCGCGGCGTCAAGTGATGGCCAAGGGAGGAGAGGCGATGACTGACGCAAAAAGCGCCGTTCTGATCCTGCTTGGCCCTCCGGGGGCAGGCAAGGGCACGCAGGCCCGCATGCTCGAGGAAAAGTTCGGCTTGGTGCAGTTGTCCACCGGTGACTTGCTGCGCGCAGCGGTCGCCGAGGGCACGCCCGCAGGCAAGGCTGCCAAGGCGGTGATGGAAGAGGGCGGTCTGGTCAGCGATGAGATCGTGCTGGCCATCCTGCGCGACCGTCTTGCCCAGCCCGATGTGGCGCGTGGGATCATCCTTGACGGGTTTCCGCGCACGGCGGGGCAGGCGGCGGATCTCGATAAGCTGCTGCACTACACCGGCCAAAATGTGAACGCCGCGATCAGCCTTGAAGTTGATGACGAGGCGATGATCACGCGCGTTGCGGGCCGCTATACCTGCGCCAAATGCGGCGAAGGCTATCATGACGAATTCAAACAGCCCGCAGTTGCGGGCGTTTGTGACAAATGCGGCGGCACGGAATTCAAACGCCGGGCCGACGACAACGCCGAGACGGCGCGTGCCAGGCTAGAAGCCTATCACGCGCAAACGGCGCCGCTGATCGCTCATTACCGGGCGCTCGGTGTTCTGCAAGAGATCGACGCGATGGGCTCCATTGACAAGATCGCTGCGGATTTGGGGTCGATCGTTGCGCGCGTCTCGACCTGACTACGGGAGGGGCGGGCCCATGAGGGGCCCGTCTGGAGAAAACGAAAGGGAGTTACGCTCATGGCGGACAAATCCTCGTCCAACGCCTATTGGAAGGCGAATATCCGGACCATCCAGCTGTTTCTGGTGATCTGGTTTGTCGTTTCCTTCGGGTTTGGCATTTTGCTGCGTCCGATGCTTGCGGGCATCAAGATCGGCGGCACTGATCTGGGCTTCTGGTTCGCTCAGCAAGGTGCAGTGCTCGTGTTTCTGGTTCTCATCTTCACCTATGCGTGGCGGATGAACAAACTGGACCGCGAACACGGCGTCGAAGAATAAGAACATCTAGGGAGGACTAGAGGGATATGGATCAGTTTACTCTGAACCTGCTGGTGGTTGGCGCGACCTTCGTGCTTTACATCGGCATCGCAATTTGGGCCCGAGCGGGCTCGACTGCGGAATTTTACGCAGCAGGTCGCGGCGTGCATCCGGTGCTTAACGGGATGGCAACCGGCGCTGACTGGATGTCGGCGGCGTCGTTCATCTCGATGGCCGGTATCATCGCGTTTAGTGGCTATGACGCATCGACCTACCTGATGGGCTGGACTGGTGGCTATGTGCTGCTTGCGATGCTGCTCGCGCCTTACCTGCGCAAATTCGGCAAATTCACCGTGCCGGAATTCATCGGCGACCGTTTCTACAGCCAAACAGCGCGTACCGTGGCCGTGATCTGCCTGATCATCGCCTCGATCACCTATGTTATCGGTCAGATGACGGGTGTGGGCGTGGCGTTCTCGCGCTTCTTGGAGGTCGATAACACCACCGGCCTCTTTATCGGTGCGGCCATCGTGTTCTTGTATGCGGTTCTGGGCGGCATGAAAGGCATCACCTATACGCAGGTGGCGCAATATGTCGTGCTGATCATCGCCTACACGATCCCGGCGATCTTCATCTCGCTGCAACTGACGGGCAATCCGATCCCGGCATTGGGCCTGTTCTCCAATGACGTGAACACCGGGATGCCGATCCTCTCGACCCTCAACGACACGGTCGAGGCGCTGGGCTTCAAATCCTATACCGGGATGCACGATACCACCCTCAACATGTTCCTGTTCACCATGACGCTGATGATCGGCACCGCCGGTCTGCCCCACGTCATCGTGCGCTTCTTCACCGTGCCGACTGTCGCTGATGCGCGCAGCTCTGCTGGGTGGGCGCTGGTGTTCATCTCGCTGCTCTATCTCACCGCTCCGGCTGTGGGGGCGATGGCGCGTCTGAACCTGATCAACACCTTCTACCCCAATGGCGTCAGCCAGCCGGCGGTAGAGTTGAGCCAGATCCAAACCGCTCCGCAGGACCTTTGGGTTCGGAACTGGGAAAAAACCGGTCTGTTGAAAATCGAGGACAAGAACGGCGATGGCATGATCGAGTATAATGCCAATCCCGACACCAACGAGCTGGACGTGAACCGTGACATCATCACGCTTGCCAACCCCGAAATCGCCAACCTTCCGGGCTGGGTGATCGCGCTGGTGGCAGCAGGTGGTCTGGCGGCTGCTCTGTCCACGGCTGCGGGCTTGCTGATGGCAATTTCTTCGGCTGTCAGCCACGACTTGATCAAATCGCAGATCAACCCCGGCATCTCGGAAAAAGGTGAGCTACTGGCGGCGCGGATCTCGATGGGTGTGGCGATTGCGGTCGCGACCTATCTGGGTCTCAACCCTCCGGGCTTTGCAGCGCAGACGGTGGCCTTGGCCTTCGGTCTGGCGGCCAGCTCGATCTTCCCGGCTTTGATGATGGGGATCTTCTCCAAGAAGATCAACAACTCGGGTGCCGTGGCAGGGATGCTGGTGGGTCTGACGACCACGCTGGTCTACATCTTCCTGCACAAGGGCTGGTTCTTCGTGGCCGATACCGCAAGCTTCTCGGATGCAAACCCGATGATCTTGTCGATCAAATCGACCTCGTTCGGTGTGATCGGTGCGGTTCTCAACTTCGCGACTGCGTTCATCGTGTCGGGCATGACCAAAGAGACCCCGCAAGATATCCAGGAACTGGTGGAATCGATCCGTATCCCCAAAGGGGCCGGTGCGGCGACGGACCACTGAGACTTTGGCTTGGGCAGGGTGTAAGCTTTGCCCAAGACTTGCGAACGACCGAGGGGCGCCCTGCAACGGGGCGCCTCTTCCCCCAAAAGGACCAAGATCATGAACGTCGATCTGACCCCGATCCTCGCATTTCTCGAAGGCGTTCACCCTTATGACAACCTGCCGCGCAATGAGCTGGAGCGTGTCGCCAGTTCTTTCCGCCGCATGGAATACGCCGAAGGCGATGTGATCTATTCCTATCACGCGCCGCTTGAGGGCCTGTATCTGATCAAACGCGGCGCAGTCGAAGTGACCGATCAGAACGGTGCGCTGGTCTCCATTCTGGGGCCGCGCAACAGCTTTGGTGAGCGGGGGCTGATGCGCGACGGGCTGGCTGCGACCACGGCCAAGGCCAGTGCGCAAACCGTGCTGCTAATGTTGCCCGCACAAGACTTTCGCGCCCTGTCAGAAGATACCCCGGCCTTCGCGCGCTTTTTTAACCGTTCGCGCGGCGGAGAGACCCGCACCCATTCCATCGCCACGCTCAAGGTCGCCGATCTGTTGGCGCGCGACCCGATTGCCTGCGCGCCCGAAACAACCGTGACCAAGGCGGCGCAGATGATGCGCGACCAGCATGTTTCCTCGCTTGGTGTGACCGGGCCAGAGGGGGCGCTGAAAGGGATCATCACGGTGCGCGATCTGTCCAACAAAGTGCTGGCCGAGGGGCGCGCGCCCGACACGCCCGTCAGCGCCGTGATGACGCCCGATCCGGTGACGCTGACGCCCGAGGGGCTGGGTACGGATCTGCTGCATATCATGCTGGAACACCGCGTTGGCCATCTGCCGATCACCGATCACGGGCGCTTTGTGGGTATGGTCACCCAGACCGATCTGACGCGGTTTCAGGCGGTCTCGTCTGCGGTGCTGATCCGCGATGTGGCAGCGGCAAGCAACGTCGCCGAAATGGCCTTGGTGACGGCACAAATCCCGCAGCTTTTGGTGCAACTGGTGGGCGGGCATAACGCCCATGAGGTGGTGACGCGCCTGATCACCGATATCGCCGATGCGGTAACGCGCCGCTTGCTGGCATTGGCCGAGGCAGAGCTTGGCGCGCCGCCCGTGCCCTATCTGTGGCTGGCCTGTGGCAGTCAGGGACGGCAGGAACAGACCGGGGTGAGCGATCAGGACAATTGCCTCTTCCTTGATGACGCTGTGACCGAGGCCGACATGGTGTATTTCCGCGCGCTCGCCAAGATCGTCTCGGACGGGCTGGATGCCTGCGGCTATGTCTATTGCCCCGGTGACATGATGGCGACGAACCCGCGCTGGTGTCAGCCGGTCCGGGTCTGGCGGAGCTATTTCGACGGCTGGATTTCCAAGGCCAACCCCGAGGCGCAAATGCTGGCCTCGGTGATGTTTGATCTGCGCGCGATCGGGGGCAATGGCGCAAGCCTGTTCACCGAGCTGCAGGCCGAGACGCTGACGCGCGCCTCGAAGAACTCGATCTTCGTGGCCCATATGATCGCCAACAGCCTGAAACATGCGCCGCCCTTGGGGCTGCTGCGCGGCTTTGCCACGATCCGCTCAGGCGAGTATCGCAACCATATCGACATGAAACACAACGGCGTGGTGCCGGTCACCGATCTGGCGCGCATCTATGCGCTGCAAGCCCGCCTGAGCGTTGTGAACACCCGCGCCCGGCTGGCAGAGGCCGAGGCGGCAGGCGTGCTGTCGCATTCGGGCGCGCGCGACCTGATCGAGGCCTATGATCTGATCGCCTCGATGCGGCTGGAAAATCAGGCGCATCTGGTACGTTCCGGGCGCAAGCCCGACAATTATCTCGCACCGTCCGACCTGTCGGATTTCGAACGCTCGCATTTGCGCGACGCCTTCGTTGTGGTGCGTACAATGCAATCGGCTGCCGGGCATGGATTAGGCGCGGTCGGCTAGGGAGGATCTATGCTCAACGATTTCATATCGACTATCGCGGCGGCACTTTTTGTCGGGCTGATCGTGTTCTTGATCAGCCATCTCAGCAAGAAATACCGCGGCGTGCCCTTGGCGAAATGGGTGATGCCAGCGGCGGCGGGTGCGACGATCATCGTGTACTCAATCTGGATCGAATACACTTGGTATTCGCATATGCGCGCCGGAATGCCCAAGTCGGTGGTCGTCTTGCAAGAGGTTGATGAAAGCGTGCCGTGGCGGCCCTGGAGCTATCTGTTCCCGATGGTTGTGCGGTTCATGGCGCTGGATAGCGACAAGGTCACCCACCCTATCGCGAGCGCGCCGCAACTGGCGCAAACGGATATGCTGCTGATCGGGCGCTGGCGCCGGATACAGACGGTGCCCACAGTCTATGATTGTGCCACCAACAGTCGCGCCGATCTGCTGGGGGGTGCCAAGCTTGCGCCCGATGGCACATTGTCGGGCGCGCAATGGTTGAAACTTCCGGCACAGGATCCGGGGCTAAGGGCGGTCTGCTCGAAAGGATGAGGACATGGCCGATGGGGAGAGACAACAGCGCGTCCTGATCGTAGAGGATGAGGACAATATCGCCATCGCGCTCGACTATCTCATGAGCCGCGAGGGCTATGCGCATGAGCGCATCGCCACCGGGCGGGGGGCTTTGGAACTGATCCGCGAGTCGCGCCCCGATCTGGTGCTGCTTGATGTGATGCTGCCTGAGGTGTCGGGCTATGAAATCTGCCAGAAGGTGCGCGCTGACAAAGGCTTAGAGGATGTGCGCATCCTGATGATGACCGCGCGCGGCTCCGCGATGGAGCGGCGCAAGGGGCTGGCACTGGGCGCGGATGGCTTTATCGCCAAACCCTTTGAACTCAGCGAATTGCGCGCCGAGCTGCACCGTATTCTGGACGGGGAGACCACCTGATGGACCTCACCCAGCTCAGCCTTCGGACACGGGTTTTCCTGTTCTTCGGGGCGCTGGCGCTGGGCAATCTGGGGGCGCTGATCGCGGGGCTTTGGTTTGGCTATACCCGCATTGCCGACCCACACTTGCTGAACGCGATGGTGATTGGTGGGGCGGTCGCGGGCTTTGCCATTCTGGGGTTGATTGCGTGGGTCTGGTTCCTGTTTGACGAAAATGTCGCCAAACCTATCGAGCGGCTCTCGGGTTTGATGCGTGCGCGCAGTTCGGCCGATGTCAGTGTCGATTTCGACGACAAGATCGCGCGCTATCTGGGCGATCTCGCGCCCGCGGCGGCCTCGGTGACGCGCCATCTCGCAGAGACGCGAAATGCACTGAGCGAGGCGGTGCAGCGTGAAACCACCCGGCTTGCCAGCGAGAAAGAACGCCTTGAGGCCTTGCTGTCAGATGTGCCGGTCGGGGTGTTGCTGTGCACCGCCGATCACCAGCTTGCCTTTTACAACGGGCAGGCGGTTGATCTGCTGGGCTCGGCCCATGCGCCGGGGCTGGATCGACGGGTGTTTGAATATCTCCACGCCGCCCCAATCGCGCATGCCTATGAACGGCTGATGGCCACGCAAGACCCAGATGCGGCCTCGGATTTGCTCTGTGCGACGGTCGATGATGGTAAGGTCTTGGCGGCGCGGATGCGGCTGCTCTCTGAGGGTATGGATCACCACTTGGCCAAGCGGCCCGGCTATGTGCTGACGCTGCGCGATGTGTCGGGCGATATGGCCAGCCACGCCGCGCGCGAGCAATTGATGGATGAGCTGTTTGACCGCATTCGCCGCCCCGCCGCTGCGCTGCAATCGCTGATCGGGGTGCTCACCGCCGAGGATGGGCCAACGGGGGCCGCGCGCGATCCGGTGCGCGCGGCTGCGCAATCCGAGGCTGCCGATCTGTCGGGGGCGATTCATGAATTCTTTGAGCGCCACGAGTCCAATCGCGCCGATTGGTGGCCGCTTGCGATGATCCGCGCCTCTGATCTGGGCCAAGCCGTTGCGGCGCGCGTCGAGGCCGAGGGCGGCACGATCTTGCCTGTCACCTCGGCGCTGATGCTGCGCTGCGAGGGCTTTGAGATGGTGGCGCTTTTGGCCATGCTCGTGCGCCAATTGCCGCCGCGCCAAGATCTGCGCCTTGAGATCACCCAAGAAGGGGCGGGCGCCTTGATCGCCTTGGAATGGGTCGGCGCGCCGGTCCCGATCTCTGATCTCGAAAGCTGGCTGGATATGGCGCTTGATGTTGGGCTTGAGGATGTGACGGGGCGGCGCGTGCTGGCCATTCATGCCGCTGAAATCTGGCCCGAGGAGATGTCGGAGGGGCGCGCCCGCCTGTGCCTGCCCCTGCGCGAGGCCCGCCTTGTCACCACGCGCCCCAAACCGGTGCCGCGCGCGGTGGTCTATGACTTTGAGCTCCTCGATCGCGAGCGCGTGGCCGAGATTGCCAACAGCCCGCTTTCGGAGCTGACCTTCGTGGTCTTTGACACCGAAACGACGGGGCTTTTGCCCAGCGAAGGCGATGAGATCGTGCAGATCGCCGCGGTGCGCATCGTCAATGGGCGCCGTGTCGAGGGCGAGGTGTTTGACACGCTGGTTGATCCAGGCCGCTCGATCCCGGCGGTTTCGACTTCGGTGCACGGGATCTCAAACGCGATGGTGCAAGGCGCGCCCGATATCGCCGAAGTGGGGCGCAGGTTCCACACCTTCGCGCAAGGCGCTGTGTTGGTCGCCCATAACGCGCCTTTCGATATGGAGTTTTTGCACCGCAAAGAAGAGGTGATCGGCGCACGTTTTGACAACCCGGTGCTCGACACCGTGCTGCTCTCGGCCGTCGTCTTTGGCCAGTCCGACACCCATACGCTGGATGCGCTGACTCACCGCCTTGGCATCACTATCCCCGAGGAGGCGCGCCACACGGCCATCGGTGACACGATCGCCACGGCGGATGCATTTCTGAAACTTCTGCCCGCGCTACATGGGCGCGGTTTGAGGACCTTCGGCGCGCTGGTGGAAGAGCTGCGCAAACATGGTCGCCTGCTCAAGGATCTCAACGGCTGAACGCGCAACCGCCGCTTACACGATCTCCAGCACAGCTTCGGGCGGTCGCCCGATCCGCGCCGCGCTTTGGGTGATTGCCACCGGGCGCTCGATCAGTTTCGGGTTGGCGGCAAGCGCGGCAAGGATATCGCCCTCGCTGGAATCCTTGGCCAGATCGCTGTCTTTCCAGCGCATCAGCGCGCCCGCCGGTTGGCCCAGCTTGCGCAGCACGTCTTGTAGCTCGGCCAGGCTGGGGGGCGATTTTTGATAATCGCGCACCGTCACAGCCACGCCGCGTGCCTCTAGCAGCGCCAAAGTCTGACGCGATTTCGAACACCTTGGATTATGCCAAAGCGTTACAGCCATTTGTCACGCCCGCTGCCCACGGCATCCGCCACGCTGGCAAACCCGTCGCGTTCCAGCAATTCATCCAGCCCGCGCGCGATATCTGCGGCCAGCGAGAGGCCGGAAAACACCATCGCGGTGTAAAGCTGCACGGCACTCGCGCCGGCGCAAATCTTGTCATAGGCGTCCTGCGCCGAGCTGATCCCGCCCACGCCGATCAGCGGCAAGCGCCCCTCGGTCAGCTGGGACATCTGCGCCAAAATGCGGGTCGAGCGTTCAAACAAGGGCGCGCCCGACAGCCCGCCCTGCGCGGGCGCTGTTGGGTCTTGCAGGCCATAGCGCGCCAGCGTGGTATTGGTCGCGATCACCCCGTCAATGCCCGAACTCAGCGCCACTTCGGCAATCTCAGCCAACTCATCCGCGTTCAGATCGGGCGCGATTTTCAGGAAAACCGGGATGCGCCGCGCCAGCCCGTCGCGGGTTTCAATCACCCCGGCAAGCAGCCCAGACAGCGCCGCCTTGCCCTGCAAATCCCGTAGCCGTTCGGTATTGGGCGACGAGACATTGACGGTCGCGAAATCAATATGCGGCCCGGCATGGGCCAGAACGGTGGCGAAATCGGCGGCGCGATCCGAGGCGTCTTTATTGGCCCCCAAGTTCAGCCCGACGGGAATCCCCTCGGGGCGCTTGGCAAGGCGCGCGGTGATCGCCTCCATCCCCTGATTGTTGAAGCCAAAGCGATTGATCGCGGCGCGATCCGCACTCAGCCGCCATAGGCGCGGGCGCGGGTTGCCCTCTTGCGCGCGCGGTGTCGCGGCGCCCACTTCGAGAAAGCCGAACCCCGCCCGCATCAGCGGCGAAACCGCCTGCGCATTCTTGTCAAACCCGGCCGCAAGACCCACCGGATTGAGCAGACCGATCCCTGCCAAGTCCGTTTTCAGCCGCGCCGAGGTGACCGGGCCGGGCAGCGGCAGCAAACCGCTGCGCAGCGCCTTGATCGTCAGATCATGCGCGGTCTCAGGGTCCAGCCGATGCAGAACGGCAAGACCGGCACGTTCGATCACTCCACTCATACCAATCCTTCGGGGAAAATATGCCCAGCCGCCCCTAGAGGCAGCGCGTGATCCCAGATCACTTCGTTCAGTTGCAGCGGGCGATACAGATGGGGAAAGAGCTGATCGCCGCGCGAGGGCTCCCATTTCAATTCGGGGCCCATCGCATCAGGGTTGAAGGCGACGATCACAAGATCGGAAATCTCGGCAAAATGCTTGGCCGCAGTTTCCACCACCTGCGCGGCGGTCGAGAAATGGATATAGCCATCGTTCAGGTCGATCGGCGCGCCCAAAGTGTGGCCCGCTTCGGCAAACGCATCCCATTCGGGGCGACGGAAGATCTTGTATATCAACATGGCCATTCTCTTGGCCCAAAGGGGCGCTCTGGTCAAGCAGGGCTTGAGCCTGCGCGCGATCGCCCTAATCTGGAGGAATGTGTGGACGCATCGCAAATACGCTGCCGGTTGACGCGATGGCGCAACTGTTCTCGGCCACGCCGGGCAATGATCTGCCAAGCGGCGCGCGGCTGAACATCTGCCCGACTCAGCCGCTGGCGGTCTGCACGGCGCAGGATGGGGCGCGCCATTTGGAAACCATGCGCTGGGGGTTTTTGCCCCACTGGTATGACAGCCCGACGGCAGGGCCGCTTTTGATCAATGCGCGCGCCGAAACCGTGGCCGAAAAACCCGCCTTTCGCGCCGCGATCCGCACCCGGCGCTGTTTGATCCCTGCTGATGGGTTTTACGAATGGCATCGCGCGGCCGGGGCAAAGCTACCCTATTATATCTCGCGCCGCGATGGGCAGCCGATGGTGTTTGGCGGGCTGTGGCAAGATTGGGAACATGACGGGCAACGCCTGCGCAGCGTTGCGATGGTGACGGTCGCCGCGGGGCCGACGCTGGAACCGATCCATCACCGCGAGCCACTGATTCTCGAGCCTGAAGACTGGTCGAAGTGGCTGGGAGAGGACGGGCGCGGCGCGGCGCTTTTGATGCATCCGTGCGCGCAAGGCGTGTTGCAGGCTTGGCGCGTGGACCCAAAGGTCAATTCTAATCGCGCCGAGGGTGAGGATTTGCGCGCGCCCCTTGCCGATCCGACTTGAAGGTGCGCGCGCAGGGCGCTAAAAGGGGCGCAGCGCGGGCGTTGTGTAATGGTAAGACCCTAGCCTTCCAAGCTAGAGACGCGGGTTCGATTCCCGCCGCCCGCTCCATCTCTCCTGCCTTGCTGCGATCGTGGTCACTTCGTCAAAATCAGTTTGCCGGCCTTGGTGATGCGCAGCGTATAGACCTGATCGTTCAAGACGATATGGGCCAGTCCGTCATGACCCGTCAGTCGCGTGGCATCATGCACGGGCAGGGCGGTGTCGAAGGCTTCCTTGATGCTCACCGACGCGTCCCCTCAATCCGGTCCAACACATTTTCCAAGGTGCTGGTATCTGGGCTGAACCCCGCGCAAAGCGCATCGACGATGTCGCGCAGGCTCAGAGGCGGTTCGCTATTGGATTGGGCCCCGAAACGGGGGCCGGGGAAAGATGCGCGTTTCATCTTCCGGACTCCTTGATTTTGGCGGGCTTGTCGGGGATCGACTGGCTGGTCCCATTAACCTGACCAAAAGAGTCTGGATTGTAAAGCTGATTCTTTTACTAGGGTATGGCGCGACCCCGTCCCGAAACCGCTCGGGGCTGTGCCAGAAATTATCGCGGCATCAAAACCACTGACCGGGTTCCATCAGTCCCAAATCCATCAATTGCTGGCTGGACCAATCAAACCGCGTCGAGTTCGACCATGCGAACCGGTCGATATCATAGGTCGAACCGGGGTTGAATTTCAGCGCCTTGGCAACGCGGAACGAAGCGATTGCGCAGGTCAGATTGTGATGCCACGGGCAGGAATAGGTGTTGTATTCCTCGTCGTTGAACGTGTGATTGGCACGCAGCTTCAGCCCCGGCTTGGCGCGAAACAGGGCGATGCGATCAATCCTGCGGCGCGCTTTCGGGATATGTTCCTCAAAGCGCCACCGCAGCCCGCCGAAGAAATCCAACTGGCGTTCCTTGGGATGATTGTGATTGTCGGGATCGGGGCGCGCCAAGGCGTAATAGCCCGAGCGATCAAACAGCGCCCCGTCTTTGTCGACGCCATTTCTGTGCAGCTGCAGGTCTTGGGCATACAGGTCGATGACATAGCTCAGCATGGCCGATCGCCGCTCTTCGCCGTGGAAATTCAAAATCTCTGTGATCGAGCGGGTCTCGCAAAACGGGTAGAACAGATACTCGCCATTAAAGCAGTAATACCCCCAAACCCCTGTCGCCATCGCCTCTAGGATCGGATTGATCGCGCTGGTCAGCGCCTCGGGGCGATGGAGATCAAAGTCGATGCGGTGGATCTTCACCTTTGCATCGCCTGCCAGATCATCGGGCAAATCCAGCGCCGCCGATCCCAGTACCAAAAGCACCGGAAACCCCAAGCCGATATGGTGGCGCAGCGTGCTTTCAAGTTCGACACCATCCTCCGCCAGAATGATCCCGACCGGCCCCTTCGCCAAGGCTGAACGCTGCGTGCTTAGAAAACCCGCCAGAGAATTGTGTTTCATGCCTGTTTCCTGCCATCTGCGGGCGGTTCGCCCTCAAGATCGGTCAAGCCGCGCACGATTGCAAGTCTTGCGCAGCCCCTGCGCCCTTGCGCCAAAGGGGTGCTTCGCGTTATCAGCGCGGCTTGAATAAGCGCGCGAGGATGTCATGGCTGAGACGACCAAGAAGCTGCATATCAAGACCTATGGCTGTCAGATGAATGTCTATGACAGCGAGCGCATGGCCGAGACGATGGTCGCGCAGGGTTATGAGCTGACCGATGATGTCGGGGCGGCCGATATGGTGTTGCTCAACACGTGCCACATTCGCGAAAAAGCCGCCGAAAAGATGTATTCCGATCTGGGCCGTCTGCGCCCCTTCAAAGAGGCCAAGCCCGATCTGAAAATCGGCGTTGCGGGCTGTGTGGCCCAGGCCGAGGGCGACGAGATTTTGCGCCGCTCCGATCTGGTCAATCTGGTCGTGGGCAGCCAAAGCTATCACAAGCTGCCCGAGCTGGTTGCGCGCACCGATAATGGCGCGCGCCCCGTCGAGACCGAGTTCCCGCTTGAGGACAAGTTCGACCATCTGCCCGCGCGCCCACGTCAGGCCCGCCCAACCGCGTTCCTGACGGTGCAAGAGGGCTGCGACAAGTTCTGCGCCTTCTGCGTCGTGCCCTACACCCGTGGCTCCGAGGTCTCGCGCCCGGCCGACAAAATCCTGAGCGAAGCCCGCGATCTGGTCGAAAAGGGCGTGCGCGAAATCACCTTGCTGGGCCAAAACGTCAATGCCTATCACGGGCAAGGGACGGGCGGCGATTGGGGGCTGGCGCGGCTGACGCGTGCATTGGCGAAAATTGACGGGCTGGAGCGCATCCGCTACACCACCTCGCACCCCAATGACATGGAAGACGACCTGATCGCGGCGCATGGCGATGAGCCCAAGCTGATGCCCTATCTGCACCTGCCAGTGCAATCGGGCAGCGATCGTATCCTCAAGGCGATGAACCGCAAACACACTGCCGAGCAATATATCCGCCTGATCGAGCGCATCCGCGCCGCGCGCCCCGATCTGGTGCTCTCAGGGGATTTCATCGTCGGCTTCCCCGGCGAAACCGATCAGGATTTTGAAGCCACGATGGCGCTGATCCGTGAGGTCAATTACGGCATGGCCTATTCGTTCAAATACTCGCCGCGTCCGGGCACGCCCGCGATGGGCCGAGACGGTGCGATCCCCGAGGAGGTCGCCAATGCGCGCTTGCAGGAATTGCAGGCACTTCTGGGGGATCAGCAACGGGCTTGTCAGCGCTCGATGGTGGGGCGCGAGGTAAGCGTATTGTTTGAAAAGAAGGGCCGGATGGAGGGGCAGTGGGTCGGCAAATCCGACTATCTGCAAGCCGTCCATGTGCGCGGCGAGGGTCTGGCGCCCGGCGTTCTGGCGCGCGTGCGCATCACCGAGGCCGCGCCCAATTCACTGGCGGGCGAGCTTATCTAAGCCCGCCCCACCAAGGGTCTTGTCTTATTTCGGTCCGGGCGGATCGGCAGCGATTGCGCGCAGCAACTCGGCACGCAGCCCGTCGGGATCGCCCACGAGGCTCTCTTTTTTGCAGATCTCGGTCGCCAGCCCGTTGGCATCGCCGTAGTCGTAGCCATATTTCACGAGGTCATCGACAAAGCTGCCCTGCGGGTGATCCCAGATCGTTGCACGCCATGGGCCGCGATAACAATCGATATGGATTGCCTGCTTGATGACGGGGCCGCAGCTCGTCTTGTTCGCGGCATGGATGCGCCCGGTCGGCCCGGTATAGCAGGCAGTTCCGGCCGAAGCGGCGCCGGCTCCAAGGGTGCCTGCAAGAATTATGGCGATAGCAATAGGTTTCATCAGATTTTGGTCTCCTGATCGGCAGCGAAGGGCTTGGTCCGGTTGCGCAATCAGCAGAAAGCCGCACGGACATAACTACGTTCTATACGCCTGATTCGGGAGATTTAAGAAGGATTCTCTATGTTTATGGGGGGATATCGAACAATATTAAGGAATCGACGGCTTGGTTTCCCTGCCGTCGACAATTCCCGCGTAAAATCGCCCGATCGGGACTGCTGATCCGACTCGGGGGCCGCAAAGGATGTACGTTCATTTCCTATGTCAGGATGGCTTCAAATTGCGGTGAAATTTGGGCGGACATGTTTCCATGTCGGCATCTCGCCACCACTTTAGGGGCGTCTTTGTCTATTGAGCCACAATATATAGAGGGAATCGGGGCCCGATCCCAAGATTTCCGTTATCTCAAATCAAATTGTCGGCAGTATCTGCAAAACTTCTTTCGCACCGCGCAGGCCCGCCAGTTCATCATCACCGGGCACACCGATGGCCGCGCCTCGGATGAATACAACATGCGCCTGTCCAAGCGACGCGCCGAAGCCGTGGCGAAAGTCGCGCAATCGGTTGGTGCGCCTGTGCTGGCAGTGAACTGGTATGGCGAGCGGATGCCGCGCGCGACCAACAAGACGGCAGCAGGCATGGCGGAAAACCGTCGCGTCGAAATCATCTGCGTGAAGTGAGGGCAGGGACATGGGAGTGACGAGACTTCTTTCGATCGGTGCGGCCGCAGTGTCGTTGGCAGCATGTGAGGGCGGCGAAGGGGCCCGCCAGATCGGACCCGGCAAATCCATCGACGGCGGTATCGACGCCAAGCATCTCAGCCAGCTCAAGGCCGGTGTCTGGATTGACCCCGACGGCTGCGATCACTGGATCATTGATGATGGTGTCGAGGGCTATCTGACTGCGCGTGTGGACGATTACGGCAAGCCGATCTGTTCGGGTGCCGGTCCACGCAATACTGCGGTTGGCCCGTTCAAATCAGGCTCGCCGATTGGCGACTCTCTCTAGGCGAGATAGATTTTGCCCAAAATTTAGGCAAACGGCTTGTGCGGAACTTTGCGCGGTTTTTTTCGTTACCGTTTTATGAAATCTCGCCCGCCGCGGGGGCCTTCGCAAAACCAGTGCTTGCGTGAAGCCCCATCGACAGGCACCATATATCTACAACATCAGCTTAGGGAGACTCTCTTTTTGGGCTTTAGCGCAATCACACCCCCGCCTCGCTCTCAGGACGTTCATGAAACGCTTCTTGAGTTCCCCGACAACCGGCTTTTGATTGATTTGTGCGGCGAATTCGACCGCAACCTCGCCCAAATAGAGCATAAACTGCAGGTGCATATCCTGCGACGCGGCAACCAACTGGCCGTCGTTGGCAGCGCCGAAGCACAGCTTCAGGCCGCCGCCGTTTTGCACCATCTCTACCAGCGCCTTGAGCAAGGCAAGCCAATCGACGCCGAAGAGGTCGACGCCGCCCTGCGCATGGTCGATCTGGGGGGCGCGGGCACCTCGATGGACGAACAGCTTGAGATGTTCGCCGCCGGGAAATACGAGATTCGCACCCGCAAGAAACAGGTCGAGCCGCGCACCGAGGCGCAGAAGGCCTATGTCAAACATCTGTTCGAACACGAGCTGGCCTTTGGCATCGGACCTGCGGGCACCGGCAAAACCTATCTCGCGGTGGCCGTGGGCGTGACCATGTTGATTGGTGGTCATGTCGACAAGATCATCCTGTCGCGTCCCGCTGTCGAGGCGGGCGAGCGTCTGGGCTTTCTGCCCGGTGATATGAAGGACAAGGTCGATCCCTACATGCAGCCGCTTTATGACGCGCTGAATGACTTTCTGCCCGCCAAACAGCTTGCCAAGCTGACCGAGGAAAAGCGCATCGAGATCGCGCCGCTTGCCTTCATGCGCGGGCGCACCTTGTCCAACGCGTTTGTGGTGCTGGATGAGGCGCAGAACGCGACCACGATGCAGATGAAGATGTTCCTTACCCGTCTGGGGCAGGGCTCTCGCATGGTGATCACGGGGGATCGGTCACAGGTCGACCTGCCGCGCGGCATGCCGTCGGGTTTGGCGGATGCGGAACGTATTCTGGACGGTGTCGAGGGCGTCTCGTTCAACTACTTCACCTCGAAAGACGTTGTGCGCCACCCGATGGTTGCCAAGATCATCGAGGCCTACGAAAGCGCCGAGCTGTAAGCCTCAGCCCAGCAAATCACCTTACGCGTCCGCCTTTGGGTGGGCGCGTTTGTGTATCGCCGCCGTATAGTCGCGCAGCATCGGTACGCGGCGGGGGCGGAAACTGTCACTGAGCACCTCGATGGCACGCATTCTGGCGATCACGAACATCCGGTAATCCGCGCGCAGGCTGCACCAGGCCAGCAGCATCTGCTCGCGATCCAGATAGACCAACCCGAGCGGCCAGATCACCCGATCACTTTCAACCCCGTCACGGTCGCAATAATGCAGCCGCATCATCCGCTCGTCCCAAGCGGCTTGACGGATCAGCGACAGATCGACCGGCGGGGCGGGGCGCTTGTGCATCCGATACGAGGCCAGCACCGCATGGGCAGCTTGATGGGCGCGGCTTTCCGGCAGGGTCGCGGTGATCTTGGCCAGCGCCATTTCGCCCGCCCGCGCCAGATCTGTGTCGCCCAGATGGCGCAGCTCGGCCAGCCCCAGAACCAGCGCCTCCAGCTCCAGCCGCGACAGGTTTTGCGGCGGCAGCGCGGGGTCTTCGGTCAGCGTGTAGCCATAGCCTGCCGCCCCGTCGATCAGCGCGCCACCTGCACGCAACGCCTCGATGTCGCGGTAAAGCGTGCGCTCGGACACCTCTGTTTCTGCCGCCAGCTGTGCGGCGGTCACAGGCGCAGGCAGGCGGCGCAGCGCATCAAGCAGGCGAAACAAGCGATCAGCGCGGGGCATGGCGGCTCCTGTCGGTTTTTGACAGGAGGAGCGTGGCATAGTCATCCTGCCAAGAAAAGTCAGGAGACTGTCATGATTCTCTATCATTCCCCGCGCACCCGTTCGAGTTCGACGATTGCGCTCTTGCACGAGCTGGGGCTTTTCGATGCGGTTGAGATTCGCGTCGTGACTGTGCGGCGTGGCGATGGCTCGGGGCACGCCGACCCGGCCAACGCCCATCCCGAAGGCAAGGTGCCCTATCTGGTCGATGGCGACGAACATATCCGCGAACGCGGCGCGATCTTTACCTATCTGTGCGAAAAGACACCCCAGGCCGGGTTCGCCCCGCAACCGGGCGCGCCGGGGCGGGGCGCTTTCCTAAGCTGGATGGCCTATTATCAGGGCGTGATGGAGCCGGTGATGGTCGCCACGATTCTGGGCCTCGCCACTGACGGGTTCGCCAGTACCTTCCGCGGCCGCGATGAGATCACCGCCGAACTGCGCCGGGCGCTTGATCGCGGCGATTATTTGCTGGGCGATCGCTACTCGGCGGCCGATCTGCTGGTGGCCTCGCCCTATCTCTGGTTGCCAGATTTCGTGCCCGATGATGGAGTCATCAAAGCTTGGCTTGAACGCTGCGCCGCACGCGAGAGCCCTGCGCAGACAGCTGCATATGACAGCACGTTGATAGCTGACATGACATGACGTGACGTTGCGCCGCCTTGCAGGGGCTGAACCAGAGCGGCTATGCTGGACCCACACACCGGACGTGTCCGGGACTGGGGAGAGTTGATGGCGCAGGCAACAGAAATTCATCGCGGGCGCAAGTTCGATCAGGTGCTGAACGGCGCGCGCGAAGTGTTTTTGCGTGACGGGTTCGAAGGGGCCTCGGTCGATGACATCGCAAAGGAAGCGGGCGTGTCCAAAGCCACGCTTTACAGCTACTTCCCCGACAAGCGGCTGATGTTTCTCGAAGTTACCAAGACCGAATGCCAGCGACAGGCCGATCAGGCGCTGGCGCAGATCAATTTTGACCAACCCCCCGAGGTGGTGCTGTCGATTGCGGGGCGCCAGATCATCGACTTTATGGCCTCGGAGCTGGGCCAAGGCATTTACCGGCTTTGCGTCGCCGAGGGAGAGCGCTTTCCCGAATTGGGCCGCGCCTTTTACGCGTCGGGCCCCGAATTGGTGCATCGCACCTTGCTGGACTATCTGAAACAGGCGGTCGCGCGGGGCGAGTTGGCAATCGACGACCTTGATCTGGCCGCACATCTGTTTGCCGAGATGTGCAAGGCAGACCTGCATGCCAAGTTGGTCTTTGGCGTTGGGTGCTGCCCTGCGGCAAGCGACAAGGACCGGGTCATCCGGGGCGCGGTGGCGATGTTCATGGCGCGCTATGGCACGAAGTCGGACTGATCCCGCTTAGGCGAGATCGCGCACCATCCATTGATTTCCCTCACCGCGCTGCAACTGGAAACGCCCTGATTTCAGCAGCAAATCCGACAGTTTGGCGCTGCCATAGGTGCGGGTGTCAAAATCGGGGTTGGCTTGGGTGATGAACTGGCCAAGCTGGCCCAGCGAATACCATTCCTCTTCCAGCCCAATCGCCTTCATCGCATTCACGATCACCGGAATCGCGGCGGTCGGGGGCTGCTTGCCGCCACTGGTCGCTTTTGGGGAGGCGTCTTTTTCGGTGTCGCGCCCGGTGCCTTTGCCTGTGGGTTTGGCGGGGGCGCTGGTCTCGGCCGTTCCAAGGTTCTCGACATAGATGAACCGTTTGCAGGCCTTGCGAAAGGCTTCGGGGGTTTTCTGCTCACCGATGCCATAGACATCAAGCCCCTGTTCGCGGATGCGCGCTGCAAGCCGGGTGAAATCGCTATCCGACGAGACCAGCACGAACCCGTCGAACAGGTCGGAATGCAGGAAATCCATCGCCGCAATCACAAGCCCGATGTCAGAGGCATTCTTGCCCTTGGTATTGGAGAACTGCTGATCGGCGACCAGACCCAATTCGGCCACGCGCTTGGCCCAACCCGCCAACCGCTGCGCCGACCAATCGCCATAGATCCGGCGCACCGAGGCCTCGCCCAGCGATGCGATCTCTTCAAAGATCGCCTCGGCATAAGAGGCGGGCACATTATCGGCGTCGATCAACACACACAGACGGGGCGCGCGATGGGCGGGAGTGGCGTGGGGGAATTCGGACAGAATGGGCATTGTTTCTCCTCGTGGGTATGCGGTGCGAGGTAGCGCGCGCCAGCACTCTGACAACCGTTGCTTGGGCCTGCGCAATGGTCAAATGGAAAACGCCCCCTCGGGATGGAGGGGGCGTTCTGGCTTTGGTTTAGCTGCGATCAAAGATCGACATGTTTGCCCTTATGCGGCGCCCACAGCTTTTTGTTGGTCAGATAAAGCAGCGAGCTCAGCACGAGAAGCAACAGCACCGCCACAAAGCCCCAGCGCTTGCGCGCCATCAGCTTGGGTTCTGCCGACCACATCAGGAAGGCAGAGGCGTCTTCGGCCATCTGATGCACCGTTGCGGGGGTGCCGTCTTCGTATTCGATCAACTCATCGGACAGCGGCGGAGGCATCGCGATCCAGCCACCTGCGAAGGTGTGGTTGCCATAGAAATACGACCCGGCCTCTTCCTTTTCTTCGCCGTTATAGCCCGTCAGCACGGAATAGATGTATTCCGGCCCGCCCATGCCTTTGAGGAATTGGTTGATGCCCAGACCGTAGGGGCCGTGAAAGCCCGCGCGGGCCTTGGCCATCATCGACAGATCCGGGCCCATGCCCTCGCCCGTCACGGTCGGGAAATGGTCGGTTTCCTTGGCGGGGCGCTCCTCGCCGGTTTCTTTGTCGATTACAGTATGCTCGGCGGCATAGGCGCGCACCCAAGCGGGGTTCATGCCCAAGCCATCGGCATCCGCCAACGTGCGGTAGGCGACGTATTTCAGCCCGTGACAGGCCGAGCAGACCTCACGGTAAACCTGAAACCCGCGGCGTAGCTGCTGCTGGTCATAGGTCCCAAACGGGCCCTCAAACGAGAAGGCTACGTTTTCGACATGGCTGCCACCCTCGGCAGCCAGCGCCGGAGCGGCGACAAGACCCGCCGCGCCGATCGATAGGGCTGAGATTGCAGAGATCAGAAAGTTTTTCATGTTGCGTCCCTCTTCCTGACTCACTCAGCCGGAGTTTGTTTGATGCCGTAGTGATGATTGAAATCGTCTTCAATCGTCGCGGGCATTGCGGTCGGCTTTTCGATCAGGCCCAACAGCGGCAGGATGATCAGGAAATACACGAACCAATAGGTCGCCCCGATCAGCGAGATATAGGGGTAGATCCCGTCGGTCGGCATCGCGCCCACCCACATCAGCACGACGAAGTCGATTGCCAGCAGCCAGAACCACCATTTGAACATCGGACGATAGCTGCCCGAGCGCATCTTTGAGGTGTCCAGCCACGGTGCCAGCGCCATCACGATGATCGCGCCAAACATCGCCAGCACCCCAAAGAACTTGGCGTCCACGATCCCGAAGGTGATCCAATGCACGAACATCACCGCCCACACATCCGAGGTGAACGCGCGCAAGATCGCGTAGAACGGCAGGAAATACCATTCCGGCACGATATGGACCGGCGTGACCAACGGGTTGGCCTCGGTGTAGTTGTCAGGGTGGCCAAGGAAGTTCGGCATAAAGCCCACGACCGCCGCAAAGATCATCAAGATCACCGCCAAGGCGAAAAGGTCTTTGATGACGAAATAGGGCCAGAAGGGCAGGGTGTCTTTCTCGGCCTCGGCCTTCGAGGTTTTGCGCACATCCACGCCGGTCGGGTTGTTGTTGCCCGTGGTGTGGAAGGCCCAGATATGCACGATCACCAGCGCCGCGATCACGAAGGGCAGCAGGTAGTGCAACGAGAAGAAACGGTTGAGCGTCGCGTTATCAACCGCCGGTCCGCCCAGCAGCCAAGCCTGAATGCTTGGCCCGATACCGGGAATGGCGCCAAACAGGCCGGTGATCACGGTCGCGCCCCAGAACGACATCTGCCCCCAAGGCAGCACATAGCCCATGAACGCGGTGCCCATCATGCACAGGTAGATGATCATGCCGACGATCCATGTGATCTCACGCGGGGCTTTGTAGGACCCGTAATAGAGACCACGGAAGATGTGGATATAAACGGCAAAGAAGAACAGCGAGGCGCCGTTGGCGTGAATGTAGCGCAGCATGTAGCCGCCATTCACGTCGCGCATAATATGCTCGACGCTGGCGAAGGCCAGATCGACATGGGGCGTGTAATGCATCGCCAGAACGATGCCGGTGATGATCTGCAGCACAAGGCAGAATGCCAGGACGATGCCCCAGATCCACCACCAGTTCAGGTTTTTCGGCGTGGGGATCATGATCGTGTCATAAATCAACCCGACAATGGGAAGGCGCGAATGCACCCATTTTTCGATGCCCGTCTTGGGCTCGTAATGGTCGTGGGGAATGCCCGACATTTTAGGTCTCCTCAGCCCAACAGGATCGTGGTGTCATCGGTGAACTGAGCCACCGGGATATCAAGGTTGCGCGGTGCGGGGCCTTTGCGGATGCGCCCGGCCGAGTCGTAATGCGACCCGTGACAGGGGCAGAACCAGCCGCCGAAATCGCCCGACATGTTACCGATCGGAACGCAGCCGAGATGGGTGCAAACGCCGATCATCACCAACCATTCGCCCGCCTCGTCCAGCGTGCGGTTTTCATCGGTCGCCTCTGCGCCCGGCTTGTTGGCGTTCTCAGCCGAAATGTCGACCAGCTCGTCCAGCGGCACGGCGCGCGCCATGTCGATCTCTTCCTGGCTGCGGCGGCGCACGAAGACCGGCTTGCCGCGCCATTTCACTGTCAGCTGCGTGCCCGTCTCGACACCCGAGACGTCGACATAGATCGACGACATCGCTTTGACGTCCGCCGAGGCGTTCATCTGATTGACCAGCGGCCAGACGGCGGCGCCAGTGACGACTGCGCCAGTGCCGGCGGTCGCGTAATAGAGGAAATCCCTCCGGGTGCCTGCGTGATTTTCTGGGTTGGACACGTTGTCTCTCCTTCCGGGGCCCGCGGTGTCGGACCGATAGTGACGTGCCGGGGCACACAGTGTTGTGTGCCCAAACATGCTTGCTCTCATATCAATCACGGAATCGTCAGTCCAGAACGCATTCACCCCGAGGGGGTGCGAATTGCGGCTAAGCAGCCTTTCACGCAGGGTTAATCCAGTCTGGACGGGAAAAAGTGATCGGCGTGCCCGCCCACGCACCCAAGCTTGGGCCACAGATCAAACCCTTAGCGTGTTCAGAGCGAATCAATAATCGTGAGCCTGCGTGAGTGCGCGTGATCTGTGGATAACTCAATCCGGTGCCAGCATGTAGCCAAGTCCGCGCACTGTTTGCAGATAGCGTGGCTCGCGCGGGTCGCGTTCGATCTTGCGGCGCAGGCGGGTGATTTGGACATCCACCGCGCGGTCGCCGCCACCCTCGTCATGCGCGGTGCGGTCGCGGCCCAGCTCTTCGATCAGGGCGCTACGCGAGATTACCTCGCCCGCATGGGTGGCGAAGATCTTCATCAGTTGCACTTCGGTCGCGGTCAGGCGCACCGGGGCCTCGCCATCCCACAGCTCGCCCCGGTCGTGGTCGTATTTCAGCGCCCCGAGCGACAGGAATTTCGGCCCGGTTTCCGCCTCTTGGGGAACCCGGCGCAGGATCGCATTGATGCGCAACAGCAGTTCCTTGGGCTCAAACGGCTTGGCGAGATAGTCATCGGCCCCCGCCTCAAGGCCCTCGATGCGCTCGCGCGTGTCGCCCCGCGCTGTCAGCAGCAAGATCGGCGTCGAAATCGACTTGCGCAAATCGCGCGTCAGGCTCAGCCCATCTTCGCCCGGCATCATCACATCCATCACGATCAGGTTGAAATCGAGCCCCGCCAACAGCCGCCGCGCATGGGCCGCATCGCGCGCTGCCGTCACCAGAAATCCGTTGCGCTGCAAAAAGCTCTTCAGCAATAATCGGATGCGTTCATCATCGTCGATGATCAACAGATGCGGGTCGGCCTGATAGGGCATCACTCTTCCTTCATCTGTTGGTAGAGGCGCTGCAGATCAGACCCCATCATCGCCTCAAGAACCTGTCGAAACCCCGCCACTGCCTGCGGCCCTGCCATGCGATAGGCGCTGCGCATCCGGCCGCGCTGTGCCTCAGAGAGGGCCCGTTCCAATGTGTGACCAGCCTCGGTTAAATATAACTGGCGCTCGCGCTTGTCGCGCCGCCCCACCCGGCTTTCCACCAGACCATCCTCGATCAACGTGCGCAACACCCGGTTCAGCGACTGCTTGGTCACGCCCAGCACCGCCAGCAGAGTGGTCACTGTCAGCCCCGATTGTCGATTGATGAAATGCAGCGCGCGGTGATGGGCGCGGCCATAGCCATGCTCTTCGAGCAGACGATCAGGATCGGCGGTAAAGGCGCGATAGGCAAAAAACATCGCCTCGGTCCCGCGCCGCAACTGCTCGTCGGTGAGAAACAGGAGCGTCTCGCCCCCAGGGCTTCCACTATCGGCCATCTATCCCTCTACTCTTTTTCGTGACTTTAAGTCAGTCTTGTTGACTATCCAAGACTCAACTGCTAGCGAACGACAGTTTCTGCGCAAGAAAATGCCCATATCGGACCTAACTTGCGCAACATTCGTAAATCGGTGTAACGCCAAGGAGGGTGAAATGGCCGGGGCCTATGATGATCGCGACGGCAAGATCTGGATGGACGGGAAGATGGTGGAGTGGCGTGACGCCAATGTCCATATTCTGACCCACGCGCTGCATTACGCGTCCTCGGTATTCGAAGGCGAGCGCTGTTACAACGGCACGATCTTCAAATCGCGTCTGCATTCCGAGCGTCTGCTCAAGTCGGGTCAACTGCTGGACATGACGATCCCCTATTCGGTCGATGAGATCGAAGAGGCGAAATACGCGATGCTCAAGGCCAATGGCTGGACCGATGCCTATGTGCGTGTCGTGGCATGGCGGGGCGCGGGCGATGACATGGGTGTCTCGGCGCGACGCAACCCGGTGCGGATGGCCGTGGCTGGTTGGGAATGGGGCAACTATTACGGAGATGCCAAAACCAAGGGCGCCAAGCTGGACATCGCGAAATGGCGTCGCCCCGATCCGCGCACCATCCCGGTCGAAGCCAAGGCGGCGGGTCTTTACATGATCTGCACCATGTCCAAGCATATCGCCGAGGATAAGGGCTGCTCGGACGCGCTGTTCATGGATTATCGCGGCTATGTGGCCGAGGCGACGGGGGCCAATATCTTCTTCGTCAAGGATGGCGAGGTTCACACGCCACTGGCCGATTGCTTCCTCAACGGGATCACCCGGCAGACCGTGATCGGCCTGCTCAAGGATAAGGGCATCACCGTGCATGAGCGCCGCATCGAGCCGTCCGAACTGGCCGGGTTCGAGCAGTGCTGGCTCACCGGCACCGCCGCCGAGGTGACGCCCGTGGGTCAGATCGGGGACTTCCACTTTGAGGTGGGCGCGTTGACGCGCGACATTTCCGAAACCTACGAGAAACTCGTGCGCAGCTGATGTCTGTGCACCTGAAATGACAAAGGGCGCGCCATTAGGTGCGCCCTTTTGATATTCAAATCATAGATCGGCCTAGACCTCTTCGTGCCGCTCGATGCGCAGAAATTGCGTAACGCGCGCACCCGATTCCCCATGCGAGCGCTTGGACAAATCTTGCACGGCGGGATGGACGCCTTCCTTGCGCTGCAAAGTGAGAAAACGCTGTAAACGGGCGCTCTCCGAGGCCGGTTTTGCGTGGTCAATAACGTGACGCGACATCGCTTTGGCTCCTCTAATCATTGCTGGAAGCCTCATTATAACAGACTTTGACCGAGTCGGCATGCGTTAGATCAAGACGCTCACATCTGCGCCCTCAGGCTTGCGGCGTGCCCGCCTTGCGCGCGCGCCGCCGCTCCAGCCCCAATTGCCGCTCGCGCCAGATAATCAAAATGCCCGCGCTGATCACCAGTCCGGCGCCGCTTAGGGTCCACGCAGTCGGTACCTCGTTGAAAATCGCATAGCCAATCGCCAGCGCAAACAACATCGAGGCGTAATCGAACGGCGCAATCAGCGACGCATCGGCAAAGCGGTAGGCCGAGGTCAGCATGATCTGCCCCGTGCCGCCGATCAGCCCCGCCACGATCAACAAGATCGCCTCGCGCGGGGTCGGCAACACCCAGCCAAACGGGATCGAGGCAAGCGATAACAGGGTGGCGGTGATCGAGAACCAAAACACGATGGCCGAGGTGCGTTCGGTTCCCACCATCCGGCGAATCTGGATTTGTGCCAGCGCGGCACAGGTGGCCCCCGCTAGCGCAAGTGCTGCGCCAAATGCCTCGACCCCTTGGGCCGGACCCGATCCGCCCAGCCGCGGCCACAGCACGACCAACACCCCCGCAAGCCCCAAACCCACGGCAGAAAACCGAAACAGCCGCACCGTTTCGCGCAAGAACAGCGCGGCAAACACCACTGTCAACAAGGGCGCGGCATAGCCCAAAGCCGTGGCTTCGGGCAGCGGCAGATAGGCGAGAGAGGCGAAACTCAGCGCCATTGCCGTGGTGCCAATCACCCCGCGCATCACATGATTGATCGGTTTTCTCACGCGCAGACCACCGCGCAATTCATGCCGCCACGCCAGCCAGACAAGCAGCGGCACCATCCCGAAGGCCGAGCGGAAAAACACCGCTTCACCGGGCGGGATCGTGTCTGAGACCGCCTTGATGATCGCCTGCATGATGACAAACGCGATCACTGTTCCCAGTTTCAAGGTGATGCCCAAGAACGGTGACGGTGTGGAAATGGCGGGGCTGCTCATATCTGCTGCCTTATCAGATGCGCCCGCCAATGCCAGAGCCCGCGCGCAATTTAGTCCCCAAGCTGGGACAGCGCCCAAGACGCGGCCTCGGCCACAGTGGGATTGGTGTCACTGAGATGCGCGCGCGCGGCACCAGCCAAGGTGCGATCGTGAGAATTTCCAATCGCATATAGCACATTGCGTAAGAACCGATCGCGCCCGATTCGCTTGATCGGCGAGCCGGAAAACCGCGCGCGAAAGGCGGCGTCATCCAGCGCCGCCAATTCGGCCAAGGGAGGCGCGCCGACCCCGCCATGATAGCGCGCCTCACGCGCGGTGGCCGCGAACTTGTTCCACGGGCAGGCGGCAAGACAATCGTCGCAGCCATAAATCCGGTTGCCCATCTTGGCGCGCAATTCCAGATCAATCGGCCCGCTATGTTCAATCGTGAGATAGGAAATGCAGCGCCGCGCATCGAGCTGGAAGGGCGCGGGAAAGGCTTGCGTCGGGCAGATATCCAGACAGGCGGTGCAATTGCCGCAATGCTCGATCTCGGGCGCATCAGGTGCCAACGCCAGTGTGGTGAAAATCGCGCCGAGGAAAAACCAGTTGCCCAGATCGCGCGCCAACAGATTGGTGTGCTTGCCCTGCCAACCCAATCCCGCCGCCTGCGCCAGCGGTTTCTCCATCACCGGCGCGGTATCGACGAACACCTTGATCTCCCCCTCGGGCGCTTGTTCGAGCAACCAGCGCCCGACCCGTTTCAGCCGCTTCTTCACCAGATCATGATAATCGCGCCCCTGCGCATAGGCGGAAATTACGCCCTGATCGCGCCGCTTTAACAGCGCCAGCGGGTCATAGTCAGGCGTATAGCTCTCGGCCAACATCAGAACCGAGCGCGCCTGCGGCCACAGCGCCGCCGGATCGCCCCGCCACGCGCGCCGTTCCTCCATCCAGCCCATCTGGCCGTGCATCCCTGCGCCGACAAACGCCTCAAGCCGCGCCGCCGCCTGCGGGATCGCATCGGGCCGCGTCACGCGCGCCTTGGAAAACCCTTCCTCAAGCGCTTTGGCCACCAGCCGTGATTTCAAATCCTCCACGGCCTCTTCCTCTTGATGAAAATATCCCGGGGGTCTGGGGGCAGCGCCCCCAGCCTGAGCGTCTTAGAAATCCAGCTCGCCATATTGCGGCGCGGGCGGCATGCCCGACAGTTGATCGGCCAGAAGCGAGCGGAAGGCCGGGCGCGATTTGATCTTCGCGTACCAATCCTTCACCGCCTCGGATCGGTTCCAGTCCACATCCGAGATGTAATCGAGACAGCTCAGATGCGCGGCGGCGGCGAAATCGGCCAGCGTCATCACATCGCCCGCGAGCCAGCGGCGCTGATCGAGCAGCCAGCCCATGTAATCGAGGTGAAATTTGATCGCCGAGAGGCCAGATTTCACAGCCTTACTGTCGGGATAGCCCTCTTTGCGGACCTTTTTCCAGACCCGTTCGCCCATCACCTTGCTGGTCACTTCGGCGTTGAATTTATCGTCAAACCACGCGCACAGACGGCGCACCTCGTAGCGCCCGGTCGCATCGCGCGGCATTAAAGGGGCCTCGGGGTAGCGCTCGTCGATATATTCGCAGATCGCCTGACTTTCGGCCATCACCATGCCGTCCATCTTGAGCACCGGCACTTTGCCCGCCGGGTTGCGGCGCAGGAAATCGGCCTGCTGCTCCCAATAGCGTTCTTCGACCAGTTCGACCTCAAGCTTCTTTTCAGCCAGCGTCAGGCGAACCTTGCGGCAATAGGGGGATAGCGCAACATGATAGAGGCGGATCATCGGTGGCGGTCTCGCATCTCGTTTCGGGATGCCTCCCTGATAGCGAGGCCCGCGCGCAGGTTCAATGGGGCGGAGCATCACACGGGCGCGCTCGCGCTTGGCAGGCGGGGCCTCCGGCGGGAGTATTTAGGGCTAGATGAAAGGGGGCGATCAGAACGCTTTGCGGGCGCGCAATGCGGCCTGAATCGTGCCATCGTCAAGGTAGTCCAGCTCGCCCCCGATGGGCACGCCTTGCGCGAGGCTGGTGACGGCCACCCCCATCGGTTCGAGCGCCTCGGCGATGTAATGGGCGGTGGTTTGACCCTCGACAGTGGCGTTGAGTGCAAGGATGACTTCGCGGATTCCCTCGAATTGAATGCGCGCGATCAGGTCGGGGATGCGTAGCTCTTCGGGGCCGATGGCATCGAGCGCAGACAGGGTGCCGCCCAGCACATGGTAGCGTCCCTTGAAGGCGTGGCCGCGCTCCATTGCCCAGAGATCAGCAACATCCTCGATCACGCAAAGTTCGCCGATGGCGCGGCGCTCGTCCTCGCAGATCGCGCAGACCGGTTGGCCCGAAATATTGCCGCAGCGCGCACATTCGCGGGCGTTGCGTGCGACATCGGCCATCACTTCGGCCAGCGGGGCCATCAGTTGCGCGCGCTTGGAGATCAGGTGCAGCACCGCGCGGCGTGCCGAGCGCGGCCCAAGGCCGGGCAGCCGCGCCATCAGCGCGATCAGCCCCTCGATGTCGTCGCGCCCTTGGGTCATGGGGTGCGCCGTCCGATCAACCGGGAAGTTCCATATTTTCGGGCAGGCCCATCTCGCGCAGCAGGCGGCGTTGCTCTTCGCTCTCGCGCTCTTTGGCCTTGGCTTGGGTGTCTTTGATCGCCGCAAGGATCAGGTCTTCGACGACTTCCTTTTCCGAAGCTTGCAGGATCGAGGGATCGATCGACAGCCCCGTCAGCTCGCCCTTGGCGGTGGCGCGTGCCTGCACCAGACCGGCACCGGCCTCGCCGATAACGACGATGGAATTCAGCTCGGATTGCAGCTGCGCCATCTTTTCCTGCATTTCCTTGGCGGCCTTCATCATTTTGGCCATATCGCCCATCGCGCCCAGTCCCTTGAACATCGCTGTCTCCTGTTAGATCGTTTTGTCTCAGATACGCATGGGCAGGGCTGTGAACAAGGTCTCGCCGGGCTTAGCTATCTTCGAACGGGTCCCATTCGTCATCAACCTCGGGCAGGGCCTCGGTGGCGATTTCGGCGTTGAGGGCTGCGGCATCGGTGATCTCGTCAAATTTGGCCTGCGGGAAAACCTCAAAGATCGCGGCGACCAGCGGGTTATGCATCGCCTCGGCCTTGGCCTGATCCATCTGCGCGGTTTTCACCTCGGCGATGGTATCCGCCCCCCCCTCAGACACCACCGAGACGCCCCAGCGTTCGCCCGTCCAACCTTGAAGCCGTGCGGCCAAGGTCGCGGCGAGATCGCGTGAGGCGCGCTCGGTCGGTTGAAACTCGATCCGGCCGGGGCGGTACTGCACGAGGCGCAGGTTGCTTTCGACTTCGAGCAGCAGCGTCATGTCGCGCATCCGCGCGATCAAATCGACCACATCGTCAAAGCTGGCAAAGCGCGCCAGCGCGTCGGGGGCCTCAGCCGGGCTTGCCTGCGCCACAGCTACTGCCCCACCGCCCGCGCGCCGGGCCCGCAGGGTTGCGCCATGCACCGGGCTGGTCGAGGGCGCAGCCCCGCGCCCGGCGGCTTGGGTGTTCGCCCCGGGGCCTTGCTGGATCTTGCGGATCAGCGTGTCGGGATCGGGCAGATCGGAGACATGCGTCATGCGGATCAGTGCCATCTCGGTTGCCATCATCGTGTTGGGCGCGCCCGCGACTTCCTCGATGGATTTCAGCAACATCTGCCATAGCCGCGTCAGCACCCGCATCGGGATTGCGCCGGCCATTTCCTGCCCGCGCTTGCGCTCGTCCGGGGGCACGGTCGGGTCTTCGGCGGCTTCGGGCGTGACCTTGATCACCGACACCCAATGGGTGATTTCGGCCAAGTCGCGCAGGATCGCCATCGGGTCAGCGCCATCGGCATATTGCGCGGATAGTTCGGTCAGCGCCTCGGCAGCTTGACCGTGCAAGATCATGTCAAACAGATCGAGCACCCGGCCGCGATCGGCCAGCCCCAGCATCGCGCGCACCTGCTCGGCGGTGGTCTCGCCCGCGCCATGCGCAATCGCCTGATCGAGCAGCGACATCGCATCGCGCACCGACCCTTCGGCCGCGCGCGTAATCAACGCCAATGCGTCTTGCGCGATCTGCGCGCTTTCAAGCTCGGCGATTTTGCGCAGGTGATCCATCATCACCTCGGGCTCGATCCGGCGCAAATCAAAGCGCTGGCAGCGTGACAGAACCGTCACGGGCACCTTGCGAATTTCGGTCGTGGCAAAGATGAATTTCACATGCGCGGGCGGTTCTTCGAGCGTCTTCAAAAGCGCGTTGAAGGCGCTTGTCGACAGCATGTGCACTTCGTCGATGATATAGACTTTGTAGCGCGCCGAGGCTGCCCGGTAATGCACCGACTCGATGATTTCACGAATATCGCCAACCCCGGTGCGCGAGGCGGCGTCCATCTCCATCACATCGACATGACGCCCCTCGGCGATGGCAATGCAATTCTCGCATTGATCGCAGGGCTCGGTCGTCGGGGTGCCCTTGCCATCCGGGCCGATGCAGTTCAGCCCCTTGGCGATGATGCGCGCGGTGGTGGTTTTGCCGGTGCCGCGAATGCCCGTCATGATAAAGGCCTGCGCGATGCGATCCGCAGCAAACGCGTTTTTCAGCGTGCGCACCATCGGTTCCTGACCGATCAGATCGGCAAAGGTCGCGGGGCGGTATTTGCGCGCGAGGACCTGGTATTGAGTTTCGCTCATCGGGGCTCCGGCCTGTGGTTTGGGCGTTAGACTATGCGCCACCGCGTGTGAGGTCCAGCCGGGTCATTCCCATTCCATCTGCGAAAACACGGCCTGCGCGTTGCGTTTGGCCAGCATGTCGAAATCTTGCAGATAGCTGAACGCGGATTGATCCACCTCGACCGAGCCGATGATCTCGCCGCCGCCCTCGATATAGCTGGCCATCTCGGTGCGCAGGTTGGTTAGGTAATCGTAGGTATCATGGCGCGCGGTGGCCAGTTCGGTGGCGGGGCCGTGACCGGGCACGACCACCTTGGGGTTATGGGCGGCCATGTCATCAAAGGCCGCAACCCAGCCCTTTGACGATGACATGTCCAACACGCCCAGAATGCGCCCGACAAAAACAATATCGCCGGTGAACATCACAGATTGCGCGGGTAGCCAGACATAGCTGTCGCCCGGGGTGTGAGCGGGGCCGGGGTGGGTGATCTCGATCTCGCGCCCGCCAAGGGTCAAGCTGTGGTGTTCGCCAAAGCTGATATCGGCATAGGCGGGCGTGGTTCCCGCCAGCGCCGCCTTGCCCATCAGCGCGTCAAGCACCGTCAATTCCATTGAGCCGCGCGCCTTCTGATCGGCCACCGCATCATCCGAGGCGATCACCTGCGCGCCCTGCGCCTGCCAATAGCTATTGCCCAGCCAGCGATGATCCTGCCCGCCGGTATTGATGACATATGTCACCGGCTGATCGGTCAGCGTTTTGATGACCTCATCCAGCGCCTGCGCCCCTTTGAACGAGGCCCCCGCATCCACCAGCACCGCGCCGGCATCGGTCACGATCAACCCAAACGTCGCGTTATTACCAAGGTTCTCGGCGTCACGCTGCCCGAACGGGCCCTGAATGGCGTAAGTGCCGGGGGCTACTTCGGTGCTGTGCAGGGTTTGCGCCGCCAGCGGCAGCGGCAGCAGGGCCAGCAAGGCCAGAACGAAACGCTTCATATGTCTCTCCCTTTGGCGCGAAACTATCCGCGCGCTGCCTTGGCTCGCAAGTGTCATGATGAAGCAGGGAAAGGGTGAGAGGCTGGACAGCGACCCAAGCGGGGCTCGTTGCGGCTGCTTCCTTCCGGATCTGACCGGGTTGGCGAGGCGCTCGCCCGCGCCAACCTCTCACGGGGGGATATAGGGGTAGGCGCGCGGATTCGCAACCCGTTTGAGCAGCGCGAAATTTGGTGCCTTGGGGTGGTTCACGGCGCTGCGCGCCCCCATCTCTTTATACTCAGGAGGTGCCATATGCGAACTTGTTTGACCGCCGTAATCCTTGCTCTTGGGCTTGGCCAGCCGCTACTCGCGCAGAATGTGGGCGAAAAACCCGCCAGCCGCGATGCTCCCTTTGCGCTGCAAGCGGTCGCGCGCCTGCAAAACCCGTGGGCGATTGCGCCGCTGCCGGGGGGCGATGTGCTGGTGAGCGGCAAAGCGGGCCGGATGTGGCGTGTAGGCCAAGGTGGCATGAGCGAACTTAAAGGGCTGCCGAAGGTGCAGTATAGCGGCCAGAACGGGATGCTCGATGTCGCCATCGCACCCGATTTCGCGCAAACGCAGGCGGTCTATTTCACCTATGTCTCACTGCAAAACGCGCTGGTTCTGGCGCGCGGCACGCTGCGCGCGGATCGGCTGGAGGGGATCAAGACGCTTTGGCAGCAGCCCCCCGGCGGGCGCGGTCAGCCCGGCGGGATCATCGCCTTTGGGCCTGATGGAATGCTCTATCTCAGCGTCGGAGACCGGATGCAGCCCGACACCGCGCAAGACCCCGAAAATCCGCGCGGCAAAATTCTGCGCCTCACCCGCGAGGGCAAAGCCGCCCCCGGCAATCCGCAGTATGATGCGGGCGGTGTGCGCGCGCAGACGTGGTCCGAGGGCCATCGCAATGCCTACGGCCTCGCCTTCAGCCCCGACGGTACGCTGTGGGAGCACGAGATGGGCCCGCGCGGTGGCGATGAGTTGAACGAGATCAAACCGGGTCTCAACTATGGCTGGCCGCTGGTGTCAAACGGGCGGCATTATTCCGGCCTGCCAATCCCCGATCACGATACGCGCCCCGATCTGGCTGCGCCGAAACTCTGGTGGTCGCCTGTGATCGCACCGGCGGGTCTGGCGATTTACGAGGGACAAGATTTTCCGCCATGGGATGGCGATATGCTGATCGGCGGTCTGGCGGGGCAGGGGCTTGCGCTGGTGGCGGGCGATGGGTCGGATCAACTGGTGCGCTGGGATCTGGGGATGCGGGTGCGCGACGTGGCGGTCGGTGCCCAAGGGCAGGTCTGGATCATTGAGGATAGTGATGACGGGCAGCTTTATCGGCTGGTCCCGAAATAAGCCCTGCTTATTTGCGCATCGCGTAGGGCCCGTGCCTATCGCGCGAAAGGGGCTGCAATGCGGCCCCCCGTCACATGAAATCGACGAAGCCCTTCTTAGAAATCAAGCGAATTGCGTTCGCGATAGCCTTGCAGAAAGCTTGCGAGACGCGGGTCGGAGGGGGCATCGAACACGTCACGCGGCGAGCCAACGGCGACGATCTCACCGCGTTCCATGAACACGACTCGGTCCGCGACATGGGCGGCAAACCCCATCTCATGGGTGACCACGACCATCGTCATGCCTTCGGCGGCAAGCTGTTTCATCACGCCCAGAACCTCACCCACGAGTTCGGGGTCAAGTGCGCTTGTCGGCTCGTCAAACAGCATGATGCGCGGCTCCATCGCGATGGCGCGTGCGATGGCCACACGCTGTTGCTGCCCGCCCGACAGGTGGCTGGGATGGTTGCCTTCCTTGTCGCCCAGCCCGACCTTGGCAAGCGCCTCGCGCGCGCGTGTTTCGGCTTGCGCGCGCGACAGACCGCGCACGCGCTCCAGCCCTTCGGCGACGTTCTGTAACGCGGTCATATGGGGCCAGAGGTTGAACTGCTGAAACACCATCCCGATCTCGCGGCGCATTTCGCGCAGGCGGCGCGGCGCCATACGTTTGCCACCGGGCGTCTCATAGCCGATCAACTGATCATCGATGCGCACCTCGCCGCTGTCATAGTCCTCAAGCACATTGATACAGCGCAAAAGCGTGGATTTACCCGACCCGGATGGGCCGATCAGACAGGTCACCTTGCCCGGTGGGATGTCGAGCGAAACGTCTTTGAGGGCCTGAAACGGGCCGTAGAATTTGTTGACGTTACGCAGATAGGCGGCTGCGGGTGCCGCTGGCTGATGGGTCATCTTTCAGCTCCGATCAATTAGGTAATGGGTGAAACGGCGTTCAAGACGACGTCCGATCCGCGAGATCGCCTCGACGAAGCCCCAGAAGAACAGCGCAAGGATCAGGATCGGGGTGACGAAGGCGAAGGTTTCGCTCATCATCGTCTGGGTCTGGAACATGATCTCGGGGACGGTGATCATCGACAGGATGACGGTTTCCTTGGTCAGGATGATCGCGAAATTTACCAGCGCCGGAAGGGCCGAGACCATCATCACCGGCACCATTATGCGCGAAACGATGGTGGAGTTGCGAAAGCCAATCGCGCGCGCGGCCTCGATCTGGCCCAGTGGCACCGCATCAAAGCCCGCGCGCAGGATCTCGGTGAAATAGGCGCTGCCGTAGATCGTCAATCCAAGGATGCCCGCAGGCAGCGCATCCAGCCGCAGCCCGATCAGCGGCCCGCCGTAATAAAGCACGAACAACTGAACTAGAAAGGGCGTGCCGCGAATGAACTCCACATAGGCGCGGATCGGATAGCCAAGCGCGCGGGGGCCAAACCGGCGTGCGATTTCGATCAAAAAGCCCAGCACAAAACCGAAAGCCGTGCCCAGCAGCCAACTGAAAATGGTCAATCCGAACCCGGTCAGCAAATCAGGGCCGTAGCGGTGCAGCGTCTCCAGCATCAGACGGCGAGCCTCCGTTCAAGAACGCGCCCGACCTGCGCGATGACAAGGTTGATCGCGAGGTAGATGAACGCAGCCGCGAGGTAGATTTCGAGGGGGCGAAAGGTTGCAGCGGCGATGGATTGGCTCATCCGCGTGATCTCGACAATGCCGACCACGGTGACCAGCGAGCTGGCCTTCACCAGCAAGATCAGCTCATTGACGATGGCGGGTAAGCCGATCTTGAGCGCCTGTGGTAGCAGAATCCGCACCCAGACATCCAGCGGCACCATTCCGATCGCGGCGGCGGCTTCGGCCTGACCTTTGGGAATTGCGTTGAGCGAGCCGCGCAGCACTTCTGACAGATAGGCCGCGGCACAAAATCCCACGGTCAGGACCGCCGCGACAAGGGCCGGCACATTCAGCCCGATCACCGGCAGCAGGTAGTAGGCTACAAGCAGCTGGATCAGCAGCGGCACGCCGCGAAAGAAGCTGACATAAAGTGCTGCGGCCCGGCGCAGCCATATTTTATGCGAGAGGGCTGCGGCACAGATAACGGCCCCAAGGATGAGCCCTTCAAGACAGCCAAGCACCGAGATCAGCAGCGTATAGCGCGCCGAGCCGATCAACACTGGCAAATTGTCTATGATCGTCTGGAATGAGAACATGGCCACACCCTGATTGTGGACGAGAAAATGGCGCGGGCCGGAATGGCTTCGGCCCGCGCAAGCTGTCTTAGAGTTTGGGCATCATCTGGGGCAAAGCGGTTGCCGCACCGAACCATTTCTCTTGCAGGGTCTTCATCCGGCCATCCGCCTCGATCTTCTTGAGGGCGTCATTCACCGCCGCGACCAATGTGTCACCCTCACCCTTGCGGGCGACATAGCCGAAATAGGTCGGCGTGCCGAAGGGCGGGTTCACGACGGCGAAATCGTCGGGGCGCTTCTTGGCAAGGTAGTTGAGTAGCGGCGCAGAGCCTGCAACCGCGTCAAGCCGTCCGGTCATCAGATCGGCATAGGCCTCGTCATTGGTGCCGTATTCCTTGATGGTGAAGCCGCCGATCTTGGCGCTGTAGGCATCAAGCTGCTTTTGCTGGGCCGTGCCTTTTTGCACGCCAACGGTCAGGCCCTTGGCATCCTCGGGCTTTGTCATCTTGCCACCCTTGCGCTGCACGAAAGTCACGGTCGCATCCGCGATCGGCAGGGTAAAGCTGTAGCGATCGGCGCGTTCGGCCGTCATCGTCACCGGGGCGAGCACGAAGTCGAATTTCTTCACTTCAAGACCGGGCAGAATCGAGGTCCAGGGCAGGTCTTCATAGACCGGGGCGACGCCCATTTCCTTGGCGATCTCATCAAACAGATCCCGGTCAAAGCCAACGTAATTGCCGTTCTCGAGCATGTCGAAAGGCGCGTAATGCATCTCGGTCGCAGCGACGATCTTGCCAGCGGCCTTGATGTCGGCCAGGTCATCGGCCAGCGCACCCGACGCGGTGATGGCCAGCGCGCCCAGACCGAAAAGGGCGGATTTCAGTGTCGTGGAAAACATCATGTCTTCTCTCCTGTTGGTGGGGCTTTGGGGCTCCGGCGCTGCGCCCCGATGGGCACCGGATAGTTGAACTGGCACCGGGTGACCGGGCACCAGAAAAGTTCATGTCAGGGCCCTCACACTCACGGAAATCATCGGGCCATCGGCACGAAGGTTACCTGTCAGATCGTCTTGCGGATCAGGCAGTAAAACCTCGTCCGGGTGCAATATGAAATCTCCGATCTTGACGGGATGCGTGCGTGTCACAAGGGCAATGGTGTCGCTGGGCACGGCTTGGCCAGCGGCCAGCATCTCGACCCGGTGCACGCAGGCGCCGCGCCGGGTCATAATGTTGAAATCCAGTATCGGCCCGTCGGTCAGACGCGCATTGAGGGCCGCCTCGCCCGGAAAGGACAGGGGCGGTGCGCTGGCATCAAGTGTCACCGATCCGCCCTGCGCGAAGCTCAGCGTCATCCCAGCCCCCGACAGAACCGTCAACGTGCGATCAATGCCCGCAAATTCCGAGAACGCGCCGTCGCTTGCGACCTCGGCCATGCTCAGCCGCCACACTATATCGTCAAAGCCCGCCCCTTCGGGAAAGGCGGCGATCTCCCAAGTCAGACCGCCCCCGTTCTTCCAGGGCGTGGCCGTCAGATCGCTGCGGCGGAGTTTCTTCATTTCAGGATGCCCGGCAGATCGAGACCATGTTCGATTGCGCAATCGCGCGCGATCTCATAGCCCGCATCGGCATGGCGCATCACGCCGGTGGCCGGGTCGTTCCACAGCACCCGCTTGAGGCGACGGTCGGCATCTTCGGTGCCATCGCAACAGATCACCATGCCCGAATGCTGCGAGAATCCCATCCCGACGCCGCCGCCGTGATGCAGCGACACCCAAGTTGCGCCCGAAGCGGTATTGAGCAGCGCGTTCAGCAAGGGCCAGTCCGACACCGCCCCCGGGCCGCACGTCACGCCCGCGGTCTCACGGTGGGGAGGGGCAACCGAGCCGCTAGCAAGGTGATCGCGCCCGATCACGACGGGGGCTTTCAGCTCGCCATTGCGCACCATCTCGTTGATTGCCAGACCCGCCTTGTGGCGCTCGCCAAGCCCGATCCACATGATCCGAGCGGGCAGCCCCTGAAAGGCGATGCGCTCGCGTGCCATGTCAAGCCAACGATGCAATTGCACGTTCTCGGGGAAGATTTCCTTCATCCGCTGGTCGGTCTTGTAGATGTCTTCGGGATCGCCCGACAGCGCCGCCCAGCGGAACGGGCCAACGCCGCGGCAGAACAGTGGGCGGATATAGGCGGGCACGAAACCGGGGAAAGCAAACGCGTTTTCCAACCCCTCTTCCTGCGCCATCTGGCGGATGTTGTTGCCATAATCGAGCGTGGGCACGCCCGCATTCCAAAAGCCCACCATCGCCTCAACATGATCGCGCATCGAGGCGCGGGCGGCGGCAGCGACCCCGGCGGAGTTGCTCTCTTGCTCGGCGCGCCATTGCGCAACGGTCCAGCCCTTGGGCAGATAGCCATGGAAGGGATCATGCGCCGAGGTCTGGTCGGTCACCATGTCGGGGCGCCCATTGGGCAGCGCTTCGCCCGCCTGCATCCGGCGCAGGATTTCGGGGAAGATGTCGGCGGCATTGCCGATCAGCGCGACCGATTTTGCCTCGCCCGCCGCCGTCCAACGCCCGATCATCGCCAGCGCCTCGTCCAGAGAATGAGTTTTTTCATCGCAATAGCGCGTGCGGATACGGAAATCGGCGCGGGTTTCGTCGCATTCCACAGCCAGACAGCATGCGCCCGCCATCACCGCGGCCAGCGGCTGCGCACCGCCCATGCCGCCAAGCCCCCCGGTCAGAATCCAGCGCCCTGTCAGATCGCCCTCGTAATGCTGACGCCCGGCTTCGGCGAAGGTTTCATAGGTGCCCTGAACGATGCCCTGCGCGCCGATATAAATCCACGAGCCCGCGGTCATCTGGCCATACATCGCCAGACCCTTCTTATCGAGCTCGTTGAAATGGTCCCAAGTCGCCCAATGCGGCACGAGGTTGGAATTGGCGATCAGCACACGCGGCGCATCCGCGTGGGTCTGGAAAATACCCACTGGCTTGCCCGATTGCACCAGCAGCGTCTGGTCGGATTCAAGCTTGCGCAGCGAGTCACAGATCAGGTCGAAATCTTCCCAAGTGCGCGCCGCGCGTCCGATGCCGCCATAGACCACCAGCTCATGCGGGTTCTCGGCCACATCGGGGTGGAGGTTGTTCATCAACATGCGCAGCGGCGCTTCGGTCAGCCAGCTTTTGGCGGTGATCTCGGTGCCGGTCGCGGGGTAGATGTCGCGGGTATTGTGACGCGGGTTGGTCATCAAATCGGTCCTTTCAGCATGTCAGGCGAGCAGGCGGCCCGCGATGATGTTGCGTTGAATTTCAGAGGAGCCCTCGTAGATGCGCATGATGCGCAGATCGCGAAGGTGACGTTCCAGCGGGAAGTCCTGCGTAAAGCCGTAGCCGCCATGGATTTGCAGCGCGTTATCGGCGATGCGCCCGGCAGCTTCGGAGGCAAACAGCTTGGCTTTCGAGGCGGCGGTGGTGAAACGCTGCCCGGCTTGGCGCTGGCGCGCGGCTTCATGGCCGAGCAGTTCAGCGGCGGACAGTTCGGTTGCCATATCCGCCAGCATCCACTGGATGCCCTGACGGTTGGACAACGGTTCGCCGCCGATGATGCGCGACTTGGCCCAGGCGCGCGCGGCGCTTAGCGCGGCGCGGGCAATCCCCACGGCCATTGCGGCCACTTCGGTGCGCCCGTTATCGAGCACCTTCATCGCGGTGCGAAACCCGGAGCCCTGCGCGCCGACACGGTTTGCATCGGGCACCACGACGTCGATATCAAGCTCCCAGACATGGCCGCCGCGCAGCCCCATCGTCTGCTCGACCCGCCCCGGCACAAGGCCCGGCGTGCCTTTTTCGATCACGAAAGCCGAGATGCCGCGATGGCCTGCCTCTGGGTCGGTGACGCAGTAAGTCACGATGAAATCGGCCACGCCGCCATTCGAGATGAAACACTTCTTGCCCTTGATGCGCCAATCCGCACCTTCGCGCGTGGCCTTGGTGCGCATGTCGGCGGGGTCCGAGCCCGCATTGGGCTCGGTCAACCCGAACGCGCCCAGCATCCGGCCCTCGGCAGCAGCAGGCAGAAACCGTTCGCGCAAGTCATCATCGGCCCCGATCAGCAGGCTATCGGTCGCCAAGTAATGCGCCGTCAGCGCCGAGACGGTCGAGCCGCAGCCCCCCGCGACGCACGCCACCGCCTCAAACAGCGCATGGGCGGAAATATCGGCCCCGCCCCAACGCTCGGGCAGGTTGGCCCCCATCATACCCGTCTCGGCCAGCGCGGCGAGTTGGGCATGCACGAAGGCGCCGGACGCATCGGTGGCGGCGGCCTGCGGGACAAGCACGTCGGCGCTAAAGCGGTCGAGCATATCAAGGAACTGGCGCTCTTCGGGGCTGAG
Source organism: uncultured Thioclava sp. (assembly GCF_913064665.1). Classification (GTDB taxonomy): domain Bacteria; phylum Pseudomonadota; class Alphaproteobacteria; order Rhodobacterales; family Rhodobacteraceae; genus Thioclava; species Thioclava arctica. The sequence continues at coordinate 52,149 of NZ_CAJYBT010000016.1, forward strand.
AAGATGATCGAAATCGCTCATGGCGTGGGGTCCTTGATAACGCCGGCTGCGATGAGCTGCGTGATTTGCGCGCCGCTTAACCCGGCCTCTTGCAGGATGTCGCGGGTCGCGCCGCCAAGCGCGGGGGCGCCGGTCTCTGCCAGCAGCGCCTTGCCATCAAAGCGGATGGGCTGACCGACGACCGGGGATTTCCCCAGCCGGTGATGGGGCAGATCGCTAACCAGCGCGCGGGCGGCGGCGTGATCGGAGGCGAGTTGCTGGGCGAGGGTCAGGATTGGCGCGGTCGGCACGCGGGCCTCTGCGAGCGCGGCCACGACGGCTTGCGTCGGCTGCGTCCTGCTCCAGCCCTCGATCAGCGTGCGCAGCGCAGGTTCGTTTTGCGTGCGACACTCGTCACTGGCAAAGCGCGGATCGTCCGCAGCGTCGGGCGCACCGATCACATGGCACAAGGCCGCGAACTGGCGCGCGCCCAGCACGGCGATGATCGCGTGACCATCGGCGGTGCGAAAGGCCCCGAACGGCGTGGACAGCGGATGGCGATTGCCGACACGCGCCACGGGACTGTCGGAATAAAGGTGGATCGCGTGGCTGGTGGGCAGCATCGCCACAAGGCAGTCAAGCATCGCGACATCCAGTGCCGCCCCTTGCCCGGTTTTCCCGCGTCCGACCAGAGCCGCCAGAATCGCGATCACGGCATAAAGCCCCGCCGCGACATCGCCCAAGGCTTCGCCAACTTTCAGCGGCCCGCCGCCGTCTTCGCCCGTCGCATCCATCCAACCCGACATCGCTTGGGCGACAAGATCATAGGCGGGTAGTTGCGCGGCCGGGCCCTCTTGGCCAAAGCCAGAGATCGCGCAATAGACAAGGCCCGGATTGTCAGCGCGCAAGGCGTCTGCGCCAAGACCCAGCCGGGCCGCCACGCCGGGGCGGAAATTCTCGACCACGACATCGCATTGGCCAGCGAGTTGACGCGCAAGCGCCTGACCCTCTGCGGATTTAAGGTCGATCACGATCGAGCTTTTGCCGCGATTGGTCAGCGTAAATAGCGCCGATTCCCCGTCTCGAAACGGGCCGATATGGCGGTAATCATCCCCTTGGGGCGGTTCGAGTTTGATGATCTTCGCCCCCAGATCGGCCAGCAACGCGGTGGCGAACGGCCCCGACAGTACGCGGGTCAGATCAAGAATGCGCAGACCTTCGAGCGGCCTCATGCGCGCAGCTCCGGGGCGAGGCTTTCCAGCGCGCGCAGGATTTCGCCCAGATGCGGGCGCAGGCGTGCGGCCTTGTCGGCGTTGATCTCCCAAGGCGGGGCTTCAACGGTAAGATGGGTCGATTGCGCCAGCTCCATCTGGATCGCATGCACGCCTTCGTTGGGCTGGCCGTAATGGCGCGTGGTCCAGCCGCCTTTGAACCGCCCGTTCACGACATGATCGAACCCTTGCGCGCGCGCGCAGATCGCGGCGGTCGTGGTCTCGATCTGGGGGGCGCAACTGGTGCCATTCGCCGTGCCGATATTGAAATCGGGCAGCTTGCCGTCGAACAGGAAGGGAATATGCGAGCGGATCGAGTGACAATCATAGAGGATCGCCACGCCGTGACGCGCCCGCACCCGCGCGATTTCGGCGCGCAGAGCGGCGTGATAGGGCGCGTGGAACTGCGCGAGGCGCATCTCGATCTCGGCGGCGTCGGGTTCGGCGCGCCAGATCGGCGTGCCGTCGAAGTCGGTCAGCGGCACCAGCCCCGTCGTGTTCTGACCGGGATAGAGGCTGTCATTTTCAGGGCCGCGATTGGCGTCGATCACATAGCGATGAAACGTGGCGCGCACGGTGGTCGCGCCCGGCAGCAGGCCCGCGTAAAGGTGGTGAATATTCCAATCGGTATCGGCCAGCTCGCGACCGCGATCATTGAGGTCATTGCGCACGCTTTCCGGCAACCAAGTGCCGGTATGGGGCAGGCCCAGAATGATCGGGCTGTCGCCTTGTTCGATCTCGACGGGGGCAGGGGCGTTTTGGCTCATGGCGCGATCTCCAGCCCGGCGGCAGTGACAAGCGTCCCGTCTTCGACCAAGGCTTGCGCCCTCTCCAGATCGGGCGCGAGGTAGCGATCCGTCCCCATCGTTGCGACATGAACCCGCAGCGCCTCAATCACCCGCGCAAGCGGGGCCGAGGTGTTCAACGGTGCGCGGAACTCGATTCCCTGCGCACTGCAGATCGCCTCGACACCTAGGATCACCGAGAGGTTGCGCGTCATCAGCCCCAGCCGCCGCGCGCCATGGGCGGCCATGCTGACATGGTCTTCCTGATTGGCGCTGGTGGGTGTGCTGTCGACCGAGCAGGGCGCGGCGAGATGCTTGTTTTCGCTCATCAATGCGGCGGTGGTGACCTCGGCAATCATCAGCCCGCTATTGAGCCCCGGCTGTGGCGTCAAGAACGGCGGCAGGCCAAAGCTGAGCGCAGGATCGACCATCAGCGCAACACGGCGCTGCGCAATCGCGCCGATTTCGGCCACGGCCAGCGCGATCTGATCGGCGGCAAAGGCGACCGGCTCGGCATGGAAATTCCCGCCCGAGACGATGGTGCCATCCGACAGCACAAGCGGGTTGTCGGTGACGGCATTGGCTTCGGTAATCAGGGTCTGACCCGCGAAGCGCAGCAGATCAAGCGCGGCCCCCGTGACTTGGGGCTGGCAGCGAATGCAATAAGGGTCTTGCACGCGGGCATCGCCCTCTAGGTGGCTTTCGCGGATCGCACTGCCCTCCAGCAACTCGCGCATCGCGGCGGCCACGTCGATCTGGCCGCGATGGCCACGCAGGCTGTGGATTTCTGGATGGGTGGGCGCGGTCGAGCCCATGATCGCATCGGTCGACATCGCTCCGGTGACAATTGCTGTGCGCAGGCAGGTCATTGCGCGAAAGAACCCGACCAGCGCCAGAGCGGTCGAGAATTGCGTGCCGTTGATCAGGGCGAGCCCTTCTTTCGCGCCCAGTGTCACGGGGCTAAGCCCGGCAGCGGCCAGCGCGTCTGCGCCGGGTATGCGCTGATCGTTGAAAGTCGCCTCGCCCGCGCCGATCATCACCGCCGCCATATGGGCCAGCGGCGCAAGATCGCCCGAGGCCCCAACGCTGCCTTGCTCGGGCACGACGGGGGTCACGCCTTGCGCCAGCATGCTTTCGATCAACGCTACGATTTCGGGACGCACGCCCGAGGCCCCGCGCCCGAGACTGAGCAACTTGAGCGCCATCATCAGCCGCGTGGTGCACTCCGACAGCGGCTCCCCGACGCCACAGCAATGCGACAAGATCAGGTTCCGTTGCAGCGTCGCCGTGTCATCGGTCGCGATGCGCACCGAGGCGAGTTTGCCAAATCCGGTATTGACCCCGTAAACCGCCGCCTCGCCTGCCGCCGCTGCTGCAATTCGCCCCGCCGAGGTCGCGATCGCAGGGGCCGTGCGCGGATCAAGCTGCGCCGCGTCATCCTTGCGCCAGAGAGTTTCGAGTTGCTCAAGCGTTGCCTCGCCGGGGATCAGTGTCAGCATTTGCGGCCTCCGAAATAGCGGCTGTGAAGAGGGTTGAAGCCGATGCGATAGGTCAGCTCGGCAGGGTCAGTGGCGTCCCACACCGCCAGATCGGCGCGCATCCCCGGGGCAAGGCGGCCGCAATCGGTCAGCCCCAGCGCCTGTGCGGCATTGCAGGTTACACCGCGCAGACACTCGGTTGGCGTCAGGCGAAACAGGGTCGCGCCCATATTCATCGTCAGCAGTAGCGAGGTGAGGGGCGAGGTGCCGGGATTGCAATCACTGGCCAGCGCCATCGTGCAGCCCGCCGCGCGAAACGCCGCAATCGGCGGCATCTGGGTTTCGCGCAAGGTGTAGAACGCCCCGGGCAGCAGCACCGCGACACTTCCCGCAGCCGCCAGCGCCTTGGCATCATCGGCGGTGGCATATTCGATGTGATCGGCGGACAGGCCTTTGCGCGCGGCAACCAGTTGCGCGCCGCCCTGATGGGAAAGCTGTTCGGCATGCAACTTGACCGGCAGGCCCAGTTCTTGCGCGACATCAAAGATGCGCGCCATTTGAGCGGCGCTAAAGGCGATGTTCTCACAAAACCCGTCAACCGCATCCACGAGGCCCTGCGCATGGGCGGCGCGCAAGCCCGCGATCACGACCTCGTCGATATAGGCCTCGGCGCGCCCGACATATTCGGGGGGTAACGCATGCGCGGCCAGCCACGTCGTCACGACCCGCACCGGGCGCATCTGCGCCAGCCGCCGCGCCGCGCGCAGCATCTTGAGTTCATCCTCCACCGTAAGCCCGTAGCCCGATTTGACCTCGACCACTGCCACGCCTTCTGCCAGCAGCGCATCAAGCCGGGGCAGGGCCAAGGCCACCAGCGCATCTTCACTTGCCGCGCGCGTGGCATTCACTGTTGAAAGGATGCCTCCGCCGCTTTGGGCGATTTCTTCGTAGCTTGCGCCCTCCAGACGTTTCTCGAATTCGCGCGCCCGGCTGCCGCCATAGACCAGATGCGTATGGCAATCGATCAACGCCGGGGTGATCAGCCGTCCGCCCATATCCTCACCCTCAGCCGCCCCTTCCCCAATTGCCGCGATGCGCCCGTTTTCGATGTGCAGCCACCCGTTGAAGGCGCGATTTTCGTTATCTGCGGTGCAGGGAACGAGGGCGGCATTGGTGAGGGTGATCTGGGTCATGGGCTCGATTCGCGCTTGATTTGAAATTAATATGTATGCACATAATAAACCTGTCAACACGGAGGTTGGATCATGCAAACGATCTGGGCGCGCAGGGCGCTGGTGATGAATTCCTGGGCAGAATCGGTAAGAATTGATCTGAATGAGAATGGCCGGATCGCCGCCGTGACCGCAGGCTCCGACTGCCCTGCGCATGCCAAACGCGTGCAAACGCTGCTGCCCGCGCCCGCCAATCTGCATAGCCACGCCTTTCAACGCGCGATGGCAGGGCTGTCCGAGCGGCGCGGCAGGGATCCGCAAGACAGCTTCTGGACGTGGCGGCAATTGATGTATCGCTTTCTCGACCGTCTGACCCCCGACGACATTCAGGCGATTGCAGCCTTCGTGCAGATGGAGATGCTTGAGGCGGGCTATGCCACCAATGTCGAGTTCCACTACCTGCATCACGCGCCCGACGGTCGCCCCTATGCCGATCTGGCCGAGATGGCCGGGCGGATCGTGGCGGCGGCGGCGCAAACCGGCATTGGGCTGACGCTGTTGCCCGTGCTTTACAGCTATGGCGGGCTGGATCGGCGCGCGCTTGTCGCGGGGCAGGATCGTTTCGGCAATGCTCCCGAGCGCTTTGCGCGCCTTGTCGAGGGCGCGCGCGCCCATGTCGCGGGGCTTGGGGCCGATAGCGGGCTGGGCATTGCACCCCATAGTTTGCGCGCGGTTGATGCGGCAGGGCTTCAGGCCGCGATCTCGCTTGCCGGGACCGCGCCGATCCACATTCACTTGGCCGAGCAGGCGGCCGAGGTTGATGAGGTGATGGCCGCCACTGGGCGTCGCCCCGTCGAATGGCTGCTTGAAAATGCCCCCGTCGATGCGCGCTGGTGTTTGATCCATGCCACCCAAATGCTGCCCGCCGAGACCGAGGCGCTTGCCGCCACGGGCGCGGTTGCCGGGTTGTGCCCGATCACGGAATCGAGCCTTGGCGACGGGATCTTTGACGGCGTGCGCTGGCGCGCGGCGGGGGGCGCGTTCGGGATTGGCTCGGATAGCAATATCCGGATTTCGCTGAGTGAAGAACTGCGCACGCTCGAATATTCGCAACGCCTGCGCGATCACACGCGCGCCGCGCTGGCCGATACGGATCGCTCGACGGGGCGGGTGTTGTTTCAAGGCGCGGTCGAGGGCGGTGCGCAGGCGGCGGGCCGTGCCAGTGGTGCGATTGCCGAGGGGCTTTGGGCGGATTTGCTGGCGCTTGACGATCTGGGGCCGGATGGGCAAGGGAAGGCCGGTGACACCCTGCTGGACACCTGGATTTTTGCGCGCGACGATCATTCGGTGCGCGATGTCTGGTCGGCGGGGCGTCATGTGGTGCAAGATGGACGCCATATTCAACGCGATGCGATCATGCCCGCCTATGCGCGGGTCATGCAACGACTGGGGCAAGAGGTGTGAACGTGACAAAGGGGGATGGGCCCGTCAGTTCGGTCAGTTGGCAGTCGATCCGCGACACGATGATGACGCGGATCCGCGCGCATGATTACGCCCCCGGCGAGCTGATCCCGAACGAGGTCGATCTGGCCACGGAATTCGGCTGCGCGCGTGCCACCGTCAACCGGGCGTTGCGCGATCTGGCGACCTCGGGGTTTTTGGATCGACGGCGCAAGGCGGGCACGCGGGTGCGCGAGGCGCCTCGGCGCAAGGCCACGCTCACCATCCCGCTGACCCGCGCCGAGGTCGAGGCCAGTGGCGCGCGCTATGAATATCGCCTGCTGGAGCGAGGCGTCGAAGTGCCGCCGCCTGCGGTGCGCGGAAAGCTCAAACTTGCGGGCGACGAACGGTTGCTGCACGTCAAGAGCTTGCATCTGGCAGATGACGTGCCGCATATGTTTGAAGACCGTTGGATCGTTCTGGATACTGTGCCTGAAATCGAAGCCGTCGATCTGGCGAAAACCAGCCCCAACGTGTGGCTTGTGCGGCATGCCCCTTACACACATGGCACGATGGAATTCTTGGCCGAAACCGCGGGGGCGCGCGCAAAGCATTTGATTTGCGCCGCCGATGATCCAGTTTTGACGATGCTGCGGGTCACATGGCTTGATGCGTCCCCGATCACATTTGCCAGACAAACCTTTTCGCCGTCGCACCGGATGCGCCTTGAGTTATGACGTCGCGGGGCAGCCTGACGAGATTGGCAGCGCGCGCGAGTTGCGCAACCAAGAGGGGCGTCGACTGGGTGGCGGCATGATGCCACCGCCGGATCGTCGCGCGTGCCAAGCTTCGATTGTCTGACGTCCGCGCCTACCTGGCGGGAACCCGCATCGTTTTGCCCGCACGTGCGCTTGAGGGGTTTGGAGCCCTCAGCTTTTTTGGCGAGGCGCAAATCGGCCCCCCATTTTCCGACGCCAGATTTTGCCTCTGATCCGATTTCTCAGGCATGCCGGCCCAACGGGCCGTTTGACCTAATGGGGTGTCTTGTCGGGATGCGCTTCGGCAAAGGCTGGCAGGGTTTCAAGCTGGCCTGCGATACGGCGAAGTTTGGGCATCGCGCTAAGATCGACCTCCCAGCGCCGGGCATTGTAGATTTGCGGCAAGAGGCACAGATCGGGCAGGGTGACGCGTGCTCCCGCACAATAGGGGCCGTCTTCTACCATTGCCTCGACCGCTTCAAGGCCGGGTCCGATAAATGCCTGCATCCAGCCCTTCATCGTGATTGCGCCTTGAGACTGCTCAATAGCGTAATTCGCGACGCGCAGGTTGCAAATGGGGTGGATGTCGATTGCGATGGCCTGAGCGAGGGCACGCAGGCGGGCACGTTCTGACGCGGTGCCGGGCAATAGACCCAGCGCGCGCGTCTCATCAAGATATTCAATGATCGCAAGCGATTGGGTGAAGATCTGACCGTCGATTTCAAGCGCAGGCACCAGTCCTTGCGGGTTTCGCGACAGATGCTCGGCGCTGCGTTGTTCGCCTTTGACAAGGTCGATCGACACGCTTTCCCATTGCAGCCCCGCCAACCCAAGCGCGATGCGCACACGGTAGCTCGCCGAGGAACGCCAGTAATCGAAGAGTTGGATCATGCGGTTTTCTCGCTGTTCAATAGCTGCGCCAGCGCGTGGCGAAACCCGTTCAGGTCGGCGCCTAGCAAGCCTTCAAGCTGGCGCTGATAGTCAAGCGCGCGGGGTAGCAATCGCGCCATCAGCGCACGACCTTGATCCGTCAGGCTAAGCGCCACAAGCCGCCCGTCCACCGGATCGGCGCGCTTTTCCACCAGCCCCGCCGCTTCAAGCCGTGCCGCCGCGCGACTGACCTTGGATTTCTCCATTGAAACGCGCCGTTCGATATCGCGCACCGAGACCCGCCCGCTGTAAGAAAGATGCACCATGACGCGCCATTGCGGGGTGCTTAAACCGGAATCGCGATAGATATCCGCGAGGTCGCGACTGAGTTTCTGGGCCGCTTCTGCCAGCAAGTAGGGCAGGAAACCATCCAGTTCAAAATCTGGTAAAACAGGTTTTATTTCAATGTCTTGTTCCATGAATCCTGCATCATTTCATGCTATCTGTTGACGTCAGTTGAATATCAAACCTGTTGCAAATGCAACAAATTTCTTGACATCGTTGCGCATGCAACGAAAGATCGCCTCAAGCATCCCGAGGGGAGTCGGGACGATGAGACGGAGGAGTTCAGATGAGTGATCAATCTTTGCCCCAAGGCATGACGCGCGCCAGCGGCGGCACTGGGCCTCATGCTGGCTACATGCCCGGTTTTGGCAATGACTTTGAGACCGAGGCGCTGCCGGGCGCGTTGCCGCAAGGCCAGAACAGCCCGCAGAAATGCGAATACGGGCTTTATGCCGAGCAGCTTTCGGGTACGGCCTTTACCGCGCCGCGCGGGCAGAATGAACGCACGTGGTGCTACCGCATCCGGCCTTCGGTGAAGCATACCGGGCGCTTTGCAAAGATCGACGTGCCCTATTGGAAATCCGCACCCAACGTGGATCCCGACGTGATCAGTCTTGGCCAATATCGCTGGGACCCGGTGCCCCATACCGAAGCCGATTTGACGTGGCTGACGGGGATGCGCACGGTCACCACGGCGGGGGATGTGAACACGCAAGTCGGCATGGCCAGCCATATCTATCTGGTCACGCAATCGATGCAGGACGAGTATTTCTTCTCCGCCGATAGCGAGCTGTTGGTTGTGCCGCAAGAAGGCCGGCTACGGTTTTGCACCGAGCTGGGCATCATTGACCTTGAGCCCAAGGAAATCGCAATTATCCCGCGCGGGCTGGTCTATCGCGTCGAGGTGCTTGAAGGGCCCGCGCGCGGCTTTGTCTGCGAAAACTACGGGCAGAAATTTGATCTGCCGGGTCGTGGCCCGATTGGCGCGAACTGCTTGGCCAACCCGCGCGACTTCAAATGTCCGGTCGCGGCCTTTGAAGATCGCGATGCGCCTAGTCGTGTCGTCATCAAATGGTGCGGTCAGTTCCACGAGACCTTCATCGACCACAGCCCGCTTGATGTGGTGGCGTGGCATGGCAATTACTGCGCCTATAAATACGACCTGCGCACCTATAGCCCGGTCGGTGCGATCTTGTTTGACCATCCCGATCCCTCGATCTTCACCGTGCTGACCGCGCCGTCAGGGCAAGAGGGCACCGCCAATATCGACTTCGTGCTGTTCCGTGAGCGCTGGATGGTGGCCGAGCACACCTTCCGCCCGCCGTGGTATCACAAGAACATCATGTCCGAGATGATGGGCAATATTTACGGCATTTATGACGCCAAGCCGCAGGGCTTCGTGCCCGGCGGCATGAGCCTGCACAACATGATGCTGCCCCACGGGCCCGATCGCGCTGCGTTCGAACATGCCAGCAACGAGCCGATGAAGCCGGTGCTGCAAGATAACACGATGCAATTCATGTTCGAGACACGTTTCCCCCAGCATCTGACGGCTTTCGCCGCGACAGAAGCGCCCTTGCAGGACGACTACATCGATTGCTGGGACAGCATTGAAAAGAAATTCGACGGAAAACCGGGGACCAAATGACGGATGTGAAAAGCTGGGTGGCGTCTGCGAATGGCGACACGGACTTCCCAATTCAGAACCTGCCTTATGGCGTGTTTGACGATGGGCGCGGCGCGCGCATGGGTGTGGCGATCGGCGATCAGATTCTTGATCTTGGCGCGGTGGATCACGGTCTGGATGCGGCGCTGTTTGTCGAGCCTGCCTGGAACCGCGTCATGGAGGCCGGGCCGCAGCTTTGGGCCGATTTGCGCGCGCGCTTGATCGCGTTGCTGTCAGACGAGGCGCATCGCGCAGCCGTCGAGCCGCATCTGGTTGCGCAATCGCAGGCCAAGATGCTGATGCCGTTTCGCGTCATGGAATATACCGATTTCTATGCGGGCAAGTACCATGCGATGAATGTTGGCACGATCTTTCGCGGGGCGGAAAATGCGCTGCCCGCGAACTGGCTGTCGATCCCGATTGGCTATAACGGGCGGGCCTCGTCGGTGGTGGTGTCTGGCACGCCGGTCACGCGGCCTTGGGGGCAGGTGAAGGGGCCAAATGACGATCTGCCGCGCTTTGCGCCTTCGGCCCGCTTTGACATCGAACTGGAATTTGGCGCGATTGTCGGACAGCCCTCGCAAGGGATGATCTCGGTGGCGCAGGCCGATGAGATGATCTTTGGCTATGTGCTGCTCAATGACTGGTCGGCGCGAGATATCCAGGCTTGGGAATATGTCCCGCTTGGGCCGTTTCAGGGCAAGGCGACGGCCACCACGATCTCGCCTTGGATTGTGACCCGCGCCGCGCTGGCACCGTTCCGCATTGCAACGCCTGAGCGTGAGCGCCCGCTGCTGCCTTATTTGTCCGAGCCGGGGCCGATGAATTACGACATCGCGCTTGAGGTTGCCCTACAACCCGAAAACGGGGCCGAGACGGTGATTTCGCAGACCAATACGCGCGAACTCTATTACTCGGCCGCGCAACAGTTGGCCCATCACACCAGCTCTGGCTGTGCGATGCGGGTGGGCGATCTGCTGGGATCGGGCACGATTTCGGGCGTGACGCCGGATAGTCGCGGCTCGCTGCTGGAAATGTCTTGGTCGGGCAAGGAACCGCTGGAATTGCCGGACGGCACGACGCGCAGCTTCATCGAGGATGGCGACACGCTGACCCTGCGCGGGGCGGCGCAAGGCAATGGATACCGCATCGGGTTTGGCGATTGCGCGGGGCAGATCCTGCCCGCCGCCGATCTGCCCGATTGGGCGAAATAAGTCAGAAGGAACAGGCACATGGCCAAGGCATTCGCATCGCAAGGCGATATGGAAGACAAAAAGATCAGCTTCACTGAGGTTGGCGAGGGGCTTTATGCCTTTACCGCCGAGGGCGATCCCAATACGGGCGTCATCATTGGCGATGAAAGCGTGATGATCGTCGAGGCACAGGCCACACCGCGGCTTGCCCGCAAGGTGATTGAATGCGTGCGCTCGGTCACCGACAAGCCGATCAGCCATCTCGTGCTGACCCATTATCATGCGGTGCGGGTGCTGGGGGCCTCGGCCTATGGCGCGCGTGAAATCATCATGTCGGATGTGGCGGGCGCGATGGTCGAAGAGCGCGGCCAAGAAGATTGGGACAGCGAATTCGGCCGCTTCCCGCGCCTGTTTCAGGGCCATGAGGAAATCCCTGGCCTGACGCGCCCCACCACCACCTTCTCTGAAATGATGACCGTCTATCTCGGCAAACGCCGGGTGGATATCATGAAGCTCGGGCGCGCCCATACGGCGGGCGACGCCGTGATCTGGGTGCCCGATCAAGAGGTGATGTTCACTGGCGATATCGTTGAATATCACTCGGCCTGCTATTGCGGCGACGGGCATTATAACGACTGGGCAGAGACGCTGGAAAATATCGCCGCGTTTGAGCCCAAAGCGATTGCACCGGGTCGCGGTGATGCGCTTGTCGGCGAGGAAAAAGTGGCGCAGGCGCTGGAAAACACCGCCGATTTCGTTCGCTCGACCTACAAGCCGGTGGAAAAGGTCGTGGCACGTGGCGGCTCGCTGAAAGAGGCGTGGGATGCGGTGCGTGCAGCCTGCGACCCGAAATTCGCCGATTACGCGATCTACGAGCATTGCCTGCCGTTCAACGTGGCGCGCGCCTATGACGAGGCCCGTGGCATCGACACTCCGCGCATCTGGACGGCCGAGCGTGACCGCGAAATGTGGGACGCGCTGCAAGGCTGAGCCGCGCGCAGGGGAGTCGGGGAGGAGGACCCAATGCCATATGATTACAAACCGTTCGACTATGTTGCGCCGCGCGGGCTGAACACGCCCGAGCCGCGTCACAAGGTGATCATCGTGGGCGCGGGGCCGATTGGCCTCGCCGCCGCGATCGAGCTGGCCAATCATGGTGTCGGCTCGGTCGTGCTGGATGATAACAACGTCGTTTCCGTCGGCAGCCGCGCGATTTGCTGGTCGAAGCGCTCGCTGGAGATCCTCGACCGTCTGGGCGTGGGCGAGACCTGCGTGCAAAAGGGCGTGACCTGGAAAGTCGGGCGCACCCATCACGGCGCGCGCGAGGTGTTCAACTTTGACCTGCTGCCCGAGGACGGCCACAAGATGCCCGCCTTCGTGAACCTGCAGCAATATTACGTTGAGGAATACCTCGTTGCGCAGGCGCAGGCCAATCCGCTGATTGATCTGCGTTTCAAGAACAAGGTGACGGGGCTAGAGCAACAGGACGATTGCGCGCGCGTCAGTATTGAGACGCCCGATGGCGCGTATTCGCTTGAGGCAGACTATCTGCTGGCCTGCGACGGGGCGCGCTCGCCGATCCGGCAGATGATGGGGCTTGAGTTTGAGGGCGTCCTGTTTGAGGAACGCTTTCTGATCGCCGATATCGTGATGCAGGCCGATTTTCCGCCCGAACGCTGGTTCTGGTTTGAACCGGAGTTCCATGCGGGTCAGTCGGCGCTGCTGCACAAGCAACCCGATGATGTTTACCGCATTGATCTGCAACTGGGCTGGGAGAGCGACCCCGAGGAAGAACGCAAACCCGAGCGTATCATCCCGCGCATCGAAAAGGCGCTGGGGCACGGCAATTTCACACTCGACTGGACCTCGATCTACACCTTCCAGTGCCGGCGGCTGAAGGAATTCGTTCATGACCGGGTGATCTTCGTCGGTGACAGCGCGCATGTCGTCTCGCCCTTTGGCGCGCGCGGCGGCAATGGCGGTTTGCAAGACGTCGACGCTTTGGGCTGGCGGTTGGCGGCGGTGCTCAAGGGTGAGGCTCCGGTCGCGCTGCTGGCAGGCTATGATGCGGAACGCACCCACGGCTCGGACGAAAACATCACCAATTCCAGCCGCACCACGCGGTTCATGTCGCCGCGTGACGGGGCCGAACGCTGGTTCCGCGATGCTGTTTTGGCGCTTTCCGAGCATGCCGAATTCGCCCGGCCGATGGTCAATTCCGGGCGGCTTTCGGTGCCCTGCACCTATCCGCTCGAGGCAGCCCCCGATTGCGTGCACATGCCTGCGCCATCGCGCCCCGGTTCGGTCGCCCCCGATGCGCCACTGGGCAATGACTGGCTGCTCTCGCAACTCGCGGGGGGCTTCACGCTGTTGGCGATTGGCGTCGCAGCGCCCGAAGGGTGCGGGATGCGTGTGCTGGAACTGCCCGAGACCCCCGAGCTGCGCCAACGCTATCTGGGGCAGGCGGGGCAGGCTTTGTATCTGATCCGGCCCGATCAAATCGTGGCAGCGCGCTGGGCCGAGGCCGACGCGGATACGATCCAAGCGCAACTTGCAGCGATCACGGAGGGGCGATGATGAGCCTGATTACGCAACTCAATATGCAAGATCACGACGGGATTTATGAACGGCTGATCGCGGCACATCATGGGCTGAACGAGACGCAAAGCGCTGCGTTCAACGCCCGCCTGATCCTGATCTTGATGAACCATATCGGCGATGCGCAGGTGCTTGAGGACGCCTTCGAACTGGCAGGTCGTGCCGGACAAGCTGCAGCTGAAAGCGCAACACCGCGCCCGATTTCGACAGGCGTTTGACGCGTTGAGACAACAAGAGGAAGCGCGAAATTTCGCGTGAATTCATCATTCAGGGGAGGAAACGATGATGAGTAAACTAACCAAACGGGCATTCCTGGGAACGGCCGCGATGGCGGGCGCAGCCCTTGCGTTGCCGGCAATTCCGGCGCGCGCTGATGGCGTCGATCTGGTGCTGTCGAGCTGGCTACCGCCGCGCCACCCGATTGTCGTGGATGCAATCAAGCCCTGGGCCAAGGATATCGAGAAAGCCACCGAAGGCCGCGTGCGCATTCGTGTGCTGGTCAAGCCGCTCGGCTCGCCGCCGTCGCATTTCGATATGGCGCGCGATGGCGTTGCCGATATCACCTACGGTCTGCACAGCTTTACCCAAGACGACCGGTTCAAAAACTCCCGCGTCGGTCAGTTCAGCTTCTTGGGCAAGGATGCGGTGGCGATGTCGGAAGCCTTCTGGACGGTCTACACTGAAAAGCTGGGTGCCGATAAGGAACACGCTGGCACGCATCTTTTGGGTCTGTTCAACCACGGCCCCGGCATGATCCACAACAACAAGCGCCCGATCAACAAGATCGAGGATTTGCAGGGTCTCAAGATGCGCGTTCCGGGCGGTTATATCGCCGATCTGATGAGCCATTTCGGTGTCGAGACGATTTTTACGCCCTCAGGTGAGGTCTATGAGAAACTCTCGCGCGGCGTCGTTGACGGGGTGACTTTCCCCTATGATGCGATTGCCTCGTTCAATCTTGCCGATTACCTGAAATACACCACGACCATTCCGGGCGGCATCTACAACACCACCTGGTTCCTCGTGATGAATTCGGGCAAGTGGGACGCGATCTCGCCCGCCGATCAAAAAGCGATCAACGACCTGTCCGGGCTGGCCTTTGCAACGCGTGTGGGCAAGGCATGGAACGGCGCAGACGATCGTGGCAAGGCGGCGGCTGAAAAGGGTGGCATGGTTGCCGAGACCGCGCCTGCCGGGGTGCTGGACGCGATCAAATCGCAGGCCGCTGTGCTGGAAGGCCAGTGGTCCGATGGGCTGGACAGCGCCTATGACGGGCGCGCAGCACTGGCCGAATTCCGCAAGATGACGGGCGTGTCCGTATGATTGCACGCGTCCGCTTCATTCTTGAGGCGATCGCAGCGGGTCTGGTGACGGGGTTGATCCTCGTCACCTGCATCGACGTGATTGGCCGCTATGCTTTCAATAACCCGCTGACCGGCGCGTATGAGATTACGCAGGTGCTGCTGGGCGCGCTGGTCTTTGTGGCTATGCCGCTGACCACGGGCAAGGGCGGGCATGTCGAGGTCGATCTGCTGGTGCCGCTTCTGCCCGCTGTCGTGCAACGCGCGCTTGCGCGGATCGGGGGGGCAGTCGCGGCGCTGGTCATGGCGTATTTCGCGTGGCGGCTTGTGATCCTGACGCAAGACCAGTTCCACACACAACTCGCAACATCGGGCCTCGGGATCAAGCTTTGGTATCTGGGCGTGATCGGCAGTCTTAGCTTTGCTGTCTCCGCGGTGGTCGCGATCCTTCGGAGGCCCACATGACGATCTCTCTTATCGCGCTTGCCATACTGCTGGCGCTGGTATTTCTGCGTGTCCCGATTGCGTTTGCGATGGCGCTGGTGGGTGGTGCTGGCTTTGCCGCGATGCGGGGCGTTGACGCTGCGGGGTCGATGGTGGGCAGCGCGGTGTTCGAGACCGGGATGAACTATTCGCTTTCGGTCGTGCCGCTGTTTATTTTTATGGGCAATGTGCTTGCCGGGTCAGGCATTGCGAGCGGATTGTTCACTGGCGCAGATCGGGTCTTCGGGCGCATGCGCGGCGGGCTGGCGATGGCCACGATCCTGTCTTGCGGTGGGTTCTCGGCGGTGTGCGGCTCGTCCTTGGCCACGGCGGCCACGATGTCGAAAGTGGCGATGCCTTCGATGCGCCGGTTTGGCTATCATGACAGTCTCGCCACCGGGTCGATTGCGGCCGGGGGCACGCTGGGAATTTTGATCCCGCCTTCGGTGATCATGATCATCTTTGGCCTGCTTACCGAAAGCGATATCGGCAAGTTGTTCATCGCGGGCATCGTGCCGGGCATCTTGGGAATTGGTCTGTATCTGGTTGCGGTGATGGTGGCGGTGCGCCTGAAACCGGAACTCGCCCCTGAAGTGCGTAAACCCGTCGCGATGAAGCGCACCGATATCGTCGGCGTGCTGGCAACTCTGGCGCTGTTTGTCTTTATCATGGTCGGCATTTATGGCGGGTTCTTCACCCCGATTGAGGCGGCGGGCATGGGCGCTGCTGCCGCTGTTGTCATCGCGGCGGCGGTTGGGGGGCTCAGGCGCAAGGCGCTATGGGGCGCGTTGATCGACGCGGCAATTGCCTCGGCGATGATTTTTGCGATTGTGATCGGGGCTGAAATCTTTGGCAATTTCATCACCTTCGCAGGGCTGCCCGATGCGCTGGCCGATTTGGTCAATAACCTTGGCCTTGGCGGCTATGAGGTGATCATTCTGATCGTGCTGATCTACATGGTGCTCGGCATGGTGCTCGAAAGCCTGTCGATGATCTTGCTGACCGTGCCGATTTTCTACCCGCTGATTTACCAGCTCGATTTCGGTTCGGGCATTTTGTCGAACCCCGATAACGCGTTGATCTGGTTTGCGGTGATCGTGGTCGTTGCAACCGAGATTTCACTGATCACGCCGCCGGTCGGGATGAACGTGTTCGTGCTGCGCTCGGTGCTGCCGGACGTGCCACTTTCGACGATGTTTCGCGGGATCTTGTGGTTCTGGGTGGCCGATATCGTGCGCATCACGCTGATCGTGGCCTTCCCGATCATCTCGCTCTGGCTGGTGGGCGGTTAGCGCGGGGCAGACGGGTCTTGGCGCGTCTCGATGTCCAGTTCGAGCGTCTCGATCAGGGAATTGACGCCCTGTTCAAGCGCCTCGCGCTTAGCGGTTGGCATGGCATCCAGCATCGCTTGTGCACGCGCGTTCACCTTGCTGCGGGCCTTTAGGTAAAGGGCGCGCCCGGTTGCAGTGCATTCATATTCGCGCAATCGGCGGTCGCTGTCGGGTATATGGCGCGCGATCAGTCCCTTGGCCTCAAGGCGCGCGGCGGCCCGGCTGACCTGCACCTTATCAAGCGTCGTGCGCCGGGCGATGTCGAGCGAGCTAATGCGACCGACCCCGTCGAGGATGGACATCAAGCGCCATTCTTCGCGCGAAAGGCCGAATTCGCGCGCATACACATCTTGCAGATTGCGCGAGAAGGCCTCGGCCGCGATGGCGAGGCGATAGGGGAAGAACTCTTCTAGCTTCATGCGAAATCCGATCTATGCGCAGCTATCTTAAAGGATTTCATTTGAAATGAAACGATCAACGTCAGCGCTTTGTTGGGTTTAGCGATATCAAGGCGATCACCTTTGTGGGCGAAAGCCGAGGCGCTTGCCAATGACGTGCAATACGGGCTGGCCGCGTATCTGTGGACGAATGATCTAAGCCGCGCGATGCGGATGACCGATGATCTACAGGCGGGGATGATCTGGGTGAATTCTGAGAATGCGCGCGATCTTCCCGCGCCCTTTGGTGGGATGAAGGCCAGCGGCATCGGGCGCGAGAGAGGTGATTGTGTTCGGCAAGGCGGGGCGCCGGATCGCTCTGGTGCCCTCGGGCCGTGGCTCGTGCCGTTTCGCGACGCCGCGGAGCTTGATGACATCGCGCTGACCACGCGCAGATCGGCCTGCTCATCCTGCGCCACCCCGAAATGACGCTGGAGGATACTTTTGCGATTCACTCCGCACAAATAGTGCGAAAATTGGCGCAGGGGCAGTGTAAGCCATCCGGTCGTTCGGGGGCGCGATGACAACCGCGCGGGGATCAAGCAGATGCTGAATATCGGCCCGGCTGCTCTGGCGGCCGATATGGGGTATCTCGGAAATTCCGACGCGCCTGAGGTGCAGGCGGCTGTGCGCGATGCGCTGACCCGGATTCGCGCGGGCGGCAAAGCGGCGGGCATCCTGACCTCGGATCGCGCGCTGGCGCAAAGCTATCGCGACATGGGCGTCGAATTTCTGGCCGCTGGTTCGGATGTGGGCACGCTCGGCGCTGGACTGCGCGCATTGCGCGGCGCTTTTTAAGCACGGGCGACGCAGCGCCTAAATTGGCAGCGGCGCGTCTTGCTTGAGCTGGTTCATGACGATCTGGCTTTGCACGCGGGCGACCGTGGTATGCGCCAGCAGCACCTCATGGATCAGCCGGTGCAGGGCGGACAAGTCAGCGCAATAGACCCGTAGCAGATAGTCTGCCTCGCCCGTCAGCGTCCAAGCCGACACGACCTCGGGTTGCAGCGCGATGAGGCGTGAAAAATTCTGCGCGGCCTCGGCCCCGTGACGCGTCATTTGCACCTGCACAAAGGCCTGCACCGCCAAGCCCAGCCGCTCGGCATCGAGTTTCGCCCCATAGGCGCGGATCAGCCCGTCTGCCTCAAGGCGCTGCCGCCGCCGTCCGATCTGGCTTGCCGACAGGTTAAGACGCTCGCTCAGCTCTTGCGAGGTCAGTTGCGCGTTTTGTTGCAGCTCCGCGAGGAGGCGTTTGTCGATGTCATCCAGCATGCGTAAAAAATGCATCTTTTATTCAATGACCGCAAGTTACACGCGTATTGGGCATGACAATAATCAATTTTGCGCAAACCACGCGGGCGTCGGGGGGTAATCTGAAACCAGCGAACAGGAGGAGAAACCCATGGGACCATTTCCGCACGATGCCCCGCAAGCCAAAATTTCTGATGAAAACCCCGCCGGCACCGACGGGTTTGAATTCGTCGAATTCGCCCATCCCGACCCGCAGGAGCTGCGCGATTTGTTCGCCAAGATGGGCTATGAACATGTGGCTACGCATAAAGCCAAACCGGTCGAGCTTTGGCAGCAGGGCGATATCACCTACATCATCAACGCAGATCCCGACAGCTTTGCTGCGCGCTTTGTGGACGAACATGGCCCCTGCGCACCGGCAATGGGCTGGCGCGTGGTGGATGCGCAGCACGCGTTCGATCATGCGGTGAAGATGGGCGCAGAGCCTTATGAGGGCGCTGACAAAACGCTGGAATGGCCCGCCATTCGCGGCATCGGTGGCAGCTTGATCTATTTCACCGATCAGTATTACGCCACCTCGCCCTATAATGAGGAATTCAACTGGCTGAAGACGTCAAAGCCGAAGGGCGTTGGGTTTTACTATCTCGATCACCTGACCCACAACGTCTTCAAGGGTAACATGGACAAGTGGTTCCACTTCTACGGCGATCTGTTCAACTTTCGCGAAATCCGGTTTTTCGACATCGAGGGCAAATTTACCGGGCTGTTTTCGCGTGCGTTGACGTCGCCTTGTGGGCGTATCCGCATCCCGATCAACGAAGATCGCGGCGAAACCGGTCAGATCGTATCCTATCTCAAGAAGTATAAGGGCGAGGGGATTCAGCATATCGCAGTCGGGTCTGAGGATATTTACGCCAGCACCGATGCGATCGCCGAGCGCGGTATTCGCTACATGCCCGCACCGCCCAAGACCTATTACGACCTGAGCTATGACCGGGTGACGGGGCATGAAGAGCCGGTTGATCGGATGATGAAACACGGCATCCTGATCGACGGGGAAGGCGTGCTGGGGGGCGGTGAGACAAAGATTCTGCTGCAGATTTTCTCGAAAACGGTGATCGGACCGATCTTCTTTGAGTTCATTCAGCGCAAAGGCGATGACGGCTTTGGCGAGGGCAACTTCAAGGCGCTGTTTGAATCGATTGAGCGCGAGCAAATCGAAAGCGGCGAGTTGGTCGCTGAATAGCGCGAAGGCTCGAGAGAGCGCTTTAAGTGTGACTGGCATGCAAAGCGCCCATCACTATTGGAGGCATAGGGGCCCAAAATCGATCCGCTTTTGGGCCCCTATAGGGAGAGACGCTCCCCAAGTCGGCTGACATGTTTCGCTGTGCACGAGCCATCCTCATGCGCCATCCTCGGTGAACATGCGAGCGCTGCCCGGTCGGATGCCCTTCGTCATCGGGATGACGCTTGTTGAGACCTGCGATGGGGCGATGCCGCGTTTCCGCGCTCGAACCTGATCGGAACCCTGGACACCCCCGAAGGCGTCCTTCACGACGCGGTCACGTCTTCCATTTCAAGTCTCAGCGTGTCGTCTCCGAGCCGATAATCGACCCTGAGCTTCTGGTCATGCTCCTGCATGGAATGGCGCTGTTGGGTTCTGCTCAGAGCAAGCCCCTTTTTCTGATGAACAACGGAGGGCGGCTGCAGCAGAAATTGCTCAAATGGCTTCGAAAACCTGAGCGCGAAGCCGGTCCGTTTTTTCTATCACGGAGTTGCAACGAAAGGATATCGCTCCCAAAGTCGACCTTGAGGCTGCTGAGGCTAAAGAGGCTGGCCACTCATATTCCTGCAGACGGCCTTATCAAGGACGCTGCTAGAACATCTCGGGCGATCCATATGACCCGATATGTGATGAAGATTATCATCGCGATCAAGGTGCTCGCCGGCTTGACGTATTTTATTAGGCAATGAGCTTTGTCCCCTCACGGGCGTTCAAAGCAACTCCGCTTTGCGCACCGATAGCTCGAACGGTGCGGGATATCCCTGACACGGCGCATATCTTGCCTAAGAATGATCCTGCTGTGGGAAAAACGGACCAGAATTTACGGCAATGCTGCTCTAGCGCGAATATCAGTTCCCCACGTGAGGTCGAAAGCCTGCGACAGGGGCGATGCGCCCGGTCGAATTTCGGCGCGAGCCGTCGTGATTGTCATCTGTTGGGGCGGCAGAGACGAATCTTGAGGAAACAAGCCCATGCTTTGGGACTTTCGTCGGAACTCTTCGGAAGAAAAGGTCGCTTCACTTCCCGAAATGGCCCCCGACGCCGTCCCCGATCAAAACCAGAAAAGTAAGCGAGAAAGCTGATTTGTGCATATAAATCAGCCGTGTATGTCGTTGATTCGCTTGGAGCGGGTAGCGGGAATCGAACCCGCGCGTTCAGCTTGGGAAGCTGACAGGCTACCATTACATCATACCCGCATGGCGCGCGAGACAGGTATGACAGCCGCGCGCCCCGGTCAAGGGGGATCGCGCAGCAAAACGCCCGGACGGCAATGGGGCCATCCGGGCGCAAGATGTCAGCCTGAGGAGGGCAACTTACATCTTGGGTAGCATCACGGTGTCGATGACATGGACCATGCCGTTGGATTGTTTGACATCAGCGACCTCAACGGTGGCAATATCGCCCTTGGGATCCTTCAGCATCACCTTGCCGTCTTTCATCATCGCGGTCAGGTTGCACCCGCCCAGCGTTTCGATGGTGGCTTTGCCTTTGCCCATCTCGATGGTTTTGACGATGTTCTCAGCGGTGATCACACCTTTTGCGACGTGGCAGGTCAGGATGTGGGTCAGCATCTCTTTGTTCTCGGGCTTCACGAGATTGGCAACAGTGCCGGCGGGCAGCTTGTCAAAGGCAGCATTGGTCGGCGCGAAGACGGTGAACGGGCCAGGGCCTGCCAGCGTGTCAACAAGACCAGCAGCTTTGACCGCCGCCACCAGCGTGGTGAGGTTCGGCGCCGCCGAGGCATTCGCCGCAATCGGTTTGTTGGCGAACATTTCCGCACCGCCCACCATCGGGTTCATGTTTTCTGCGAAAGCCGGGGCGGCCAGCGCAATCGAGGCGGCAATCATCGGGGCTGCGAATTTGCGGAACATATTGGTCATAGGTCTCTCCCTAGTATGAGGCAGGATCATTCCCGCCGTGATGCTAGGGTTACGAGACCTCCTGCCAAAGCTGATCACTTTGCGAACATCACGAAGACGTGAGAAGCTTCGCAAGCCCCACTTTCACATTCATCTAGCCAGAAATACTCCGGGGGGCCCGCAGGGCGGGGGCAGCGCCCCCCTCTGCGCGATCAGCCGCGTCGTCTGCGCCGCCTGCCACCACCCTCGTCGCCTGATCCCCCGGTGTTGAAACTCACATCGGGCAGGGGCGCGATCTTGCGCAGTTCAGGGAAAGGCGCGGTGGCGTGGGGCAGGGCGTTGGCGGCGACGAAATGCTCTTGAAAGCGCGGCTCAATCGCGGTTTCGACCTTGGTGATGCGTTTCACCTGCGCCTCAATCGCGCGCCTCGCCTTCACCGAACACAGCGCCATGCGCGCGCCCGTTCCCGCCGCATTGCCCGCCGAACTAACCGCGCTTAGCGGTGCATCCGGAATCATGCCTAGCACCATCGCGTGTTTCGGGCTGATATGGGCCCCAAACGCCCCCGCCAGAACCACACGGTCGACCACATCCACCCCCATCTCATCCATCAACAGCCGCGCGCCCGCATAAAGCGCGGATTTCGCAAGTTGAATGGCGCGGATGTCGCCTTGGGTTACGGTGATGCGCGGGCCGTCGGGGCTGGCGTCATGGATCAGATATTCATGGGTGCGCCCATTGGGCAAGCAGCGCGCGCTGCCCACCTGCGCCGCCGATCCGATCAGCCCTGATGCATCCACGATCCCCGCCATGCGCATTTCGGCGACGGCCTCGATGATGCCCGAGCCGCAAATCCCGGTGATCTGGGGCGTGCCAAAATCGGGATCGGTGGACCATAGATCGCTGCCGATAATCTTAAAGCGCGGCTCTTTCGTTTCGGGGTCGATCTCGATGCGCTCAATCGCACCGGGGGCGGCGCGTTGACCGCTGGAAATCTGCGCGCCCTCAAAGGCGGGGCCAGTGGGCGAGGAGCAGGCCAGCACGCGGGTCGAATTGCCCAGCAAGATCTCGGCATTGGTGCCAACATCAACGATCAGCGACAGATCCTCGCGGGATTCCGGGGCCTCGGACAGTGCCACGGCGGCGGCATCTGCCCCCACATGGCCCGCGATCAGCGGCAGGATATAGACGCGCGCACCGGGCGCTGCATCAAAGCCCAACTCGCGCGCGGGCAGGTCCATGCTGTCTGACGTTGCCAGCGCAAAGGGCGCCTGACCCAATTCGACCGGATCAATCCCCAGCAGCAGATGGTGCATCACTGGATTGCACACCACCGTCGCCTCGACGATCTCGCCTGTGTCGATCCCGGCCTCGGCTGCCAGTTCGCGCGCCAGCTCGCCCATCGCGTCGCGCACGACCTGTGTCATCTCCACATCGCCGCCGGGGTTCATCATCACATAGGACACCCGGCTCATCAGATCTTCGCCAAAGCGGATCTGCGGGTTCATTTGCCCCGCGCTGGCTAGCACTCGGCCGTCATCCAAAGACACCAGATGCCCCGCGATCGTGGTCGATCCCAGATCAATCGCGATCCCGTAAAGCGAGGTCTCGCGCAGGCCGGGATAGAGCGCCGTCAGACGCGGCCCGTCGCCTTGATCGTGCACGGCAACGGTAACCTTCCAGCCTCCCTTGCGCAGCACGGGCTGAAGCGCGCGCAGCATCTCGCGATCCGCGCGCAGCCCCGCAATCCCCCACTGGCTTTCCAGCGCATGGGCCAGACGTTGAAAATCGCCCTCGGGAGCGTGCATGTCAGGTTCGGCCACCTCGATGAAACAGGCGCGCGTGGCCGGGTCCATTTCCATCACGCGCTCAGACGCCGCCTTGCGCACCACCTGCTTGTGGACCTGACTTTCGGGGGGCACGTCGATCACGACATCGCCCATGATCTCGGCCTGACAGCCCAAGCGCCGTCCCGGTTTCAACCCGCGCACCCGGTCGTAACGCTCTTCAACCGAATTGATCGGCGAGAGCGCATCTGCGTCCACATGCAGCCCGTGCTTGGGGAAATCACCATAACCGGGCGAGCATTGGCATTTGGAACAAATCCCGCGCCCGCCGCACACCGAATCCAGATCGACACCCAGTTTGCGCGCCGCCGCCAAAACCGGCGTGCCGCGCGCCACGCGGCCCCGCTTGCCCGAGGGGGTAAAGATCACCTGTACATCATCGGTCATGTCGCGCTCCTGCCCGGTCTCGTCCGGGTCTGTCCCGGGACTTGCCCCTGTTCTAGGGCGTGCGCGCGCAACAGCAAAGCCCGCAACCGACGCGGCGGCCCCAGAAATCGTCATCATCTTCATGAGGGGGGTTAGGGCGTGTAGATATACAAACCCAATTCCTGCGCCGCGCGCAAACTCAGCGTCGGGCTATCCAGCCCGCGCGGCCCCTGATAGGCGGTAATCGCGCGCCCGGTGGCAGGGTCCAGCTTGCCATCGGCGCGGCCATGATACAGGCCCCGCGCCGCCAAGGCCCGCTGCACCATTGCCACGAATCCCGGCGTCAGATCAGACGAGCACATGGCGCGGAAATAGCGCGGCTTGCCAGCCTCGATCATGCGCTGCGCGCTCATCTCACGATAGATTGCGGGCTGGGTGATTGCGCCGGTTTTCGGATCGCGCTGCTCGGGCACGACCTGCACCTGATCGGTCACGGTTTCGACCTGCGCGGGGGTGTTGATCTGGGCGTAACAATTCTTGGAATCGGGCGCGGGGGCCTTGGCGGAGATCTCGGAAAGCAGGCTTTTGGGCGGCGGACGTTTGGGCGCGCCGGAAGAGGTCTGCTGACAGCCCGCGAGCGTCAGCGCCGCCATCAGCAGGGCAGCTTTCACGCCGTAACTAAGTCTGTGATGCACCGATGCGACCTCCGTCAACTTGCGCGCGAGACTACAAGACTGGGCGCGCGCGGCAATCCCCCGTGAACGCGCCGCTTCCCGCGCGCGCAGCCATCGCCCTCTGGTCAAACTGGGCAAAGCACCTTAGATCGAAGGACGCCCGGTCGTATTTCGGGCAGAGCAATCAACGACAAAGAGGCCTGCTAACATGGCAAAGATCACCTATATCGAACATACCGGCACCCGTCACGAGATCGAGGTAAAGCCCGGCATGACCGTTATGGAAGGCGCGCGCGACAATGGCGTGCCCGGCATTGATGCAGATTGCGGCGGCGCCTGTGCCTGCTCGACCTGCCATGTTTATGTCGATCAGGATTGGGTCGACAAGCTGCCCGCCAAGGATTCCATGGAAGAGGATATGCTCGATTTCGCATGGAATCCCGATCCGATGAAATCGCGCCTGACCTGTCAGATCAAGGTCACCGACGCGCTGGACGGGCTGATCGTCAATATCCCCGAAAAGCAAATCTGATGCGCGCGGCGGCGATCCTGGCGCTTGCGCTGATCGCCGCTGCTTTTCCTGCGTATGCGGAGTTGTCCGCTACCGCGCATTTTGCCAATCCCACCGAGCGTTACGGGCACGGCGCGCTTGGGCCGGGGCATGAATTTGAGAGTTTGCGCATCACCGTGCGCCGTTCGACGGGGGACGGCAAAGGTCTGTTCTCCGGCGCGACGAATTTGACCTATGACCTCACGCTTGGCCCTGATCTTGTCTGGGAAGACACCGCGCCGCGCGTGATGGATCTCGATGGGGACGGCGTGCCCGAAATCATCGTGGTGCAGTCAAGTCTGTCGCAGGGATCGCGGTTGGTTGTGCTGACCTTGGGCAATGGCAAACCGGTTCTGGCCGTTGATGGACCGTTCGTGGGCGAGCGCAATCACTGGCTGTCCGTCATTGGCGCGGGCGATCTGGATGGCGACGGGCGTCCTGAGATCGCGCTGATCGATGCGCCCCATCGGCTGGGCAAGCTGGTGATCTATCGCTACGGGCGCGGGAAGCTGACCGAAGTGGGGCGCGGTGGGGATGTCTCCAACCACCATTACGGAGCCGATCATGCGCTGGGCGGTCTACGCGATTGCGCGCAACAGCCCGAAATGATCGTGGCAAGTTTCGACTGGTCGCGCCTTGTTGCTTTGCGGCAGAGCCCTGATGGGCGCGTGACGCGTCGAGAGCTTGGGACCGATACATCGCCCGCTGCCTTCGACGCGGCCCTTTCCTGCAAAATCTAGGCCTATTTCAACTGGCTGTCTTTCGATCCCCGCCGGTTGATCCCGCCACGCCCGCGATTTTTCGCATCGCGTTCGCTGGCGCAGTCCACGCATAGCTTGACGCCGGGAATGGCGACGCGTCGGGCCTCGGGGATCTCTTCGCCGCATTCGGCGCAATAGGCCAAGCTGTCGCCCACGGGGCCGCGCTGCGCCTTGAGGCGCGCCAATTCGTCATTGATCGAGGCTTCGATCTGCTCGCTCACCGCGCCGTCTTTTGCCCAGCCGCCTGCCATCTTTCACCTCCGTTTGCTTTCTCATAGATATGGCGGCAAGGCCCGCAGGTCAAAACGCGCCCCGCGCCCCGCGCGCCGCTTTTTAGTGCCGCGCGGTCGTATTCCCCTCAGCCAAGGGGGTGCGAAACCCCGATTGTGGCTGCAACCTCTGCGCGCTAGAGATTTGCGCAGATTGTGAAAGGACCGCCCCCATGACCCAGACCGCCTATGTTCTCACCGTGGCCTGTCCCTCGACGCGCGGCATCGTTGCGGGCATCGCGAATGTGCTGGCCGATCAGGGCTGTAACATCACCGACTCGCATCAATACGACGATCCCAAGACGGGGCAGTTTTTCATGCGCGTCAGTTTCGTGTCCGAAAAAGGCGTCGCGGCCGAGGCAATCCGTGCCGCCTTCACCCCGCTGGCCGAGCGTTTCGAGATGGATTGGGCGGTGCGCGATGCGAGCCACAAGGTGAAGGTCATCCTGATGGTGTCGAATTTCGGCCATTGCCTGAATGATCTGCTCTATCGCTGGCGCATCGGCGCGCTGCCGATCGAGATCGTGGGCGT